>JBJERU010000109.1:0-4379 GCA_051882415.1 Faecalibacterium sp. | reverse complement strand
CAGATTGAGGGCCTTCTAACACACATAATGCTCAACTTGTTATTGCAATTTGGCATCGATTAAAAAGGAGGAAGGTCAAATGGCAGAAAAACTGAACTACAAACAGCTTGCAACGGACATTGTGGGCCTTGTAGGCGGCGCGGAAAACGTCATTTCGCTGGGACACTGCATGACCCGTCTGCGCTTTGTGCTGAAGGATGAGGCCCGCGCCAACCCGGAAAAGATCAAGACTCTGAAGAGTGTGCTGGGCGTTGTGGTTTCCGGCGGACAGTTCATGGTGATTCTGGGACAGAATCTGCTGCCGGTGTATGAGGCAGCCATCAAGGAATTTCACCTGAATGAGGGTGCGGCGAGCAACGAAAACCTGGATAAAAAGAAAGAGCCTCTGACCGTCAAGAACGCGCTGCTGTCTGTGCTGGGCTTTGTCTCCGGCTCGGTGGCACCGATGCTCCCCGGTCTAGTGGCGGGCGGTATGCTCAAAGTGGTGCTGCTGCTCATCACCCAGATCAGCGCCGGATTTGCCGCTACCAGCACCTATACCATCCTCAGCGGTCTGGCGGATGCGGCGTTCTACTTTATGCCCATCTTCATCGCCTACGGTGCAGCTTCCAAGCTGGGCGGCACTCCCATCTTCTCCATGATCGCGGCGGCGGCTCTGCTGCACGGCAAGTATACCGCTCTGGTTGCGGCAGGGGAGGCGGTCACCCTGGTGGGTCTGCCGGTACGGCTGGCCTCCTATTCCGGTTCCATGCTGCCCGCGCTGCTCATCGCCGTGCTGGCCGTATATCTGGAAAAGTGGTTCAATAAGATTATCCCCGGCATCTTCAAATCCCTGCTGGTAGGCCTGTGCACTGTCACGGTGGCCAGCATTGCAGGCTTTGTGGTCCTGGCACCTCTGGGCGGCTTTGTGGGCGAATACCTGGCTAATGTTTTTGTATTCCTGGGCGATAAGGTGGGCTTTATCGCAGTGGCTGCGCTGGCAGCCTGCCTGCCCTGGATGGTCATGTGCGGCATGCACACCGCACTGGTGCCCTTTATGACCCAGGCTCTGGTGGATCCGGGCTACGACTCCATCTTTCGTCCCGCGTTCATCCTGCACAATATGGCGGAAGGCGGCGCCTGCATCGGCGTTGCACTGCGCACCAAGAGCGCACAGCTGCGCTCCGAAGCTCTGGGCATTGCGTTCGGATGCATCGTGGCTGGCGTCACAGAACCGGCTGTCTACGGCATCAACCTTCCCCGCAAAAAGCCGATGATCGGTGTCATGGCCGGCGGCGCAGCGGGCGGCATCGTCTGCGCACTGCTGGGTGCACGGGTCTACGTCATGGGCTACTCCACCATTCTGGCGCTGCCCATCTTCCAGGATACCATTCTGGCAGCGGCTGTAGCCGTTGTGGCTGCCATCGCAGTGGCCGCTGTTGTCACCTTTGTGCTGGGCTTCGATGAGGAGCAGAGTGCTCCCGCAGAGTCGGCGATTCCCGCCGCGGCAGACAATGTGCTGGTTGCTGTGACCGATGGTTCCATGATCGACATCACCACCGTCAGCGACAAAACCTTTGCGGATAAGATCCTGGGCGATGGCGTTGCTTTCCAGCCGAAAACCGGTGTGATCGTTTCCCCCTGCAACGGTGTGCTGAGTACATTGGCAGACACCGGACACGCCTTTGGTGTCAGCCGTCCGGACGGTGTGGAAGCGCTGGTCCATGTGGGCATCAACACGGTGGAAATGCAGGGCACCGGATTCACCGCTCTGGCAAAAGAGGGTGAGACCGTCCGCGCCGGACAGCCCATCCTTCGGGTGGATCTGGAGCTGCTGAAAGGGAAGGGTTACGATATGACTACCATGCTGATCCTGACCGATGACAACGGAAAGGTCATCCATTTCCGCTCCTACGGCCCCGTAAAGCAGGGCGAGGCCGTCACTGTATAAGCATTTTTTCAAGCGCAGGGTTTTCATATAAAAAGGAAGCACGAGGGTTTCGACCTTCGCGCTTCCTTTTTACAGCTGCAACTGGGATAACAGATGCTTTCAAAATACCTGTATCAGAAGGGCTTCCATAAAAATCAGGTGCGATTTTTATGGGATGGGCTGATTTTGGCTCTGAGCATTTTGCACACCAGAAAAGCTGGATCATGGATGCACAATCGTACAATAGGTGCAGATAATGCAAAAGGACACAAAACATAAAACAATAATAATAACAAAACTGCGTGATTCTGAAAATTGACGAATATTGTACATTGGTTTCTCCTAAAGGGAAAACCCGAATCGTCCTGCGCTCCGGGAGGATTCGGATTTCGTTAGTAGAAAACAATCGGATTGTGAGGAATTGTAATGAAATATCTATTCCAATTTGGCAGAATCCTGGCCTTTTGCCTGGTGGGTGAGGCGCTGCACGCGCTGCTGCCGCTGCCGGTCCCGGCCAGCATCTATGGGCTGGCGCTGCTGCTGGCAGCGCTGCTCACCGGAGCGGTAAAATTGGAACAGCTGCGGGAAGCGGCGCTGTTTCTGACCGGGATCTTTCCGCTGCTGTTTGTGCCCGCCGCTGCGGGCGTGATGGAGTTGGTACCGGAGATCACCGGTATGCTGCTGCCCATTCTGCTGGCGGTGGTTCCGCTGACCCTGCTGGTCATGGCAGCGGCTGGCCGCGCAACACAGACGCTGGCCCGGAAAGGAGAGGATCGGAATGCTGAATGAGTTTCTGAAAAACTCCACCATGTGGGGCGTGGGCCTGACGCTGGCGGCCTTCGGCGTGGGAACCGTCATCAACCGGGTCACGAAAAAAGCCATTTTCAATCCGCTGCTGCTGGGCAGCCTGCTAGTGATTGCCGTACTGGCTGCGCTGCGCATTCCTTATGCGGACTACAAGGCCAGCGCTTCCCTTATCAACTGGCTGTTGCTGCCCGCCACCGTTTCGCTGGCGGTACCGCTGTACGAAAAATGGGGGCTGCTGCGCCGCAACGCCAAAGCCATTCTGGCGGGCATCGCGGCGGGAACGCTGGTGAGCATGGGCTGTGTGTTGGCAATGGCGCTGCTGCTGGGGCTGGATCATGCCCAGTATGTCACGCTGCTGCCCAAATCGGTGACCACGGCCATCAGCATGGACGTTTCCTCAGAGCTGGGGGGCATTGCGTCCCTCACCGGAACGGTGGTGATCCTCACCGGCATTGTGGGCAATCTGTGTGCCGAAGCGGTCTGCAAGCGGTGCGGCATCACGGACCCCATAGCTAGGGGAGTGGCCATCGGCACCTCCGCCCACGCCATCGGTACCAGCAAGGCCCTGGAAATGGGGGACACCGAGGGCGCCATGAGCGGCCTGTCCATTGCCGTGGCAGGCATCCTCACAGCGGTTCTGTCTCCGCTGCTTGCAGGGCTGCTGTAATCCTCTTAAGATGGCATACCTGCCGGATTTTGTTTTGCGGATAGGTGCAGCTACTACATCAATCGGCGATTCACTTTATAGGAGCTGGTAGTCAATCATCCAGTCTGCTGTGGTCACAGCCGAGGGAGAGAGATCGTGCTCCATCTCAATGCTCAGCACGAGCTGTGCGTACTCCAAGGGCTTATTGTATAGCAGCCAGTCCAGTTCTGGCGCTGTGCCGGGGCGTTGGCACACTCATCCCCAATGGCGATGCAGTCAATTGCAACGGCAGAGCCATCGGCGAACCGGGCTTCTATCCGGTTGGTGCCTATATTGTAGCGGCAGGAAAGCAGATTGTTTGTGTGAAGCTCCTTATTATATAGAATGGTGTCTGTTCGATTGTCCATATCCCTGCCAAGAATCAAAGTTGATGTACATTTGATGTATGGTATAAACTGGTTATATCGGGTGCTCCACTCGTCGGTTGAAATTGGCCCATTTCTACCCCGTTGCATAAAAATCACGTGCAGTTTTAAGGTGCTGATTTTGGCTCTGCACATTTTTGCACACTTTTTGCACACCGGAATAGCTGGATAACAGATGCAAGACGTAACATTGTGTGCAGATGATGCGAAGAATGCAAAACATAAAATTTCGATAAAACGATAAAAAGAACGGAACTGCGTGATTCTGAAAATCGACGAATGTTGCACATCGGTTTCTCTTAATCAGTGGGCCCAGGGTTCGAGTCCCTGGAGGTGCACCACATCAACAAAATCCGAACTTTTTCCCGATAGGGAATGGGTTCGGATTTTTTGTTTTCTTCGGAAAACAGAATGAATCACTTGATTCAGAGCAAGTTCGTCCCAGACCGTATCATAGAAAAGCACGACAAGCAACTATAAAGGTGCCGTAAGGGCAGAAAGGGGATACACATGAAATACAATGCAAAAGCCTGTTCATTCAACATGGATACAGGGTGCGTAGAACTTCTTCTCCAGGACGGGAGAAAAATTT
>JBJERU010000108.1:0-4391 GCA_051882415.1 Faecalibacterium sp. | reverse complement strand
TACGTCCGCGGCAAGCGCGGACGAAATAGCGTAACGGAAGCCTTAAACTTAGGGTAGAGCTGTCAGCAGAAGCGTAAAAGATGAAGCAGCACTTCCGCAAGGTTCAAATAGTGAGAGGCTCTACTTTTAGGCACAGTTACACCAGCGCCCCATGGCCCGTATCGCGCGTACAAAGTGCGACGAAGCCTGTCCTATGCGAATAAAAAAACATGGCCTGTGCGTATGCACAGGCCGATTGAAAAGTTTTTTCGGTTCCTTTTTTCAAAAAAGGAACAAAACCCCCCGTAATTCCTTAGAACTTCTTCTTAAAGCTCCTTCCCCTGCGGCGCAGGTTGAGAGAACCGCCGCCGCACACAAGGGTCAGAAAGCCCAGCACGGCCAAAGCGGGGACAAGAGCGGCCAAGAGAAAAAGCGTAGACTTTGTATCGGTGCGAAAGTCCGAAACATACTCCTGATGGGTGACAAGCTCCACGGTGCCAACCTCATAGCCATCCAGATAGACCGTGGCCGTGCCGATGACCTGACCTTCCTGAACGGTAGCGGCAACGCTTTGGGGCAGATCGAACCCAAAGGTCACGGCGTCCTCCGGATGTCCATAGGCGGACAGCGGCTGTGCGGCATACAGCGCGGCGCTTTCCTCGCCGCGGCACTGGGTCAGGGGAATGGTGGTCAGCTCGGTCGTGGTATCCACCAGCTGCCGCTCCGAAAATGCCCCAAACGCCCAGTCCAGCAATTCCGCGCTTTCACGATATATATTATCCAGATCCGACCCAAGCACCACCAGGCCATAAGTATGTCCATCCTGCTGCCCAAAGGTCACATAACACCGCCCGGCCAGGGTCGTAAAGCCGGTTTTCATACCTCTGATATACTCGCGGTAATAATCATACTCCGGTTTCAGCATCAGGTTGGTGGCTTTCAGGGTGCGCTCATTCTTGCGCAGGTTGGTGGTGGGCAGGGTATATTCCAGCGTACTCGCCACCTGCATGTAAGTCTCATTGGCATAGCAGGCCTGCGCGATCTTTGCCAGATCCCGGGCGGTGGACACATTGCCGTAATCATACAGGCCATGCACACAGGTAAAGTTGGTATCTGTGCAGCCCAGCTGCACCGCGCGGGCATTCATTCTGGACACAAACGCCGCCAGGTCGCCGTTGCACATATCGCTGGCGATGGCGCTGGCTGCATCGTTGGAGCTGGATACCAGCAGCCCATACAGCAGATCGATGCGGCGCACCGTTTCGCCCACGCGCAGCCCCATCGTTGTGCCGTTGGCGTTCTGGATATCCTTGAACTCCTGCGTCAGCGATGTGGGAATGGTGATCTCCGCGTTCAGATCCAGACCGCTTTCCAGATACAGCAGAGCGGTCATCATCTTGGTCAGGCTGGCAATGTACCGGGACTGAGCCGCGTTCTGCTCCAGAATGGGCTTGCCGCTGTCCAGATTGAACAGATAGACCGACTCAGCCTGACTGACCGTCTGGATGGGCATCGGATAAACGGCAAGGCCGGGCAGCGCCAGCACAGCGGCCAGCACCAAAGTGAGCGCCAGCGCAGCAGCGCGGCAGCACAAGGATCGTTTCGACATCAGGTTTACCTCCCAAAGCAGAGCTTATGCTTTATAGAATACCATAAATAGGCCGAAAGAGAAAGGTGGTTTTTCGACAATGATCTCATCCTTTTGTGGAAAAATGCCCCGCATCGCGGGTGCAGCTTTTGTTGCGCCCAACGCCACCGTGCTGGGCGATGTAGTGCTGGAAAAGGACAGTTCGGTGTGGTATGGCGCAGTTTTGCGGGGCGATGACGGCACACTGACCATCGGCCAGGGCAGCAACATACAGGACAACGCCGTGCTGCACTGTGACGCGGGCGGCTGCGTGACGCTGGGCCGCCATGTCACAGTAGGGCACAGCGCCATCGTTCACGGCTGCACAGTGGGGGACGGGACCCTGATCGGCATGCACGCCACCCTGCTGAACCACTGCACCGTGGGCCAAAACTGCATCATTGGCGCGGGGGCACTGGTGCCGGAAGGCATGGTCATCCCGGACGGCATGATCGCCGTAGGCGTGCCCGCGCGCATTCTGCGGCCTGTGACCGATGCCCAGCGCGCCGCCAGCGAGGAAAACGCCGTGCACTACATCCGCGCCGGACGCGAGCACGCCGCCGCACTGGATGGGGGCAGCGCCGGGGAATCTTTTGCTCCATAACCGCTTTTTCCAAAGCCGCAGATCTCTTTTACAGATTTTTCACAGCAATGTTCACAGGCTTGTCATGATTTTTCTGTGCAAATAGGGTATACTATCGGCACAGGGACGCGGAGCCGCAACCGCAGCCCTGCACATGATTCCTCCTCACACCAAAGCAATACCCCAAGCAAAAGCCCTTTCCGGTGGTCCGCAAACACCTGAAAGGGTTTTTGTTTTTTCTTTTTGGGCCAAAAGCGCAAACGCGGGGCCGCCTGCCGGCGGCCCCGCAAAAGAATCCGTTTTTATTTCAAAAAGCCGTTGATGATCTGTTCCTCGGCTTCCGCCTCGGTCAGGCCCAGGGTCATCAGCTTGATGATCTGGTCGCCTGCGATCTTGCCGATGGCTGCTTCATGGATCAGCGCAGCGTCCAGGTCGTTGGCTTCCAGCTGGGGAATGGCCAGGATGCGGGCCTTGTCCATGATGATGGCGTCGCATTCGGTATGGCCGGTGCAGGGCGCATTGCCCGTGATGCGGGAATCAAACTTCTGATAGGAATTTTCCTTTGCCACCGAACGCGATACCACATCCGCGCTGGCCCCCGCGCCGTTCAGCGTGACCTGATAGCTGGACAGAGCGGTTTGATTTCCGTGGGTCATCAGGCGCTCGCGCACCACCATCCGCGCGCCCGCAGCCAAAACAGCCTTGGTCTTGCGGTCGGTGGAGTCCACGCCCTTGATCTGCACCATTTCCATTTCCATGCAGCTGTTTTCGTCCTGATACACCTCGGTGCCGGGGTTCAGGATGCGCTTGCCTTCGCCTTTGCCGGAGCCATAATGCTTTTCCACATAGCGCACCTTTGCGCCTTTGCCCAGATAAAAGCGGTGGATGCCATCGTGCTCCGAATCCTGATTGCCGCAGTTATCGATGCCGCAGCCCGCCACGATCAGCACATCGCTGTCGGCGCCAATGAAAAAGTCGTTGTATACCGTTTCGCGCAGTCCGCTCTCGCTGAGAACCACCGGGATGTGAACGCTTTCGTTTTTGGTGCCGGGCTTGATGTGGATCTCGATGCCGCTGCCGTCGGGTTTGGATACGATGTCGATGTTGGCCGTGGTGCTGCGGGCGGCTGTTTTGCCGTTGGCGCGGATGTTATATGCGCCTTCCGGCACGGTGTGCAGGTCGGCCACTTCTTCCAAAATGTGCTGCTGGATCGCGTCGATCATACCTTGGCACCTCCCTGTTCCAGTGCGCTGCATGCGCTGACGGCGGACGTTGTGCCCAAAAGTCCGGGCAGGATCTGCGCGCGGGGGCCGTGCTGTACCACCTGGCCGGAGGCCAGTACCACGATCTCGTCCGCAATGTTCAAAATGCGTTCCTGGTGCGAGATGACGATGATGGAACCGCTTTCGATGCGCTGCTGCATCCGCTCAAAGACCTGGATCAGGCTTTGGAAGCTCCACAGGTCGATGCCGGCTTCCGGCTCATCGAATACCGACAGCTTTTTGCCCCGGGCCAGCACGGTGGCGATCTCGATGCGTTTCAGCTCGCCGCCCGACAAACTGGCGTTGACCTCGCGCTGAACGTAGTCTTTGGCGCACAGACCTACCTCGGACAGATAGGTGCACGCGTCGGTCAGGCTGAGCTTGCGCCCCGCTGCCATGCGCAGAAGGTCGATGACCTGGATGCCTTTGAACCGCACCGGCTGCTGAAAGGCAAAGCTGATGCCCCGCTTGGCACGCTCGGTGATGCTCATGTGGGTGATGTCCTCGCCGTCAAACAGGATCTGCCCGGCAGTGGGGACTTCGATGCCCGCAATGAGCTTGGCCAGGGTGGATTTTCCACCACCGTTTGGGCCGGTGATGGCAATGAATTTCTGATCCGGGAACGTCAGACTGATGTCCCGGATGATCTCTTTCGAGCCTTTGCCGTCCGGGACGTCAAAGGAAATGTGCTTTAGCTCCAGCATGGGATCACCTCTCAAATTGTTTGCCGCTCCGCAAAACCCTTATTTCCGGCGGAAAAATACTTTTTTCGGGCAACAGGTCTATTATAATAGGAAACGCCGGGGGTGTCAATTGACAAACACAGCTTGGGCAAAAGGGGTTTGTTGTGCGGGGGTTTTTGTTCCTTTTTTGAAAAAAAGGAACCGAAAAAACTTTTCAATCGGCCTGTGCATGCGCACAGGCCAAAGTTTTTATTCGC
>JBJERU010000107.1:0-4397 GCA_051882415.1 Faecalibacterium sp. | reverse complement strand
TCAGATAGCGGCCAAAGGCGTCCGCGCCCACCTTGCCGATAAAGGCGGTCTGTGCACCGAGTCTTGCGGCGGCAACGGCCAGATTGGCGGGTGCGCCGCCGGGATTGGCCGCAAACTGCGGGATGCCGCGTTCGTCGCGGCCGGTCTGGGTCAGGTCGATCAGGACCTCGCCGATCGTCAAAATATCCATGCTTTTCTCTCCTTATCATTCACCGTACCGGGGCGTCTGTTCCGGGAACTGCTCACCGATCTTTTCCTCGATGCCATAGGCAGCGTTAAAATCATCATAAAGCAGGAAAAAACAGACGAACCAGATAAACCACACGCCGAGGAACGGCACCAAAAAGCCCGTCCACGGCAAAAACAACACGAACAGCAGCCACCAGGCCAGTTGGAGCGCCGCCGCTCCCAGCGTACGCTTGAAAAATTTCAGACAGAACAGGATCGCGTTTTGCAGGCGGTGGAGGTTGCTTTCCTCAAACAGCACCACCTGCGGCCAGAAGGCGGTGAACAGCATCAGCAGGAACACCAGACCCACGCCGAGCACTACCAGCGTACCCGCGCTGGGCATCCCCTCGCCGGAAAAGAGCACCATGCCGCAGAACAGCTCCACGCCCAGTGCCAGGCTGAACACGATGCCGGGGACCAGAGAGGCTTTCCAGTTCTGTTTCATTCCCTTGCAATAATTCTCCCACCAGCCGCGGGGCGCGTCGCGATAGCTGCGGAACAGCGCGTCCAGCATCCCGGAGATGGCCGGACCGACCAGCAGTCCGCCCAGGACACAGACCGGAATCAGCACCAGCAGGCTGGACGACAGCAGCGCATAGCCTACGCCCACGCCATAGGGGATGCACAGCCCCAGCGTGACAAGATCGGCCAGGAAGAAGTCCTTCCAATCCCGTTCCAGAAGTTCCTGATAGCGGGGCAGGCCAACGGCACGCTGTCCCCGGGGCACGGGATCACTCGGAAAAAACAAGCCCATCCAAACTACCTCCCATCAGTCGGCATAGGTACAGCCATTCAAAAATCCGGTCAGAATCTCCAGCGGGTCTCCGGTAAACTCCTCTTGGCAGGAAAGCTCCCACTCCAGAGCGCTACTGCCCCGCCGGGCAAAGGCGGCCACACCCAAGGAATACGGGTTGTCCGCATTGGTATAGCGGAACAGGCAGACCGTATATTCCTGCCCTGCGGCGGTCACGGTCCGGGTCTCGGTGATATCATAGTTTTGCTCCGCCAGCGCCAGCCAGCCGGAAACTGCGGCGGCAGCCTTTTCTTCGGTCTTGTTCTCCTGCACCACAAGGGTGAGCTGCGCCTCATAGAGATCTACGGTTTTCCCTTCGCTGTTCTCGTAGGGCCGCGGCTCTCCCGCGGTCCAGGCGGCGTAATACAACCCGTTCGGAGAGAGGATATCCTTGTTATCCAGCAGCGTGAAGCCCTCCGCGGGGGCCGGAGCCACCAGTGTCTTGCCGACGGGCACCGTGCCGTCCGCATTGACCAGCGGGTCACTTTTCAGATTCTCGTCCCGAAGTCCGCGCCCGGCCAGCAGTGCCGCCGCCAGTGCGCCCACCGCCAGAATGCCTGCCGCTGCGATCAAAATCCCCCGTTTCATGGTGCTGCTCCTTCCGTGATGATCTGCCACAGCCGTTCCGCGCCCTGACGTGCGGATGCGGCTGTGCTGTTTTTTGGTTCCTGATAAAAGCTGCGGCGTCCCAGATACAGCCCGCCCACCAGTTCTGTACTGCTCCCGCTGACCGGCGTGCCCAGCACGGTGGTCTGGTAGGTGCCAAGGTCAAGCTCTCTCAGCCGGGGGCAGTCTGACCAGAGGACGGCCTTGCCCTTTGCGGTATAGTCCTCTGCGGC
Organism: Faecalibacterium sp.; assembly: GCA_051882415.1. Taxonomy (GTDB): domain Bacteria; phylum Bacillota; class Clostridia; order Oscillospirales; family Ruminococcaceae; genus Faecalibacterium. Next base: position 2,537 of record JBJERU010000107.1, on the reverse strand, counting down.
CGGGGCGGTGCCGTCCCAGTTGGCCAGTGCCTGATAGTCGAGCTGGAAATGTGCCGGGTCTTCCAGCAGGAGGAAATAGCTCTCCTCCGCGTTCATATCCGATAAAAACTGCATCTGCGCGGCCAGGGCATAGGTGGCGGCGTTTGCTTTGTCCTCTGTCCCGCTGACATACTGGTGGAGCGTTACACATACCACGCCGTCACCGTTCAGGTCCTCTCCATAGGCGGCCAGTGCCTGCTCGATGGCATGGGCTGTATCCTCCGGCAGTGCTTGCCCGCCGACATAGGCGGCCTGATAATCCGGCAGCGTCTCGCCCCAGTGCAGAGCGTTGGCCAGCCAGCCCACCCCCACCCAGAGCACCACCGCCGCGATGAGCAAAAGCAGCCAGTGGTAATGCAGCCAGTTTTTGACCCAGTACCACCGCCCCTTCTCCGGGGCCGTCATGCTTTGGTCGTGCCGCCGTAGGCATAGCGGACGGGCAGGCACAATAGAGACGGGGTGTTGGCGGTGTTTTCCTGCAGCACCAGATCGACACAGGTCTCAGCAATGGCTTCGACCGGCTGCACGATGGTGGAGCAGTAATAGTCCACATCCCCGAAGGTTTTCAGGCCGTCGTAGCCCACGACCTGTACATCTTCCGGGACCCGCAGCCCCATCCTGTGCAGCATCTTGACGGTCTTGACGGCCAGCTTGTCGGTCACGCAGAAGATGCCATCGAACGCCAGACGGCCATCCGTCCGGTTTTCCCGGAGGAACCGGTCAAATTCCTCGATCGGCGCTCCGTCCTGCAAAATTTTGAGCGTGTACGGGATGCCCCGCGCCTCGCATTCCGCCACAAAGCCATCTCTGCGCTTGTTGGTCTCACTGGCCAGCGGCGAACCGATGCGCAGGAACGCCAGACTGGTGCAGCCGTTCTCGGCCAGCTTCTGCACCGCGAGACGCCCGCCATTATAATTGTCCGAAGCCACACAGGGGATCCCGCCGCTCAGGTAGCGGTCGATCGATACAGAGCGCACCTCCGGCGATATTTTAAGATTTGGATTATAGGTCAGCGCAATGATGCCGTCCACCTTGTTCTGCTCTGCCATCTGCACCATTTCCTGTTCCTTGGTGTAGTCGTAGTCGGTATCGCACAGCAGCATCCGATAGCCGTGCTTGACCAGTGCCCGGTTGATAAAGTGCGCCATCTGACTGAAAAAAGGATTCATCAGATTGGGCAGGATCACCGCGATGGTATAGGTCCGGTTGTCCTTCAGGCCCTTGGCATAGGCGTTGACATGATAATCCAGCTCCCGGATCGCTTTCTCCACCTTTTTCCGGTATTCCTCGCCCACGGCGATCCCGTTGATGACCTTGGACACCGTGCCAAGTGAAACGCCTGCCTCCCGCGCAACATCCTTCATCGTGGGGGCCGTGCTCTGCTTTGCCATGGCAGTCCATTCCTCCTTCCGCATATGAAACGTTTCTATCCCATGGGGCATTTTCTCCTTGAATCTGGGAGATATGCCCTCTGTCAGCACCCTCATTATAGCATGGATTTTCGGGCTTGTAAAGAGGATTCCGTGAAATTTCATGAATCGTTTCACGTTGGAGATTCTGCGCTTTTTGAACAATAAAAGGCAACCAGTCCTGTACAATTCATCGAATTTGTGAATCCAGAGCGTTTTTTCGTGAAAACCCTGTTGACACATCAGGCGCTGCGTGCTATCTTTGTGGTGCAGGCCGTAAAACGTTTCACGAAAACGCTCCGCAACGGCAGGAGCGCCCTCTCCCGCGGGCTGCGGGAACTGAAACAGGAATGGAGGAGTTCCATGACACGAGCATCGTCCGCGACCGCTGTGCGGCAGACGGATGGCATCCCCATCCACCGCAGGAGCGTCGGACAGCGCATCCGGGAAAACTGGCAGCTTTATCTGATGCTGCTGATCCCGGTGGTGCTGACCATCATTTACAAGTACATCCCCATGTACGGCATCCAGATCGCCTTCCGCGACTTCAAGGCAAGCCGGGGCATTACCGGCAGCGAATGGGTAGGGCTGTACTGGTTCGAGCGGTTCTTCACCGCGCCCAACTGTGTGCGCATGATCAAGAACACCGTTCTGCTGAGCCTGTACAGTCTGGTGTGGAGCTTTCCCATCCCTATTATCCTGGCGCTGTGCATCAACCAGCTTCGGTTCGCCAAGTTCAAGCGCGTGGTGCAGACTGTGCTGTATGCGCCCCACTTCATCTCCACCATGGTCATCTGCGGCATGATCAAGATCTTCCTCAGCCCGTCGGGCGGCCTGCTGAACCTGATCCTGGGGACCAACATCGACTTTCTGGCCGAGAGCACCGCGTTCCGCACCATCTATGTAGCGTCGGGCATCTGGCAGGAGGCCGGCTGGGGCACGATCATCTATATGGCCTGCCTCGCCGCCATCGACACCAGCCTGTACGAGGCCGCCAAGATCGACGGCGCGTCCATGTTCCAGCGCATCCTGAACATCGATATCCCGGAGCTGGTACCCATGATCGTTCTGCAGCTCATCATGAGCGTG
>JBJERU010000106.1:0-23558 GCA_051882415.1 Faecalibacterium sp. | reverse complement strand
ATCCACCGGCTATCGATTGAATAACAGGGCATAAGCCTGACCCATCCCGTCCGCGATCTTTCGGGATGCATCTAGCGGGGTCAGTCCGCGCTCTTTTTGCGCAGCAGGCTCATGGGCGGCAGCTCCGGCGTGGGGATGGTATACCGTTCCATCGCATGGGGAGTGCTGTCTGTCGCTTCTCCGGTTTTGTTTTTGATCCAACCGGGGTGCAGCTCCACCACCGAACCGTCCGGGCACAGCGCTTCCAGCGTATCGCCCAGGCTCCACTTGCCGCGCTGCTGGCAGCGGGCAACGCCGTTTTCCCAGCCATCCACCGTACCCACAAATTCCCATTCGCGGATATAGGTGGCACTGTCGGTGGCCTGCTTTGCTCCTTCGCGGCCAAAGTAGAAGCCCGGTGAGTAACGCCGGTGACTGGTACGGGTCAGTTCTGCCGCTGCCTGGGGCGGAAGCTCAAAGTTCTCGCAGCCGGGATCGGCAAGATACGCGTCCAGCGCACGGCGATAGGCGGCGGTAACGCTGGCCACATAATAAAAGGTCTTGGCGCGGCCCTCGATCTTCAGGCTGTCCACGCCCGCACTGCACAAAAGGTCGATGAAGGGCGCAGTACACAGATCGTTGGCGTTCAGGATGTAACTGCCGCCCTCCCCTTCCCCGATCTCATACAGGGTGCCGGGGCGGGTCTCCTCGCTGAGATAATACTTCCAGCGGCAGGGCTGGGCACATTGGCCGCGGTTGGCATCCCGGCCAGTCATATAGTTGGACAGCAGGCATCGGCCGGATACGCTCATGCACATCGCGCCGTGGACAAAAGCTTCCAGCTCCAGTTCGGGCGGGGTCTTGTCCCGGATGATGGCAATATCCTGTAGACTCAGCTCCCGCGCCAGCACCACACGCTTTGCGCCCAGCTTATAGGCGGCATTGGCGGCAGCGTAGTTTGTGATGCCGGTCTGGGTGGACAGATGCACTTCGATCTCCGGCGCGATGGTCTTGCAGGCATCCAGCACACCCAGATCTGCCACAATAAAGGCGTCCACGCCTGCGGCTGCCGCCGCACGGATCGCCTCCGGCAGACGGTCGGCCTCTTCATTTGTGGGCAGAGTGTTCAGGGTGAGATAGACTTTTCGCCCGCGTGCGTGGGCAAAGATCACACCCTCTGCCAGCTGTTCCGGCGTGAAGTTGGACGGAGCAGAGCGCATGCCAAATTCCGGCAGACCGCAGTAGACTGCATCCGCGCCGTAGCATATCGCATAACGCAGACGTTCCAGGTCGCCCGCCGGGGAAAGCAGTTCAGGAATTTCAAGCATAGGATCATTCTTCCTTCTTTTTCATTTTTTCGGTCAGGAGGCTTTTTTCAGTTCTCTGTTGACCTTGGCTGCCTGTGCGCAGTTCTGGTTGTGCTGGGCCAGGGTGCGGCCATAGTAGTAGTTCCCCGCCAGATCGGTGACAAAGAAGTAGGCATTCTGTGCCTGCTCGTCAGGGTGCGGATCCAGCGCGGCCTTGATCGCCTCAAGTCCGGGATTTGAGATAGGGCCTGCGGGCAGGCCGGTGCAGCGATATGTGTCGTAGGCGGCAACGATATTTTGCGGGATCTCGTCCCAGCCGCCAAAATAGGGCGCCACCCAGTTCCACAGATAGTTGTTGTCGGCATCGTTCTTGATATAGCTGGAAGTATTGCTTTGCAGACAGGGGTAGGGCGATCCATCCGCCAGACGGTTGCGGAACACCTGAGCAACATTGTCGTTCTGGCTATTGCCCGCTTCCTCCTGTACCAGAGATGCCAGCGTGATCAGTTCGGGCAGAGTCATCTTCTGCTGTTCCAGCTGGTTATACATCGTATCGGTAAGCTGCGCATCAAAGTGCGCGTAAAAGGTGGCAACGTAGTTGTGAACGGTGTCCTCTTCCAAAAACTCATAGGTATCCGGAAACAAATAGCCTTCGCATTTCAAAAAGCGGTTTGGCGCATCCTCATCTTCCGGCACATACTGCCAAAAGCGGTACTGGGAAAAATCCCCCTCGCAGGCTTCGGTCAAAAATTCTTTCGCTGTGCACAGGCCCGCAGCCTCCATTTTCTGGGCGATGAACTGGGCCGTGACGCCTTCCGGGAAGGTCAGCCGGATCGAAGCTGCTTTGGCGTATTCCGAAAGAGCGTCCAGCAGCTCGTCATAGGACGCCCCCGTGGACAGGGTGAAGGTGCCGTACTGGAGGTTTGCGTCTGTGCCTTTCCAGCCCGCGTACAGGCGGAACAGAGTGGAATAGCGGATCACGCCTGCATCCTTCAGGCTCCGGGCAATGGTGGACATACCGCTGCCCGGTTCGATCGTGACCGTGACCGGCGCGGAGGAAGCCTGCATCGCACGGTCTGTGCCTGCGACCTCCCTCCGGATGCCCCGGAGAACGATCCACGCAAGCAGTGCCAGCGCCAACAGATTCAGTATCACCCAAAGCAGGCATCCTCCCCGGCGGGAAGCGCCTGTTTTCCGATCGTGTCTGCTCATATAGTTCTCCTTTTTACCACAACGCCGCTGTCCTCTTTTGCTCTCCGTTCATTCCGCGCTGTGCTCCAGCATCAGGCGCAGATAACTTTCCGAAACGTCAAACGTCTCTGCGTCAAAGCGCACCATGCCGTATTCCTGCCGTGCGCCTTCGCCCAAAAACAGCTGCTGGGCTGCGCCCACGGTGACGACCGCCTTTTCCACGATGACCTCCTTTTCACGCGCGGCTTCCATCAAAATCTCAGCGGCGCGGTCATCTGTGGCCATCAGCTCCACAAAATAGAGGGTATCTTCCTGGCGGAAATAGATGCCATAACCCTTTTCGCTGGAAACGATCGTTGCTCCGCGGGAATACAGATCACCCAGAACAACGGCCATCTGCTCCGGGGCCAGCGCGATGGAATCCGGGCAGAACTGCGCCCGCAGCTCACAGAGCTTTTTTGCGGTGACTGAGTCAAAATCCGCCTGGCTCCACAGATTGCGCCTGACCTCGCGAGACAGGCAGCGCAGCGCAAACGCACGCGCAAATCCCTTTTCGGCCAGCAGTGCGCCTCTGGCCCCGCTGGAAGGAATGGTCACAGTAAAGCCCCGGCCGCGCAGCTTCTGCTGTGCGCACAGATGATCCACCAGACCCGCCAGGATCAGGCTCCCCTGTCCGCACAGACCATACAGATAATTTCCCTGCCGCCCTTTCAGCGTGACCGGAACGGCCATGGCACAGGCTTCGATGGCATCGTTTTCCTCCGCGACATAGATGTTCTGCGCTCCGGCAAAGGTGTCGATCACCTTTTCCACAAAGGCAGCGTCCCCGCCGCGCTCACGCTGCCACAGCGCCGTAACTGCCGCCCGGTCGGACGGCCGCATCAAACGGTACATGTTCATTTACCCCCTCTGGCTGAAAATATACGGATTTTTGCATTTTACAGAATTTTCTGCGCCAGTGCACAGACCTCTGCATGGATCTCTTCTATGCTGCGCATCTGCCCTTCCCGCGTGCAGCAAATGGTCTGCCAGCCCAGTTTTTGGGCGCAGTATTCCGCGGCGCGGCGGCTGCGGGCCAGATACTCCAGATCTTTTTCATGGACGTCCTTTTTGCTCTCGTCCCCGTGGTAGCGGCCGGTCATCAGCTGCTGGCTCACAGCAGGATCCACCTGCAAATAAATCACTCTGTCCGGCGCGGGCAGGCCCAGCAGTCCGAACTCATAGCTGAACAGCCAGTCCAGAAAGCTGTCCCACTGTTCGGGCGGAAGCTTGGAGCACTGATGCACCGCGTTGGAGGTGGTGTAGCGGTCAGCGATCAAAACACCGCCCTGCTCATAAAAGCGGCCCCAGTCCATTTTATAGCCCGCGTACCGATCCACTGCAAAAAAGCTGGAGGCGGCATAGGCGTTTACATCGTCGGGCCTGGCGCCGAACTTTCCGGCCAGATACATCCGTACCAGCGCGCTGGAATCGCTTTCATAATCCGGAAAGGTGATCTTGCGCACCCTGCGGCCCTGTGCGGCCAGAGCCTCGGCCAGCAGCCTGGCCTGGGTAGCCTTGCCGCTGCCGTCCAGCCCTTCCAGCACCAGCAGACGGCCTTTGCACTCAATCTGCGGCATTTGCGGCGGCCCCCTTTTTCAGCACGGCATAGGCCGCACGCACCGCCACAGCTTTGCCGCAGCACATCCTGCCCTCCGGACATGGCCCGGACACGCAGGCCGGGCCTGCCTGCGCAAACAGATGCGGCGCAACCGGCAGCACCAGCCGCAGCATCTCCTGCGCAAGAGCACGGATCTCCCACTGGGCGCGTTCGCAGCAGCGCAGACGGAAGAACGCGTTCAGCTCGCGGGCGTTCATGGTCAGCACCATCTTGGTCTCGCAGGCATTGGGCAGCACAAAGCGCGCATCCTCATTGGTCAGCTTTTCCGCTTTGGCGCGGGCCAGATTTTCGGGTACGCCGTCGGCCATCAGGCGGGCTGTATGAGCCTGTTCCAGCTCCTGCGCCAGCTGAAGATAACGCGCCGCATCCTCCTGCATGCTGGCAAGAAAGGCTTCCTTTGCGGCAGGCACGGCTTCGATCTCAGGCGGGATCACATAGCGGAAATCGTCCAGGCGCACATAGCGCTGGCTCTGGACGCTGAAGGACGCGATGCGGTGGCGGGTGATCTGGGCCAGCAGGCTGCGGCTGACTCCTTCCACGCCAAAGGTAAAGCTGGCATGCTCGGTGGGGCTGGCATGTCCCAGATCGTTGAGCATGGACAGGAACCGGGCGGTCTTTTCCTCATTCAGGCCGTCCAGCAGATCGGTGATGTGTGCATCCGAATAGCACAGCTTTGCTGCGGCAGCCACCACCTTTTCCGGCTCGGGCGTATGGGCAATAAGACGAACTGTCATCATGATCGTTATTCCTCCGAAGATACTTTGGTCAGCGGGGCAAAGTTCGCCATCGTCTTTTTGATGCCGACTTTGTCAAACTGGATCTCCACGATAAAGTCACCCGCCGCACGGGTCACGCGCAGCACCTTTCCGCGGCCAAATACTTTATGTTCCACGATATCGCCGGGTTCATAGTGTTTTGGGCCGGGCGCGGCCGGACGCGGCGCGCTGGAAGGCCCGCCGGGAAAGCTGACCAGCTTTTCAGGGGCGCTGGACGCAGCCGGGCGGCCGTAGCTGCTGCCAAAGCCGCCGGCCTGTCCCCCGGCAGGCCGGGCCGCCGGGCGGGGTGCACTGTAGCCGCTGCCAAAACCGGAACGGCTCTCTGCCGCGTTATAGCCGCGATCCAGATAGGGGCTGCGGGAGCCATAATCTGCGCTGCGGCCATAACCCGACGGGCCGGAATAGCCCGAAGCTCCGCCGGGCACTGTGTCATAGCCATAGCCCGCGCCCCATCCCCCGGAGCGGGGACGCTCCAGCGAGGGGCTGCGTGTTTCCTCCAGAAAGTCGGGGTCGATCTCGCTCAGAAAGCGGCTTGGCTCGTTGCGGCGGGTCTGGCCGTAGAGCAGCCGGGTGACGCTGTTCGAGAGATACAGCTCCTTTTTGGCCCGAGTGATGCCGACATAGGCCAACCGGCGTTCTTCTTCCATGTCTGCTTCGGAGTAGCAGCTCATCGCGCCGGGGAACACGCCTTCCTCCATACCGATAAGGAACACATAGGGGAACTCCAGGCCCTTGGCGGAATGGATGGTCATCAGCACCACCTGATCGGCGCTTTCGTTGTAGCTGTCGATATCGCTGATCAGAGCAATATCCTCCAGATATCCTTCCAGCGTGGCATCCACACCGTTGGCATCGCAGTACGCCTTGACATTGTTCACCAGCTGGCTCAGGTTCTGGATGCGGTCAGCGGCATCCTCATGGCCCTTGGCAGCCTCATCCTCCAGCATCTTACGATAGCCGGTTTTTTCGATCACGTCCTGTGCAAACAGATCCAGTGGCTTCGTTTCCAGGCTTTCCTGCAAAGACTGATACATCTGATAGAACTTATACAGCGGGGCCAGGCTGCGGGACAGCCGCGCATACTCATCGGCCCGCGCAATGATCTCCAGCATGGGCAGCCCCTCCTGCCCGGCCAGATCCGCAATCACCTCCACCGTAGTGGGGCCGATCTTGCGGGCAGGCTCATTGATGATGCGCCGCAGCCGCACATCGTCCCGGTGGTTGGCCAGAATGGACATATAAGAATGGATGTCCTTGACCTCCTTGCGGTCGTTGAAGCGCTGGCCGCCCACGATCTTGTGGGGGATGCCCGCACGGGTGAAGTAATTTTCGATGGGGGCGGACTGGGCGTTCATGCGGTAAAGAACCGCATGGTCAGAAAGGTTCCCGCCTTCTTTCAGGTGCTGGCCGATGACATCCGCGATGTGCATGGCCTCGTCCTGCTCGTTTTCCGCCTGATATACCTGCACCCGCTCTCCTTCGCCGTTGTCGGTCCACAGGGTCTTGCCCTTGCGCTCGGTATTGTGCGCAATGACGCAGTTTGCCGCATTCAGGATATTGGAGGTGGAACGATAATTCTGTTCCAGGCGAATGGTCTTTGCACCGGGGAAGCAGCGCTCGAAGTTCAGGATATTCTCAATGGTGGCACCCCGGAAGCGGTAGATGCTCTGGTCATCATCGCCCACCACGCAGATGTTCTTTTCCGGCCCGGTGAGCAGGCTGACCAGCCGGAACTGCGCCACGCTGGTGTCCTGATACTCGTCTACCAGCAGATAACGATACTTTGTGCGGTAAAAGTCCCGCACCTCGTCGTGCTCTTCCAAAAGCTGGACCGTATAATAGATCAGGTCATCAAAGTCGAAGGCCCCGGCTTCGTGCAGGCGCTTTTCATAAGCGGCATAGACCTTGGCCGCAGTGGAAAGCTTGGTGTTGGTACCGGCAGACTGCATCGCCTGAACCGGGCTGACCAACTGATCCTTCCAGCGGCTCATCTGGCCGATCGCGCTTTTGACGGGGAAAAACTTCTCATCGATGCTCAGATCCTTGTACACGGCTTTCATCACCCGCTGGGCGTCGTCCGTGTCGTAGATGGTAAAGCTGCGGGGATAACCCAGCTCCTCTGCCCAGCGGCGCAGGATGCGCACACAGGCCGAATGGAAGGTGGACGCAAACACCTCGTCCCCTTCCTCGCCGCCCAGCATCCGGCGCAGACGCTCTTTCAGCTCTCCGGCGGCTTTATTGGTGAAGGTGATGGCCATCACATTCCAGCTTCGGGGCGCGTTGCGGCGCAGCATCCCGCCCAGCCAGAAGGGTGCTTCGGTATTGGTCTCAAGCGCTGTGCGAAGAGCTTTGACATCCTCCTCGGTGGCAGGGCGCGGCGTTTCTTTTGAACCATGCGCCGAGCCGAATCGGATCAGATTGGCGATGCGGTTGACCAGAACCGTGGTCTTGCCGCTGCCCGCGCCCGCCAGCACCAGCAGGGGGCCATCGGTGGCAAACACCGCCCGACGCTGCATCTCGTTCAGTCGGCCGAACTGTTTTTCGATATAAGTATCGCGCAGGGCGCAAAATTCCTGCTGCAAATCTTTTGGCATGAAGTTACACCTTTCTATCCCCGCAAAACGCGGGAGAATCCAAAACACAAAATATCAGGATATAGTATATCACATTTGCGCAAGGTTGCACAGGGTCAGGGGCAAAAAAGTGCCCCGCTGTACCGCGGGCCAAACCGCCTTCTTGCAAAAAAGGAGAAACTTTGCTATAATCCAATACACTGCGCCCTTGGCGCGGCAAGAGCAACTTAGGATTTTAGGCTCCCCGGTGCTTCTCGAACAGCACCGGGCCAAACCCGCGGGCGGCTGGCGGTCCCCGCGCGGTCAAAATCATCCGCTGGAGTATTGTATATGAATCAGAAAATCTCTGTCCGCAAACTGGCCCGTTCTGCTGTCATCGCCGCGATCTATGTGGCGCTGTGCCTGGTTCTGGCCCCCTTCTCGTATGGCCCTGTCCAGGTGCGGGTGGCCGAAGCATTGTGCCTGCTGCCTGTGTTCGGCGCGGAATACATCTTTGGCGTGACGCTGGGATGCTTCCTGTCCAATCTGCTGGCCTCCTCTGTTATCGACGCGGTGTTTGGCACAGCGGCCACTCTGCTGGCCTGCCTTGTCACCTATGCGCTGCGCAATGTGCGCATCAAAGGTCTGGCGCTCCCGGCCTCGCTGCCGCCGGTTCTCTTCAACGCCGTGATCATCGGCTTTGAGATTACCTATTTCTTTATGGATCCCGCTTACAGCAGCGCCCCGGTGTGGCTGGTCTATCTGGCCACCGGTGCTTCGGTGGGCGTTGGCGAGCTGATCAGCTGCACCGTTCTGGGCGTGCTGCTGGTGCGGCTGATCGAATCCAATCCGTCCCTGCGCAAGATTTTTATCGGGGAGCCGTAACGCTTCGGAACAGGAGGCCGTCCATGCCGCAGCCTAAAGGGGTGCTTTTCTGGGACTGGAACGGGACATTGCTGGACGATGTCGATTTTTCGCTGCAATGCCTGAACCAGCTGCTGACGGAGTTTGGATATCCGCAGCGCTATTCCCTGGCGGAATACCGGGAGATCTTCGGGTTCCCCATCGAGGAATATTACATCCGGGCCGGGTTTGATTTTTCCCGCCATCCCTATCCTGTGCTGGCCGCCCGCTATATGGAGCTGTATTATGCCGGAGAGGGCGGCTGCCGCCCCTATCCGGATGCCGCCGCCACGCTGGACGCTTTGCGCCACAGCGGTTGGCAGCTGGTGATCCTGTCCGCCTCCCGCAGGGATACCCTGATCGAGCAGGTATCCCTGCGGGGTCTGAAAGGCTACTTTCACGAGTTGCTCGGCCTTTCGGACATTTACGGCGTGAGCAAGGTGCAGGCCGGGCTGGACTGGCTGCACGCACAATCCCCTGCCCCGGAAAATCTTGTAATGGTGGGCGATTCCACCCACGACGCAGAAGTTGCCGCCGCGCTGAGCGCACGGTGTGTGCTGTACACCGGCGGGCATCAGTCCCGCCAGCGGCTTTCCGCCGTGTGCCGCACGGTCATCGACCATCTGAGCGAACTGCCCGAAATACTCGCATAAGACGTGTTCTCCACGGCATGCGCAGCTGCGCATGCCGTTTTTTGCGCCTCAAGTGCAACAAAGGCACACACCGGAAGCCTCTCCAGCGTGTGCCTTTGTTCATTGCATCGGCATCCGTTTTTGCCGCAGCATCGGCCGGATGCCCCGCCTTTACTGCTGTGCGCCGCCCTGCTCCGGATGATACTGGGCGCAGGTGCACTTTTTCCACTTCTGGCCGCTGCCGCAGGGACAGGGGTCGTTGCGGCCGATCTTGATCACCCGCACAGTCTGGCCTTTGGGTGCGCTCTTGACGCCGGGCGCACCGTTGCCGGGCACAAAGCCCTCGCCGGTGGGACGGGCCACCTGTTCGCGCTTGGGCGCTGCGCCGGCCTGCCGCACCTCGATGGTGAGCAGCATCTTGATGCTGGTCTCCCGGATGGAATCCACCATCTGGTCAAACATGTCAAAGCCCTCGATGCGGTACTCGACCACAGGATCCTTCTGACCATAGCCGCGCAGAACGATGCCCTGACGCAGCTGATCCATGTTGTCGATATGATCCATCCACAGACGATCCACACACTTGAGCAGGCAGATACGTTCCAGCTCACGCATCAGCGGCGCGCCATAGCGCACTTCCTTTGCCTGAAGGATCTGCATCCCGCGATTGTAGAGCATATCCGCGATCCCCTCTGCCGAGATGCTGTCAAAATCCGCCACCGTATAATGGAAGTCTGCATCCGTGGTCAGCCAGCCCAGATAATGGCGGCGCAGCGCACCAAAATCCCACTCGTCCTTCACATCGCCGGACAGGAACTGCTTGCAGCTGGAATCCACGTTGTCGCGCAGCATGTTGTGCATCTCGGCGCTGATGTCCTCACCGTCCAGAACCTTGCGCCGCTGACCATAGATAATCTCGCGCTGCTGGTTCATCACATCGTCGTATTTCAGCACGTTCTTGCGGATCTCAAAGTTGCGGCCTTCCAGCTTTTTCTGGGCGCTTTCGATGGTACTGGTGACCATGCGGTTTTCAATGGGGGTATCCTCGTCGATGCCAAGGGTACCCATCAGGCTCTGGACGCGGTCGCCGCCAAACAGACGCATCAGGTCGTCCTCCAGGCTGAGGTAGAAGCGGGACGCACCCGGATCGCCCTGGCGTCCGGAGCGGCCGCGCAGCTGGTTGTCGATGCGGCGGCTCTCATGGCGCTCGGTGCCGATGATATACAAACCGCCCGCAGCACGAACCTCGGCAGCTTCGGCCTCGATCTTCGGCTTATAGGAAGCATACAGCTCATCGAAACGTTTGCGCGCTGCCAGAATATTGGCATCGTCCGTTTCGCCGTGGCCGTTTGCCTCGGTCAGCAGCATCTCCACCTCGGCGGGCAGAGCGTCCTGCGGGGCATCAGGATTCAGCAGATTTTCGCAGAAATGCTCCTTGCGCATCTGTGCCTTGGCCATGAACTCGGCGTTGCCACCCAGCATGATGTCCGTGCCGCGGCCCGCCATATTGGTGGCGATGGTGATCGCACCCTTTTTGCCGGCCTGCGCAACGATCTCTGCCTCGCGCTCGTGGTTCTTTGCGTTCAGAACATTGAAATCGCGGGTATAACGCTGGAGCATCTTAGCCAGGATCTCGCTCTTTTCCACGCTGACCGTGCCCACCAGAACAGGCTGGCCGTTTTTGTGGCATTCCATCACCTGCCGGATCACGGCGTTATATTTACCGTTGATGGTCTTGTACACTGCATCCGGATTGTCCTTGCGCTGGACAGGGCGGTTGGTGGGCACCGTGACGATATTCAGGCCGTAGATCTCGGTGAACTCCACAGCCTCGGTCTTGGCCGTACCGGTCATGCCCGCCAGCTTCTGGTACATGCGGAAATAATTCTGGAAGGTGATGGTCGCCAGAGTCTTGCTCTCGGCGGCGATCTTCACGCCTTCCTTGGCTTCGATGGCCTGGTGCAGGCCCTCGTTGTAGCGGCGGCCGATCATCAGGCGGCCGGTGAACTCATCGACAATGAGCACTTCGCTGTCCTTGACCACATAATCAATATCCCGTTTCATCACGCCGTAGGCTTTGATGGCCTGGTCGATGTGGTGCGACAGGGTCATATTCTCGGCATCGGCCAGATTCGCTACTTTGAAATATTGTTCCGCCTTGCGGATGCCGTTGGCGGTCAGGGTACAGGTCTTATGCTTTTCGTCCACAACATAATCGCTGTCCACAGCCTGTTCCTCGGTCGAGACCTTATCCTCCAGCTCGACCACCACGCTCTTGCGCAGAGTGCGGACAAAGCGATCCACCTGAGTGTACAAGCTGGAAGAGTCCTCGCCGCGGCCGGAGATGATCAGCGGGGTGCGGGCTTCATCGATCAGGATGGAGTCCACCTCGTCCACGATGGCATAGGCATGGCCGCGCTGCACCATATTGGTCTTATACGTCACCATGTTGTCGCGCAGATAGTCAAAGCCAAACTCGTTGTTGGTGCCATAGGTGATATCCGAATTATAAGCGGCGCGGCGGCTGTCACCGTCCAGGCCCTGGACGATCAGGCCGACCGACAGGCCCAGCCAGCGGTAAAGCTTGCCCATCCATTCACTGTCGCGCTTGGCCAGATAGTCGTTGACTGTGACGATGTGTACGCCCTGACCGGTCAGAGCATTCAGGTAGGCGGGCAGCGTGGCCACCAGAGTCTTGCCTTCACCGGTCTGCATCTCAGCGATGCAGCCGCGGTGCAGGGCGATACCGCCCGTGACCTGCACCGGGAAATGCTTCATGCCCAGCACACGCCATGCGGCTTCGCGGCAGACGGCAAAGGCTTCCGGCAGGATCTGATCCAGCGTTTCGCCCTGGGCCAGGCGCTGTTTGAACGCAGGGGTCTGGGCCTGAAGCTCGGCATCGGACATCGCCTGATACCTGTCTTCCAGCGCCAGCACCCGTTTTGTGATCGGGTTGATCTTTTTCAGTTCCCGGTCAGAGAAACTGCCAAAGAGTTTTTCAGCAAGGGACATTCCATTCACCTCATGATCAATTGCTCAAATCGTTTGTCGAAACTCCGGCGCAGCTGCGCCGGGAGAAGATGCATATTTCGGCGGCAGAACCAGCGCCCTGCCGCACAGATATTTATATCATACCACTAAATGGGTGGCCGCGTCAAATAAAAGCGCGACCAGACAAAGTGTTTTGCATGAATTTTCTGTAAATTTGCTTTGTGTGCCGGAAAATCCCCTTTCTGATTTCGTCTTTCCAAAACCGCAAAATCCAAAAAGTCAGACGAAGAATTTTGGGCGTACAGTTCACCCATCGCCCCATAGCCCGCCCGGGCCTTACAAACAGGATAGAAGCTGCCCTATGCGCATAAAAGCTTTGGCCCACATGCAATGTGGGCCGATCAAAAAGTTTTTGCCCCGCTTTTTTCAAAAAGCGGGAAAATAAACGAAAAAATAAAATCCAGCCCGCAGCTTGCGCCGCGGGCCGGAAACAATATTGTACAGCAATCAGCCGAAGATGTTGATCAGGATACCGGCTGCAACAGCGGAGCCGATGACACCAGCCACGTTGGGGCCCATAGCGTGCATCAGCAGGAAGTTTTGGGGATTCTCGCTCTGGCCCACCTTCTGGGACACGCGGGCAGCCATCGGAACGGCAGAAACGCCGGCGGAGCCGATCAGAGGGTTGACCGTGCCGCCCGTGAGCTTGTACATCACCTTGCCGCAGATGACGCCTGCTGCGGTACCAAACGAAAATGCGATCAGGCCCAGCACGATGATGAACAGGGTGCGGGAGTTCAGGAAGGTATTTGCGCTGGTAGTGCAGCCGACCGACAGGGCCAGGAAGATCGTGATGATGTTCATCAGCTCATTGCCCGCAGTCTTTTGGATACGATCCACAACGCCGCTTTCCTTCATCAGATTGCCCAGCATCAGCATACCGACCAGAACGGCGGCATCCGGCACGATCAGGGAAACCACGATAGTGACCATGATGGGGAAGATGATCTTCTCGGTCTTAGACACGGTGCGCAGCTGCTTCATCACAACGGTGCGCTCTTTCTTGGTGGTCAAAGCCTTCATGATGGGCGGCTGGATGACCGGAACCAGCGCCATGTAGCTGTATGCCGCCACAGCAATACTGCCCAGCAGCTCCGGCGCAAGGCGCGAGGTAACGAAAATCGCGGTGGGGCCGTCGGCGCCGCCGATGATGGCGATGGCAGCGGACTGCTTCTGGGTGAAATCCACCAGGCCGGTAGCGCTCAGCAAACGTGCGCCCAGATAAGTACCAAAGATGCCAAACTGTGCCGCTGCGCCCAGCAGCAGGCTCTTGGGGTTGGAGATCAGCGGGGCAAAGTCGGTCATGGTGCCGATGCCCAGGAAGATCAGCGGCGGGTAGATGCCCAGCTTGACGCCCATGTACAGCATATCCGCCAGACCGCCATTGTTCAGGATCTCGGTCCACATCGGATGCTGCAAGCCATCGCCGACAAAATACTGCATGTGAATGATTCCGCTGCCGGGCAGGTTTGCCAGGATCATGCCAAAGGCCATGGGCAGCAGGATCAGCGGCTCATATTCCTTGACGATCGCCAGATACAGCAGAAAGCAGCCTACGCAGATCATCACCGCATACTGCCAGCCGCCCGGCTGGGCAAACTGAGAAAAACCCGAAGTTTGGAAAATACCGACCAGAGTATCAATAAACTGTGTCATGTTCTTCCTCCTGTGTTAAAATGGTGCGGTGGTGTCATCCGCGCCCGCCTTGCTCCAGCCATTGCGTCCGCGGCGCACAGCCTTGAGCGTATACTTTCCATTGCCCAGCGCATGGATGGCTGCTGCGATGGCCGCCACCACCTCGGCCGGGATGCCAGGCTCCACCTCCGGAGCCGGAGCCGCTGCAGACCTGGCCGGAGCCGCCGCAGGCTTGGCTGCGGGCTTCGGCATGGGCTTGGCTTCCTTGGCAGCCTTGCGCTTGGCATCTGCCGCGGCAAAGATCTTGCTTTCCAGCATGATGATCGCCATCAGCAAAACGAGAATGAGAAACACGAGTGTGATACCGGTGAAGGTAACGACCAGATCATAACCCAAATTCATGGTGATCCTCCTATTGCTTTATTTGCGCCCCGCAGAGCGCATTTCTCGGACAGCGCCCCGTGCATGCGCATAGGACACAATTTCCATTTCAGAGATATTATACCGTATTTTTTATCCCGGTTCAACAAATACCGCCAAAAATCATCCGATAGAGTTGGTTGCAGACGGATGGAAATTTGTTGCCCGCCGCGTCTCAGCGCCGCCCAATGCGGGGCGTGGCATCCGTAAATCCGGTTTCCAGCTTGTCGCCCAGGCCCAGGCTCATTGCGGTGCCCAGGGCCACACAGTTCACCGGATCGGGCGAAACGGTCACTTCCACCTTCAGTTCCTGACTGAGATACTCCGGCAGACCGTGCAGCTGTGCGCCGCCGCCAGTCAGCACCACACCATTGCGGAAGATATCGCCCGCCAGCTCCGGCGGGGTCTTTTCCAGCACCTGATGTGCTGCGGTGCCGATCTGCTCGCTGAGCATAGTCACCGGCTCGTACAGATCGCTGGTGGAAACGTTTACGCGCACCGGAAGCCCGGTGAGCAGGCTGCGGCCCTTGATCTCCATCGTTTCGTTGAAATCCGCCTTCTGGGGGCAGCAGGCCACATGCTTTTTCAGCTCTTCGGCGGTGCGCTGGCCGATGGCGATGCTGTACTTGCTGCGCACATGCTTGAGGATCTCGTCGTCATAGTGATTGCCCGCCACGCGCACGCTGGTGGCGCGCACCTTTCCGCCCAGCGAAAGCACCGCAATATCGGTGGTGCCGCCGCCAATGTCGATGATCATGCGGCCCTCCGGCACAGTGATGTCAATACCGGAGCCCAACGCCGCCGCGATAGGCTCGTCGATCAGATAGACCTGACGCGCGCCCGCTGCCACAACAGCTTCCACCACGGCGTCGCTCTCGATGCCGGTGATAGCCGCGGGCACACATACCGCTACGCGGGGCTTTACCATGTGGGAGCTGTAGACCTGATTGACAAAGCGGCAGATCAGCTCCCGGGTCATGGTATGATCGCTGATCACGCCGTCCTTCAGCGGAAAGGTCGCGGAGATGTAGTTGGGGGTGCGGCCTACCATCGCCAGCGCCTTGTCGCCTACCTCCAGCACCGAGTTCTTGCGGGTGTCCACCGCCACCACGCTGGGCTGGTTGAGCACCACGCCCTTGCCCTGCTGGGCGATGATGATCGTTGTGGTACCAAGATCGATACCGATATCGTTCTGTGCCATAAATACGTTTCCTTTCTCTTGGATCCTCTATTGTGTCCGCCGCTGTGGGCGCAGGCCCCGCGGCCGGGAAATCGGGCCATACCCGCAAAGCAGGTATTTTATAGTATAACACAACCCCGCCAAAAAGTATAGATTTTTGCAGGGGTTTGACCCATTCCGGCGGCCGGAGCCTGTCCTGCCCCGATTTACAAACCGGGCCAAAACGGTTATACTGTAGGCTGATAATCTATTTTAAGAATCTGCTTTCCCGGTCAGCGTGTGCCGGAAAAGGCTATTCCAACGGTATGAAATGGAAAACAGGTTCCAAACGGTAAGGAGGCGGATGCTGTGGCGCAGCTGGAAGAAAACGGCGCTCCCGAACTGGAGCAGCTGGAAGGCACAGTGGAGGACATTATTTTTGAAAATACCGACAACGGCTACACGGTGTTCGAGCTTTCGGGCAAAGGGGAATTGATCGTAGTGTGCGGCGTGGTGGGAGAGCTGCACACGGGCGAAAGCGTCGTCTGCCGCGGCCATTACGAAAACCATGCCACCTATGGCCGCCAGTTCCATGCGCAGGAGTGCCAGACCGACATGCCCAGAGATGCCGAGGCTGTGTATGCTTTTTTGTCCAGCCGGTCGCTGCCCTACATCGGCCCAAGCACCGCCCAGAAGATCCTGAAAAAGTTCGGCGCACAGACTCTGGACGTGATCGCCAACGATCCCGCTCGTCTGGCCGCCGAGATCCCGGGCATCAGCCCGGATAAGGCCGACCGCATCCAGCAGGAATTCAAGCGGATGTTCGGCATGCGGGAGCTGGTGGCTTATCTGGCCCAGTTCGAGATCGGCCCCAGGCGCGCCATGGAGGTGTTCCGTGCGTTTGGGCCGGGAGCGATGCAGGCCATTGCATCCAATCCCTATCTGCTGTGCGGCGAGCCGCTGCAGCTGGATTTCCGGCATGCAGACAGTATCGCGCAGTATTATCACATGGAGGGCGACTGTTCTCAGCGGCTGGAAGCCGCATTGCTGCGCACGTTGCGCCACAACGCCAACAACGGCCATACCTGTCTGCCCCGTGCCCAGCTTCTGGAAACGGCTGCGGGCTTTCTGCACCAGCCTGCGGAAAAGCTGGCCTTTGCGCTGGAACACTGTCTGGAAGTTTCGCTGCTGGACAGCCGCAGCTTTGCGGGGATGGAATACATCTATCTGCCCGATCTGCTTTCGGCAGAGGAGGACATTGCACAGCGGCTGGCTCTGCTGTCCAGGCGTGAAAAGCACCAGGTACGCGGGCTGGACAAGCAGATCCAGATCCTGGAGCTGACCCAGGGGTTTGCCTATGCGCCCGCCCAGCGGGAAGCCATCCGCAAGGCCATGCAGGAAAACTGTCTGGTGCTGACAGGCGGGCCGGGCACCGGCAAAACCACCACGGTCAACGCCATTTTGCAGCTGCTGGAACAACAGGCTGACCGCGTGGCGCTGTGCGCCCCCACCGGCCGGGCATCCAAGCGCCTGAGCGAGCTGACCGGGCGCAAGGCCAGCACCATCCATCGCCTGCTGGAGGTGGACTACACCGGGGGTGTGGTCAGCTTTATCCACAACGCCAGGAACCTTTTGAAATACGATGTGGTCGTTCTGGATGAGATGAGCATGGTGGACGTGCGGCTGTTCCAGGCGCTGCTGACGGCGCTGCCCTATCGGTGCCGGGTCATCATGGTAGGCGATGCGGATCAGCTGCCCAGCGTGGGGCCGGGCAACATCCTGGGCGAGGTGATCCGTTCCCAGCTGGTGCCCACCGTCTGCCTGAACGAGATCTTTCGCCAGGCCGCCCGCAGCCTGATCGTGGAGAATGCCCACAACATCGTCACCGGAACGCCGCTGAAAAAGGGCGGCCGTGAGGATGACTTCTTTTTTCTGGAATCGGACGGCGAAGCCTGCCAGCAGCTGGTGTGCGACCTGGTAACTACCCGCCTGCCCCGCAGCTATGGCTTCGACCCTGTGCGGGATATCCAGGTGCTTTGCCCCACCAAGCTGGGGCCGACCGGCACTCAGGCGTTGAATACTGCTTTGCAGCAGCTGCTCAATCCCCCTGCCTTCAACAAACCCCAGCTTCAAAGCGCCTCCCGCGTGTTCCGCGTGGGGGACAAGGTGATGCAGGTGCGCAACAATTATGAAATCGTCTGGAACCGCATCGGCGGCGAACAGGGCGTGGGCGCATACAATGGCGATATCGGCATCGTGGAATCCATCGACATGCGCACCCGCTCGATGGTGGTGCGCATGGATGACCGGCGGCTGGTCTACCCGGCGGAAAATCTAAACGAGCTGGAGATCGCCTACGCCATTACGGTACACAAGAGCCAGGGCAGCGAGTTCCCCGCCGTGATCCTTCCGGTGGCGCAGGTCCCTCCCCGGCTGTGTTACCGCAACCTGTTCTATACGGGTGTCACCCGCGCACGCAGGCTGTGCATCGTTACGGGACGCCGCGATACCATCAACCGTATGCTCTCCAATGTCCGCCAGAATCTGCGCTATAGTGGACTTGCCGCCCTGCTGTGCGAACAGCTGCCCCCGCAGCAGACCGAAGCCGGAGCAGATCCATGACAGGGACGGGATTTTCCACTTTGGGGATCTCCCGCTTTCTTGAAAGAAAGCGGGGCAAAGAACTTTTCAAACGGCACACGCATACGCGTGTGCCAAAGATTTGGGACGTAAAGGATGCAAAAAAAATCTCAGGGAAAGGCTTCCCTGAGATTTTTGTTTTTGGGGTTCTTCTTTATTTTTGCTGCAGCTGTTCCCGATGATATTGCAGGGTATACAGCTGATAATAGCGGTCATGGGCGGCAAGCAGCTGCTGGTGCGTTCCCTGTTCCATGATCTTGCCATGCGAGAGGAAGATAATGTTATCGGCGTGCTGGATCGTGGACAAACGGTGTGCCACGATGAGCATCGTACCCACCGAGCGCATTTTTTCAAGAGAATCCTGGATCAAAAGCTCCGTTTCGGTATCGATATTGGCGGTAGCCTCGTCCAGGATCATCACACTGGGCTTATGCAGGATGGTGCGTGCAAAGCTCAGCAGCTGGCGCTGCCCGGCCGAAAAGTTATTGCCTCGTTCCCTCACTTCCTCATCCAGACCATGCTCCAGGCGGGCGATAAAATGGTCGGCATTGACATAGCGGCACACCCGCCAGATCTCTTCATCGGGGATATTCTCCTCGCGCAGGATCAGATTGGAACGGATCGTGCCGGAAAACAGGAACACATCCTGCAGCATCTGACCAAAGTGGCGGCGGAGACAGGAGATTTTGATTTTACGGATATCGATGCCGTCGATCAGGATCTGACCTTTTTGGAACTCATAGCTGCGGCAGATCAGAGAAAGGATCGTGCTTTTGCCCGAACCGGTCGCCCCCACAAAGGCCACGGTCTGGCGCGGGCTGACGTGGAAGGACACGCCTTGCAGTACCCACTCATCCGGCACATACTGGAACCATACGTCCCGGAACTCGATCTCGCCCTTGATCTCTTCCAGCTCAACGGCATCCGGTGCATCCACCAGCGCAGGCTGCATATCCAGGATGGCGAACACCTTTTCCGCCGAGGCCATCGCCGATTGCAGCCAGTTGAACTGCTCTGCCAGGTTCTGGATGGGGGTGAAGAATTTATTGATGTACATATAAAAGGTGACGATGGTGCCGCTGCTGATGCTCTGGCCCAAAAAGCTTACCCCCTCCAGATAGCCCATGCCGCCCAGATAGAACAGGCACAGGATCGAGCAGATATACAGCATATACACCAGCGGTCGGAACACGCCGAACACGAACATCTGTTCCTGCTTGGAGCGGGCCAGCGCCCGGCTTTTGGCATTGAATTCCTCGCGCTTGGCCTCTTCCCGGCCAAAGATCTGGGTGATCTTGATGCCAGAGAGGTTTTCCGAAAGATATGCGTTCAGGTCGGTGGTCGCGTTTTTGACCCGGCGGTTGGCCCGGCGGGAAAATTTGCGGAAGATCACTGTGAACAGCACAACAAAGGGAACAAAGCAGAGCACCATCAGGGTCAACTCATAGTTCAGGCAGAGCATCGCTGCCAGAATGCCGAAAATGACGAAGATATTCTTGGTAAAGTTGACAAGCAGCTTGGTGAACATCATCGAGATAGCGTTGGTATCGTTGGTCACGCGAGTGACCAGCTTGCCCACCGGGATCTCATTCAACTGTCCGTGGGCAAGCGACTCGATGTGGACGAACAGAGCCTCGCGCAGATCCGAAACGATGCGCTGGCCCACCTTTTGCAGGATGACTGCCTGCAGATAGGTGCTTGCCATCGAGAACACCAGGATCCCCGCATAGACCGCCACCGAGACATACAAACTGCGCAGGGCAAAATCCCCCACCACCAGTTCCTCGATATAGCCGATGAGCAGCGGAGAAAGGATATCGTATGCGATGGAAAAAAACATCAGCACACCGACAAATACGAACTGGCCCAGGTACGGCCGGGCATAAACAGCCAGGCGGCGCATGATCTCGCCGTCCGGCAGATTCCGCTCAAACCCCATTTCGGCCTTTTTATCCCTGACAGAGGCATAGGCGGCAAGCAGCAGCACCGACACCGTGCCCACCACCGCACCCACCAGCAGCAACGGGTTCAGTTCAATCATCGGCCCGGCCTCCTTCCTCGTCCTCCAGCCGCTGCAGATCCACCATGCGGCGGTATTCCGGGCAGCGGGCATACAATTCCTCATGCGGGCCGACCGCTTCCACGCGGCCGTCCTCCAAAAATACGATCTTGTCCATGCTCTCCACGGTGGAAATGCGGTGTGCGATGAGCAGCGTCGTTTTGCCCGCACGGGCAGAGCGGAGATTTTCCAGGATCACCTTTTCGGTGCGGGTATCCACCGCCGAGACCGAATCGTCCAGGATCAAAATGGGGGCATCCCGCAGCAGGGCGCGCGCAATGGAGATACGCTGCTTCTGGCCGCCTGACACGGTCACGCCGCGTTCGCCCAGCACTGTCTCAAAGCCATCCTTGAAATCGACGATGTTATCCCGCACGTCCGCCAGCCGCGCCGCCCACTCGATCTGTTCCGGGCAGGCCCCGTCCGTGCCAAATGCGATATTATGCGCAATGGTATCCGAGAAAAGGAAATTGTCCTGCGGGACATAGGCACATGCGGCCCGCACCGAACGAATGGACACCGAGTTCACATCCTGACCGTCCACAAACAGCGTGCCGTTCGGCACATTGTAGGTGCGAAGCAGCAGGTCTACCAGCGCTGTTTTGCCCGCGCCGGTCTTGCCCACGATGCCCACGCTCTCGCCGGGGGCCGCCGCAAAGGAAACATCCCGCAGCACATCGTATTCTCCGCCCGGATATCGGAAGGTCAGGCCCCGGAACTCGATGCCGCCGCGGGGGGCTTTCAGCTCTCCCACGCCGGGGCGGTCGGCCACATCCACCGGCGCATCCAGCAGCTGGGTGATGCGGGCCAGCGATGCCTTGCCACGGGCGGTCTTTTCGATGAGCATGGCCACCGCCATAATGGGCCAGACGATGGCCGAGAAGTAACCGATGTACTCTACCAGCTGGCCCGCGTTGAACCGCCCATGCCACACAAGGAAGCCGCCATACCCCAGAATGACGCAGACGATGGCCTCCACAAACAGCGTGATGAGCACCTCCAGCAGGGTGGAGAGCCTGGTATATTGGACATTGATCTCCTCATTTTCCCGGTTGAGCTTGCGGAAGGCGTGCAGCTCCTTGACCTCTTTGACAAAGGCTTTGATCACCGCGATGCCGGAAAAGTTCTCCTGCGCAAAGTCCGACAGGCTGGAAAATGCCTGTTGGCGCTTATCCCACTTTTTGGTCAGCAGCTGTCCCAGAAGACTGCCCGCCGCAAACATGATGCCCGCCGGGATCAGCGCCAGCAGCGTCAGGGTGCGATCCATCCGCCACATCTTCCAAAGCGCCATCAGGCCCAGCACCAGTGCATCGCAGAACATCAGCACACCGTCCCCAAAGCACTCCTGGATGGTGTCCAGATCGTTGGTGTACAGGCTCATCAGGCTGCCGACTTTATTTACCTGGTAATACTGCTGGGAAAGATCCTTGCTGTGATCAAACATGCGCTCCCGCAGGTCTGCCTCCACCCGGATGGCCGCCCCAAAAAAGCACACACGCCACAAAAAACGGCCGGTCACCATCGCCACCACGATGCCGATCATGGGCAGGCAGATATTCTGCATCAGCACTTCCCGGGTAAAGGCCACGGTCTGGTCGTCCAGCGTCACCTGACCCAGATTGACGCCGTTGATGACAAGCCGGTACAGCTCCGGGATTTTAAGCTGGATCACATCCACCATCACCAGTGCCAGCAGGCCCAGCAGCAGCACCGGGCCATAGCGCAGATAATAGCGGTTGATGGTTTTGCCAAAGATCACGCTTTTCTCCTCCTGTTCTACGGGCGGAAACCGCCCTTTTCCGGTTTTTCTACATTCTTTACTGCGGAACAAGAACCCGTTTTCATCGCCAGTGTGCGCCGGATGGACGGTGTGAAATGGTTTGGAAAACAGGTTTTAAGTATAGCGGTCTTTCCGGATACTGTCAACCCAGTGCGGACAGCGCTTTGCCCGGCGCCATACTACATTTTAAAACGTTTGTCAAGCATTGAACTATTTTAAAATGCATGTTAGTATGATGAAAAAGTCATCCATGACCAGGGAGGTGCTGTTATGAATGAGATATCCAGCCTGATGGCGCTGCAAAGTCAGATGCTGACAGAGGCTGCAAGGCAGGAACTGCGCGATTGCAATGCAGTGAGCGGGCAGTTTGGGCTGTGCCTGAGCGAGGACGAGATCAACGAGCTGATCGAGTGCCGCCAGATCGCGCTGAAAAACACCGGGCGGATCGAGTTTTCGGGCGGCATCCTGCCCCGGCTGATCGATGCTTTTTGCGATTCGCCCTATCTCAGCCCGCACAATTACGTCTCCACACTGGCCGAGCTGCAGGAAGCGTTTTACTACTTCAAAAGCGATGCAGAGGAACGCTATACGGACGATGAGCTGATCGAATGGATGGAAAAAGTCTTTCATGGCCGGGCACAGGGCTGCGCGGAGTATCTGCTTGCCACATCGCTGGACGATCTGCGCCGCTATGCGCGGGAGGTCTTTGACCCGCAGGACACGGAGGAAGCGGGGGATCTATTTTGAACAGCACAGAAAATAAAAACGGACAGATGCAGAGCCTGTCCTTTTCACCAGCGCAGCAGCAGAAGTTTTTGCAAAAGCTCTGGCAGCTGCTGCAATGGCAGGCCGCAAAATACAATGGGATAGACAGCACCTCCCTTTCCGCGGAAAAAGCGCAGGAGCTGCTTTCCTCGCTGGCATACACGCTTTCGGTGGTGCTGCGCGAGGACAGGCTTACACCCGAATGCCTGCTGGAAAACGACTTCCGGCAGCTGATCCAGCACGGGAAGTCGATCCTGAACAAACGGAGGGAAGATGCATTTCGTGCCTGGAACGCGCTGTGTCTGACTGCGCCGGAGATCGATAATGGTTATTATAAGGATACCGTTCAGGAACTGGGAATGTTCTTCAAGCGGTATGATGTCGATTACGCCGCCGATCAGATCCCGTGCAGCATCGACTATCCCCTGCTGGCTCCGGTATCCGAGGAAACAAAGGGAGTCGAATACATTCAGGAATATATCCGGCGTCTGAAAACGGAAAATGATTTTATTCGTTGCTTTGACCCTGCTGTGCTCCAGGCGTTTTTGCGGGACGCCGTTCCGGATCATAGAGAAGATTATCTCAATCTGTGCGGGCCTGTTCTGACCCATGCGGTCGGGCGGGCGCTTCTGGGGCGGCCGCCGCAGATACTTGCCCTCTCGCAGGCGGATGTTTCCCGGCTGTCAGGGTGCTTTGCGGGGAGATCCGAACGAGAGCTGTGCATCCTTTTGGACGAAGCAGTGGACATCGTCTGCCGTTCCGTTCGCTTTGATGCAGCGCAGGCGGATTATTTTGGGCCGGAGATCCGCTCTCTGTCATTGCGGGCCTCGCTTGCGGCCCGGGCGGGAGCGCTGGACAACGTTTTTGTGCCCGGAAAAACGAAATAAATGATCCGGGCCGTTTGCATCAAAAAAGTCAGCCAGGGCTGGCTGACCTGTGCATACGACAAAAAAGCCGTCGCATCTGCATTCCTGCATCTGCGACGGCTTCGCGTTGGAGCGGCCGACGAGGCTCGAACTCGCTACCTCCACCTTGGCAAGGTGGCGCTC
>JBJERU010000105.1:0-4544 GCA_051882415.1 Faecalibacterium sp. | reverse complement strand
CGGCAAGCAGCGCATTCTTCAGCTTTACGAGAATCAGCCGGACCGGAAGCAGCGCACCAAAGCGCTGGCCAAGGAATACGGCATCGGCGGGTACAGCCACTCCTATCTGGATGGACGGAGAGGTTTTATCACCTATAACGGTTCCGGGATGGAATTTTCTCTGCATGGTGTCCGGGAGCCGTTCAAGCTGAAATGGGCTGCGATTGAAAAGTATATCGACCTGATGATCCAGTCCGGGCGCTACCTGACGGCAGAGGAACAGGAGCAGCACAGCGCGGTCCGGGAAGCTAAGGAAGCAGCCGCCGATGAAGCCGAACTTGCGTATGCCAAAGCGCTCATCCATGACTTCTGCGTGGAGGAGTACGATGCCGAGCCGGATTTTTCCGACCTGTCCAAAATCAGTATCGTTTATACCACCGTGACGGACGATGAAACGCCGCTTCAGGTCTATGTGGATCTGAATGAATACAAGCTGGAGTGGTATCTGGACGATACGTTGGTAAAAACCCACGCCTGCGGCACCCTGAGCGAGCTGATTGAGAAAGAGCTGCGCGTACTGGATTTTGTGGAGCTGGTGGAAGCGGCGGATGTTCTTCTGGATGACTACCACAGCAGCAAAGAGGAAGCCGTATCGGAGCAGGAGGATAACGCGCACCTGTTCCGTGAGGATGCACCGGAGATCCCCGCCCGGAACTTCCGCATTACAGACGACCATCTGGGGGAAGGTGGGCCGAAGCAGAAATATGCCCGCAACATCGAGGCGATCCAAACGATGTTCACGCTGGAACGCGAGCACCGCAACGCGACCCCGGAAGAACAGCAGGTGCTTTCCCAGTATGTCGGCTGGGGCGGTCTGGCGGATGCCTTTGACCCGGACAAGGAGAGCTGGGCCAAAGAGTATACCGAGCTGAAAGGCCTGCTCTCCGAAGAAGAATATGCCGCCGCCCGCGCCAGCACCCTGAACGCTCACTATACCAGCCCCACCGTGATCCGAGCTATCTACGATGCCGTGGAACGGATGGGGTTCCGCTCCGGCAACATTCTGGAGCCAAGCATGGGCGTGGGAAACTTTTTCGGGATGCTGCCGGAAAGGATGCAGGCCAGCCGCCTGTATGGTGTGGAGCTGGACAGCATCACGGGGCGTATCGCAAGGCAGCTCTATCCCAATGCCAGCATCACCGTGGCGGGCTTTGAGACCACCGACCAGCGGGATTTCTACGATCTGGCAGTGGGCAATGTGCCGTTTGGCAACTACAAGGTCAACGACAGGGCGTACAACAAGCTGGGTTTCAGCATCCACAATTATTTTTTTACCAAAGCCATTGACCAGGTAAGGCCGGGCGGAATCGTAGCTTTCGTCACCAGCCGCTACACGCTGGACAGCAAGGACAGCACGGCCCGCAGGCACATTGCCGAACGCGCCGACCTGCTGGGCGCGATCCGTCTGCCCAACAATGCGTTCCGCGCTAATGCCGGGACGGACGTGGTCTCGGATATCATCTTCCTGCAAAAGCGCGACCGCCCCATCGACCGCGAACCGGCATGGGTGCAGCTGGGTAAGAGCGAAAATGGAATCTCCATCAATCAGTATTTTGTGGACCACCCGGAGATGATCCTGGGCGAGCTATCCACCGAAAGCACCCAGTACGGCAGAGAGGAAAGCACCGTTCTGCCCATCGAGGGGGCGGTACTGTCCGAGCAGCTTGCAGAGGCGATCCGGCATCTTGAGGGACAGTACCAGGAAATCACCGTACCAGACATTGCGGATGCGGAAATCTCCCGCGCTGTCCTGCCCGCTGACCCGGACGTGAAAAACTTCTCTTATACGCTGGTAGACGGCGAAGTATACTACCGGGAAAACTCCGTCATGACCCCAGTGGAGCTTTCGGACAATGCCAAAGGCCGCGTGACCGGTATGATCGGGCTGCGGCAGATCGTCCGCAGCCTCATGGACGCACAGCTCAACGATGCCCCAGACGAGGAAATCAGGGCAACCCAGCAGGCATTGAACGATGCTTATGACCGCTTTACCGCGCAGTATGGCCTGCTCAACGACCGGAAGAACGGTCGGTTGTTTGAGGATGATTCTTCCTATTATCTGCTCTGTTCGCTGGAAAATCTGGACGAAAACGGTGCTTTGAAGTCCAAAGCCGCCATGTTCACCCGGCGCACCATCCGCCCGGAAAAAAGCATCGACCATGTGGACACCCCCAGCGAAGCACTGGCGGTCTCCATCGGGGAGCGCGGCAAGGTGGACCTGCCCTATATGGCGCAGCTTCTGGGCACACCGGGCGAATATGACCGCATCACCTCCGAGCTGTCCGGCGTCATCTTCAAGGACCCCGCCGCTGACCCTACCGACCCGGAAGCGGGCTGGCAGACGGCGGACGAATATCTTTCCGGCAATGTGCGGCACAAGCTGCGCATCGCCCGGCTTGCGGCAGAGACCGACCCGGCATTTTCGGTCAATGTGGAAGCTCTGACCAAAGCGCAGCCCCGGGAGCTGGAAGCCTCTGAAATTGACGTGCGGCTGGGCGCGACCTGGATCGACCCGGATGTTATCAAGAAATTCATGGAGGAGACTTTTCACATCCCGTATTATATGCGGCGTTCCATCAACGTGAAGTTTTCTCAGCTCACCGCAGAGTGGCGCATCGAGGGCAAAACAGCCATGGGAAAAGGCGACATTGCTTCCTGCGAAACCTACGGCACCGAACGCGCCAACGCCTACAAAATTCTGGAAGAAACGCTCAACCTGAAAGATATCCGCATTTACGACACCGTAGAGGGCGACGACGGCAAGCCCCGGCGTGTCCTGAACAAGCGCGACACCATGCTGGCGCAGCAGAAGCAGCAGGCCATCAAGGATGCTTTCGCCAACTGGATCTGGAAGGACCCGCAGCGGCGCGCTGCGCTGGTCAAACAGTACAACGAGCTGTTCAACTCCACCCGTCCCCGGGAGTACGATGGAAGCCACATTCATTTTGTGGGCATGAACCCGGAGATCAGCCTGCGGGAGCACCAGCGCAATGCCATTGCTCATGTGCTTTATGGCGGTAATACGTTACTTGCGCACGAGGTGGGGTCAGGCAAGACGTTCGAAATGGCTGCCTCCGCCATGGAGTCCAAACGGTTGGGATTGTGCCAGAAATCTCTTTTTGTGGTGCCCAACCATCTGACCCTCCAGTGGGCACAGGAGTTTCTGCATCTCTATCCCAATGCCCGGCTGCTGGTGGCCAGCAAAAAAGACTTTGAAACCGCCAACCGCAAGAAGTTCTGCGCCCGCATTGCGACCGGCGACTACGATGCCGTTATCATCGGGCACAGCCAGTTTGAACGAATCCCTTTGTCGTTTGAGCGGCAGGAGCGCCTGATTCAGGAGCAGATCGAGGAGATCCAGAACGCCATTATGGAGCTGAAATACCAGAACGGCGAACGTTTTACCATCAAGCAGATGGAAAAGAGCCGCAAGAATCTGGAGCAGAAGCTGGACAAACTTCGCGCCGCGGAACGCAAGGATGATGTCGTCACTTTTGAAGAATTAGGCGTAGACAGGTTGTTTGTTGACGAGAGCCATTCGTTCAAAAATTTGTTCCTTTATACAAAGATGCGCAATGTTGCCGGTCTTTCGACCAGCGAAGCCCAGAAATCCAGCGATATGTTTGGCAAGTGCCGCTATCTGGACGAGATCACCGGCGGGCGCGGCATCGTGTTTGCGACCGGCACCCCGGTCAGCAACTCCATGACTGAGCTTTACACGGTCATGCGCTATCTCCAGTACAGCACTCTCCAGCAAAAGAAGCTCACGCATTTCGACTGCTGGGCATCCACGTTTGGCGAAACCACCACCTCCATCGAACTGGCCCCGGAAGGTACCGGATATCGTGCCCGCACCCGGTTTGCAAAGTTCTTCAATCTGCCGGAGCTGATGAATCTGTTCAAGGAAGCCGCGGATATCAAGACCGCAGACCAGCTCCATCTGCCGGTGCCGGAGGCAAAGTTTGAAACCGTTGTGGTCCAGCCCTCGGAGATCCAGAAGGAGATGGTCAAGTCCCTGAGTGAGCGTGCAGCCAAAGTCCATGAGAAGCTGGTGGACCCCTCGGAGGACAATATGCTTTGCATAACCAACGATGGGCGGAAAATCGGCCTGGACCAGCGGCTCATGAATCCGCTGCTGCCGGATGACCCGGACAGCAAACTGAATGCCTGCGTCCGCAACGTTCTGCGCATCTGGGAGGAGGGGAAAGAACAGAAGCTGACCCAAATTTTGTTCTGCGACCTTTCCACGCCAAAGGGGGACGGCACGTTCAACGTTTATGACGATATCAAGACGAAACTTGTGGCCGCAGGCGTCCCGGAGAACGAGATCGCTTTCATCCACACTGCGGACACCGAGGCGAAAAAAGCCGCGCTGTTCTCGCAGGTGCGCTCCGGTCAGGTGCGTGTCCTCATGGGCAGCACTGCGAAAATGGGAGCCGGGACCAACATCCGTGTGACTCGTTCGCAACTGAAAAGGTTGCGCTCAGGTCAAAATTTATATTCCT
>JBJERU010000104.1:0-24243 GCA_051882415.1 Faecalibacterium sp. | reverse complement strand
AGGAACAAAAAAGAAAGAAACAAAAAAAGACCCGCACAACGCAGTGCGGGTCGAAGCGCCATTACTGCAATGCAGCAATGGGCAGTTGAATGCCGGGATAGAGCAGCTGCGCAAGGGTGGCGTAGCTTTCGGCCCAGCGAGCGTTGGGCTTATAATGAAACAGATCCTTGGGCAGAAAACGATAATCACCGCTTTGTACAGCGGACAAACCAGCCCAGGCTGGATTGGACTCAAAATGTTCGGCGAGATAGGCTGCGGCGGCATCTTCGCTGGCGCCCATAGGCACCACCAGAATATACTCTGGGTCGGCGGCGATGATCTCCTCCATGCTCAGGTCTTCCAGCAAACTCTCATACTGATTTACGATATTCACTGCGCCCAGATCGGTCAACAGCTGCCCGGCAAAAATATCATTTCCCTTTGCCTTGACGCCGGTGGAATAGGCCCGCAGCAGCAGCACTGTGGGACGAGGGCCGTCCCAGCTTTCTGCGGCAGTGAGAATGCCTTCAATGCTGGTCTGCTGGTTTGCGCCGTACTTCTGATACAGATCTTCCCGGCCGGTCATATCGCAGAACTGCCGCAGCATGGCAAGATAGTCCCCAAAGCTGTCCACTCTATAATAAGCATGAGGCACTCCGGCCACGGTCAAAAGCTCATCCAGCGCAAGGTGTCCTTCGATATCGGCGGAAAGAATTACAAAATCCGGGTCAAGCGCCAGGATCTCCTCCGAACTGGGCGTCTTGACGTTGCCCACCAGGGTAACGCTGCTGTTAAAGGTCAGACCGCGTTCCTCTACGGCGTCCTGGGTCACGCCTACCAGCTCACCGCCTGCCAGCGTCCAGGTCTCCGCAAAGGAGCCATAAAGCGAGATGACCCGTTCCCAGCTTTCAAGCTCTACCGTATGCCCCAAAGCATCGATAAAAACCATTCCGCTTGTCTGGGAGGCGGCACTGGATACGGCAGACGAAGAAGAAGGGGAAACCGCAGATTCGGCCGGGGTGGGCTGCGCAGCACAGCTGGCCAAAAGAGCAGCCGACAGAACGGCAGCGGTGAGTGTGTGAACGCTTTTTTGCATGATAAATTCCTTTCCATTGCGTTTGATTCGATTTTCCGGTATACTCTGGAGAAAAGAAGGGAGGGCGTCGGATGCAGAACGCCTTAAAACGAAATCTCTGTGCTCTGGCAGCGCTGGCCGCAGTTTTGGCGGCGGCAGTCCTGCTGAGCCTGCGCTGCGGCAGCCAGGATCTGCTTTTTTTGCAGGTATGGCAGGCACTTGTTGGGCGTGGGGCCGCCGTAAGCCCGGCGTATCGAATCGTGCGGTATGTGCGGCTGCCCCGCACGCTGGCTGCGATTCTGGCCGGAGCAGCCCTGGGTGTGGCAGGAGCGCTGATTCAGGCAGTGCTCAACAATGCGATGGCCAGTCCCAATGTCATCGGCGTCAATGCCGGCGCAGGTTTTGCTTCCATGGCGATTTCCGCCCTGCTGCCGGGGACGGCTGCTGTGCTGCCTGCGGCCTCCTTTGTGGGTGCGCTGGCGGCGGCGCTGTTTATCTGGCTGCTGGCGGCCCAGGCCGGGCTGTCCCGCACCACTTTGATCCTGGCCGGCGTGACGGTCAGCAGCATCCTGACTGCTGGAATGAACACGCTCAAGCTGTTGTTTCCAGATGCCGCTGTGGGCAGCACCGCCTATCTGCTGGGGACGCTGTCCGGTGTGACTTTTACGAACATCAGCCGTGCCGCGCTGGGGCTTGCCGCCGGTTTCCTGCTGGCTCTGCTGCTGGCTGCGGATCTGGATGTGCTGCAGCTGGGAGAGGATATCGCGGCGG
This sequence comes from Faecalibacterium sp., assembly GCA_051882415.1. Lineage (GTDB taxonomy): Bacteria > Bacillota > Clostridia > Oscillospirales > Ruminococcaceae > Faecalibacterium. The sequence goes on along the minus strand of JBJERU010000104.1, from coordinate 22,418 downwards.
GACTGGGATTGTCTGTAGGCCGAACACGGTTTCTTGCATTGCTGGCTGCGGCATTGCTGGCTGGGTCAGCGGTGAGCTTTTGCGGTCTGCTTGGCTTTGCGGGGCTGTTGGCGCCGCATATGGCCCGCCGTTTGGTGGGCGGGGGAATGTGCTGGCTGATCCCGGCCACGGCGCTGCTCAGTGCCGACCTGGTCCTTCTGTGCGATGTGCTGGCCCGCGTGTTGTTTGCTCCCTTTGAGCTTCCGGTAGGCATTCTGCTTTCGCTGCTGGGCGGGCCATTTTTGCTGTATCTGCTGCTGCGCCGCAAAAGGAGCCGTCTGTATGATTGAATTTGACCATGTCCGGGCCGGATACGATGGCCGGGAAGTGCTGCATGAGATCACCTTTACCGTCCCCCAAGGCAGCGTGACTTCTTTGGTGGGGCCAAATGGCTGCGGCAAAACCACGCTGCTGCGGGCTGCTGCGGGGCAGCTGCCCCTGCAAAGCGGAAAAATTCTGCTGAACGGACAGGAAGCCGCCCGCCTTGACCGCAAACAGATGGCCCGCACAGCGGCTTGTCTGCCACAGGCCCGAAGCACACCCTCCATCACAGTCGAGGCACTGGTGAGCCACGGCCGTTTTCCATATCTGGGCCTTTCCCGCCGGATGCGTCCGGAGGATCGGGAGATCGTCCGGCGTGCCATGCGTCAGACTGGAATAGAGCCTTGGGCCGGGCGGGAGCTGCGCACTTTGTCGGGCGGCGAACGCCAGCGGGTGTATATCGCGATGGCGCTGGCACAGGACACCGATCTGATCCTTTTGGACGAGCCGACCACTTATCTGGATCTGGGGCGGCAGTTTGAGCTGCTGGAGCTGATCCGCAGCCTGAACGCCGGGGGCAAGACCATCCTGATGGTGCTGCATGATCTGGCGATGGCGCTGCGCTACAGCGATCGGATCGCCTTGATGGAACAGGGAAATCTGGTCGCCTTTGCCGGGCCGGAGGCCCTGCTGGACAGCGGAAAGCTGGATGAGGTATTCGGTGTGCAAAGCCACCCCACCCCTTACGGCTGCTGCTTTACGCCCATCTCTCCCGATTTTTATAAAAACGGAAAATAAGACCGCAGACCTGCTGCAAAGGGCCTGCGGTCTTGGGCATGATGCGGTTCGTTTTATACCAGATAAGGTGCAGCCACTTTTTCCATGGCGGCGGGATCCTGTGCGGCCCAGTCAGAATAGTTCATGCCGGCGGCGGCCACGGTCTTGCCCAGCTCTACCAGAAATTCCGGGATACGTTCTTCCAAAATGGAACCCAGCTCCCGGCCCATCGTCTCCTGACCCTGACGGTCGCTGCCGCTGACGTACAGCACGAAGGCGGGCAGCGGCTTTTTGTCCACCGACTTCACGCCGCCCCGAAAGCCGATGGCTCCGGTCTGGTGCGTTCCGCAGCTGGAGGGACAGCCGGAAATGTGGATCTGAGGCAGTGCGCCGTCCGGGATGCCGGCTTCGCGTACGGCGGATACGCTGGCGGACAGCAGAGCCTGAGAGTCCCGCACACCCACCTGGCAGATGGAAGCGCCGATACAGCTGACGGAGGTCTCAAACAGGCTGTGAGCGGTGTCTTTTTCGGTCAAGGCCAGTATCTGTGCGGCCTGCGCACCGGTCAGATTGACCAGATAGGCACCCTCGTCCGGGGCAAGACGCATTTCTGCCGCACCGCCCATGCCGCAGATGGCATCGGCTACGGCGCAGAAGGTTTCGGGCTTGGGCTGGCCGCCGATGGGATGCCAGGCCACGGTGTACAGGCCGGGCTGTTTTTGTGCCATTACTCGGGGGTTTTCCGGCGCGGCAGAGCTGTCCCCCGCAGGTGCGGGCTGCTGCGGCAGAGCGGGCAGGGTCAGATCTTCGGAGGCAAACACCTCCGCCAGCTTCTGCTGATAAGCCTGTGCGTAGCCCTCCGGCCCGCCGCAGACCTCCTGCATATAACGGGTGCGGGCTTTGCCGCGGTTCTCGTAATTGCCGTAAGCGCGGAAGGTCAGCCACATGGCCTTGATATAGTACAGGATCTTCTCCGGCTCCACCGCTTCGGCCACTTTTACGCCAAAGCGGGGATTGTTGCCCAGACCGCCTGCGCTGTAAACATCAAATGTTCCATCCGGCCGAGCCGCAAAGCCCAGATCGCGATAGGTGGCGTGGGTCAGATTGGCTGGAGAATTGGAAAAGCCCACCTTCAGCTTGCGGGGCATTTTTTCTGCTTTGATAAAATGCATCAGGTAATCGGCGGCCTGCTCTGCCCAGGGCAGAACATCGAAATATTCCCCCGCTTGTGTCCCGGACAGGGGAGAGCACATCACGTTGCGCGGAAAATCACCGCCGCCGCCCAGCGTCACGATGCCCGCATCCAACGCCTGCTCCATGATCGAACAGACGGCATCTGCCTGCAGATCGTGCAGCTGGATGGTCTGGCAGGTGGTAAAGTGCAGCTTTTCCACGTTGTATTCCCGCAGTGCTTTTGCGGTAAATGCCAGCTTTGCGGGCGTTACGCGGCCGGCGGTCATGCGCAGGCGCAGCATGCTGGCTTTGCCGCCTCGCTGGGCATAGCTTCCGTACAGGCCCGAAAAGCCCTTGTATGCCATTTTATCCACTTCGCCGTTATAAAACGCCTCTGTTTTTTCCCGGAAAGCCGGAAGTTCCTGTTTCCAGCTCTGCGGGTCGATCCTTTGCGGTGCAGCCATATGCAGCACATCCTTCCTTATAAGCTGCCTTTATTTTAGCACAGGGCCGGGACAAATACAATTCTGACCGGGCGCGAAAAACCCTGAAATCCCGTATCTTTTTGCAGGAAAAAACCGGAAAGCTCCCTTGCGGCGCAAAAAAAGCGGCCCTGCCGCGCTGGAAAACCCAGACGGCAGGGCCGCGATATCCTGCTTTGGTGGAGTGAGAGCGATCAAGCCTTGCCAGCGCAGCCGAACAGCTCGATCTTCTCCTTGCACTTGCCCTCGATGGCCTTTGCGCCGGGAGCCAGCAGCTTGCGGGGGTCGAAGCCCTTGCCCTGCTGATCCTTGCCAGCCTCGATGTACTTGCGGGTAGCCTCGGCAAAGACCAGCTGGCACTCGGTGTTGATGTTGATCTTGGAAACGCCCAGGCTGATCGCCTTTGCGATCATCTCATCGGGGATGCCGGTGCCGCCGTGCAGAACCAGCGGGATGTTGTTGGTAGCCTTATGGATGCGGTCCAGCGCCTCAAAGTCCAGGCCCTTCCAGTTTTCGGGATAGACACCATGGATGTTGCCGATGCCGGCAGCCAGGAAGTCCACGCCCAGCGCGGTGATCTTGGCGCACTCTTCGGGGTCAGCGATCTCGCCGGTGCCGACAACGCCGTCCTCAACGCCGCCGATGGAGCCGACCTCAGCCTCGATGGACATGCCGTTGGCATGTGCCAGAGCGACCAGCTCCTTGGTCTTGGCAACGTTCTCGTCGATGGGATAGTGGCTGCCGTCGAACATGATGGAGGAGAAACCAGCCTCGATGCAGGCCTTGCAGCCCTCATAAGAGCCGTGGTCCAGGTGCAGGGCAACGGGAACGGTGATGCCCATGGAATCGACCATAGCGCGAACCATTGCGGCAACGGTCTTATAGCCGGTCATGTATTTGCCGGCGCCTTCGGAAACGCCCAGGATGACGGGGCTCTTCATCTCTTCACATGCGGTGAGAACTGCCTTGGTCCACTCCAGGTTATTGATGTTGAACTGGGGCACACCGTAGTGGCCGTCACGGGCTTTGAGCAGCATTTCGGTTGCGTTTACCAACATTATAATTACCTCCACATTTTTCGGCGCTTGGGTCGATCCTGCGCACGGTGCGCAGGAAACAACAGTTTGCCCCTTCAGTATACCCTAAACAGCGGCTAAAATCAATCCAAAGCGGCGCTTTTCCAGCTGTTTTTTGCAAGACAAACTGTCGTGTCGGCCCTGTCCGCCGGAATGCGGCAAGGCTTTTCCACAGGATTCCACGTTCGTCAGGTTGTTCTTGGAGAAAATTGCAAAAGAGGACAGCGCTGCCTTTGAAATTTTGTCATAATTTTGTCTTGAAAATTACAAACTGTACGGCGGAAAAAACCTTTCGTCGAAAGCGCACGGTGGAAAACCCGGTGGAAAAGGTGGAATTCCACACGGAAAACAGGCTCAAAGACTGGACTTTTGCACTTTTTCCACCGACTTTTCAACAAGTGGAAAATTCAAGAGGGGTTTTACGCGGTGTATAGCGCCCGAATGTTGAAAACTTTTCTTCCCGTCAGAATTGACGGATATCCGGCATCAGCATCGGGCAGACTAACCCCGGCGAAAAAGCGGTGCAGGGATGAATGTAAGAAAAAACCGCACAGGCTATGGCAAACCGGGACGGCTTATGTTATACTTTAATCTGAATCATTATCCCGTTCTTTAACGCTCCGGCAGGGGCGTTTTGCCGGGCAATACCGGCAGAAAACTGGAAGGAGAACAGACATGGAAGAAACAACCGCTGCACGCCGCCCCCGCCGCGCGTGTGAGCAGCAGCCGGCTCAGAACCAGAGCCTTGTATATGGCAAAAACCCGGTCACTGAACTGCTGAAAAGCGGTGCAGGCGTGGACACTGTCATGCTGGCGGAGGGCATGGCCCCCGCAGTGGCCGCATATTTTACGGCTCTGGCCAAAGAGACCGGGGCCGCCGTCAAACGAGTGCATCCCAACAAGCTGCGCCAGCTCACCGGCACCGAGAGCCACCAGGGAGTGGCGGCCTTTGCCAGTGAGATCTCCTATTCCACGGTGGAGGATCTTCTGGCCGCAGCAAAGGCCAAAGGCGAACCGCCTTTTCTGGTGCTGAGCGATGGCATCGAGGATCCCCACAATCTGGGCGCAGTGATGCGCAGCGCTCTGCTGTGCGGCGCACACGGCATCGTCATCCCCAAGCGGGGCGGCGCAGCCGTGACCCCCACCGTCATCAAGTCCAGCGCCGGTGCAGCCGAACGGCTGCCGGTGGCGCGGGTGGCAAACATCGGCGAAACGATCCGCCGCCTGAAGGAGCAGGGCGTGTTTGTTTACTGCGCCGACATGGACGGTGTGCCCCTGCGCAAAAACGATCTGACCGGCCCCATCGCGCTGGTGCTGGGCAGCGAAGGCAGCGGTGTGTCTCAGCTGGTCAAAAAGCTGTGTGACGGTGTGGTGCGGCTGGATATGGCCGCTGTGGGCACCGGTGTGGACAGCTTCAACGTTTCGGTGGCGGCGGGGATCATCCTGTACGAGATCCAATCCCAGCGCGCCGCTGCACAGGGCTGAGCAAAGCCCGCGATCCGATTCTATGAATACCATTGGGAGGGACAAGGATGCCGAATGAAAAAAAGCGTCTGACCGAAAAGGATAAGTTGACCCCCGAGGAGCTGGAAGCGCAGCAAAACGAAAAATTCCGCACCTTTTTCAGCACCAGTGTAGCGCAGGTGCCGGAGAGGATGAACCTGCGGGACGACGAGCAGCCGGAACCGCCCAAAAAAGGCTGGTTCAGCCGCTTGTTCCGCCGGGAAAAAGCGGCGCCTGACCCGGAAGAAGCGGATCCGCTGCCGCTGCCGCAGGAGATGCCTACAGGCGAGATCCGCCTGGGAGAGTCTGGCGGGGACGCGGAGGAAGCGGCCGACCTGGAGCTGATGCTGGAATCTGCTGCTCCCGCGCCTTCTCCGGCCGGAAAGCCGGTTGCAAAGCCGGCGGCGGCCCCGGCGGAAAAACCGAAAGCCCCTCCAGCGCCTCATCCGGCAGAAAGGCCTGACGCCCCGGCGAAAAAACCCTCGGACAAGGCTTCCCGCCCGGTGCGCAATGCCCCGCCGGAACCGCTGGAAAAGCTTTCTTACCGGCGGGAGGCGGCCCGCACCGCTTTGGAGCAGTGCGAGGATGCCAAGCTGCGGGAGCTTCAGGAAATGATCGAAACGATGAGCGGCACGCGCAGCGCTCCGGCGCAGCGTCCTCAGCCGGAGCCGGAGCGCAGGCCTCAGCCGAAGTCGGCCCCTGCGCCGGAAAAGCCGCAGCCCGCGCCTATGCCGGGCGTGCCGTTGGTCTTTGCGCAGGAAAAGGCCCAGACCCGGGAGCTGCCGCCGCAAAAGGCGGCTCCTGCCGTACATGAACAGCCTGCCGTGCAGCCTGCACCGGCCTTTGCCCCCGCCCCGGAAGAACCTTCCCTGCGCCTGTTTGGGACACCGGAGGACGAGCTGGCCCCCAAAGCGGAGCCTTTCGCCCCCGCCGCATCGGTAGAAGAGGAACATAGGGATCCCGCTCCCCCCAGAGAACAAGAGCCGGAGCTGTCGGTAGAAGCCGCCGATGCCGCAGATGCCCCGGTGGAGACAGCCGACCAGGTGGGTGAGCGGCTGCGCCGGATGAGCGCTTCGCTGACGCTGCGCTGCGTGCTCAGCGCGTTGCTGGCGGCTGTGCTGCTCGGTCTGGGCCTGACGGCGGAAGGGCTTGTCCCGCCGCTGACCCCGCTGGATCCTGTGGCCGCGCCTGCCGCTTTTTATGGCGCGAATCTGCTGCTGCTGGCCGCGGCGATGACGGTGGCCTACAGTGTTCTGCGGGACGGTCTGGCCGGACTTTGGGGCCGGGCCAGCGCCGAGACTATGCCCGCGCTGGCATCCATTGGCGCCCTGATCCAGGCGGTGATCGCGCTGCTCCATGCCGAAAGCTATCAGGCATCCAGCCTGACGCTGCTCTCCGGTGTGGCGGCGCTGGGCCTGTTCCTTGCGCTGCTGGGCAGCCGGGTGATGCTGGCCGCAGTGCGCGGCGGCTATGAGCTGGCCGATTCGGGCGTGGAGCATCAGGGCGCATACCGTGTGCGGGACAAGGAAATGATCCGCACCCTTGCGCAGAATATGGAACAAAAGGATCCGTGGGTGCTGTTCAGCCGCCCCACGGACTGGGATGACAGCTTTGTGGAGCAAAGCCTGGCCGAGCGTGCCGGTGAGCGCCGCGCCCGCAAGACTTCCTGGCTGCTGCTGGGTGCGGCCCTGCTGAGCGGGATCCTTTTTCTGATCTTTGGCGCCGGTCTGGATGCCGCTGCCGCTGCCGCGGCAGCAGTGCTCTGCCTGGGTGCGCCGCTGTCCTCTACCTTGATCGCGGGCCTTGCCTCCCTGCGCTTGCAGCGCACGGCCGGAGCCGTGGGTGCTGTGGTGCCTGGCTGGGCGGCCATTGAGGAATTGGGCGGCATCGATACCATTCTGGTCAGCTCGGAGGAGCTGTTCACCCAGGACAGCGCTGTGCTGGAAGATATCCGCATTTTCAAAGGCGGCCGCATCGACCGCGCGATCCTGTATTCCGCCAGCGTGCTGAGCCAGACGTGTAACACGCTGCGGGGACTGTTCCGCCAGATCATCGAAGGCCGCACCGACATCCTGTTCCCGGCCAAGGATCTGGAGCTTCACCGCGGACTGGGCTTTTCTGCATGGTGTGACAATCAGGAGATCTTGATCGGGACCCGCGAGTATATGAACCAGCGGGAGATCCCGGTTCCGGAGCAGGAATATGAGGATGAGCACTCTCAGAACGGCCGGCTTCAGATCCTGTATCTGGCCGTATCCGGCAGCCTATACGCTATGTTTGTGCTGCGGTATGTGGGCGGCCGCAATGCCGCCCGCGGGCTGGCTGTGCTTCAGCGCGAAAATATCCGTCTGCTGGTCTACAGCCAGGATCCCAGCCTGACCGCGCGGCATATCGCCCAAGCCTATCATCTGCCGGAGGATATGGTGGCTTTGGTGGATGAGAGCCAGTGTCAGACGCTGATCTCCGCCACAGCGGAGGATGTGCCCTGCTGCATGCTCCACCTCAAGGGCTTTGTCAGCCTGACCGGTGGCCTGCGCGCAGCAGAGCAGGCCCAGACTGCGGAGACCTCAGCCACTACCGTGCAGATCGTGTCGGTGTGGTTCTCGGTGCTCATTGCCCTGCTGCTTACCACGGCGGGCAGCATCGGCACCTTGTCGGTGGCGGCGGTGTTGATGTATCAGGCTGCGTGGAGCGCCCTGAGCATCGCGATCTGCGCTCTGAAGCAGCACGGCTGAAACCGACCTCCAAGGGCGGCGTGAATCTTTCGTTTCTCCGCGCAGCGGGGGCAGAGGAATTTTTTCTGCCCCCGCTGCGTATGTTTTACCGGAGGCTGGGCAATCCTTACGGCAGGGCCAGCCCCGGAAAGAGAGGAGAGCAACGATGCAATTCAAAGGCAGCAAAACGGAGAAAAATCTGATGGAAGCTTTTGCGGGGGAAAGCGAAGCACGCAACAAGTATACCTGGTTTGCGTCCCAGGCGCGGGAGGAAGGATACGAACAGTTTGCCCGTATCTTTGAGGAAACTGCCGGCAACGAGCGGGAACATGCCGAGATCTGGTACAAGCTGCTGAGCGGAGGCGAACTGCCGGACACCGCAGGCTGCCTTCAGCGCGCCATCGCGGGGGAGCATGCCGAATGGAGCGAGATGTATCCCCGCATGGCAAGGGAGGCCAAAGAAGAAGGCTTTGAGCCGATCGCCCGGCTGTTCACACTGGTGGCGCAGATCGAAAAGGAGCACGAAGAGCGCTATCGCAAGCTGGCGCAGAACCTGGCCGATGGCGAGGTGTTTGCCCGGCAGGAGCCGCAGCTGTGGCAGTGCATGAACTGCGGATATACGGTCATCAGCCGCTGTGCGCCGCGGGAGTGCCCGGTGTGCGGCCATCCCCAGGGTGATTTTGAGATCAAGGCCAGAAACTACTAAGCCCGCGGCCAGGGGAAAGGAGGAATACCCCCAAAAGGCACATTCCCCGTCAAATCAGAATCAAGATCTTTTTGCCCGCTGTACCAGCATCGACTGGACAGCGGGTTTTTTGGGGAGAAAGATCAAAATCCTACGCTTCTATTAAGGCGATATGCACAATTTAAAAGAATAAAAACCGTTTCTTTGTACAAATGCATAAAACTTGTTTTCAGAATTTGAGAGGAAAATCTTGACCCTTTGCAAGGAGGAGTGTAAAATAAAGGAAAACAGAAGGGCAGGGGAGGAGTGCGTTTCTGTTCGGATGCGGTACGCCCGGAAAAGGCCGGGTATTAAGGATTAGGAGAGGCTGTAAAATGAAGCATCGGTTTCAATCTGGAGGGCGCCGGATCCTGGCGCTGGTTCTCAGCTGTCTGCTGGTTTTTGCCTCGTTGACGGCAAATGCCGCGGCCCCCGGTCTGGAGGGCGCGCTGGACACAGAAAACTATTACGGGGATATGTATAGCGGCTGGATGCAGCTGGACGCGGATGAAATGACGATGGTGATCACGTCCTATGATCCGCGCCCCACAGCGTATTTGTACATCGAGCAGACATGGGATGACTATTATTATGTCGTCTGGAGCAGCAGCAACCCGACGGTCGCTACGGTGGACAGCGACGGTCGGGTGACGGCTCGCAATCCGGGCACGGCGGTCATCACGGCCCGCACCAATCTTGGCGAGAGCGCCAGCTGTATCGTTACGGTCCTCAAAGAGTCTGGCAGTTCCTATGCAAAGACATCCCTGAATCAGACCAGCATGAATCTGACCATCCAGTATTATGACACGAACCCCAGCCAGACGCTGTATCTGGTCAACGACTATGACTCGTTTGTTTACGTCTACCAGTGGTATAGCAGCGATCCCTCGGTTGCAACGGTCAGCAACGGCCTGGTGAGAGCCTACAAACCCGGCAAAACGACCATTACGGCCCTGACTTCCACAGGGCAGACGCTGCGGTGTGACGTGACGGTCACTTCGGATATCGGAAAGGTGATCCTGAACAAGGAAGTCCTGCTGATGAACAGCATTGGCGGCTCCGAAGTGCTGACCGCGACGGTGGCCGTGCAGAACGGCAGCCAGATCCCCATCAGCTGGGTCAGCAGCAATCCTGCTGTGGCCACTGTCAACGCCAACGGCATCGTGACCGCAGTCAACCACGGCGAGGCCAAGATCACCGCAGCAGCGGCGAACGGACGCACGGCAGAATGTTATGTCTATGTGGGAACCGCTGCGGAGAAGTATCAGTCTGAGGAAGAGGCTATGCTGGCACTGACGATGGCTGCCATGCTTGCCATCGCGGGCGTGGCGGGCGCAGCAGCCGCGGCAGACTGAATCTTATAAAAGCAAAACCGGTGGGAGGCCGCTGAAAAGCGGCCTCCCATTTTGTCTGCGTGCCTTCGGTGGGCAGAAAGATCAGATCACCGTGAGCGATCTGAAATCCGCTGCGCTCGCTGCATCCATAGGACAGCAGAAGCCACAGAACAAGCGCCGCTGCCGCAAGCAGAAGAACTGCCATGCGCACGATGCGCCATAGCCCTGCGCGGGGAGCGGAAGATTTGCGCCGCATGGTCTGTTTCCCTCCTTTTCAGCTTCTGAAAATCGGCCTGTGACATGTTATGCACGCCCCATTTCGATTGTGCGGGAGCGCTATCTGTGGTAATATACCTATAAAAACGGGCTTTGAGGATCCGGGCATACACCGCCGCGCACAAGCCTGCGGTGCATGCCCGAAAGCAAGTCCATCTAATAAAAAGGAGGTACGCGCTGATGCTGACAGTAACGCTGCTGGGGACGGCTGCCACAATGCCCCTGCCGGATCGTGCGCTGACCGCTGCGGTGGCAGAGTGCGGAGGACACAGTCTGTTGTTTGATTGCGGCGAAGGGACCCAGGCCGCTGCCCGCCGTGCACAGATCAATCTGATGCGTCTGGATGCCATCTGTCTGACCCATTATCACGGAGACCATCTTTTTGGGCTGCCGGGCTTGCTGCAAACGCTGGCCTGCCAGGGCCGCACCCGGCCGCTGACGCTGTTTGGGCCGGAGGGAATGGGGGAGGTGTTTGCCCCTATCCGGGCGCTGGCCGGGCCGCTGCCCTATCCGGTGCGCCCTTATCCGCTGGATGCAGCTCCGGTGCGCTTGAATGATCTGGCTTCTGGCTGGCCGGAAGGAACGTTGCTGCATCCCATCGCCACCCGGCATCGGGTGCCCAGCCGTGGCTATCGTCTGGAGATCCCACGGGCGGGACGTTTTCTGCCCCAGCAGGCGCGGGCGCTGAAGGTCCCCGTGGATCAGTGGAAGTGCTTGCAGCGCGGCGAAACCGTGCTGCTGAAAGATGGCCGGGCCGTGCAGCCCTGCCAGGTGCTGGGCCTGCCGCGGCGGGGCCTGAGCATCGTCTTTTCCGGTGACACCGCTCCCTGTGCGGCATTGGAGCAGGCTGCCTGCGGGACGGATCTGTTGATCTGTGACGCCACCTATGCCCAGCCGGAGCAGGCAGACCAGGCAAAGCAATATGGCCACAGCACCTTTGGACAGAGCGCGGCGCTTGCAGCCCGTGCCGGCGCGCGGCGGCTCTGGCTGGCGCATTATTCCCCCATGATCACCGACCCGGAAGAGTTTCGTCCTGCGGCACAGACACTGTTCCCGGCGGCAGAGTGCGGCTTTGACGGCAAACAGATCGTCCTTTTGTTTGACGAGGAGGAGAGCAGATGAGCCAGGCTATCCTTTTGGAATCCGGCGCGGCCGCTCTGCTGGACGCTCTGCATGGTGCGGGATATGCGGCCTATGCCGTAGGCGGCTGTGTGCGGGACAGCCTGCTGGGTCAGATGCCCCACGACTGGGATCTGTGCACCAGCGCCCGCCCGGAGCAGATGATGGAACTATTCGGGGCACAGCGCTGCATCCTTACCGGCCTGAAACACGGTACAGTCACAGTCAAATGCGATGGGCGGCTTTATGAGATCACAACGTTCCGCACAGAAGCAAGCTACTCGGACGGCCGCCACCCGGATCGGGTGGAGTTTGTGCCGGATGTGCGGGCGGACTTGGCCCGGCGTGATTTTACTATCAACGCAATGGCCTATAATAAGGAGGAAGGTCTGATAGACCCCTTTGGCGGGCAGGAGGATCTGCTGGTCGGGCAGGTTGTGCGGGCCGTCGGGCAGCCGGAGCAGCGCTTTGCAGAGGATGGCCTGCGTATCCTGCGGCTGTACCGTTTTGCGGCGCGGTTCGGATTTGGCATAGACCCCGCTACGGCAGCCGCGGCCCGTGCTCTGGCCGAAAAGCTGACCTGCGTTTCAGCGGAACGTATTCAGGAAGAACTGTGCCGCCTGTTGTGTGCGCCCCGGCCCGGGGCCTGGCTGGAGCCGGAGCTGCTGGCCCAGATCCTGCCGGAGCTGGAACCTCTGTCTCGCCCGGCCCAGCTGGAGACTATTCGGCGTCGGATCGATGCGCTGCCGCCGGAGCTGCCGTTGCGGTTGGCGGCGCTGCTGTCCCCGCTGGGCGAAACGTCGGCACAGACTGTTTTGCGCCGGCTGCGCTGCTCTAATGCCCTGACCGCACAGGTGGCAATGCTGGTGCGGGAACAGGAACTTGTCCCGCAGCAGGAGCCGGAGGCCCGGCGGATACAGGCGCTGCGGCTGTTGGGCCAGTTTGGGGCACAGGCCGTGCGCAGTCTGACGCTGCTGTGTGAGACTGTCCGCCCGGAACAGGTCCCCGCTTTTGCGGCGCTGAGAGCGGAAGCAGGCGCTCTTGCGCAGCAGGATGCCTGCTGCCGTGTCGGACAGCTGGAAGTCAATGGAAGAGATCTTTTGAAGCTGGGCATCCCGGCAGGGCCGGGGCTGCGCCGGACGCTGGATGCTTTGCTGGAACAGGTCATTACGGGACAGACTCCCAACCAGCGCGAAGCCCTGCTTGCGGCGGCCCGCGTCTGCATAAAAGGATCTTCCCCAAAAGGAGAATAAATCATATGCAAAATCAATATTCCCGCACCCAGCTGCTGCTGGGCGCAGCGGCCATGGAAAAACTGAAAGCCTCCCGCGTGGCGGTATTTGGCGTGGGCGGCGTGGGCGGCTATGTCGTGGAGGCACTGGCCCGCAGCGGCATTGGCGCGCTGGATCTGATCGACAATGACATCGTATGCCTGTCCAATCTGAACCGCCAGATCATTGCGACCCGCAGCACGGTGGGCCAGTACAAGGTGGATGCAGCGGAACGGCGTGTCCACGACATCGACCCGGATATCCGCGTGACAACCTATAAGACCTTCTACCTCCCCGAAACAGCAGCTCAGTTCGATTTTACCCGGTATGATTATGTTGTGGATGCCATCGATACCGTGAGCGGCAAGCTGGGGCTGGTCATGCAGGCTCAGGCGGCGGGTGTTCCCATCATCTGTGCGATGGGCGCGGGGAACAAAATGGATCCAGCCCGTTTTGAAGTTGCGGATATCTATGACACATCGGTCTGCCCGCTGGCCAAGGTGATGCGTACCGAATGCCGTAAGCGCGGTGTCAGGCATTTGAAGGTGGTCTACTCGAAAGAGCCTGCCCTCAAGCCTGTGGGGGACGCGGGTGAGGAGCCGGGGCCGGGCCGCCGTGCCGTGCCGGGGTCGATCTCCTTTGTTCCGTCGGCAGCCGGGCTGATCATTGGCGGCGAGGTCATCAAGGATCTGATCGGTTATCAGCCCGCCAAAGGATGAGCGGACTTTGATATGGCCGCACGGACATCCGGGGATGCACCTGCGCGTCATAAATAGAACTAAGTATACTTTATGTAAAAACTCTGGTCCACATGGAATGTGGGCCGATTGAAAAGTTTTTGCCCCGCTTTTTTCAAAAAGCGGGAAAAAAGATAAAAACCACCAAAAACAGATCCCAAATCCCTTCCCAGTGCATCACAAGAGAAAATTGCAATCTTTTGCAAATTGGGGGTTGAAATCCGGCGCAGTTCCGTGTATACTGTACTCCGCACGAAAAATGCAACTGGATTGCAAATTAAAACCCTATCTGCGTTTTAGGAGAGCTCATGGAACTGTTTTTGGAAGTTTTAGAGGAATCGCTCATCGACACGGCAAAGATGCTGCCCTTCCTTTTTGCTGCGTATCTGTTTATTGAATACGTCGAAACGCGCCACGGCGAGCACATCGAAGCTCTGCTTGCGGGCGGCGGCCGCTGGGGTGCCGTTCCCGGCGCACTGCTGGGCTGTGTGCCCCAGTGCGGCTTTTCGGCGGTGGCATCCAACTTTTACTCCTCCCGCGTCATCACGCTGGGCACCCTGATGGCGGTCTATCTGGCTACCAGCGACGAGGCCGTCCCGCTGCTGATCTCCATGCCCTCCTATTGGGACAAGCTGGTGCTTTTGCTGGTCATCAAGGTCATCTATGCCATTGTGGTGGGCTTTGTGCTGGATTTTGTGCTTCGCGGGCTTCTGCCGCGCTCTCTGCGGGGCGGCTACACCGGCCGCGCGGACGAAGTGGACTGCCACGAAAGCCACGAGGACGAGCACGGCGCGCCGCAGCCCATCTGGAAAGCGGCGCTGCGCCACACGCTGGAGATCGCGCTGTTCATCTTCCTGTTCGGTCTGCTGTGCGGCATGGTCGTGGAAGGCGTGGGCGAGGATGTCTTTGCAGACATTCTGGGCCGGATGGGATTCTTCCAGCCGGTGGTGGCCGCGCTGGTGGGCCTGATCCCGAATTGCGCTGCCAGCGTTTTGCTGACCCAGTTGTATGTGGAGGGCGCGCTGCGCTTCTCCAGCCTGGTGGCGGGCCTGTGCACGGGTGCGGGCGTGGGTCTGGCGGTGCTCTGGCGGGCAAACCCCTCCTGGAAGCAGAACCTGTTTATCACGGGTCTGGTCTGGGCCGCGGGCGCAGTCCTGGGCGTGGGAATGCAGGTCGCTATCGCACTGATCTTCTGAAAAGCATCAAAGAGTGAGCGCTGCACGCGGGTGCAGCGCTCTTTTTGCGCAAAAAAATCCCCACAGGCGCTTTGGTTTGTGGTATACTGGAAACAACTTTTTATAACACGACAGGAGAAGAAAATGGACTATCGGATTTTGGCAAGCGATTACGACAACACCCTTGTGCCTTTTGGTCAAAGCAAGCCCCGCCCGGCGGTGGTGGCGGCCGTGAAAAAGATGCAGGCCGCGGGGGGCAAATTTGTGCTCAGCACCGGCCGGGGCTGGTGCGCGGTGAACCAGCCGGGCCAGCTGGGAGACATCCGGTTTGACTATGCCATTACCTGCAACGGCGCATGCGTGGTGGATCGCAGCGGCAACATTGTGGCCGAGCACCCTCTGACCAGCGAGGAAATGTACGCACTGGTGGATTTTTGCGAAGATTACAACTATCCGCTGCAATTTGATTTCCGGGACGCATACTATGCTTACTGTGAGTACGACCTGCTCAAGAGCCGCTATGACCAGATGAACAGCGCGGGCCTGACCTGTCTGGATGGCCAGGATCAGGATCGTCATCTGATCGATATGCCCCATGCGGCGTTTGCGATCCTGCCGCCGGAGGCAGTGTCGGCTTTTGAACAAAAGTACGGTCATCTGGGCCTGCACTTTATGCGTGTGGGCGGGGTCAACCCGGACGGAACCTGTTACTATGATATCGTGCGCGGCGGTATGGACAAAGGCGTAGGCCTGGCGGATCTGTGTGCCGGGATGGGGCTGTCCCTGTCACAGGCGGTGGCGGCGGGAGATTCCGCCAACGATATCGGCATGCTGAAGGCCGCGGGCCTGGGCTGCTGCATGGACAACGGCACGGCAGAAGCCAAAGCCGCCGCTGACCGGGTCATCGGCGATGTGCGTGAGGATGGTCTGGCCGCGCTGATCGAAGAACTGTGGTTCGATGGTCCGCGGGCAGAGCCTTCCGGCCGGGAATTTGGCTCGGCATGGGCGAATGTGGAGGAGTCCCACGCATGAGCTTTGCGCCGGTTTATGGCCCGGACAGCCGCGCCCTGATCCTGGGGACCTGGCCCAGCCCCAAAAGCCGGGAAATGTCCTTTTATTACGGCCATCCGCAGAATCGGTTCTGGCCGATGATGGCCGCGCTGACCGGGGAGCCTGTGCCCGCGCGGGAAGATGTGGCGGCCAAAAAGCAGATCATCCTGCGCCACGGTCTGGCGCTGTGGGATACGCTGGAAAGCTGCACGATCACGGGGGCATCGGATGCCTCCATCCGGGACGTAGTGCCCAACGATATTGCCGCTTTGCTGGCGGCTGCGCCGATCCAGGCGGTGTTCTGCAACGGGTCTACGGCGTGGCGCATCTATACCCGGTATCTGGCTCCGGTCAGCGGCATCCAGGCGGTGCGCCTGCCCAGCACCAGCCCCGCAAATGCGGCCTGCAGGCCGGAGCGTCTGCGGGCAGAGTGGGGCCGGGCGCTGGCCCCCTGGCTGACCGATCTGCCGCCGGAGGCAAAGTTTTGATTGCCAAGCTGTAAACAATTTATAAAACCCTTGCCTTTTTTGCAAAAGGCTTTATAGTAAAGAATACAGGGGCTTTGTCCCCAGAACAGGAGAGAAGGAAACGCCATGAGTAAGATCATTCGCACCCAAAAGCCCAGCGTTCTGCCCGTTTATGCGGCGGCACTTGTATTTGTGCTGTTGTGCGCGCTGCTCCCGGTCTACAAGCTTTGGGCACTGGTTCTGGCGCTGGCGGGCGCGGCGGCAGTCTTTGCGGGTGCCAAACGGGTCTGCCCGCCCCATGTTGTGGAGCACGAAGTTCCGTTCCACACCGGCGTTGGGGACGTGGACGAGATGCTCACCGCGATCGAGCAGAAGCTGGATCAGATGCACGCGCTGAACGAGGCTCTGCCCGACCCGGAGCTGTCTGCCGCGATGACCCGGATGGAAAAGGCAGGCCGTTCCATCCTGGAGACCGTGGAGGCTTCCCCCGCAAAGGCCAAACAGGTGCGGCGCTTTGCCAACTATTATCTGCCCGATGCGGTGAACGTTCTGGAGCAGTATGCAAAGCTGGCGCGCCAGGGAGTGCGGGGCGAGAATGCGGCCTCCATCCGCGCGGAAGTGGAGCGCAACGCCGCGTCCATCGCTACCGCCTTTGAAAACCAGCTGGACAGCCTGTATGCGGCCGAAAGCATGGATCTTTCGGCTGACCTGGCTGTACTTCAAAATATGCTCAAGGGGCAGGGCCTGGGCTACTGAACCTCTGAATAAACGGATTTGCAAGGAAGAAAAACCTCAAGCAGGAAAGGAAGGAATCCCCCATGGCAGACAACAATACCCTTAATTTTGATTTTGACGCTCCCGCTGCGCCCAGCCTGACGCTGGACCCCGCCCCTGCCCCCGTACAGGAGGAAAAGAAGGCTGAGCCTGCCCCGCAAGCGCAGGAAGTCCGCCTGACTGCCGAGGAACAGGCGATGGTAGATGCTTTTGCGGAAAAGATCGACATCACCAACAGCCAGCAGGTGCTGCAATACGGTTCTGCCTGCCAGAAAAAGATCGGCGACTTTTCCGAGGCAGCGCTGGCAAAGGTCTCCACCAAGGATCTGGGCGAAGTGGGCGAGATGATCACCGACCTGATCGGCGAGCTGAGGAACTTTGACGCCGCCGAGGAGGAAAAAGGCTTCCTGGGCTTCTTCAAGAAGAAGGGCCGCCAGATCGACGAGCTGAAAACCAAATACAACAAGGCCGAAGCCAACGTGGAGAACATCCAGTCCATGCTGGAGGGGCATCAGGTGCAGCTGCTCAAGGACATCGCCATGCTGGATAAGATGTATGAGCTGAATATGGCCTACTTCAAGGAGCTGTCCATGTATATCCTGGCCGGCAAAAAAAAGCTGGCTGAGGTGCGGGAAGGTGAGCTTCAGCAGGCGATGGATAAGGCCAAGCGTTCCGGTCTGCCCGAGGACGCACAGGCCGCCCGCGACCTGGCCGACCAGTGCGAGCGCTTTGAGAAAAAGCTGTATGACCTGGAGCTGACCCGCAACATCAGCCTTCAGATGGGCCCCCAGATCCGTCTGCTGCAAAACAACAACAGCATGATGGCAGAAAAGATCCAGTCCACGATCGTCAACACCATCCCTCTGTGGAAGAATCAGATGGTGCTGGCGCTGGGTCTGGCGCACAGCCAGCAGGCGATGCAGGCCCAGCGCGCCGTGACCGATATGACCAACGAGCTGCTCAAGAAGAATGCCGAGGCCCTTAAGATGGGCACCATCGAAACGGCGAAGGAGGCCCAGCGCGGCGTGGTGGATATCGAAACATTGCAGCAGACCAACAAGAGCCTGATCGAGACGCTGGACGAGCTGAACAAGATCCAGAACGAGGGCCGCGCAAAGCGTGCTGCCGCCGAGCAGGAGCTGACCCGTATCGAGGACGAACTCAAGCAGAAGATGATGGAGATCCGGAGCTGACATGGCAAATTCAGACTTTACACAAAAAAAGACCGCGGCCGGCGGGTTTGAGGCGGGCAGCTACCGGGAGGCAGCCCCCGCCGAGAGCGCTGTGGCCCTGACCCCGATGCAGCAGAAGCTGGCAGAGCTGGAAAATGCCCTGCCCGCGGCGCTGTGCAGGCAGTCCGCTGCCGCGGCGCTGTGCCTTGTGGTGATGCTGGCATCCTTTCTGGGCTTTGGCGGCGCAAAGCTGCGGGGCAGATACAGCGAGGCCAAAAGCTGGTATACCGTGGGCGTGAAAGCAGACAACGGCTATAACCTGAACGAGGAGCTGACCACCCGGGAAAATACCGCGGCCAACATCCTGACCACCGGCGCAAACACGCTGGGTGCGGACAGCGCCGAGGTGCAGGCGGCCCGGGCAGCGCTGGATGCTTTCAGCACCTGCAAAGCTCAGGTGGACAGCGGCAAGGGCAGCATGTCTGAGCTTTACCG
Source organism: Faecalibacterium sp. (assembly GCA_051882415.1). Taxonomy (GTDB): domain Bacteria; phylum Bacillota; class Clostridia; order Oscillospirales; family Ruminococcaceae; genus Faecalibacterium. The sequence continues at coordinate 3,799 of JBJERU010000104.1, read as the reverse complement.
CGCCAACGAGACTTTGGGCGCAGCCGTCGACCAATTGTATGCCAAGCTGCAGGAAAAAGCCGCCGACCCCATGAAGATGGGAGCGGTGCAGGGCCAATATGGTCAATTCAACAGTGCGGGTACCATTGTCGGCGCATTGCACTACAACGAAGCTGTGATGGAATATGAAAAGGAGACCGGCGGATTCCCGGCCAGTGTGCTCAAGGGTCTTGCCGGCGTCAAGGAGGTGGAACCCTTCGCATGAAAACGCAAAAACGAACCTTTGCAGCCCGCCTGAGCGCGGCGCTTCTGGTGGTGGTCGTGGCTTGTGCGGCGCTGTGTCCGGCGGCGTTTGCTGCCGCCCGGCTTCCCCAGTTGTCCAAAGACCAGTGTGTGGTGGACGATGCGGATATTCTGAGCGATGACACCGTTGCTTTTGTCGATGCGTTGAACGGCCAGCTGGAAAGCAGCTGTTCCGGCGCACAGATCGGTGTACTGACTGTACAATATACGGGCAATCTTTCCACAGAGGAATATGCGCTGGAAGCCGGAAACGCTTGGGAAATCGGCGACAGGGACAAGGACAATGGCGTGCTGATCCTGCTGGTGATGGAGTCCCCTATCTATAAAGATGGAGACTATTATATTGCCACTGGCTACGGCTATCGTAATACCATGTTGGATAAGCAGATCAGCAGTATTGCACAGACTATGGAGGACGACTTTGCTGCCCGCAACTACGATTCGGCCATCCGTACCTGTGCCCAGAACGTGGCGGACACCATCGCGCAGGTCTATGGCGTGACGCTGGGAGATCAGAGCGGTGCCGGTACACAGGAGCAGCCGTCGCGCTGGACGATCGGCGGCTTTTTGGAATCGCTTTTTGTGTTCGTGGTCGAGGTAGCGGTCATTCTGATGTTTATCTCCATCGCGTTCACCTTTTTTATCGCTCCGATCGGCAATTCCTTTGGATGGTACTGGGGGCCTTTTGGATGGTTTGGCAGGCGCGGCCCTCGCGGGCCTCGTCCGCCTCGTCCCCCGCGTCCCCCGCGCAACAATCCGCCCCCGCCGCCCCCCAATAACCACTTCGGCGGCCCCGGCGGTATGGGCGGCCCGCGTCCCCCGCACGGCGGCAATTTTGGCGGCGGCTCCTTCGGTGGCGGCGGAGGCAGAGGCGGCTCCTTTGGCGGCGGCGGATTCGGCGGCATGGGCGGTGGCAGCTTTGGCGGCGGCGGTGGTGGCCGCGGACGCTAAAGATTTTTGCATAGTGGGTCAACAGCCCGCAGGTACTGGCCTGCGGGCTGTTTTTGGCGCTTTTGTATCGATCGGAAGGGAAAGGAGGATCAAAATGAAAGCAATGGCAAGTGACTGGTATAAAAAAGTATGGACATTGAACATCCAGCATCAATCCTGGGTGGAAGATACCAGGCGGCAGACATTTTATGGATATCATGAACGGGAGCTATGCCAAAGATCATTTTCCCTGCAAGCTGTGGGATGCAGGGGAAAAAAGCCTTACCTTATCCAATTTTGAGTGGGACAAAAACAATAAAACCCTGATCTATGGCCAGATCAGCTACCCTTACGGCACGGCGCTTTCCAAGCCGGAAATGCAGGAGGGCAATCCCATCAGGCTCTACACGCTGGAAGAAATCAAAGAGATCTTTGCCCCGCTGGAGATGAATGTCTATGACTGTTATGCCGATTTCAGCGGCAGACCATCCTCCGACCATGATATCCAGCTGATGGTTTGCTCCCAAAAAGGATAAAAAACCTGTTTTCGTACCCATTGCACGCCGTCTGGACGCTGTTTTTGCCCGGCTGAAGCTCCGAAAAAAAGCTCCTCCGCATCATCCAGTGGATGCTGCGGAGGAGCTTTTGCTTTGAGAAAAAACTTTTACTTGGTGCCGTAGATACGGTCGCCGGCATCTCCCAGACCTGGAACGATGTAGCCGTTCTCGTTCAGGTGGTCATCCTGAGAACCCAGGTAGATATCCACATCCGGGTGAGCATTGTGCAGGGCCTGGATGCCTTCGGGCGCACCGATCAGACCAATAAACTTGATACGCTTGGCGCCGTGCTTTTTGATCTGGGTGATGGCGTCAATGGCGCTGCCGCCGGTGGCCAGCATGGGATCCAGAACCAGCACGTCACGCTCGGCAATGTCTACGGGCAGCTTGCAGAAGTATTCCACGGGCTGCAGGGTCTCCTCGTCACGGTACAGGCCGATAAAGCCGACCTTGGCGGCGGGCAGCAGGGTGAGCATGCCGTCCAGCATACCCATGCCGGCGCGCAGGATGGGCACCAAAGCCAGCTTGCGGCCTGCCAGGACCTTGGTCTTGGCCATGCAGATCGGAGTCTCGATCTCCACCTCCTCCAGCGGCAGGTCACGGGTAGCTTCGTAGCACAGCAGAGTGGCGATCTCGCTGACGAGGTCGCGGAACTCCTTGGTGCCGGTCTGCTTGTTGCGCAGCAGGCTGATCTTGTGCTGCAGCAGCGGATGGTCAACGATCATAGGGGTCATAAGAACACGCTCCTTTGGTTCGGATTTTGTATGGATGCAATGATTCCAGTCATCTGAAACAGAAAAAGGGAATGCTCAGCGGTTTTCGATGGCGGTCAGCTTGGCAATGCGGTTTGCGTGCCGTCCGCCCTCAAACGGAGTGGCCAGGAACAGATCCACCAGCTGGATGGCCAGCCCCGCGCCGATCACGCGGCCGCCCAGACACAGGGCGTTGGCATCGTTGTGGCGGCGGGTGAATTCACAGCTGAAGCTGTCGGAGCAGGCACACGCGCGGATGCCTTTGACCTTGTTGGCGGCCATGCTGATGCCGATGCCGGTGCCGCAGAACAGCAGTGCTTTGTCACACTGGCCGGACACTACGGCATCACAGGCGGGCAGCGCCATATCCGGGTAGTCCACGCTGGCAGTGCTGTGGGTGCCAAAGTCGATATAGGCAACACCCTGCTCGTCGAGATGGGCTTTGACGGCCTCTTTCAGTTCAAAACCGCCATGGTCGGCGGCAAGTGCGATGGGTTTCGTCATGGGTAAGATCCTTTCCGTTGCTTGTTTGTTCAGGGCTTCGGTCTGCCGGCGGCAGCTTCGGCGGCAAGCCGTTCGGCGCGTTCCCGCTCTGCCTGGCTCAGCCGGTGATAGTCTGGCAAAAGCGCTTCTGGCAGAACGGCACGGCCCTGCCGGGCCATGCGCCGGGCCACAAGGCCCACCGCTGCGGCGCGGGGAGCACACAGCACGGGCGGAGCCGGAAGGACTCCCGGCAGCTGACCATATTTATTATAGCACAGAGATGCGCCGTCACCAATAAAAAATACAGGCTTTTTGCAGTGTTGGACAAATTGTTCCAGATCCGCCGCGGCGCGGGCATCGTCCTCCATCAGCCGGGCATGGGTGGCCAGGTCAAAAGCCGCGCAGTAGACCTGGGCGCGGCGGGCATCCAGCGCGCACAGCACAGTGCCTTCGCCGATATGCCCTTCGGCCAGCGCTTCCAGGGTAGAGACCGGCGCGCACGGCGTTTCCCGCGGGAAGGCCAGCCCCTTGACGGCGGCCAGACCAATGCGCAGGCCGGTAAAGCTGCCCGGCCCGGCGTTGACGCCATAAAGGTCGATGTCGGCACAGGTCATGCCGCACAGTTTCAGGCAGGTGTCGATCAGGGACAGCAGCGTTTCGCTGTGAGTCATCCCCGCGTCCAGATAGCACTCATACAGCAGGCGGTCATCCCGCAGCAGGGCTACACCTGCCGTTTTGCCGGCAGTATCCACGGCCAGAATGTTCATAGCGCGTCCTCCTTGATGGTAATGCGGC
>JBJERU010000103.1:0-4671 GCA_051882415.1 Faecalibacterium sp. | reverse complement strand
CCAGCGCTTTGGCAAAGATGGAGCACAGGGTGCCGCTGGCGCCGGTGACGACAGCAACTTTCCCGCTCAAGTCGGTATTCAGAACATTTTCTTTCATAGGCTTCTCCTTTTCCTGGCAGTAGATTGTTTTTTTATATAATAACAAAATTCCGAACATGAGACTAGAACATTTTTACGTTTTAGTAGGAAGTTTTTCTGCTCCTTTCCGGCCTATTGTCCCAGCAGTTTGCAAGCGTCTCACCGGATCGTTGGAAAGTAAGAAGTTATTTTCATAAGCAGAGTGTGCTGGATGGACGAGGATTTTTGTCGGCAGACAAAGCGCTTTTTCGCAGCGAAGACAAATCGACTGCGTTTTATCATATCTGCACAATTTTCACGCCTTTATTTTGGGCATTCGAGCCATTGACATTTTGGAACAGAGCCGCTATCATTGTGCCAATAAATGGGAAGCCGATTGGCAGACCTCTTATTTGTGGTTGTAACGAAGTGTTATTCGCATGGGCTGGCATCCATCTTGATCCGGGATGATGCCAGCTTTTTCTTTACACGCCACGGGAAAGGCGAGGAATTATGAGCAGACTTGAAGTAAACACACCCAGCCGGGCGCAAGAGGTCGTAGAACAGATCTACCGCAACATGGAGCGCCGCATTGCCGCCAGCCCTCCGGGATTGTGCCCGGTGGACATGACGCTGAACTTTTTGAACCTGTGTCAGGCCCAGACCTGCGGCAAATGCGTCCCCTGCCGCATTGGGCTGGATCAACTCTCCCATATGCTGCGCGAGGTGCTGGACGGCGAACCGGACATCAGCATCCTGCGGCGCATTGAAACCACTGCGCAGGTGATCGTGGATACTGCCGACTGTGCCATCGGCATCGATGCCGGCCAGCTTGTGCTGAACAGCCTGCGGGGATTCAAGGACGATTACGAGGAGCATATCCTGTACCACCGCTGCCTTGGCAGCCTGAAAAACCCGGTGCCCTGTGTGGCGCTGTGCCCTGCCGGGGTAGATATCCCCGGCTACATTGCTCTGATCAGCGAGGGCCGCTGCGACGATGCAGTGCGGCTCATCCGCAAGGACAACCCCTTCCCCACCGCTTGTGCCTATATCTGCGAGCACCCCTGCGAGGCCCGCTGCCGCCGCCGCATGGTGGACGATGCTTTGAACATCCGCGGCCTCAAACGCTATGCCGTGGATCAGGCCGGGGAGGTTTCCCAGCCTGCCTGCGCCAGTCCCACCGGCAAATCGGTAGCCGTGGTGGGCGGTGGACCGGGCGGTCTGAGCGCTGCCTACTATCTGGCACTGATGGGCCACAAAGTCACTGTTTATGAAAAGCGCAAAAAGCTGGGCGGCATGATGCGCTACGGCATCCCCAGCTACCGCTTCCCCCGGGAAAAGATGGACGCCGAAATCAACTCCATCCTCTCCCTTGGCATCGAGGTGCGTACCGAGGTGACGGTGGGCGAAGATATCTCCTTTGAACAGCTGAAAAAGGACTACGACTGCCTGTATCTTGCCATCGGTGCCCACGCCGACAAAAAGACTGGCATCGAGGGCGAAGACAGCGTCGGTGTGGTTTCTGCCGTGGAGCTTTTGCGTCATATCGGCGACGATGAAATGCCGGATTTCACCGGTCAGAAGGTAGTCGTCATCGGCGGCGGCAACGTGGCCATGGACGTGACCCGCAGTGCCGTGCGCCTTGGTGCAGAAAAAGTCACCTGTGTATACCGCCGCCGTCAGTGCGACATGACTGCACAGGCCGAGGAAGTGGAAGGCGCTGTGGCCGAAGGTGCCGAGCTGTTGACCCTCTGTGCGCCGCTGCGCATCGAAGCCGACGAAAACAGTCATGTGGCCGCTTTGTGGGTGCAGCCCCAGATCATCGGTGAGGTGGATCGTGCAGGCCGTCCCCGCCCCAACAACGCCGCCGTGGAGCCGCAGCGCATCCCGGCAGACCTTATCATTGTGGCCATCGGGCAGGGCATCGAGTCCCGCGGCTTTGAGCAGGCCGGCATCCGGATCCAGCGCGGCGGCACCCTGTTTGCCGACGCTTCCACCCAGCTGCCGGACACCGAGGGTGTATTTGCCGGCGGCGACTGCGTCACCGGCCCCGCCACTGTCATTCGGGCGATTGCGGCAGGCAAGGCGGCAGCGGCTAATATCGATGAATATCTTGGCTTCCACCACGTGATCAAAGCGGAGGTGGATATTCCCACACCCCATGTCACCGATCTGCGTCCCCGCGGCCGGGTGAACCCCGCCGAGCGGGAAGCCGGCGAGCGCCGGTGCGACTTCAACTGCATCGAATGCGGTATGAGCAACGAGGAGGCTTCTCAGGAGGCGTCTCGCTGCCTGCGGTGCGATCACTTCGGCTACGGCATTTTTAAGGGAGGACGTGTGGAAAAATGGTAAACTTTACGATCAACGACCGGGAACTGACCGCCCCCAAGGGCACGACCATTCTGGAAGCAGCTGAATCCGCCGGGATCCCCATCCCGCACCTCTGTTTCCTGAAAGAGATCAACGAGATCGCCGCCTGCCGTATGTGCATGGTGGAAATCGAGGGCACCAACCGTCTGGTGCCTGCCTGCAACACACAGGTGCTGGAGGGCATGGTCATCCACACCAACACCGCCCGGGTGCGTCAGGCCCGCAAAACTAATCTGCGGCTGATTTTGTCCCAACACAAATCCAGCTGTACCACCTGCATCCGCAGCGGCAACTGCGAATTACAAACGCTGGCTTCGAACCTGAACATCCACTACCAGCCTTATGATGTGAAGCCGGAGCGGGATAAGATCAGCATGGCCACCCCCATTGTGCGGGAGGCCAGCAAATGCATCAAGTGTATGCGCTGTGTGCAGGTCTGCGACAAGGTTCAGGGGATGAACATCTGGGATGTGTCGGGCACCGGCTCCCGCACCACGGTGGACGTAAGCCTGAACCGCAGCCTGAAAAATACCGACTGTGTATTCTGCGGCCAGTGCGTCACCCACTGTCCCACCGGTGCACTGACCGTGCGGGACGACACCAACAAGGCGCTGCGGGCGCTGGCAGACCCGGAACTGACTACCATCATCCAGGTAGCCCCTGCCGTTCGCGTGGCGTGGGCTGAATCTTTCGGTTTGCCTGTCAAACAGGCTACCACTGGCCGTATGGTGGCGGCGCTGAAAGCCATCGGCTTTGACTATGTATTTGATACCAACTTTGCGGCCGACCTGACCATTATGGAGGAAGGCAGCGAATTTTTGGATCGGTTCACCCATCGGGGCAAAAACCGCTGGCCCATGTTCACCTCCTGCTGCCCCGGCTGGGTCAGCTTTGTCAAAAGCCAGTTTCCCGCCTATGTAGATAACCTGTCCACGGCAAAGTCTCCCCAGCAGATGTTTGGTGCTGTGGCCAAGAGCTACTTTGCCGAAAAAATGGGGCTGGATCCCCACAAGGTTTTTGTGGTGTCCATCATGCCCTGCTCCGCTAAAAAGGCCGAAAAGGATCTGCCCGGCACCAACAGCGCCTGCGGTGATCCGGACGTGGATGCGGTGCTGACCACCCGTGAAATGATCCGCCTGTTCCGCAGTGATTTTCTGGTACCTGCCGACCTGCCGGAAGCGGAGTTCGACAGTCCGCTGGGCAGCGGCACCGGTGCAGCCGTCATCTTCGGCACCACCGGCGGCGTAATGGACGCAGCACTGCGCAGCGCCTACTATCTGGCCACCGGCAAAAATCCGGATCCTGACGCATTCCGGGAAGTGCGCGGCAGCAAGCCCTGGAAGGAAGCATCCTTTGACATTCCGGGAGCCGGAACTGTGCGGGTGGCTGTAGTCAGCGGTCTTGCCAATACCCGCCGCCTGATGGATGCGGTGGATGCCGGTACAGTGGATTACGACTTTGTGGAAGTCATGGCCTGTCCGGGCGGCTGCGCCGGCGGCGGCGGACAGCCCATCCACGAAGGGCAGGAGCTTGCCGCAGCCCGCGGCAGCCAGCTGTGGGAGCTGGACGCCTGCGCAAGTGTCCGCTACTCTCACGAGAATCCTGACATACAGGCCCTTTACCGGGAATACATGAAGCGTCCGCTGGGTGAGCGCGCCCACCACCTTCTGCACATCCACCACGAGAAATAACTGAAAAATACAAAGCAGCCGGGGAGAACGCATTTTCTCCCCGGCTGTCAGTTTGTCTCCCCTTCCCCTAAACGCCCTTGTTTTCCGCCAGAGGAAGGAGAATATTGCGCTCCTCTCCAGGCAGGGTGCTCTGGTCAAACTCTGCCAGGCTGCGCGTGGGAAGAATGGCGTGGTAGTCGGATACCTTTTCGTTCTGCACGATGCGGAGCAGAGGTTCACCACCGCCATCATCTTCGTTATCCTCATCTTCTTCTGAATCGTCCCCAAACAGCGCCACCAGTTCGCACACCATTTCCGCGTCTGCATCGGTGATATAACAGCTGTACGTGTGCGGGTGCCCTCCGCGACCTCATTCAACTTTGTGGTCATAATACGGTACGGTTCCAGCTCCGTGGGGAACCGCTCCGGCTGTTTTGCCAGCCGAGCGAAATCATTTAGCCGAATATGTTAATATTATAGCAATTTTCAAATATAAAGCATGACACTTTACCTTTTCGTAAAAAGTGGTATAACAGAGACAAAGAAGGTGGATGTTATGCTACACAATGAATCC
>JBJERU010000102.1:0-24501 GCA_051882415.1 Faecalibacterium sp. | reverse complement strand
TTGTTTATTTTACCACCGAAGCGGCTCTTTGTCAAGCTCTTTTTTGAAGATTTTTGAACTTTTTTTCGTGGAAAGCTTCCACGATTCGTTCTATCTCTCGATCAAAGCAGGCGCGTTCATCAGGCATTGCCTAACGTGAACGTATTCTAGCACAGTGCAGGACAAAATGCAAGCCCTTTTTTCATGTTTTTTGATTTTCCGTTCCTTTTCGACTTTTTATCCAATTTTTTCCTCCAAATTTACAAATTCTGACCTTATTCTTCCAGCAAAAGTGCCCGCATTGCTTTTAAGATCTTTCGTTCCCGCCGGGAGATCTGCACCTGCGTGGTATTCAAAAGCTTTGCGGTATCGCTCTGCGTGCGGTTGGCATAAAAACGCAGATGGATCAGCCTTCGGTCTTCTTCCGGCAGCCGCTCCAAAATCTCCTGAAGGCTGATGCGGTCAGCCAGTTCTTCCTCCGGAGATTCCACCGGGATATCGATCTGGCAGTCGTCGTCTTCTTCGTTCTCCGGCGTCAGGCTGAGGGCCGGCTGTGCTGCACGGATCGCAAGGGAGATCATTTCCGGGCTTTCCCCCAGCTCCTCTGCCAGTTGAAGAAGCGTTGGCTCCCGGCCCGACTGCTTACTGAGCAGCTCCCGCGCGGCATTGATGCGCAGGTTCAGTTCTTTCAGAGAACGGCTGACCTTTACAGTCCCACCCTCCCGGAACAGTTTTTTGATCTCGCCTAAGATCACCGGAACGGCATAGGTGGAAAAGCACACGCCTCTGTCCTCGTCAAAACCATCGCATGCCTTGACCAGACCCATACAGCCCGCACTGTAAAGGTCATCGTATTCGATGCCTCGTCCCCGAAAACGCCCCGCGCAGGAATGCACCAGGCCCAGGTTCTGCTCGATGAACGCACTGCGTCGGGTTTTGTCCGATACCATAAATGACCGCTCCTTTAATATATTATGTAGCGGCAGCCTCCCGCTCGGTCAGGCGCTTGACCATCGTCACTCTTGTCCCGTGCCCTGGGCGAGAGCTGACCATCACGCGGTCCATAAAGCTTTGCATCACCGCAAACCCCAGCCCGGAACGCTCATCGGGATTGCCCGTGGTAAAAAGCGGCTCCATCGCCTGACGGATATCCGGGATGCCGATCCCTTTATCCGCCACTGTGATCCGCACCTCCCGCCCCGGATAGACCGCGACCGTCATCACAATAGGACCGACCTTGTCCGGATAGGCATGCACGATGCAGTTGGTCACTGCCTCAGACACTGCGGTTTTGATATCCGCCAGCTGCGGCACAGTCGGGTCATACCGCGTCAGAAAGGCCGCTGCCGCCCCCCGCGCAAAGGCTTCGTTCACGCTAAGGGATTCAAACTGAATTTTTGTGCTGTTTTCTGCTTTCATCTTGATTCCTCCCTGCCAGCCCCCTCCACACAGGGGATATTGGCCAGCTCCATCACCCGGCGCAGCTGCTGCGGAGCATGCTGGATCCGCAGTTTTCCGCCCAGTGCCCGCGCGCAGCGCTGCCGTCCTAAAATCAGCCCCACCCCGGAGGAATCCATGAATCCCACTCCTCCAAAATCCAATACCAGCGTCCGCGGCGTGCGGGACACCAGCGCGTCATCCAGCTGCATCCGCAGGCTCTGCGCGGCGTCATGGTCGATCTCACCCGCCAGATATGCATAGAGAACGTCATCTGCCGCGCTAAAGGTCACAGTCGCCATGCTTGTCCATCTCCTTTTCTGCAAAAATAAAAAGATCCCGTACACATATTTTCAGTGTACGGGATCTTTGTCCTATTTTTTAGGGAAGCCTGTCGTTCAATCGAATTTATGCTCCAACAGATGTGCAGCTTCCAGAGCGGCCGCTTCGCTGCCGCAGACCAGCAGACCGCGGCGGGCATTCACACGGGCCAGCTCAACGGCCTGGGCCATATCTTTGCAGCACTCCACATCAAAATGGAAGCGTGCCTTTTCCCGCAGACGGGGCATCAGGGCCGGGTCTGCGCCCTGCGGCGTGACCAGATAGACCTGGTCAAAAGGATTTTCTCCCATGCCGGGCATAGTCTGCTTATCCTTTTTCTGTTCCTCCGGCGTCAGACCGCTTTCCAGCGCGGCAAAAAACGCCTCCGCGCCTTCCTCCTCGGCCAGGCCGATGATCGCACTCATATGGCGCACCTTGGCCAGATTGAGCACACGCAGCAGAGCCGCTGCCTGCTGCGGCGTGCGGCAGGCGTCCAGGATCACCAGCGGGCGCTGGGAAAGCACCCGGATGCTGCTGCGATTGTGCACCGCGGCCAGACCCTCCAGGATCGCTTCGTCTGGGATCTCAAAGCCTTTGCGCCACAGCGCCAGCGCCAGCTCCACCGCAATGGCGGCGTTGCCTGCCGCATGGCGGCCCAAAAAACCCAGCGAAGCCGTATATCCGCCGTAATCCACCCGGCTGGAAAACTTTTCTGCTTCCAGAAAACGGATATCCTCCGCATCCGGCACCACCAGCTCACAGCCGCACTTGCCCGCAGCTACGATCAGCTCGCTGAGCACCGCTTTGGGCTGTTCGGGCGCGATCACACAGACCGAGCCTTCACGCATTACGCCGCCTGCCAGCGCCGCCAGACGCTCCACCGAGCGGCTGACGCCGTCCGGACCGATGGCCGTCACCGCACAGACCGGCAGCTGCGGCAGCGCCGCAGCAAGGCCTGCATCCGGCAGCTCAACGACCGCCAGCGCACAACCTGCCGCGCCAAAGCATGCGGCGGCCACCGCCAGCTCCGCCGCACCAAAGGGCAGCTCTGTGCCGGCCAACGCTTCGGCCGCCACACTGTAAATGTCCGGATCTGCCGGGGCCTCATCTACCCGGATACGGGCGGACAGCGGCTCGCAGCCGGCGCAATACAGGCCGATCCGAAACCCTGCCCGGCGCAGGATCGCAGCCAGCAGAGCGGCCACAGCGGTCTTGCCCGCTGTGCCTGCGATCCCGATATACTGCACCTGTTTTGCAGACTCCGGCAGGCTGGCGCGCAGTGCATCCGTATCCGCAAAGCCGTCTGGCAGGGAGGCAAAAAAACGATCTGCCTGTTCGATGGTCATGGTGTCAATCCTCATTTCGATGTCGATAATGCCGCACAAAGAGCTGGCACACGGTCAGCAGAAGCAGTGCGGCCAGCAGGCCGCATACTACGCCCGCAAAGTCCAGCCAGATATCTGTAATCTGGCTGCTGCGCCCGGAGGAAAACATCTGGATCGTCTCGTCCGCCAGCGCAGTGAGCAGGCCGCCCAGCAGCGGCCAGCTCACATGCCGGACATAACGGCGCGTATAGACCCGCAGACAAAGCATCAGCCAAAAGCCTTCCAGCGCATATTCACAGAAGTGTGCCATTTTGCGCACCATATGCATCGTGATGCGCTGCGCCAGGGCCGGATGTCCCAGACGCACCAGCACGGACTGGATCAGCTCCAGCACACGCCCGCTGGATACGGCAGAGACCTCTGCCACCTGCATGGAGTTGGAGAAGATGAAGCCGATGATCCCCATCAGGACAAGGCCAAAAAGCACCCGCCCTGCAATGCCCCAGGGGGTAAGACTCTGTTCACGCTTTTCCGTTGAGATGCTCCTTTCCCGGGAGCTGTGCTCCCGCATCAGCCCAGAGCGCGGATGCTCTGCTCGATGTTGGCAAGCTTATCCTGGCTCCTGGCAAACTTGGCGCGGATATCCTCCACCAGCGCGGCGGGGGCGCGCTCCACAAACTTGGGGTTGGCCAGCTGGTTCTGGAACATAGCCATTTCCTTTTCCGCCTTGGCCTTTTCCTTATTCAGACGGGCCAGCTCTTTCTCGCGGTCGATCAGCTCCATCATGGGGATAAAGCCGCGGGCCGCGTGGGTGGACACCTGAACCATGCCGTCGGTGCTGCCCTCATACTTTGCGGTAAAGGACACCTCGGTGGCAAAGGCAAATTTGGCCAGATAGACCTGTGCGCTCTGGAACGGTGCGGGGTCGGCCGTTTCGATGATCATGCTGGTCTTTTTGGCGGGGTGGACGTTCATCTCGGTGCGCATGGTGCGCACAGCCTTGATATAATCCATCACCTTTTCAAAGGCTTCTTCCTCGGCGGCCCAGTTATGGGCATCGTCCACAGTGGGCCAGCTCTGGGTCATGATGGTCTCGGCGGAGCCGGGCAGAGCCTGATACAGCTCTTCGGTGATAAAGGGCATAAAGGGATGCAGCAGCTTGAGCGCCTTATCCAGCACATACACCAGCACACGGCGGGCGGTATCTGCCTGAACGGGATCGCCGGAATTCAGGCGGGGCTTTGCGATCTCGATGAACCAGTCGCAGTACACATCCCAGATAAAGCTGTTGATCTTGGCCGCAGCCAGACCCATCTCATAGTGCTCCAGATTGTCGGTCATTGCGCCCGCGACCTGGTTCAGCTTCGTCAGCACCCACTTGTCGCTCATGTCCAGCTGCGCCTCATCGGGCAGGCCGGGCTGGAAGTCCTCCGGCAGATTCATCAGCACAAAGCGGGTGGCGTTCCACAGCTTGTTTGCAAAGTTGCGGGCAGCCTCCACTTTCTTTTCGCTGTAACGCATATCGTTGCCCGGCGTGGAACCATCCACCAGCATAAAGCGCAGAGCATCTGCGCCATACTGGGCGATCACTTCCAGCGGGTCGATGCCGTTGCCCAGCGACTTGGACATCTTGCGGCCCTGGCTGTCGCGCACGATGCCGTGGATGCACACGGTATCAAACGGTGCTTTATCGGTATACGCCAGACCGGAGAAAATCATACGGCTGACCCAGAAGCCAATAATGTCGTAACCCGTCACCAGCGTGTTGGTGGGATAGAAATACTTCAGATCCTCGCTGTCCTCATTCGGCCAGCCCAGGGTGCTGAAGGGCCACAGCGCACTGGAGAACCAGGTGTCCAGGGTGTCGGGATCCTGGGTGAGATGGGCGCAGCCGCACTTGGGACAGACTGCCGGGGCATCCTTGGCCACGATGGTGTCCCCGCAGTCATCGCAGTACCAGGCCGGGATCTGATGGCCCCACCACAGCTGGCGGCTGATGCACCAGTCGCGGGTGTTCTTCATCCAGTTCATATAGTTCTTGGTAAAGCGCTCGGGCACAAAGCGGATCTCGCCCTTCTCCACGCTTTCGATGGCGGGCTTGGCCAGCGGCTCCATCTTGACGAACCACTGCTTGGAGACCATCGGCTCGATGGTGGTGTGGCAGCGGTAGCAGGTACCCACCTCATGCTTGAGCGGCTCGATCTCCTTCAGGAAGCCGCCGGCCTGCAGATCGGCCAGGATCGCCTTGCGTGCTTCCAGGGTGGTCATGCCGGCATACTTGCCGCAGTCCAGCACTTCCGGCTCGTTGACGGTGTTCTTGCCCGCGGCAAACAGTGCATCGGCAGCGGCCTTGTCCGCAGCACCGGTCATACGGCCGTCATAGGTGAACACACGCACGATGGGCAGATCGTGGCGCAGACCGACCTCAAAGTCGTTGGGATCGTGGGCAGGGGTGATCTTGACCACGCCGGTGCCCTTGGTCATGTCGGCATGCTCGTCGCAGACAATGGGGATCTCCTTGTTCAGCAGCGGCAGCACCACATGACAGCCATGCAGATGGGCATAGCGGGGATCTTCGCCGTTGATGGCAACCGCGGTATCGCCCAGCATGGTCTCCGGACGGGTGGTCGCCAGCTCCAGCATCTCGCCGGTCTCCTTGACCGGGTAGAGCAGATGCCAGAAGCTGCCGTCTTTTTCTTCGTACTCCACCTCCGCGTCCGAAATGGAGGTGTTGCAGTGGGGGCACCAGTTGACCATGCGGTTGCCGCGGTAGATCAGGCCCTGGTCATACAGGCGGACAAACACTTCCTTGACGGCATCGGAGCAGCCCTCGTCCATCGTAAAGCGCTCGCGCTCCCAGTCACAGCTGCTGCCCAGCTTTTTCAGCTGGCTGACGATGCGGTTGCCGTACTTGGTTTTCCAGGCCCAGGCGCGTTCCAGAAAACCATCGCGGCCCACCATCTCCTTGGTCAGGCCCTCTTCGCGCATCGCTTCCACCACCTTGGCTTCGGTGGCAATGGATGCATGGTCGGTGCCGGGCACCCACAGGGCTGCATAGCCCTGCATCCGCTTGGTACGGATCAGGATATCCTGCATAGTGTTGTCCACCGCGTGGCCCATGTGCAGCTGGCCGGTGACGTTCGGCGGCGGCATCACGATGGTATAAGGCTTTTTGTCCGGATCGGCCTTTGTGTGGAAATAGCCGCCATCCAGCCAGAACTGGTAGATCCGGTCCTCCACCTGGCTGGGATCGTACTGTTTTGCAAGTTCTTTCATGTTATCCTCCCAGATAAATGTTGCGGTGGGGTGCAAAAAGCCGCCCCACGGAAGCTTCCATGGGACGGCTGTAAAAATCACAAACCGCGGTACCACCCAAATTGCGCACTGCGGAAAAGCACTGCGCCCCTTGATGCCCCGTAACGTGGAGCAGCTCCGGAAGCGGCTAGCCGGAAAGCACCGGGTTCACCGCTCCTGCTCAAAAGCGACAGCGCGCCGCGCATCCCCGCCGGGCTTTCACCTGGCCCCGGCTCTCTGGGAGGATGGATGCGGCACACCCTCTTTTTCAACGCATTTGTATAAAAGAATATAGCGGTTTTTGGGCGTTTTGTCAATCTGTTTTTTATACCGGAAGGGTCATCCTGCCCAGACAACGTTTTCTTTGCCTGCGCCCAGCTCAAAATGATACCGGACGATCCCCAGATCCACCTTTGCATAGGGGCCAAAGCCAGCGCGGGCAGAAACACGGCCATTTTCCAGCCCAAAGGTAAACTTCTGCTGATTCATAGCCGTGGGCGCCAGCAGCGCAGCACGCACGCCCTTTTGGAACCAGTCGGGCACAGGCCCATCGGTTTTCGTCACCTGCTCCGGCGTTTTGGAGCTGTGGGCGGTGCCCTGCGTGCTGCCATAGCCCAGCGCGATCACCAGGCAGAGCTTTTCCCCCGGGGCCACCGTAAAGGCCGAAGGCACCTTGCGATAGCTCATGGCTACCCAGCAGGTGTTCAGCCCCAACTGCTGCGCACGCAGCGCCAGGCGCTCGCCATAATAACCGCACTTTTCCTCCAGCTGCGGGCTTTTTGGCCCGATCAGGGCAAAATAGCTGGTGACTCCGCTGAACTTTCCATAGTGTGCCATAAACCCATCAAAGGCCTGCGGCTCGTTTTCTACCAGCTGGATGTGCAGCCCGCCCTCGCGGTTGCAGGCTTCCACCTCCTGTTTCAGCTCGGCGGAAGCCTGCGCCGCCAACGGCTTGTTTTTATACTGACGCACACTGTGGCGTCTCTCCATTGCCTGCATCAAATCCATTCGTCGTTCTCCTTTCCCTCATCGGACAGCGTCTGCTGCCCGCCGCTGTGTGAATGTGCCGTGTCCATGACCTGCGCCGCATGCCGGAGCATTTGCAGCAGACAGTCCATTGCCGCGTGGTCTGCATCCAGATAGTAGTAGTTCCTTGTCCCCTCCCGGCGCATTTTCAGGATCCCGGCCTGGCGCAGAATGCGCAGGTGGTGGGATACCGCCGGGCGGGAAAGATGCGTGCGCTGGGTGATCTCGCCGACCCGTGCCCCGTCGCAGCGGTTCATCTGCATCATTTCCAAGATCAGATGCTGCCGGTTTTCGTCCCCCAAAGCCAGCAGGATGCCGCGGCAGCTTTCAAATTCCTGCGCAAGCTGCCGGAGCTCCTGTTCCATCTCCAGCAAATCCACCCCTCCTTTTCCGATCGGTTCAATGGTTTCATCCAGTATACCATATCCCGCCCGTAAATGGAGAATGAGAAAGAAAATCGAGATGCTTTTCCAGGATATGAAAACATCTCCTAAAAAATCCGGCCCATGCGTATGCATGGGCCGATCGAAAAGTTTTTGCCCTGCTTTTTTCAAAAAGCGGGAAAAGCGGGAATCAAATCTCCTCCGCCTTACAGTCCACGCACCGCCGCAAAGCCGTTTTCCAAATCGGCGATGATATCGTCGATATGCTCGGTACCGATGGACAGGCGGATCGTGTTCTGGTAGATCCCCTGATCGTTCAGTTCCGCATCGCTGAGCTGGCTGTGCGTTGTGGAAGCAGGGTGGATGACCAGGCTCTTGACATCCGCTACATTCGCAAGCAGGGAGAAGATCTTCAGGCTGTCGATAAAAGCAAACGCTTCCTTGCGCCCGCCCTTGATCTGGAAGGTAAAGATGGACGCGCCGCCGTTGGGGAAATACTTTTCATACAGGGCATGATCCGGGTGATCGGGCAGGGAGGGATGATTGACCTTTTCCACCTGCGGGTGATCGGAAAGATACTCCACCACCTTTCTGGTATTTTCCGCGTGGCGCTCCAGGCGCAGGCTGAGCGTTTCGGCGCCCTGAAGCAGCAGGAACGCATTGAAGGGCGAGATCGCCGCGCCGGTATCCCGCAGAAGGATGGCGCGGATATACGTTACAAAAGCCGCCGGGCCTGCTGCATCCGCAAAAGAAATGCCATGATAGCTGGGATTGGGGGCGGCAATGTTGGGATATTTCCCGCTGGCCTTCCAATCAAAGGTCCCACCGTCCACGATGATGCCGCCCAGGGTGGTGCCATGGCCGCCGATGAACTTGGTTGCCGAATGCACCACGATATCCGCGCCGTGCTCGATGGGCCGGATGAGATAGGGCGTGCCGAAGGTATTATCGATGACCAGCGGCAGGCCGTGCTTATGCGCAAGGGCGGCAAGGGCATCGATGTCCGGGATATCGCTGTTGGGGTTGCCCAGCGTTTCCAGATAAACGGCCTTGGTCTCGGGCAGGATCGCGCTTTCCACCTCGTCCAGATCGTGAACGTTCACAAACGTCGTTTTGACTCCAAACTGGTTCAGGGTGTGGGCCAGCAGATTGTAGCTGCCGCCGTAGATGGTCTTTTGGGCCACGATATGATCTCCAGCCTGTGCCAGTGCCTGAATGGTATAGCTGATGGCCGCCGCGCCGGAGGCTACCGCCAGGCCAGCCACGCCGCCTTCCAGCGCCGCAATGCGCTTTTCCAATACATCCTGGGTGGAGTTGGTCAGGCGGCCATAGATGTTGCCGGAATCTGCCAAGCCAAAGCGGTCGGCGGCATGCTGACTGTTATGGAACACATAAGAAGTGGTCTGGTAGATGGGCACCGCGCGGGAATCGGTGGCGGGATCGGCCTGTTCCTGGCCAACATGAAGCTGCAAGGTCTCAAATTTATAGTTCGACATATTCGTTTCCCTCTCTATATCCGTATATTTTTATCCTGTCCGTAATATTCCATCCGATAAAAATACCCGTTGCGCACTGGATTTTTTCTGCACAGCGGGTATGGAAGCTTTTTCAACTCTGCAAATGGTCACATTCGCCCATAAAAGGGCAGCGCGCAGCAGCCGGAAAAGCGTCCCACCCGTCCAGCGCACATTCGCCCGCAGCGAACATTTTCATGCAGCAAGCTGTTCCACAGGTACGTCATGGCGATGCTCTCCCTTCCATTTTCGTTTCCCCACTTTTCTTGTGGGGATGTCTGAATTATAATCCCACAAATCCACTTTGTCAATAGGTTTTTCCAAAATTCGTCTGCAAGGCATACAAAAACACCCCGCCCTTCTGCATTGCGGCATACAGAAGGGCGGGGGACGTTTTGCGGTATTTGGTTTGGTGTAGGAGGAATCATGTTCCGGGAAGGTGATTGCGGCCTCACCCTCTCGTGAGATAAAGATACCACAGAATTGCTACAGATTCATGTTGCTTCCATGAATCTTCTGTAAATTGCACAAAGCGCTTACTCCGGGGCCTTCATGCTTTCCACCATGCCGATGCTGCGCACCTGTCTGCGCATGAAGAAGCAGACCACAAAGGTAAACACCATGGTCAGCGCGACGCTGTACAGGTAACTGACGGGCTGAATGGTACGGATGAACATCATCTGATCCATTTCCACCGTGCGGATGATGAACTGGTGCAGCGGCGCACCCAGCGCAAGGCCCACCATCGAGCCGATCAGAGCCAGCAGCTCGATCTCCCGGAAGATATATCGGTAGACCTCCTTATGATAGAAGCCCAGCACCCGGATGGTGGCCAGCTCCTTTTTGCGTTCGGCCAGATTGACGCTGATCAGGTTATACAGCACCACCGCCGCCAGCAGCGCCGCACACAGGATGACCAGCAGCACCACATAGTTGATGCTCCCGATCAGGTTATCAAACATTCGGTTCATATCCTCCGAGAAGGACACGCTGCCGACATAGTTGCAAGCCAGAAGCTTTTCGCTCAGAGCATTGCTCTGCTGCTCTGTTTTACAGTCGGTGCGGGCATAGACGGTGTTCCATTCGATGCCATCCTCCAGCAGCATTTCAATGTTCTCCGGCGAGAGGTACAGCCGTGTGAACAGATAGTTTTCGGTCACGCCGGTCAGGGTCATCTCCACCCGCCGGCCGTTTTCCGCTTCCACCCAAAAGGTATCCCCTGCCGCAAGGCCAAGGCTCTCGGCGGTCTTTTCGGTCAGGATAGCGCTGTTTTGTTCATAAGGCAGGGCTTCGTGGCCCCGGCGGGTGCGCAGAGTGAAATATTCGGTCATGCGGGCCGGATCCTGCGCCGCCACCGCGGTAACACTTCCGCTTTCGCCTTCCGCATTATAGATATTGGTGGACAATGTACAGAACGCGCCCCAGCTTTCCACAGCAGCTTCCTGTTCCAGCAGAGCGGACAATGCCTGATCTTTTTCCAGCGCCTTTTCGCTGCGGATGGAAACCGTCAGGTCGGCATGGTTCAGCTCGGTGGTCTGCTTATGGACGATATCGATGATGGAATCCTGGATGCCAAAGCCGATCAGCAGCAGGGCTGTGCATCCCGCCACGCCCAGCACGGTCATGAAAAAGCGCTTTTTGTAGCGCAGCAGATTGCGGGCGGTGGTTTTCTGGGAGAAGGACATCCGCTTCCACAGCGGGGCGATGTGCTCCAGAAAAATGCGCTTGCCCGCCATCGGTGCGCGGGGCAGCAGCAGGGCTGCGGTCTTTTCCCGGGTGCTGGCGCGGCAGGCCGCCCCGGTGGTCAGGCCGATCACGGCCATACTGATCAGGATAGATGCCGCCACCAGGCCGGGGTAGAGCTTCAGCTCATAGGTCGGCACATTGTACACGATGCTGAACGCGTTCCATATGATCGTGGGGAACACCACGAATCCGATGACCATGCCCGCGATGCTGCCCAGCAGACTGGCAGCCAGACCATAGAACAGATACTTGCCCGCGATCTGCCTGCCGGAATAGCCCAGCGCCTTCAGGATCCCCAGCTGCTGGCGGTCCTCATCCACCATGCGGGTCATGGTAGTGCTGGCCACCAGCGCCGCCACCAGGAAGAAAAAGACCGGGAACACCCGCGCGATGGCCTCCATGCGGTCGGCATACTGTGCAAAGGTGACGATGCTCATCGTGCTGCCGCGGTCCAGAACATACCAGGAGCCGCTTTCGATCTCGTTGACCTGCTCTTCTGCGTCCAGGATCTGCTGCCATCCATCGGCAAGCTTTGCCTCGGCATCCGCTTTCTGCGCCTGATACTCGGCGCGGGCGGCCTCCAGCTCCTGCTCTCCGGCGCGGTATTCGCTCCAACCCGCATCCAGCCTTGTCCGCGCGGCCGAAAGCTGGGCTTCGGCGCTGTCAAAGGCCAGCCACGCCGTGGCGCTTCCGCTGTTCAGGGAGAGCTGACCATTCAAAAGCTGCAATTTCATGCTGCGCAGAGCGGCCTTCGCTTCGGCGACCAGCTCGGCGTTGGACAGCTCCGGGGAAGAAATCAGCCCCTGCTCATACATCTGCCGCTTGCCCTCATCCAGCTGCTGCTGATATCCCTCCAGCTGGTTATAGACCGCATCATAGCTGCTCTGCGCCTTGGCCAGAAGCTCCCGCAGCTCGATGTACTCCTCGCCCTCCGGCTCGGCTTCGTCCAGCGCCTTTTGCGCATTGTTCAGCGCGGCCTCCGCATAGCCCAGCAGAGGATCCGCCACCTGCTTGAGGCCGACCAGCGTTTCGATCTGCTGCAGCTGATCCTCAAATTCCAGCATCTGCTCTTCCGCGGCCAAAAGCTGCTCTGCGCCGCCCTGCATCGTATCCGGCAGAGCTTCTTTTTGAGCGTTCAGCTGGGCTTTGCCTGCGGAATACTCCCGCTCGCCCTCATTCAGCTGGCTCAGCGCCGCGTCCAGCCGGGCCTGCGCGTCCTCCAGCTGCGCTTCCGCCTCGGCAAACTGCTGTTCTGCATCGGCTTTTTGCTCCGCATAGGTCTGTCTGGCCTCGTCCAGCGCTTCGTTCGCGTCCGTTATCAGCTGATCCCGGCGGCGCACGCTCTGGGTGGCGCCGATCGCTTCCACCCGCGCGGCCACCGCGTCCACCGCAGCCTGGTATTCGTCCGAATCGCTGTCAAGCGCATCTGTCCCGGCCACCTTGATATAGCAGGTCGTGTAGTAATCTGCGGTCAGGCTTCCGTCCGCCACAAACACGATGTCGTCCAGCGAACCGTCACCGGCAGTGCTGCTCTCGCCGTCGGTGGAAAAATGCAGCGGATCGTCCGCCAGACCCACCACGGTCAGCGCGGTGCGGTCGATGCCCTCGGTGTCCTCCGGCAGCTCCAGCACTGCGCCCAGCTCCACCGCCGGGCCGTGGCCCATGATATGCACCACGCACTCACCGGGCTTTTCCGGCATGCGGCCTGCGGTCAGGGTCAAACGGTTCATATTCTCCACCGTATCCGCCTGCGGTTCCGCGGCCAGCTCCTGCACGCGCACTACAACTGTCTGTCCATCGCCCCGCCAGCAGGCTTCGGCATCCAGCCAGCGCACCGGCTGCACCGCTTCGACCCCCTCCACGGCGGCCAGCGCCTGCACGTCCTCCCCGCTGAGACCCAGCGTGGAGAGCACACGCAGATCAAATACATTCTGCTGAGCATAATACTTCTGCCCTGCCGCGCGCATATTCGGCGCAAGGCACAAAAGGCCCGTGAGCATCGTCACCCCCAGCAGCACGATGCCGAACAGCGACAAAAAACGACTCAGGTTGCTTTTCAGCTCCCGCAGGATATTTTTCCGATAACTCTTTGTCACAGCGCTCACCACTCGATCTGTTCCACCGGTATGGGATGTTCGTTGACCTGATTGGACAGGATCTGCCCGCTGCGCAGCTGGATGATCCGGTCCGCCATAGCGGTCAGCGCCTTATTGTGGGTGATGACGATGATCGTGCGGCCCGTCTGCCGGCAGGTGTTCTGCAAAAGAGCCAGGACCGCCTTGCCGGTTTTGTAGTCCAGCGCACCGGTCGGCTCGTCACACAGCAAAAGCTTGGGGTTTTTGGCCAGCGCACGCGCAATGGCCACCCGCTGCTGCTCGCCGCCCGACAGCTGAGCCGGAAAATTGTTCAGCCGTTCGCCCAGGCCCACGCTGCGCAGCGTTTCGGCGGGATCCAGCGGATCCTTGCAGATCTCGCTGGCCAGCTCTACATTTTCCAGCGCGGTCAGATTCTGCACCAGATTATAGAACTGGAACACAAAACCCACATCATAACGGCGGTAGGTCGTCAGCTCTCTCTCCGAAAAACGCGCCACGTCCCGGCCATCCAGCCATACATGCCCTTCATCGCAGGTATCCATGCCGCCCAGAATGTTGAGCATGGTAGTCTTGCCTGCACCGGACGGGCCGACCATGACACAGAACTCGCCCTTGTCCACATAAAAGTTCAGGTGATCGGCCGCGGCGATCTTCACGCTTCCGGTCTGATAATATTTGCAGACGTCCTCAAACTCCACAAAATGTTCCATCGCGCTTGCCTCCTTGGGGCAAAATTTGTTTTGATTCGACTCAATCATACCATATCCAGAGCGGTTTCGGCAGGGCGCGGAACGCAAGTTTTCAAAAACTTCACAATGTATGCAAAAGCGCCGCACAGAGGGCATTTCTCTGTGCGGCGGCAGGGCATCCTTTCTATTTTCAGCCTTCCAGGATCCCCATGAACTCCTCGCCCGTGATGGTCTCCTTTTCGTACAGGTAACGGGCCAGCTCGTCCAGCTTGTCACGGTTGTCGGTCAGGATCTTGACCGCCTTTTCGTGCTGGGCGCGCACCAGCCTGACCACCAGCTCGTCAATACGGGTCTGGGTCTGGGCAGAGCAGGCCAGTGCCGCATCTCCGCCCAGATACTGGTTGGTGACTGTTTCCAGCGCCACCATGTCAAATTCCTCGCTCATGCCGTAGCGGGTCAGCATGGCGCGGGCCAGCTTGGTGGCCTGCTCGATGTCGTTGGACGCGCCGGTCGTCACCGAACCAAACACCACTTCCTCGGCCGCGCGGCCGCCGGTCAGGGTCGCGATCTTGTTTTCCATCTCCTCTTTGGTCATCAGGTAATGGTTGCCTTCCTCCACCTGCATGGTATAGCCCAGTGCGCCGGAGGTGCGGGGGATGATGGTGATCTTCTGCACCGGGGCGGAGTGGCTCTGACTGGCCGCCACCAGCGCATGGCCGATCTCATGGTAAGCCACGATCTTCTTTTCGTGGTCGGTTAGGATGGAGTTTTTCTTCTGGTAGCCTGCAATGACCACCTCGATGGATTCCTCCAGATCTGCCTGGGAAACCTCCTTCCGGCCATCCCGCACGGCACGCAGCGCCGCTTCGTTGACGATATTGGCCAGCTCTGCGCCCGAAGCGCCCGAAGCCATGCGCGCCACTGTGTTGAAATCGATCTCCCCTGCCAGCCGGACCTTTTTGGCATGGACCTTCAAAATCTCCTCACGGCCCTTCAGGTCGGGCAGCTCCACCGGCACGCGCCGGTCAAACCGGCCCGGACGGGTCAGCGCCGGATCCAGCGATTCCGGACGGTTGGTAGCCGCCAGAATGATGACACCGGTATTGCCCTCAAAGCCGTCCATCTCGGTCAAAAGCTGGTTCAGCGTCTGCTCGCGCTCGTCGTTGCCGCCCATGCCGGAACCGGCGTTGCGTTTGCCGCCAATGGCATCGATCTCATCGATAAACACGATGCAGGGGGCTTTCTCCTTGGCCTGCTTGAACAGATCACGCACCTTGGATGCGCCCATGCCCACGAACATCTCCACAAATTCCGAACCGGACATCGAGAAGAAGGGCACCCCCGACTCGCCCGCGACCGCTTTGGCCAGCATGGTCTTGCCGGTACCCGGAGGGCCTACCAGCAGGATGCCTTTGGGCATGGATGCGCCGATCTCCTCATACTTTTTGGGGTCGTGCAGATAGTTGACGATCTCCTGCAAATTTTCCTTGGCCTCGTCCTCGCCCGCCACATCCGCAAAGCGGATGCCCTGCTTGGACTCGACATAGACCTTGGCGTTGGCCTTGCCCATGCCGCCTGCGCCGCCAAACATCATCGAATTTCCGCCCGCGCGCTGGGTCAGCTTTTTGGCCAGATAATTGCCCATCGCCATAAAGATCACAATGGGCAGCACCCAGCTCAGCAGGAACGACAGGATGGGCGAAGCTTCCTCCACGATCTGGCTGGAAAACTGTGCTCCGGACGCATACAGGCGTTCGGTCAGATTGGGATCATTCATCAGGCCCGTTTCATAGACCTGGGTATTTTCCTTGTCGGTGAACAGGATGCGGTTGTCCTCAACCTGCACCTGGCCGATCTCGCCGCTGTTGGTCATGCTGATAAAGGTGCCGTAATCCACCTCCTGGATGCGCCGTTCGCTCATCCAGGGCAGGGCCAGAAAGTTGAACAGCATCAGGGCCAGCATCACGATAAAGTAGTAAAAGATCAAAGGCTTTTTGGGCGTTTGGACTTCTTTCATATCGATTCCTCCTTGAACAATGCTTGCAAAAAGCACAAGTGCATGCACAAAGAATCATAGCACACGGTTTGAAAGCAGAAAAGTGCTTTGAGGCGTTATTTGCAAAAACTTCGCGGAAAATTCATAAACAAAAAGCGCTTGACTTCCTTGCCCGGCTATGTTACACTGAAGCCACTTTGAACACAGCGCAAATGCGTTGACGGGGAAAAAGCGGATCTCGTCCTGCGTACAGAGAGCTGCCGGGCGGTGCAAGGCAGTGTGGGAGCTTCCGTCTACTGGCCCCTGAGCAGCAAGGCTGAACCAGCAGTAGGTCTTGACGGATGCCCACCGTTACCCGGGCAGCGATTCGCCGAGGATCTTCCAAAGCCGATCGTGCAGAGTGGCCGCATCTGCGGCAAAGAGAGTGGTACCACGGGCCGCCTTGTAAAAAATTTTACAGGCTCTCGTCTCTCAAGGTTTTCGCCTTGATGAGACGGGAGCCTTTTTCATCGCAGTTTTTGCAAAACCATGGAAGTACAGATTTTGTTTAGGAGGACAACACGCCATGATGGACGCAACGAAGTACGCTCCGGGATATTATCCCGTTCCTGCCGGCTATGACAGCTGGGTCAAGAAGGATCACATCGAAACCGCACCCGCCTGGTGCAGCGTTGATCTGCGGGACGGCAACCAGGCCCTGATCGTGCCCATGAGCCTTGAGGAAAAGCTGGAGTTCTTCCAGATGCTGGTCAGGATCGGCTTCAAGGAGATCGAGGTGGGCTTCCCCGCCGCAAGCGAGACCGAATACGAGTTCCTGCGCACCCTGATCGAAAAGAACATGATCCCGGAGGATGTCACCGTCCAGGTCCTGACCCAGTGCCGCGACCACATCATCCGCCGCACCTTCGAGGCCGTCAAGGGCGCGCCCCGCGCGGTGATCCACTTCTACAATTCCACCTCGGTGGCCCAGCGCGAGCAGGTGTTCCACAAATCCAAAGATGAGATCAAGCAGATCGCCATTGATGGCGCAACGCTGGTCAAGCAGCTGAGCCAGGAGTTTGAAGGCAACTTCCTGTTCGAGTACAGCCCCGAAAGCTTTACCGGAACCGAGCCGGAGTATGCCGTTGAGGTATGCAACGCCGTGCTGGACATCATGCAGCCTACCCCGGACCGCCCCATGATCATCAATCTGCCGGTCACGGTGGAGATGAGCATGCCGCACGTCTACGCCAGCCAGATCGAGTACTGCTCCAGACATCTGAAGTACCGTGACAGCGTGATCGTTTCTACCCATCCCCACAACGACCGCGGCACCGGCGTGGCCTGTGCAGAGCTGGCTGTGCTGGCAGGCGCGCAGCGCGTC
Source organism: Faecalibacterium sp. (assembly GCA_051882415.1). Lineage (GTDB taxonomy): Bacteria > Bacillota > Clostridia > Oscillospirales > Ruminococcaceae > Faecalibacterium. The sequence continues at coordinate 7,332 of JBJERU010000102.1, read as the reverse complement.
GAGTGCTGTCTGTTCGGCAACGGCGAGCGCACCGGCAACGTGGACGCCGTGACCCTGGCCATGAACATGTATAGCCACGGCGTGGATCCCAAGCTGGACTTCTCCGACATGCCCGCCATCTGCGAGACCTACGAGCGCGTGACCCGCATGCACATCTACGAGCGCACCCCCTATGCGGGCCAGCTGGTGTTTGCGGCTTTCTCTGGCAGCCATCAGGATGCCATTGCCAAGGGCATGGCCTACCGCAAGGAGCGCGGCGAACATCGCTGGACCTGCCCCTATATCCCCATCGACCCGCACGACATCGGCCGCACCTACGATGCGGACGTCATCCGCATCAACAGCCAGAGCGGTAAGGGCGGCATCGGCTTTGTGCTGGAGCAGAATTACGGCTACAATCTGCCCGCCAAAATGCGCGAAGCCCTGGGCTACAAGGTCAAGAGCGTATCCGACCACAACCACAAGGAGCTGAGCGCCGCTGAGGTACTGCACATCTTTGAGGAGGCTTACCTGAACAAGGCAAAGCCTCTGGCTGTGGTGGAAGCCCACTTTGCACAGGTCAACGGCATCACCGCCACCGTCACGCTGGATCTGAACGGCCAGCGCAAGGTGGTCACTGCCGTGGGCAACGGCCGTCTGGACGCCGTGGCCAATGCCATCCAGAATGCCACCGGTATGGAGTTCCATCTGGAAAACTACTCCGAGCACAGCCTGGACGAGGGTTCCACCTCCCGTGCTGCCTCTTATGTGGGTCTGACCTGGGGCGATAACAGCACCACCTGGGGTGCGGGCACTCACACCGATATCATCGTGGCCGGCATCCATGCTCTGGTCAGCGCCATCAACAACAAATAACAGTTTTTGTCACTTATAGAAAAAGGAGAGCATTATCATGGGAATGACCCTGACGCAAAAGATCCTTGCCGCCCACGCAGGCCTCGATGAGGTCAAGGCGGGCCAGCTCATCAACGCCAAGCTGGACATCGTGCTGGGCAACGACATCACCACCCCTGTGGCCATCAATGAATTTGAGAAGGCCGGCTTTGACAGCGTGTTCGACAAAGAGCACATCGCCATCGTTCTGGATCACTTTGTACCCAACAAGGATATCAAAAGCGCAGCCCAGTCCAAGCAGTGCCGCGAGTTTGCCGACAAATACGATATCCTGAACTTCTACGATGTGGGGCAGATGGGCATCGAACATGCTCTGCTGCCCGAAAAAGGCATCGTCACCGCAGGCGACTGCGTGATCGGCGCGGACAGCCACACCTGCACCTATGGCGCACTGGGCGCTTTCTCCACGGGTGTCGGCTCCACCGACATGGCCGCGGGCATGGCCACCGGCATGGCATGGTTCAAGGTCCCCTCTGCCATCAAGTTCGTGCTGAACGGCAGGCTGAACCCCCGCGTTTCCGGCAAAGACCTGATCCTGCACATCATCGGCAAGATCGGCGTGGACGGTGCGCTGTACAAGTCGATGGAGTTCACCGGCCCGGGCGTAGCCAGCCTGACCATGGATGACCGTCTGTGCATCTGCAACATGGCCATCGAAGCCGGTGCCAAAAACGGCATTTTCCCTGTGGACGAGACCACCCGGGCGTATCTTGCAGGCCGCAGCCAGCGCGAGCCGGTGTTCTTTGAGGCCGACCCGGATGCCGAGTATGAACAGACCATCGAGATCGACCTGTCCGCCCTGGAACCTACCGTCAGCTACCCCCATCTGCCGGAAAACACCCATCTGGCCAGCGAGGGCAAGGACATCAAGATCGACCAGGTCGTGATTGGCAGCTGCACCAACGGCCGTTTGGAGGATATGGAAGCTGCCTATAACGTGCTCAAGGGCAAGCACATCGCCAAGGGCGTGCGCGGCATCATCATTCCCGCTACCATGGCAGTCTACAAGGAGTGTCTCCTGCGCGGCTGGACCGAAGCCTTTATCGATGCCGGCTGCGTTGTGTCCACCCCGACCTGCGGCCCCTGCCTGGGCGGTTACATGGGCATTCTGGCCGAGGGCGAGCGCTGCGTTTCCACCACCAACCGCAACTTTGTGGGACGCATGGGCCATGTCAAGAGCGAGGTCTATCTTGCCTCCCCCGCCACCGCCGCCGCCAGCGCGCTGACCGGCTATATCACCGACCCCCGCACGGTCTGAGCTGAAAGGAGATTGCTGCTATGAACGCAAAAGGTTCTGTTTTCAAATATCCGGATAACGTGGATACCGATGTTATCATCCCGGCCCGCCACCTGAATACGCAGGACGCCAAGGAGCTGGCCAGCCACTGCATGGAGGATATCGACAAGGATTTTGTCAAAAATGTGAAGGATGGCGACATCATGGTGGGCGGCTGGAACTTTGGCTGCGGCTCCTCCCGTGAGCATGCGCCCCTGTGCATCAAGTCTGCCGGCATCTCGGTGGTCATCGCCAAGAGCTTTGCCCGCATCTTCTACCGCAACAGCATCAACATCGGCCTGCCCATCATGGAGTGCCCCGAGGCGGTGGACGCCATCAACGCAGGCGACACGGTCAGCGTGGATTTTGATACCGGCATCATCACCGATGAGACCAACGGCAGGACCTTCCAGGCCGAGCCGTTCCCGCCCTTCATCCAGGAGATCATCGCCGCCGGCGGCCTGATGAAGTCCATCAAGGCATAAGGAGGATATCCCATGGAAAAGAAGATTGCTGTTATCTGGGGCGACTGCTCCAGCCCGGAGATCGTCAAGCAGACCCTGCGCGTGCTGGATAAGGTGGCTGAAAAGTATGGCCACACCTTCCATTATACCGACGCCGCAATGGGCGGCGAAGCCATCGACAAGTATGGCGATCCCCTGCCCCAGCACGAGCTGGACAAGTGCCTTGCTGCGGACAGCGTGCTGCTGGGCGCGGTGGGCGGCCCCAAGTGGGAGGGCCTGCCCGGACCCCAGCGCCCGGAAAAGGGTCTACTGCGTCTGCGCGCGGGCATGGGCCTGTATTCCAACAACCGCCCCGCAAAGATCTGGCCTCAGCTGGCCCCGGCCAGCCCTCTGAAGCCTGAGATCGTGGAAAAAGGCATTGATTTTATCATCGTGCGCGAGCTGATCGGCGGCGTATACTTCGGCGAGCACAAGACCGAGACCCTGCCCACCGGCGAAAAGCAGGCCGTTGACCTGATGCCCTACTCCGAGCATGAGATCGAGCGCATTGGCCGCATCGGTTTTGAAACGGCCCAAAAGCGCCGCAAAAAGCTGTGCTGCGTGGACAAGGCAAACGTTTTGGATACCAGCCGCCTGTGGCGCAGCGTGATGCACCGGCTCCAGGCCGAGTATCCGGATGTGGAATACAGCGAAATGTTTGTGGATAACTGCGCGATGCAGATCGTCAAAAATCCCAGCCAGTTTGACGTCATCGTGACCGAGAACATGTTCGGCGATATCCTGTCGGACGAAGCTTCCATGATCACCGGCTCCATCGGCATGATCCCCTCCTCCTCTCTGGGCGAGGGCACCCGCGGCCTGTACGAGCCGATCCACGGTTCCGCCCCGGACATCGCCGGTCAGGACGTGGTCAACCCCACCGCCTGCATCTTGTCGGCCGCTATGATGCTGCGCTATTCCTTTGGCATGACCGAGGAAGCCGATGCCATCGAGAACGCCGTCAACAAAGTGCTGGACAAGGGCCTGCGCACCGCCGACAACATGAGCGAGGGCTGCACCTGCCTGGGCTGCTCCGCGATGGGCGACGCGATCCTGGCAGAGATCTGACGAGGGTTTTCCCGCTTTTCCCGTTTCTTTTCCCGCTTTTTGAAAAAAGCGGGGCAAAAACTTTTTGATCGGCCCATGCCATGCATGGGCCAGATTTTTTGCACCATGGCGCGGGTTTGAACCGTTCGAGTGTGAAAATACAGCAATGAAAAAGACCGGAAAGAAGATCCTTTCCGGCCTTTTTGTTCTCAGCTGAACAGTTTTTTCTTATTGTGCGTATACACCGACAAAACCAGTCCGACGCAGAGATACAGCATCAGCACTGAGCTGCCGCCTGCGGAATAAAAAGGCAGGGTCACGCCGATGACCGGCAGAACCCGCAGATTCATACCCACATTGACAAAGATCTGGGCCAGAAGTGCGCCGCCGATGCCCGCACAGATATAGCTGCCCAGCAGATCCTCGCTGCGCGCGCCGGTCCAAAAGGTTTTTACCACGATGGCAAACAGCACCCCCAGCACCACGCAGCAGCCCAAAAATCCCGCCGCGTTGCCGATCCAGCTGAAAATAAAGTCGTTATGGGCGTTGGGCACGCTGTAATAGCTGCCATCGAACCATCCGGTGCCAAAGATCCCGCCCGATCCCAGCGCGATCTCGCCGCGCTGCTGCTGGTAGACGATATTTTTCCACACCGTTTCGCTGGGCGCCCAGCCGGTGGCGTTTTCCGGGTCGATCACCGCCAGGATGCGGTACCACTGGTAGCCTTTTCCGATCTTATCGCTGAAAAAGGCAAAGGCCGCCGCCGCCGCCACACCCAGCGCGGAAAGCGCACCCACGATATACTTCCAGCTCAGGCCCGCCGCAAACATCATGCAGCAGCCGATGATCCCGTAAATGATGGCCGTGCCATCATCGCCCTGAACATGGATGATCAGGATCGGCAGCAAAAGATGCAGCAGAAGCTTGGCCAGCTCCTTTGGCTCGTTGAGCCGGCTGCGCACATTGTTCAGGTGCATTGCAAAGGTCAGGATAAAGCTGATCTTTGCCAGCTCGGTGGGCTGAAAGGTAAAGCCGCCCAGCTTATACCAGGAATAGTTGTCCGTATCGCCCGCGTTGAAGCCAATGGTCAGCGGGCCGATGCTGACATTGCGGATAAACAGGGTGGGCAGCACCAGGCCCCAGGTCAGCACGACATGCACCGGCCAGACTTTGACCAGGCTGCGGTAGTCGATGTTGGACAGCAGCACCGCCAGCACCACCCCTGCGGCAGCCGCAGCTGCCTGCACCAGTGCCCGGCGGTAATCGCCGACACCCACGATCTGGCCCATTTCGTCCACCGCAAAGCCTTTGCCCTGTTCGCTGGCCCAGGATGCCAGGGTCAGTACGGCCATTCCACTGCTGAACAGGCACAGCAGGAGGTATATTTTATCTGTTCGTTTGAAATAGCGCCGAATTGCTTCCAAAAAAGCACCGTCCTTTCTCCGGATATGATCCTGTGCGGCCCGCGCCGGCCGCGGGGCCGTGAAGCTCTGTTCCGAGCATGGAAAAGAGCAGGGGGCTCTGCGTTTTCCCGCAAAAATCCTCCCATTGGAGTTTTATTATTATACCGCGCGGCGTGCCTGTGTGCAAGAGATCGCACTTTTTTGCATGTGAGAGCTTTGCAAAATCCTTTCCGGGGCGCTTGACAAAGCTTTGGCGTCCTTCTACAATGGAGTGGGAGACTTGGGGCAGAAGCCTTTTCTGCACAGCTCTCATACAGCAAAAATGGCTTCCCGCAGGAGGACATTTTTCGGAGGACAACTAAAAAATGAAATTCTTTCGCGATCATCGCCTGCGCCGGTTCGTGTGTGCTTTGTGCGCGCTGGTGTGCTTTCTTTCTGCCGCTTTTCCGGTCGCCTGCGCTGCCGGGGCAGAAGAAATGGAGACGACCCAGACTCTGACAGAAGATCAGGCTCTGGAAATGCAGCAGGCGGACCAGGCTGTCACCGCCCTGACCGAAAGCGAGGCCTACGCCGCCATGTCCCGTGACGAACGTCAGGATGCTGCGCTCGGTCAGCTGGCAGATCTGGTAGAGCAAGGTCTGGTCCGTTCCGACTCGGTGTATGCCGACGAGGAAAACGGCATGGTCAGCTTCACCTACACCTGCGGTGTGCTGGGCGGCATCCTGCTCCAGGATCTGGACGAGGACAACAGTCAGGTCTTTGCATTGTCCCAGCCGGATGCCGAGCCTGTGCTGGAAAACGACGGCCGCTATACAGAGCTTGGCAGCGCGATCATTTATTATGCCTTTGACAACACCATCAACAGCAGCCGCTATCCTTATTATGCTTATATGCAGGCGTTCTGGACCTCGGTCGGCCTGAACACCCGGCTGGATGCCAACGTTACCGTATCCGATCTGCGCCGCATGGATCAGTATGATCTGTGCATGCTGGGCGCTCATGGCGTCTACTATACTTACAGCTATGGCATCTTTTGGAAGCGTCTGCGCACCGAACCGCTTATCATCCTGTCCGAACGCTCCACCTTTGCCAAAGACCTGCGCTATGGCATCGATCTTTTGTGCCGCCGGGTCATCAAGGTCAACGGAATGTACTGCGTGACAGCGGATTTTTTCCGCAGCGCATACCGGCACGGCCAGCTGAAGGACACGATCATTTTTTCCGAAACGTGCGAATTTTATGGTGTGGACGGCAGCATTGACACCTCCATTGCGGATGCTCTGCTGGCAGGCCGGGCCAAGGCGGTGGTGGGCTTTGTCAACAATGTATACGCGGTATACTCCCGCAGCATGATGTGGGACACGGTCAACCAGCTGATCATGGGCCGCACCATCCAGGATGCTCTGCTGCATGCGATGGACACTTACGGCACGGACGATCTGGTCTGGTATTATTCCCAGGGCGGCAGGCGCCCCCACACGGCTGCCTCCTACGCCATGATCTGCGGCGATCCCAACGCGGTGCTGTACGAATGGGAGGAGCTTGCCCTGCCTGTACAGGCGGCCTGACCAAAGGCAAACCGGTTGCACTTTTTAAAAAAGTATACTATACTAAGGGACGGCAGCATGCTGCCGCCCCTGTTTATGCAGCTTTCTGCCGCAGCTTTCCATGCGGCATTTTTTGAAACGAACGAGGTGTTTTCATGCCGGAATTCATCACCCATTCCCGCGCCGAAACGGTGGAGCTTGGGCGGCGCATGGCCGCCCGGCTGGAGCCTGGTGCGCTCATCGCCTTTACCGGCGGGCTGGGCGCGGGCAAAACTGCTTTTTGCGAAGGTCTGGCCCAGGGTCTGGGCTGCACCGATCCGGTCAGCAGCCCCACCTTTGCCATCGTCAACTATTACCGTGGCCCGCAGCCTCTGGCACACTTTGACCTCTACCGCATTTCCACCGAAAACGATCTGTGCGCCGCCGGATTTTACGACTATCTGGATCAGGGCGCCGTGGTCGCGGTGGAATGGAGCGAGAACTTTGCCGATCTGCTGGCGCTGGAACATCCCATCCGGGTGGACATTGCGCGCACGGACGAAGAGACCCGCCGCATTACCATCAAGGAGGACGCGCTATGAACATTCTGGCCGTGGATACTGCGGGAACAACGGCAGGTGTCGCCCTGCTGCGGGATGACCGCCTGCTGTATGAGTGCTATC
>JBJERU010000101.1:0-4759 GCA_051882415.1 Faecalibacterium sp. | reverse complement strand
TGGGCGGCCTGATGAACGTGGGCTTTGAGAAAGTCCTGCTGCTCCAGACCGAGCTGAACAAGGCCACCAGCGATATCATCGCGGTCTATGTTTATGAACAGGGCATCATCAACGCCAAGTACAGCTATTCCACGGCGGTCGGACTGTTCAACACCGTGGTCAACATCATCCTGCTGATCGTTGTCAACCGCATCGCCAAGAAAGCGGCAGACGTCAGCTTTGTGTAAGGGGGCGCATCGTATGGCAAAAAGCATTGCAACCTCCGGTTCCGCCCGGAAGCCCGGCGGACTGTCGGATAAGGTCAGCGATATCGTTCTGCTGGTCATCTGCGCCGCCGTCATGCTCATCGTGGCCTATCCGCTGTACTACGTTCTGGTGGCATCCTTCTCGGATCCCTACGACGTCTACGCGGGCAAGACCTTCCTGTTGCCCAGCCAGTTCACCTTCAAGGGCTATCAGGCGGTCTTTGCGGACAGCGCGCTGCTCTCCGGTTTTCTGAACAGCATCAAGTACACCATCATCGGCACGATCTACTCGGTGGTCATGATCTATCTGGTGGCCTATCCGCTGAGCGTGCGGGACCTGCCCGGCCGCAAATACATCAGCCTGTTCTTCGTCATTACGATGTACTTCGGCGGCGGTCTGGTGCCCACCTATTTGATCGTCAAGCAGACCGGTCTGCTCGGCAGCATTTGGGCGCTGTTCCTGCCCGGCGTTGTGGCGGTCGGCAACGTCATTATTGTGCGCAACTTCTTTGAGAACAACATCCCCCGCGAGCTGCTGGAGGCTGCCGAGATCGACGGCGCGTCCAAGTGGACCGTGTTCCTCAAAATGGTCATTCCCCTGAGCCGCTCCATCATGGCGGTCATGGTGGTGTACAGCATGGTGGCCTACTGGAACGACTGGTTCACCGCTCTGATCTACCTGAAAGCCGATCAGGCCCCGCTGCCGCTGGTGCTGCGCAACATCCTGATCAAAAGCTCCGCCAGCGCCAGCCAGGCCTCGATGATCTCCGGCGGCTTTGCTGAGCTGAACAAGCTGACCGAAATGGTCAAATTCTCGTCCATCGTCGTCGCCGCCGCCCCCATGTTGGCTGTGTATCCCTTTGTGCAGAAGTATTTTGAAAAGGGCTTCATGGCAGGCGCGGTCAAAGGGTAAGGGGAATGATTTCACATTTTTCCGCTTTCTTGAAAGAAAGCGGAGCAAAGAACTTTTCACACGGCGCACACCTTCGTGTGCGCCCGAACCAGAACAAAGGAGAAAATGACATGAAAACCATGATTTCCCGCCGCAATTTCCTCAAAGCGTGTGCTGTGGCCGGTTCCGCAGCCGCCCTGACCGCCTGCGGCGGCAGCAAGAAGGCCGCTGCTCCCGATCCGGGCAACACCGACCAGACCAAATTTGACATCGTGGGCGGGCAGTCCCCCCTCAGCCCCGGCTACAACAGCAACGAGCTGCTGAAGAAGCTGGCCGACAATGTGGGCATCCAGATCGAGTATGAGACCATGAGCGACTCCCTGAGCGAGCAGGTCAACATCCGCATCGCGGGCGACCAGCTTCCCGATGCGTTCATGGGTGTGGGCTTCTCCAACTACGACCTGACCAACTATGGCGGAGACGGCACCTTCATCGACCTGACCCCCTACATCAACGCCGAGACCATGCCCAACCTGACGAAGATCCTGGAGGAGCATCCCGCCATCCGCAGCGCCATCACCATGAGCGACGGCTGTATCTACGGCCTTCCTGCCGCCGAGCAGATGGGTACCGCCGGTATCGGTGACGACAAGGATTACAGCATCTTCACCATCCCGCAGTTCTCCATGATCAACAAGCGCTGGCTGGACGAGCTGGGACTGAGCGTTCCCACCACGCTGGACGAGCTGCACACCGCGCTGAAGGCCTTCAAGGACAACGATATGTCCGCCAAGGTCTACGGCAACGCGCCGGGCAGCACCATCCCCATGTCCACCGGCTTTGACGAGTGGTGCTGGGGCCAGAATATCTTCTACGCAGGCTTCGGCTTCACCAACTGGCCCAACGATGTGTGCAACGACCTGGTGCTCAAAAAAGACGGCAAGTGCGCGTTCGTCTGTGCCAGCGAGAACTACCGCAAGGCTGTGACCTACTTCCATGACTGGTACGCCGAGGGCCTGATGGACGTGGAAATGTTCAGCCAGGACGCCAACCAGCTTCTGGCCAAGGGTGCGCAGGGCTATCTGGGTGTCTCGACCTGGTGGTACATCGAGGAGCTGATGGGCGATTACTCTAAGGATTATGTGTTCCTGCCGGTCCTGGACGGCCCGGATGGGACCCACAACGTCACCGTCCGCACCGGCGGCGGCACCAACAGCGGCCAGCTCAGCATCACCAACAAGTGCCAAAGCCCGGCCAACCTGCTCCGCTTCTTTGACCAGTGGTACGACGGCGAGATCGTGATGCAGCTCCAGTATGGCCCCATCGGTGTGTTCTTCACCGGTCAGGACGCATCCGGCAAGTGGCTCTCCATCACCGAGAGCGAGGCACAGGCCAAGTACAACAAGGGCGCGGGCGAGCTGAAGTCCACCTATGAGGTCGCCGGTCCCAAGCTGATCCTGAGCGAATACTACAATGAGTATTTCTATATGGAGGACCGCGCCATCGAGCGCCTGACCGACCTGAGCGAATACTGGATGCCGTTCGTGGACGACCCCACCACCTACCCCATCGACTGCGTGTTCAACGCCGAGGAGCTGGACATCATCGACCGCTACCGCGCCGACTTCGAGAGCGCTGTCTCCGAGCAGGAGGGCCTGTGGCTCAAGGACGGCGGCCCCTCTGACGCCGAGTGGAACGCTTACCTGGAGATGCTCTCCAAGAGCTGCGGCATGGACAAGCTGCTGGAAGTGTATCAGGGCGCATACGACCGCTACAAGGCAAACGCCTGATTTTTAAGACAAGGAGGCATCCGAGATGCCAAGTGAAACTCTGACCAGGGCGCGCACCTATGAGGCGCAGCATGGCCCGGCGATCCCCGCCAGTGAGCGCCCTGTTTATCACCTGACCCCGTATGTCGGCTGGATGAACGACCCCAACGGCTTCTCCTTCTATAAAGGGCAGTACCACCAATTTTACCAGTACAATCCCTACAAGACCCAGTGGGGGCCGATGCACTGGGGCCACGCTGTCAGCACTGACCTGCTGCACTGGGACTATCTTCCCTGCGCTCTCGCGCCGGATATGCCCTATGATGATGGGGGCAAGGAAGGAGGCGGCTGCTTCTCCGGCTCCTCCGCCGAGCTGCCCAATGGCAGGCAGCTCCTGCTCTACACCAGCGTCATTCAGGAAGAACAGCCCGACGGGAAAAAGCGGGATATCCAGACCCAGAGTATCGCCGTCGGCGACGGCCTGAACTATGAAAAGCCCGCCTGCAACCCGGTCCTGACCGAAAAAGACCTGCCCGCCGGATTCAGCCGCTTCGACTTCCGGGACCCGAAGCTCTGGCGGGAGCCGGATGGCAGCTATTCCGCCGTCATTGTGGCCCGCACGGAGGATGACAGCGGCGCGGTGCTGCTCTACCACAGTCCCGATGGCTTTGACTGGAACCTTGTGACGGTACTGGACCGCTGCCGCAACGAATACGGCAAAATGTGGGAGTGCCCCGACTTTTTTGAGCTGGACGGCAAACAGGTGCTCCTGCTCAACCCGCAGGAGATGCAGGCCCGCGGAGAATTTCATAGCGGTTTCAACGCTCTGTGCCTGATGGGGAACTACGATGCAGACGCTCACGTCTTTGCCCGCGAAAGCGTCCACCTGATCGACCACGGCATTGATTTTTATGCTACCCAGACCACCCTCGCCCCGGATGGCCGCCGCATCATGACCGCCTGGATGCAGAGCTGGGCCGACGTTGAGGACAAACCCACGGACTGCAAGTGGTTTGGACAGATGATCTGCCCCCGTGAGCTTCACCTGAAAGAGGGACGCCTGATCCAGACGCCCCTCCGGGAGCTGGACGCAGTCCATGGTGCGTGTGTGCGGCATGAAAACGTCCCGATCCAGTGGGAAACCGCGCTGGATGGAATTGGCGGCCGGGTCGCCGATCTGACGCTGACGATTGCGCCCGAAGAAGAAATGTACCGTTCCTTTACGCTCAAGCTGGCCGCAGATGAGGAATATTTCACAGCACTCACCTATGACGCCTTTTCTTCTCAGCTTACGTTGGACCGGACCCGCTCCGGTTCCCGGGCAGATGTGGTCCATACCCGCAGCTGCAAGGTGCGCCGTCAGGAGGGGCTTCTCAAGCTCCGCGTCCTGCTGGACCGCAACAGCATCGAAGTCTTTGTCAACGACGGCGAACAGACCATGACCGCCGTGATCTATACGCCTCAGACCGCGGACGGCATTACATTCGCGGCTGACGGAAAGGTGCGTCTCACCGTAGAGCAGTACGCTCTGAATCTGTAACCTGACATTTCCTTCCATTTCTCCTTCATATTGTATAGCCCCGCTTTGGGTTTCTTCCGTTCCTGGCACAGGCAGGCATTCCCGGCAGTTCTGAGCTGCTGCCGGCAGCCGGTCTGAGGCCAAGAGCATAAGACGCGCCAAAGCGGGGCTGTGCATTTTTATCATGACAGAAATCATACTTTTTCTGTTTCTATCGATATTTTTTCAGTACCATCTTGACATTCCCGAATGAGATATGGTATTTTTTGTTATAAATCCCACTGAATTTGTAGATTGGTCCAGCACCTTCTGCAAAAAGTGGTGGTTCTCACCG
>JBJERU010000100.1:0-24876 GCA_051882415.1 Faecalibacterium sp. | reverse complement strand
CATACAGCTTTTTGCCGGACAGCTCCTTCTGGGCGATCTCCTTGACGGCGGCCCATGCCTCGGGGCTGGCGGGATGGTTGTCGTTCTTGTACTCGTCGCTGGTCCACCACACGGTATCCTTGGAATTCTCGTCCATGACGATGTACTTATCCTTAGGAGAACGGCCGGTGTAAACGCCGGTCATGACGTTGACAGCGCCCAGCTCGCTCACCTGGCCCTTATCGTAGCCTTCCAGCTCGGGCTTGGTCTCCTCATCAAACAGCATCTCGTAGGACGGGTTATAAACGACCTCGGTGGTGCCGGTGATGCCGTACTTGGTCAGATCAATGTTTGCCATTTTTTATCTACCTCGTTTCACAGCAGTATGTAGGTGATTCTGGAATGAGATATTCCGTTTGTATTCCCTTGCCAGTGCCGCAAGGCCGCCCACCTCAATTAGGGTGCACCGCGGCAGGCCGTAAACCAAAATATGGAATACTACTCCCTCATTTTGGTATTATACACGATTGTCGAAAAAAAATCAACGCGCCCGGGCCTTAACGAAGGCAGATTTTTCCCGTCGAAAAAAATCGGGCAAAAAATCACATCTCCATGCGTCAAACGTCCATATCCCGGCCATCAAAAAAGACCCGCCGGAAGAACGCTTTGATCCTTCCGGCGGGCGGCAGAGTATTTTGTTTTTTTATTCCTTCGGCTGGAGCGTATCCGCCGCGTCGTGCAGCAAAGCATGCTCACGGATCTTTTCCAGCGTCTTCTCGCTCAGGATATGCTCGGCTCTGCAAGCATCCTCGGCGGCTGTCTGCTCGTCCACGCCCAGCTGCATGAAAAAATGCTGCAGCAGCCGGTGGCGGTCATAGATGCGCTCGGCGATCTCGCGGCCCGGCGGCAGCAAGGTCAGGCTGCCCTCGCCGTCCACGGCAATATAACCGTTTTCCCGCAGCTTTTTCATTGCGATGCTCACGCTGGCCTTGGTATAGCCCAGCTCGTTGACCACGTCGATGGAGCGCACCTTGCCCATCCGCTGGGTCAGCATCAGGATCGTTTCGAGGTAGTCTTCCGCAGACTGATGGATCGTCATAGTATCCGGCCTCCCGTGCTCATGTTTCCCGGCGGCAGCCAGGCGGCCGGGTGGTTAGGCTAATGATACCACAAACTTCCTCCCTATGCAAGCGGCGCGGAGATGTCCTTGCCGCAGCAGACGCTGTTTGAAAAAAGCGTTTCCTTTGCCGCAAGATATGCAGCGGGGCCGCTCTCGTACAGATCGCCGCCGTGGGCATCCAGAATGACGGTCAGCGGCATATCCTCCACTTCCAGGCGGCGCACCGCCTCACAGCCCAGATCCGGCCAGGCGATCACCTCCAGCGTGCGCACGCTCTTTGCCATCAGCGCGCCCGCGCCGCCCAGCGCTGCCAGATAGACGGCGCCGTTGCGCGCCACCGCCGCCTTGACCGCTGCATCCCGTTTGCCCTTGCCGATCATGACCTTGTTGCCCAGATCCAGCAGACGGGGACTCATGGCGTCCATACGGCCAGAGGTGGTGGGGCCGGCGGAGCCGATCACTTCGCCCGGACGCTCCGGCGTGGGGCCGACATAATAGATGGCGCTGCCTTCCAGTTCAAAGGGCAGCGTCTGGCCTGCGTCCAGCGCCTCGATCATCCGCTTGTGCGCCTGATCCCGCGCGGTGTATACCACGCCGGAAAGCAGCACGGTATCCCCCGCCCGGAGCGGGGCGAGATCCTGCACGGTGCAGGGAGTCTTGATGCGATATTCCATAATGCTCCCCTCCTTTTACAGCTGTGCCGATGCCCGCCGGGTAACGTGGCAGGAAACATTGACCGCCGCAGGCAGCCCCGCCACATGGGTAGGCATCTGTTCGATGGCAAGGCCCAGGCAGGTGGTTTTGCCTCCAAAACCCTGGGGGCCAATGCCCAGCGCGTTGACCGAAGCCAGCAGCTCACGCTCCAGCGCGGCGTAATAGGGATCCGGGTTGGGCTGGTCGAGCGGGCGGAGCAGGGCTTTTTTTGCCAGATACGCCACCTTGTCAAAGCTGCCGCCCACGCCGATGCCCAGCACGATGGGCGGGCAGGGATTTGAGCCTGCCATGCGCACGGTGTCCAGCACAAACTGTTTAAAGCCTTCCACGCCATCGGCGGGTTTCAGCATCTGGATCCGGCTCATGTTCTCGCTGCCAAAGCCCTTGGGCGCCACCGTAATGGTACAGCCATCGCCGTCTACCAGATGCACTGTGATAGCGGCAGGGGTGTTGTCGCCGGTATTTCCCCGGCGCAGAGGGTCGGCCACGATGCTCTTGCGCAGATAGCCGTCCGTGTAGCCCCGGCGCACGCCTTCGTGGATCGCCTGCTCAAAGCTGCCCTCAATGTGCACCTCGGTGCCCAGCTCCACAAACACACAGGCCATACCGGTATCCTGGCAGATGGGCAGATCTGCCTCCTTTGCGGCAGAAAGATTGGACCACAGCAGATCCAGCGTATTCCGGGCCAGCGGCCAGGGTTCTTTCTCCCGCGCCTTTTCCAAAGCGGCTTCCACATCCCGCGGCAGACGGGTGTTGGCCTCGATGCACAGGCGGGCGACCGTATCGGTGATCTGCTGTGCGGGGATGGTTCTCATAGGTTTTGCCTCCCATCAGGTCACATTCTGTATATTTTCTCTTTTTAATTCTGATTTGTATAGGATCTCAGACTGTTCTCAATCAACAATTTGGATCTTTTCTTTTGTTTAATGCTTTTTGTATTTTTACAGCCGTGCCACACCGGTCTCCCGGGCTGCCCTGGCCACGGCAGCGGCCACGCTTTCGGCCACGCGGGGATCAAATGCACCGGGGATGATGTATTCGTCGCTGCGCTCCTCGTCGGTGATCAGATCCGCGATGGCATAGGCAGCAGCCAGCTTCATCTGGTCGTTGATATCCCGCGCACGCACGCTCAGCGCACCCTTGAACAGGCCGGGGAAGCACAGCACATTGTTGACCTGATTGGGAAAATCGCTGCGGCCGGTGGCCATCACCCGCACACCGCCAGCCTTGGCCTCATCGGGCATGATCTCCGGGGTGGGATTGGCCATTGCGAACACAATGGCGTCCTTGGCCATCGTGCGGCACATCTCGGCGGTCAGGCAGCCGGGGCGGGACACGCCGATAAACACATCTGCGCCCTCGATGGCTTCGGCCAGGCATCCCTTGATCTGGCGGGGATTGGTCACTTCGCCCAGCCAGTTCTTGTGGGCCTCGGCGCTGTTGCAGCCCTTGTACAGGGTGCCGAACTGATCCACCGCGATGATGTCCCTGGCGCCTGCGGTCATCAGCATTTTGATGATGGCAGTACCTGCCGCGCCGGGCCCGTTCAGGACGATGTGGACATCCTCCATCTTTTTGCCCACCACGCGCAGCGCGTTGATCAGCGCCGCCGTCACAACAATGGCTGTGCCGTGCTGATCATCGTGGAACACGGGAATATCCAGTTCGCGCTCCAGCGTTTCCTCGATCTCAAAGCATTCGGGGCTTTTGATGTCCTCCAGATTGATGCCGCCAAATGTGGGGGCAATGGCCTTGCAAGCCGCAATGACGCTGGCCGCGTCCGGAGCATCGATACAGACGGGGAACGCATCCACGCCGCCGAACTCCTTGAACAGCACCGCCTTGCCTTCCATCACGGGCAGACCCGCTGCCGGGCCGATATCGCCCAGGCCCAGCACCGCAGTGCCGTTGGAGACGACTGCCACCATATTTCCTTTAAAGGTATATTGGTACACATCCTCCGGGTTTGCGGAGATCCTGCGGCAGGGTTCTGCCACGCCGGGGGTATAGGCTGTGGACAGGTCATCACGGGTCTTGACCTCTACCTTGCTGACGATGCCCACCTTTCCTTTATGGCTCTCGTGCATTTCCAAAGCGGCTTTGTTGTAATCCATCTTGATTCCTCCTGTATCGATGCGCCCGCGCGGGGCCGAAAATCACTTGCCTTTTTATTGTAACAGATGCGGCCGGGCATTTCCACCAATTTCGTCTGCTTTTGCGGCGCAAGGCAGCCAAAAGTAGGACGCAAGCCGGGCAAGGATGTGGAAATTTTGCAAAAAACTTTCCTTTTTCCGTAATTCACGGTATAATAAAAACCGCTTGTCTGAATTTTCCTTGCCCGCCGGCACGGTGGGCCTTGATCCTATGGAGGTATCTTTTTTGAAACAGTTTACAAAAATCCTTTCCTTCGTCTGCGCGGGCGCACTGGCGTTCTCAATGGCGGGATGCAGTTTCTTCAAGGGCAGCAGCCCGGACTCCAGTTCGGCCTCGGCCAGTCCATCCGTATCGGTCTACGGCACGGTGGACAGCTTTGATTACGAAAATTTCTCCTACAGCAACGGCCTGGAGGAAAACGGCTACTGGACCGGTGTCCATGCGCTGGACTATGTGACCCTGCCGGAGGATGTTGCCGCCCTGTCCATCCGCCGCAAAGAGGTCGAGCCTTCCAGTGAAGAGGTGCAGGAAGAAATCGACAGCCTGCTCAGCCAGAACGCCGTTTCTGCCCAGGTGACTGACCGCAAGGCTGCAAACGGCGATACCGTGAACATCGACTATACCGGAACGGTGAACGGTGTGGCCTTTACCGGCGGCACCTACGCAGGCTATGACCTGACGCTGGGCAGCGGCACCTTTATCGACGGCTTTGAGGAGCAGATCGTGGGCCACATCCCCGGCGAGATCTTCGAAGTAAACGTCACCTTCCCGGACGGCTACGGTGACTCCACCGATGCCGAAGGCAACACCATCACCCTGAGCGGGGCCAGAGCAGTGTTTACCGTGACCCTGAACTACATCAGCGAGACGATCCTGCCCGACCTGACCGACGAGTGGGTGTCCAACAGCTACGGCGAGAGCGATGGCCTTCACACTGTGGAAGAGCTGCGGGCCTATCTGACCCAGATGATCTACAAGTCCAACCTGAGCAGCGCTGTGTTCAGCACCCTGATGGAGAGCGCCACCTTCCGGGAGGTGCCCCAGGTCATCACCGATTATCAGGTCAACGAGTGCCTGAACTACTACTATACCATGTCCGGCTACTACGGCTATGAGATGGAGGACTTTGTCCAGAGCTTGCTGGGCTTTGAGAATGCCGATGCTATGCTGGCCAGCATGGACAGCTCCATCGAAGAATACAGCAAGGAAGCTTTGCTGTACCAGGCGGTGGCAGAGGCGCTGGACATCCAGCCGACCCAAGAGCAGATCGACCAGTACGCCGGTTACTTTGACTTTTACGGCGAAAACTATTGCCGTATGATCTCCCTGATGGACGCAGTCACCACCACCCTGGCCGAAAACGCCGTGGTGTCCTGAGACATCCCGCAGGATCTGTTTTCCCACATCGTCCAAGACGCTCTCCCGCAAAGGGAAGCGTCTTTTTTGTTTTGTTCTGTCCCACGGCAGACCGCCTTTTGCCGGGCTGCAAACTTTTTATGAACTTTTCTGGTTTTTGTTCCCATTCTCTTGACAAGAGCGGTGGGTTGGAGTATATTTTTAGCAGTCGAATAGCAAGAGTGCTAAAACTTCAGGATTCGACCGCAAAGGAGGCGTGCAGCCGTGAAGTCAGACCGATATTTCTCCCCCAGGCATCTCCGCAGTCCCGGCTGCCGCTTTCCGGCAGCGGGCGGTTAGCAGTTTGGATCCCCGTCCGCCAGAAACGTTTTTTCGGTATGAATGGAGGCTTACTTTATGAATACCAACCAATACACCCAGAAAACCCTGGAAGCTTTGCAGGCTGCCCAGCAGCTGGCCGTTGAATACCAGCACAACGCACTGGAGCCGACGCATCTGCTTTATGCCCTGTCCGCGCAGGAGCAGGGGCTGATCCCTCAGCTGCTGCAAAAACTGAACGTGGATGCGGGCAGCTTCTGCGCCGCCGCTGCGGAAAAGCTTTCCGCCCTGCCGCGGGTGTCCGGCTCCGGCCGCGACCCCGACAAAATCTATATCTCCCAGGCCGCTGACAAGGTGCTTTCTGCCGCCGCGCGGGAAGCCAAGGCCATGAAGGATGACTTTATCAGCGTGGAACATCTGTTCCTGGGCCTGCTGGACGAGCAGGATCAAAACACCTCCGGGCTGTTCCGGGCGTTCAATATCACCAAAGACAAATTCCTCCAGCATCTGACATCGGTGCGCGGCAACCAGCGCGTGACCACCGATAACCCCGAGGATACCTACAACGCCCTGCAAAAATACGGCCAGGATCTGGTAGATCTGGCTCGAAAGCAGAAGCTGGATCCGGTCATCGGACGCGACCAGGAGATCCGCAATGTGATCCGCATCCTGTCCCGCAAGACCAAGAACAACCCCTGCCTGATCGGTGAGCCGGGCGTAGGCAAAACCGCCATCGCAGAAGGTCTGGCCCAGCGCATCGTGCGCGGAGACGTGCCCGAAAACCTGAAGGATCGCACCGTGTTCAGCCTGGACATGGGCGCGCTGGTGGCGGGCGCAAAGTACCGCGGCGAGTTTGAGGAGCGGCTAAAGAGCGTGCTCAACGAAGTAAAAAAGAGCGAAGGCAAGATCATCCTCTTCATCGATGAGCTGCACACCATCGTGGGCGCAGGCAAGACCGACGGCGCTATGGATGCAGGCAACCTGCTCAAACCCATGCTGGCCCGCGGCGAGCTGCACTGTATCGGCGCCACCACGCTGGAAGAATACCACAAATATATCGAAAAGGATCCCGCTTTGGAGCGCCGTTTCCAGCCGGTGCAGGTAGACGAACCCAGCGTGGAGGACACCATCTCCATCCTGCGCGGCCTGAAAGAGCGGTACGAGGTGTTCCACGGCGTAAAGATCAACGACAATGCGCTGATCGCTGCCGCCACTCTGTCCGACCGCTATATCTCCGACCGTTTCCTGCCGGACAAGGCCATCGATCTGGTGGACGAGGCCTGCGCCATGATCAAGACCGAAATGGACAGCATGCCCAGTGAAATGGACGATCTGGCCCGCCGCATCACCCAGCTTCAGATCGAGCAGGTCTCTCTGAAAAAGGAGACCGACGCGCTCAGCCAGAGCCGTCTGCGGGACATCGAGCGGGAGCTGGCCGAGCTTCAGGACAAGTTCCGCAGCATGAAGGCTCAGTGGGAAAACGAGAAAAATTCCATCGGCAGGGTGCAGGCTCTGCGTGAGCAGATCGAGCAGACCAATGCCGCCATCGAAAAGGCCCAGCGGGAATACGACCTGAACAAGGCCGCTGAGCTGAAATACGGACGTCTGCCCCAGCTGCAAAAGGAACTGGCCGAGCAGGAGAAGCTGGCCGCCGAAAAGAAAGAGGACAGCCTTCTGCGCGACCGCGTGACCGATGAGGAGATCGCCCGCATCGTGGGCCGCTGGACCGGCATCCCGGTGGAAAAGCTGGTGGAAGGCGAGCGCGAAAAGCTGCTGCATCTGGACGATGTGCTGCACCGCCGGGTCATCGGCCAGGATGAGGCCGTGACCAAGGTGAGCGAGGCCATCCTGCGCAGCCGCGCGGGAATCGCCAACCCCAACCGTCCCATCGGCAGCTTTCTGTTCCTGGGTCCCACCGGCGTGGGCAAGACCGAACTGGCCAAAGCCCTTGCGCAGGCTCTGTTCGATGACGAAAAGAACCTTGTCCGCATCGACATGACCGAATATATGGAAAAGTTCAGCGTCAGCCGCCTGATCGGTGCGCCTCCGGGCTATGTCGGTTATGAGGAAGGCGGCCAGCTGACCGAGGCCGTGCGCCGCAAGCCCTACAGCGTGGTGCTGTTCGATGAGGTGGAAAAGGCCCATCCCGATGTGTTCAACATCCTGCTTCAGGTGCTGGACGATGGCCGCATCACCGACAGCCAGGGCCGCACCGTGGACTTTAAGAACACGGTCATCATCCTGACCTCCAACCTGGGCAGCGACATCATCCTGAACGACCTGGAAAACAGCCGCGCCTCCGGCTGCAACGAGCTGAGCGAGGATGCCCGCCATCAGATCGATCTGCTGCTGCGCTCCAAGTTCCGCCCCGAATTCCTGAACCGCCTGGACGAGATCGTTTACTACAAGAGCCTGACCAAGGAGGAGACCCGCTCCATCGTGGATCTGCAGCTGGCCGATCTGCGCCGCCGCATGGACGAGAGCAAACACCTTCGGCTGGAGGTCACTACCGCCGCCAAGGACTATATCATCGATTCCTCCTATGACAGCGTGTACGGCGCACGGCCCATCAAGCGCTTTATCCAGGGCCGGGTGGAAACCCTGATCGCCAAGGCCATCATCCAGGGCAGCTTTGCCGAGGGCAGCACCCTGACCGTGGACTACGATGGAACTGCCCTTATCCTGCGCTGAACCGTCTCTTTTTCCAGCATACGCGCTTGAATTCACACACAGTTTACACATTCTGTCTCCCGGCAGAGCGCGCGCCGCTTGCGCTGGGGGGCAGAATATGGTATTATAAACTCTGAACATGTGCTTTTCATCGTCAAAGGCAACGGTGGAAAGCACATTTTTCAAATCAAAATTTATAAAAAGAAAGCTGAGTTGATCTCCCACTATTATGGACGATGGCAGTATTACGCTTCTGGCTGCGCTGATTGTTCTGGTCGCACTGTCGGCCTTCTTCTCCGCATCCGAGACCGCATTTTCCTCTCTGAACCAGATCCGCCTGAAAAGCCGCGCCGAGGACGGCGATTCCGCCGCAGCCCGCGTGCTGGCAATGTCGGAGCAGTACGACAAGCTCCTTTCTTCCATCCTGATCGGCAACAATGTGGTGAACATCGCGGCGGCTTCCATTGCCACCATCATCTTCACCCGCTACTTTGGCCCGGAGCGGGGCGCTACCCTTTCCACCGTGGTTTTGACCATTGTGGTGCTGATCTTTGGCGAAGTGACCCCCAAGACCCTTGCCAAGGAAAGCCCGGAGCGCTTTGCAACCGCTGTTTCCCCTGTTCTTCACCTGCTGATGACCGTGCTCACCCCCTTCACCTGGCTGTTCAGCCAGTGGAAAAAGGTTCTGAGCCGCTGCTTCCACAGCACGGAGACCGACACCATCACCGAGGGTGAGCTGATGACGATGGTGAGCGAGGCGGAAAACGACGGCGAGCTGACCGACCGGGAAAGCCAGCTGATCCGCAGCGCCATCGAGTTTGACGACGTGGAGGTGGAGGAGATCCTTACCCCCCGTGTAGATGTGGCGGCAGTGGAGGACAACATCTCGCTGGAAGATCTGGCCAACACCTTTGCGGAATCCGGCTATTCCCGCCTGCCCGTCTATCATGGGACGATCGACAATATCATCGGCGTGGTACATGAAAAGGATTTCTACCTTGCCCGTCTGAAAAAGCAGACCGGGCTGGAGGCCCTGATCACCCCCACCCTGTACACCACCGGCTCCACCAAAATCTCCGAGCTGCTGCGCACTCTGCGCGAAACGCACCATCACATGGCTGTGGTGGTGGATGAATACGGCGGCACCGAGGGCATCATCACCCTGGAGGATATCCTGGAAGAGCTGGTGGGCGAGATCTGGGACGAGCACGACGAGGAGACCGAGGATTTCCGCCAGCAGTCGGACGGCAGTTGGCTGGTCTCCGGCACCGCAGGCGTGGACGATCTGTTCGAACTGCTGGATCTGCCGGAGGATGACGACATCGACTCCAACACGGTCAACGGCCTGGTGCAGGAAAAGACCTGTCATCTGCCCAAGGTGGGCGACCGCTTTGCCATCGGAGACTTCGATGGCGTTGTCACCCGCACAGCCCGCCGCCGCGTGACCGAAGTGCGCCTGACGCCTGTGCAGCCTCCGGAAGAGGAAAAGCCCGATGAACACGGCCTTGCCCTGCTGGGACGCCTGGCCGCACAACGGGAAAACCGCTCCTAAAGCGGCCGGCCCTTGCAAAACATTTTCCGTCACCGCTGCGGCAGGCGCCCCTCCCTTGGAGAGAGCTGTCACTCAAGGTGACTGAAGGAACAAGCTTTGTAAAAAAGAACGTGCAGCACTGTTTCTCGAAAACAAAGAATTTTCGGTGGAACAGTGCTGCACTTTTTCTTTTTATAGAACGGTCGTTTTTTCGTCTGACTTTATCAGAACTTCAGAATTTTTGCGTCATACCTTTTCCCCGCCCCGTTCTGGCGCTGCGGAAAAAAGGACGGTTTATTCTGCGGGCTGTGCGGGCAGGCCGCCAAATCCGGGGGCCAGCTCGGAATCCGAGGGCACATGAGTGCTCAGAGTGCCGTTGTTGTACTGTTCATAAGCTTTCAGATCGAAGTAACCAGTGCCGGTCAGACCAAAGAGGATGGTCTTTTCCTCGCCGGTCTCCTTGCAGCGCAGGGCCTCGTCCATTGCCGCGCGGATGGCGTGGCTGCTTTCGGGAGCGGGCAGAATGCCCTCGGCACGGGCAAAGAACTCGGCCGCCTCGAACACATTGGTCTGCTCCACGCTGCGGGCCTCCATCAGGCCATCGTGGTACAGCTGGCTCAGGATGCTGCTCATGCCGTGGAAGCGCAGGCCGCCCGCGTGGTCGGGGCTGGGGATGAACTCACTGCCCAGCGTGTACATCTTGGCCAGCGGGCAGATGTGGCCGGTATCGCAGAAATCATACACGAACTTGCCGCGGGTGAAGCTGGGACAGCTGGAAGGCTCGACGGCAATGATGCGATAATCTGCTTCGCCGCGCAGCTTTTCGCCCATGAAGGGGGCGATCAGGCCGCCCAGGTTGGAGCCGCCGCCCGCACAGCCGATGATGATATCCGGCTTGATCCCGTACTTTTTCAGCGCGATCTGGCTTTCCAGACCGATCACCGACTGGTGCAGCAGAACCTGGTTGAGCACACTGCCCAGAACATAGCGGTAGCCCTCATTGGTGGTAGCCACCTCCACTGCCTCCGAGATAGCGCAGCCCAAAGAGCCGCTGGTGCCGGGGAACTTTTCCAGCATGGCCCGGCCCACATTGGTGGTCATGGAGGGAGACGGCGTGACATCTGCACCGTAGGTGCGCATGACCTCGCGGCGGAAAGGCTTTTGTTCATAGCTGCACTTGACCATGAACACCTTGCAGTCCAGATCAAAGTAAGCACAGGCCATGCTCAGCGCAGTACCCCACTGGCCCGCGCCCGTCTCGGTGGTAACGCCTTTCAGCCCCTGCTTTTTGGCATAATAGGCCTGCGCAATCGCGCTGTTCAGCTTGTGGCTGCCGGAGGTGTTGTTGCCCTCGAACTTGTAATAGATCTTAGCGGGCGTGTCCAGCCGCTTTTCCAGGTTGTAAGCCCGCACCAGCGGCGCGGGGCGGTAGGTGCGGTAATATTCCCGCACCGGTTCGGGAATGTCGAAGTAGGGGGTGGTGTCGTCCAGCTCCTGCTGTACAAGCTCCTCGCAGAATACATGGCTCAGTTCCTCGGGCGTACAGGGCTGTAAGGTGCCCGGGTTGAGCAGCGGTGCGGGCTTGATCTTCATGTCTGCCCGCAGATTGTACCACTGCTTGGGCATTTCAGATTCTTCCAGGTAGATCTTGTAGGGTACTTCATGCGTATCACGGGTCATAGCAAATTGCTCCTTTCCTGGGGGATGCAATCCCCTGCTGGTCTGGCGGGAAACAGAGCCATAAAAAATCCCTGTCCCCGCAACGTATTTGTTGCTGGGACAGGGATGATAAATCCATCATGCCTGCGGTACCACCCGGCTTGACGTCTGTTCTGATGTTCCAGACGCCCTCTCTGCGCGTACTGACATACGCCCGCCCTTGATAACGGAGCGCACTCTCCGTCTTGCCTACCGGAATATTCCGGTTCGGTTCGCCCTCGGAAGCCCATTCAGCTCTGTCCGCCGCGCCGCGTTTCCATCCTCCGCAGCTCTCTATCCCGCCGGGTGCAGGGCTTACTTCCTCTTCCTCACTGGTTTGGCTGAATTTTACCACGGTAAAGGACTAAAGTCAAGAGCCAATTTTATTTTTTTTCGATTTTTTCAACCAAGCAGACCGGCCGCCCTTCCCTATGCAGCAAAAAATAAGACCCATGCGCATGCATGAGTCTTATATAAAAAACTTTTTGCGCTGCGGAGCTGACCGCGGCCGGCAGCCGAACCAGGAGGCCAGCGCAACCTGTAAGGAACAAAATATCCCCGTCCGTTACTTCTGCTTCTTCCACCGGCGCATCACACCCATGCCCAGAGCATAGGGGCCTGTATGCACTGCGATGGTACAGCCGATCTGCAGCATTTCCACCTCGCATTCGCTGGCGGGATATTTGGCGCGCAGAGCTGCGCGGGTCTGCATCCACAGGCGGCGGCCTTCATCCTCATCGTAGCCGTAGCCAACCGTGATGCGGTAATCATCCGGGTCGGCATTGCGGCTTTCCAGATAGGCGCACAGCTGCTCCAAAGCTTTTTCAAAGCTCTTCTGGCGGCCGCGGGCCACACCGCTGGAGAAGATCTCGCCTTCCTTGAACAGGATCATCGGCTTGATGCCCATGATGTTCGCGGCGCGGCCTGTCACCTTGCCGATGCGTCCGCCCTTGATCAGATAATCCAGATTGCCCACCGTGAAGAAGATCTGATTGGTGGCGCGCACACCGTCCAGCCAAACCAACGTTTCGTCCAAAGAGCAGCCCGCATTGCGCATGGCGGCAGCGTTCTGCACCGTCTGCGCTTCGGTCACGGTAGCGGATGCAGTGTCCACTACCTCGATCCGGGCGTTGGGATAGTCCTCCAGCACCAGCTCGCGGGCATTGCGGGCGCTGCCCACACAGCCGCTCATCTTTCCGGTAAAGCACAGGCAGAGCACATCCCGGCCAGCCTCGACATGGGCGCGGAATACCTGCTCGAAGTCTTCCAGAGAGGGCAGGCTGGTTTTGGGATACGCCGCAGGATTGTCCACCATGAACTGGTAGAACTCCCGTACCGCGATCTCTTTGCCCTCCTTGCGGTAGTGCTCGCCATCCAGCGATACATAGAAGGGCACGACCTCGACCCCCAGTTTCTGCGTAACTTCTAATGTCAGATCGCAGGCGCTGTCCGTGATGATATCAAACATATCCGTTTCCTCTTTTCTGCTCTGGCCGGGGCGCTGCGGGCCTCAGCGATGGATATAAGCTTCACGTTCTGCGCCGACCGAGATATAGGTGATCTTGCATCCCACGGCCTTTTCCAGGTACAGCACATAGTCCTGCGCAGCCTTGGGCAGATCTTCCCACTTGCGGGCGGCGGTGATATCGCAGTGCCAGCCGGGTAGATACTCCACCACCGGCTGTGCGGTGTCCAGCGCCTCACCCATCGGGAAGCGGGTGGTCGTGGTGCCGTCGGTCAGCTTGTACTCAGTGACGACGGGGACGGTCTCCATGTAATCCAGCACGTCCAGCAGAGTCAGGGCCACCTCATCGCAGCCCTGGCAGAACACACCATAGCGGCTGGCCACCACGTCGATGGGACCCACGCGACGGGGACGGCCGGTGGCTGCGCCATACTCATGGCCGGCTTCGCGCAGGAAGTGCTTTTCTTCCTCGGTCATCGCCAGCTCTGCGGTAAAGGGGCCGTCACCCACACAGGAGGAATACGCTTTCATCACACCAATGGAGTTATCCAGCTTGTGGCCGGGGATGCCTGCGCCAATGGGCGCATAAGCACCGATGACGTTGGAAGAAGTGGTGTAGGGATAGATGCCAAAGTCGATATCACGCAGCGCGCCCAGCTGAGCCTCGAACAGGATCTTCTTGCCGGCAGCGTCCGCATCGGCCAGATACTGGCCCGCATCGCAGATATAGTCCTTGAAAACGGCGGCATACTTTTCCAGCCATGCCCAGGTCTCTTCCAGATCGATGGGAGCTGCGCCGTAGCTGCCTTCCATGACCAG
The DNA here is from genome assembly GCA_051882415.1 of Faecalibacterium sp. Classification (GTDB taxonomy): domain Bacteria; phylum Bacillota; class Clostridia; order Oscillospirales; family Ruminococcaceae; genus Faecalibacterium. The sequence continues at coordinate 11,052 of JBJERU010000100.1, read as the reverse complement.
ATTTTTGGAATCGACCATCGTGACCAGGCGCTTTTTCACCGCCTCGTCCAGATGCAGCAGGTCGCCCATGCGCAGGGTCTTTTTCATGTATTTGTCACCATAGGCGTAGGCGATGCCGCGCTTGGTAGAGCCGAACTGTGCGCCCGTCTTGGAAAGACGCGCTTCCTCCAGACCGTCCTGTGCCACATGGAAGGGCATGGTGATGGTGGCGCGGTCGGAGATCTTCAGATTTGCGGGGGTGATATCAATGCCCTGGCTGCGCAGCTTGTTGATCTCGCCGTCCAAGTGCTGCGGATCGATGACCATGCCGTTGCCCATGACGCATACGACGTTCGGACGCAGAATGCCGGAAGGCAGCAGGTTGAGCACAAATTTGCCGCGCTCGTTCTTGACGGTGTGGCCCGCGTTGTTGCCGCCCTGATAGCGCACAACAATGTCGTACTCCTGGCTGATCAGATCGACCATGCGGCCCTTGCCCTCGTCGCCCCAGTTGATACCCGTGATTGCAGTAAGCATATTCGTTGACCTCTTTGTTGTTTTCAAAAGACAGCCTTTTCCGTGCACGTTGCCCGGGATACGCTACCTTGGGAACAGCCCGGCCGGGCAGCGCCCGCACCAAGCCAAGAATAGTATACCACGGATTCGAGTGCAAAAAAAGAGGGAAAAGCGGCACAAACCACTTTTCCCGGCGTTGCGTTTCAGCTGCGGGGCGTGCCGTCCTTGGGGCGGCGGGGCAGCTTGTGGATGGTGCCGTCCGGCTCCTGGATGGAAGTGTTCTCCAGCTGGCTGCGCAGCGAAGCGCGTACCTCGGCAACATATTCCTGGCGCAGGGCCTGCTGCTCTGCTTTTTCGGCGTCGGTCAGGCCCGCCGGGGTCTTGCTTTTGAGGGCCAGCGCGTTGATGCGGGCGATTTTTTCGTTGGTCATAATGTTTCTCCTGAATACGAGGGGTTTTCCCGCTTTTTGAAAAAAGCGGGGCAAAAACTTTTTACACGCAAAACGCATCCGCGTTTTGCAGACAAATGGCGGGGGTCGAAGGGCAGCGGCCAGCAGACTGCCTGCGCACTCCCGTGCGCGGCGGCTGCGCCGCATGCCGCAAGGGGGTGCATTTTTTCCACAGGTTGTGCTATACTTGTGGAAAATATGCAAGAGGATGATGGGAAGATGGCAAAACAATTGAATTATGCACAGCAGATGGACGCGGTGATCACCGCATTGGGAGAACAGCGGCCCCGGCTGCTGCTGCACGCCTGCTGCGGCCCCTGTTCCAGCGCGGTACTGGAACAGCTGAGCGCACATTTTGAGATCACAGTGCTTTACTACAACCCCAACACCTGGCCCCCGGAGGAATACCGCCGCCGGGGAGAAGAGCTGAAACGGTTTGTGGCGGATGCCCATCCGCTGGGTGTTCAGGTCGTAGAGGACAGCTACGACCCGCAGGAGTTTTACGAGGCGGCGGCGGGCCTGGAAAACGAGCCGGAGCGCGGCAGCCGCTGCACAGTCTGCTACCGGCTGCGAATGCGCCGTGCGGCCCAGTATGCGGCGGAAAACGGATTCGAGTGGTTTACCACCACCCTATCCATCAGCCCGCACAAGGACGCAGCCCGCATCAATCAGATCGGGCAGGAGCTGGAAGCCGAATTCGGGGTCAAGCATCTGCCCTCCGACTTCAAAAAGCACAATGGGTATCTACGTTCGTTGCAGCTATCGGAAGAATATGGGCTGTACCGGCAGGATTACTGCGGGTGCAAGTTCAGCGCCAATGCGCGGGGCATCACGGCCGCAGAGGATCGCGGGTGCTAGGACCTTTGAGCGAAAAAGTCTGTGCGGAAAGCTTTCTGCACAGGCTTTTTGCATAAGGGCTTTTGAAAAGGATGTCAATCTTCTTCCGGCAGCCTTGCCACCAGCACCGCAAAGATCAGCAGACCCACACAGGGCACGATGTTGGAGGCCATACCAGCGGCCAGGCTGAACTTTTCGGCCACGACGCCGATGAGCCAGGGCATGAGGATCGCCCCGCTGGAAGCCGCAGGCAGCATGATGCCCATGCTGGTCACGCTGGTCATCTTGCCCGCGCTGGCCACAGCAGTGGGGTTCATGCCTGCCATCGAAAAAGCAAAGGCAAACAGCAGCACGATCGCCGCCGCCTGGCTGTGCGCCATCACAAGGCCAATATAAAACACGATGCACAGCCCGCCCATGCCGATCATGGCTTTGCGGGGATCTTTAAAGGGGAACACGAACGCGATGAGCAGGCGGGCGATCAAGGTCGCGCCCCACATCACCGTGACCGTGTAGGCGGCCATTGCACCGGTGATGATGCCGCTGCCCTTGAAATAAGTCACCATCCAGCCATTGACGCTTTGCTCTGCGGCGTTTTGGCAAAACAGCAGACCGGTCAGCAGCCAAAAACGGGCCGAGCGCAGGAAACTCCAGTCAATGGCCTGTTTTTTCTGCGCGCCGCGGCCCTCCATCGGGGTGGAAAGATACACCAGCCACAGCACGCCGCCCAGTGCTGCCAGCATAAACACCGCCAGCGTTGCACTGACCTTTGCAGCTGCCGCGATCAGAAACGGGCACAACAGTGCGCCGCAGGCATAGCAGCTATGCATCAGATTCATGCCGCGGGTACGGTCGGCGGAATTATCGCCCACAAGGACGGTGCAGGTGTTGATGACGCTGCCCTTGGCGATGCCTACCACAAAGAAGGCCAGCATCAAAAGCGCCTCTACACCGGTGATGCCCATGATGCCGTAGCCCGCCAGATACCCAATGGTCAAAAGCAGCACACTGGGCTTTAGCCCCAGCTTGCTGGGCAGCATGCCCATCAGAAAGCCTGCCAGAAGATTGCCTACGCTCATCAGGGAAAGCAGGGTTCCGGTCATTCCGTAGTCAAATCCATATTTCTCCTGCAACAAACTGACGATCACCCCGCTGGATATGGCGCAGATGCCACTGAAGAAAAAGGTCACAAAGCCCGCATTGCGCAGGCGGCTGCGTTGTTCTGTCATATCTGTCCCCCAAATTGGTGCCGGCCAGCCGCGTTTGCCCCAGTCCGCCGCTTTGCGATACCCGGGCGCAGCCCCCGCGCGCGGGAGCGCGCAAAGGCTCTGCCGCCTCCTTCCGGCTGCCCTGATTACTTTCTGCAAAACGCGGATGCGTTTTGCCATTGAAAAGTTTTTTCGGTTCCTTTTTTTTCAAAAAAGGAACAAACTCCCCCGTAAAAATCCCCTGCGGGACAAGCCGCAGGGGATGGGGAAGATTCCCGAAGGATCACTCCGCCTTGAGCGGATAGGTGATGATCTTCTTGGGGCACTTAGCCACGCAGGTGCCGCAGCCAGTGCACTTGGAATAATCGATCCGGGCGATGTTATCCACCACATGGATGGCATCAGCCGGGCAGTTACGCTGGCACATACCGCAGGCGATGCAGGCGGTGGTGCAGGCCTTCATCGCCACGGGGCCTTTGTCGCCATTGGAGCAGAGCACCACAGGCTTTTCGGGGCCGGCCGCGTCGATCATAATAACGCGCTTGGGGCAGATGTTGGCGCAGGCGCCGCAGCCGGTGCACTTTTCCTTATCCACCTTGGCCACGCCGTCCACGATATGGATAGCATCAAACTTGCACACCTTGGTGCAGTCGCCCAGGCCGATGCAGGCAAACGTACAGGTCTTGGGGCCGCCATACAGCGCAGCGGCTGCCGCGCAGGTCTGGATGCCCTTATAGTCATAGCTGGGCTTGCAGTGCTCGGAATTGCCCTGGCACTGGACCACAGCCTTCTTTTCCACAGCGCTGGCCTCGCCGCCCATGATCTTGGCGATGGCTGCGGTAGCCTTGGGGCCGCCGGGTGCGCACTTATCGCACGCCACGCCGTCCATAACAACTGCCTTTGCGTAGTCTGCACAGCCCGCGTAGCCGCAGCCGCCGCAGTTTGCGCCGGCCAGACAGCCCGCGACCTGTTCAATGCGGGGATCTTCCTCCACGGCCATGAATTTGGCCGCCGCGACCAGGACGATCGCGCCCACTGCGCCCACGATGGTGCAGAGGATAACAGCGGATATAATACTCATGATTCTGTCTCCTCTCTTACAGCGTCACGTTGAACAGGTTCTCGACGATGCCACCAAAGCCCATGAAGGACAAGCTGGTGATCGCCGCAGCGATCAGCGTGACAGGCAGACCCCTGAAGGGTGCCGGGGGATCGCAGACTTCCACGCGCTTGCGCACACCGCTGAACAGGCACATCGCCAGCATAAAGCCCACGCCCGCGCCCGCGGCACAGACCAGAGCCTCGATGTATGCCGCGCCAAAGCCCAGGGCCGTCACGTCTGCGCCGTAGTCGCTGACCGCCAGGATGGTGACAGCCAGCACGCAGCAGTTGGTGGTGATCAGGGGCAGGTAGACGCCCAGAGAGTTATACAGGGCCACCACATACTTTTTGAGGAAGATCTCGATGAACTGAACCAGAACCGCGATGACCAGAATGAACACGATGGTTTGCAGATAGCTCAGGCCCGCAGGATCCAGCACGAAGATCTGTAACGGGAAGGTGACTGCCGTGGCCACCAGCATGACAAAGATAACGGCGCCGGACATGCCCAGAGAGGAGTCCAGCTTTTTGGAAACGCCCAGGAACGGGCAGATGCCATAGAACTTCACCAGCACATAGTTGTTCACGAGGATCATGCTGAAGAAGATTGCAGCAAGCTTTACGATCATTTGTTCTCCTCTCCTTCCTGCATTTCCTTAAGGGGCTGGCAGCCGATCTTGCGCTCGATGCGGGCGTCCAGCTTGCCCTCCAGCCAGACACAGCCGGCGATCAGGATGCCATAGCAGAAAAATGCGCCGGGAGCCTGGGTCATGATGCTGATGCGGGAAACGCTCTCCGGCAGGACCTGGAAGCCCAGCCAGGTACCGCTGCCCAGGATCTCGCGGATGGAGGCCATCAGGGTGGCGGTCAGGGTGTAGCCGATGCCCATGCCCACGCCATCGATGGCGGAGTCCACCACGCTGTTCTTGCTGGCAAACATCTCGGCACGGCCCAGGATGATGCAGTTGACGACGATCAGCGGCAGGAACACGCCCAGCGCGTTGTACAGATCCACCATGTAGGCGTGCATGACCATCTGCACGATGGTGACAAAGCCCGCGATGATGACGATGTAGCAGGGCAGGTGGACCTTGGCCGGGATGATGTTGCGCAGCAGGGAGATGATGATGTTGGAGCAGACCAGCACGAAGGTGAAGGCCGCGCTCATGCCCAGTGCGCTGGACACCGCGGTGGTGACAGCCAGGATCGAGCAGGTGCCCAGAACCAGGCGCAGGACCGGGTTTTCCTTGATAATACCGTTGGTAAGGATGCTTACCTTGGACTGATTCTCTTGTGCCATTTCTTACCAACCTCCTTTATGCCAGCTCGTTAAAGCAGCTGATGCAGTCGTTAATGGCGGCGAACAGAGCATTGGACGAAATGGTCGCGCCGCTGTAAGCGTCGAAGTCCTGATTCATCACGATGTTCCGGGATGCGTCCAAGCCGTCGAACTGTGCCAGGTAGGAGTCCTTGGCCACGTTGCTGCCGATGCCGCTGGTCTGGGTGGATGCATCCACCCACATTCCGGTGACTTTGCCGCTGGCATCAAAGCCCATGATAACGGTCAGAACGCCGCCGTCAAAGCCCTTTTCGCCCGCCTTGACAGCGATGCTGCCATCGGTGTACTTGACAACGCCGGAAACATTTTCGGTGGTGTAGCCGGTCACTTCCTCCAGATCAGCCGCGCTGGAAACGGTGGGCATGACCTGAACGTAAGCGGCCAGGGTGGTGGCCTTTTCGTTGGCCTCGATCACCGGGGCCGTAAAGGAGTTGACCATTGCCAGCAGCAGGCTGACGAGCATTGCAATGACGCTCAGCACCACGATAGGCTTTGCGGTGCTTTCCCATGTAGATTTATTCATTTGCCAGTCCCCTCCTTTGCAGGTTTTGCGGGTTTGACATAGCCATACGGCGTCTGACGGGTCCAATCATTGATAAAGGGGACCCACAGGTTCATGAACAGCAGCGCAAAGGACACGCCCTCGGTGTAGCTGCCCCAGTAACGGATGGCAAACGTGACCACGCCCAGGGCCACGCCGTAGATCAGCTTGCCCTTTAGGGTAAAGGGGCTGGTAACGTAGTCGGTCGCCATAAACACCGCGCCAAACAGCAGGCCGCCGGACAGCACGGCCACCAGCGCCTCGTGGAAGCTGCGGGTGGCGATGAGATAGAACACGAACATGCTGCCCACATAGGAAGCGGGGATGGCGATGCTGATGGTCCTGGTAGCCACCAGGTAGATCAGGCCCAGCACGATGGCCAGGGCGCAGGTCTCGCCCAGAACGCCGCCGTGCACGCCCATAAACAGATCCAGCAGGCTCAGCCGGGACGGATCCGCCACCGCCAGCGGGGTAGCCTTGGACAGCTGATCCACTGCGGCATCCGGGAACACCCATGCGTTCATGGAGCCGGCAAAGCTGATAAACAGCACGATGCGGCCCACCAGCGCGGGGTTGGCAAAGTTCATGCCGATGCCGCCAAACAGCTGTTTGACCACGATGATGGCGACAAAATCGCCGATGAGCAGCTGGCCGATGGGCATGCCGACCGGCACGTTCAGGGCCAGGATGATGCCAGTGACCACGGCGGACAGATCGCCCACGGGGTTAGGCCGCTTGAGCAGCTTGCAGTACAGCCACTCAAAGCCCACACAGGCCACCACCGAAATGGCTGTTACCAGCAGGGCGCGCATGCCAAAAATGATCGCAGAAGCCACGATGCAGGGCGTCAGGGCGACGATCACGTTGGCCATCAGGCCCTGGGTCGATTCGTCCGAGCGCACATGCGGGGAGGCCGAAACAATCAACTTCGTATCCATTATTTGTTGCCTCCTTTTTTGATCTCAGAGAGATAAAAGCCTTTGGCCAGGCTCATCATCTGGGTGCAGGGGCGCTTGGCCGGGCAGACAAAGGTGCACGAGCCGCAGTTGAAGCAATAATCCACATGCAGCTTGCCCAGCTCCTCCACATCGCGGGCGGCATAGGCCTGATTGACCTCCACCGGCTCCAGACCCATGGGGCAATACTCGATGCAGCGGCCGCAGCGGATGCAGGGCTGCACCGGCTCGGGCTGGGCGGCAGCATCGCTAAGCAGGATCAGGCCGGAGCAGGTCTTGGTGGTAGGGTAGGCCAGGCTCTCTACAGCGGGGCCCATCATGGCGCCGCCGGCAACCACCTTGCCCAGCGTAACGCCGCTTTTGATGCCCGCTGCCGCCACAACATCTTCGTATGCGGTGCCCACAGGCACGATCAGGTTTTGGGGCTTGGCGCAGGCATCGCCGTCCACGGTGATGGTGCGCTGGACCACCGGCATGCCGGTGACAAGATACTTGCCCAGGCTGCTGACGGAGGTAACATTCATCACGATGGCGCCGGCGTCTGCGGGCAGACCGCCGTGCGGTACCTCGCGGCCCAGGCATTTTTCGATCAGGATCAGCTCTGCGCCGGTGCCGTACACGCTGGGCAAGGGCTTGACTTCGATGTTAGCGATGCCCTGAGTCTTTTTGCAAAGCAGGTCGATGCATTCGGGCTTGTTGTTCTCGATGCCGATGATGCATTTGGGGATGCCGGTGTACTTGAGCACCGCCTGGATGCCGCGCACGATATCATCGCTGCTGGTAAGCATCTCCTGGGTATCGCTGGTCAGCCACACTTCACATTCGGAGGCGTTGATCAGCAGGGTATCCACCGGGTTTTTGGGTTGCAGCTTGACATCGGCCGGAAAGCCCGCGCCGCCCAGACCAACCAGACCACATGCCCGCACCGCGGCCAGAAAGCTGGCTTTATCGGTGACGACGGGCGGCGCAACCGCCGGGTCTACAGTCTGCTTGCCATCGGTTTTAATCACCACCGAATCGCACATGCGGCCATTGGACAGGCGGAACGGCTCCACTGCCGCCACCGTGCCAGACACGCTGGAGTGGATGTTGGCAGAAACAAAACCGCCTGCCTCGCCGATCTTGGTGCCCACGAACACTTCATCGCCCTTTTTGACCAAAGGTTTGGCCGGGGCGCCGATGTGCTGGCTCATGAGGATGCGTACCTGCGCGGGCAGAGGCATCGGGACAGGCTTGCTTGCAGCAGTTGCCTTGTCATGCGGCGTATGCGCGCCAAGCGCCGCACGTTTCAGCTTGTTCAACATGGAATCTTTATCCCCCATTCTGACTTGAATTGCCATCCTTACACCCGTGCAGACGCACTGGTACACAGACAGCAGCTGCTAATATATCTATTGTAACATTTTGACCGTTGAAGTCAACGCTATGCGTCATAAAAATTCAACAAATCCTTAAATTTCCTTCATTTTGTATCCCACAAGGCATCCCAGACGGAGCGGATTTTCCTTTGGCAGAGGATTTGCCTTTGGGGACGGAATATGATATACTGTTATCAAGCAGTTTTCACTTTTGCGGAACGTCCCCCCGCTCCGCTGTATATCACCCCCAAGGAGGACTGAAACGCCATGAAATTTCTCAAAGCTCTGCTGGCCGTGCTCACGGCTTTGGCCGTTGTGATGACCGGTGCCCTGTTGTTCTTCCAGAAAAAGAACAGCCCCCGCTATATCCAGATCTACGAGGGCGAGGAATAACCCTTTTTGCCCTGCAACCGCACAGTTCCCCAGCCCGGGGCGGCCTGCGCCCATGGGTCTGGGGTATTGTGCGGTTTTTATGTACCGGGCGGCGCTTTTTGGGGGGCGTGGAACCGGGCGGCAAGGATGTTTTTTGCGGTCTGCACAATGGTGCGGGCCGTTTTTTTGTACCTTTTGGCTTTTGCTTTGCGCCGGCATGCGCAAAGCGCAGCCCCAAACGCAAAGAAGCCCCGGAGGGCATTTGCTCTCCGGGGCAACGGGGTTTGGGGTTTTTACCGTGTCGGCCAAACAGCCCACGGCACTATAAGAAAAATCAGTTTCAGGAAGTCAGAAAAATCAGACCTTGGTCAGGATCACGACGACGACCTTCTGAACGGTCTTGTCGTTCACCTTGACGCTGACAGGGTTCACGCCGATGCCGAACTTCTTCTGGTTGTTGGACAGCTCTGCGCCAATCACACCCAAAGTGGTGCTAACCTGAGAGGAGGTAATTGCGCTGGTGTTGTCCAGAACCATAACCTTCCGGATCTGGTATGCTTCCTTGTCTGCAGCTTCCGAACCATTGCTGGTCACAACCTTCTTGGCAGCAGAAGTCAGGTCTGCAAATGCGATATTATAATCATTACCAGTGTACACAAGCGTCGTGTCAACATCATTGTTTGCGGCATTAGCTTTAAACAGGTTTGCAACTGCCTGAGCCTTGGCAGCAGTGCCAGGATCCTCCACCAGCTTGGTAGCGCCGGTAGTCAGACCGCCGTTCAGAGCGTCCAGAACATTCTTCTTGACATCAGCGCTCTTGATGCCGCCAGCGCAGCCGGCCAGCATGCTAACTGCCATTACGCCAGCCAGGGCAACGGCCATCAGCTTTTTAAACATTTTTTTCATAAGTTTTTTCCTCCTTAAGGATGTAAAAAGTTTCCCCAGCCAAACCCCTATGGCTGAGATTGCCATAATTATACCCCTCTGCGCTTAAATCCGTCAATTGGCATAATTTACAAAAACCGCCCCCTAAAATTTGGGAAAAACGAACTCTTTTCCCTTTTTGAGCATTTTGTAGGGTTATTTGTGCCCCCGCGCCGGGGCGCAAAAGAAGCCCCGGAGGGCGGATGCTCTCCGGGGCAACGGGGTTGGGGTTTTTTTGGGGTTTTTTGGAAAAAACTTATTTAATTTTTTGGGGTTTGGGGTTTGGGGTTTTTTGGAAAAAACTTATTTCATGTTGGGGTTTGGTTTTTTAGGGGGAAAGCTTACGCCTTCTTCACAATCACAAGGATAGTCGTCTTTGCATCCTTGCCCGCATTATCCTTGCCGGTCACAGTTGCAACCTTGATGCCGACCTTCTGGCCCTGGAGATCCTCACCCTTTTTGCTGATGCCAGAAGCCTGGGTGGTAGTGATCTTACCGTCTTTGAGTTCAACGTAGTTCTTACCCTCGGCCCAAGTAACGATCGCATACTTTGCAGTGTCGCCGCCATCCTTCAGGATCTTATCGATATCTGCATTCTCTTTTAACTCGATAGAGCCGTTCTTAATCTCATACTGGGCAGCGACCTTCTCAGCCACTGCGTCCATCTTGGAATCCTCTTCCACGCGAGTAGTAGCTTTCGAATCGACCAGGTTCTTGTTCAGAAGCTCCAGAACAGACTTCTTGGCGACCTCATTGCTGCCAGCGCAGCCAACCAGCATGCTGACTGCCAGTGCACCAGCCATGGCAACAGCCATCAGCTTTTTAAACATAGCTTTCATACGTTTTGTCCTCCTTAAGGATGTATGTGTTTCCCTCAGTCAAACCCCTGTGGCTGAGATTGCCATAATTATACCCCCCCCCCCCTACGTTTTCGTCAATTGGCATAATTTACAAAAACTGACCCCTAAAATTTGGGAAAAACGAACTCTTTTTCCTTTTTGGAACATAGGTCGGGTTATTTGTACCCCCGCGCCGGGGCGCAAAGCGCAAACATCGGCCTGCGCTGCACGCAAAAAACGGCCTGCGCAGATATGCAAGGCAGACAGGCCGAAAAATGCTGGCGGCATACAGGATGCATCCCGATAGATTGCGGACGGGATGGGGCAGGTTTATGCCCTGTTGCCAGGGCGATAGCCGGTGGATTGTTCTCTTTTGTCTCGCCAAAAGAGAACCAGAAAAGTGACCCGCGTTGAGATGCTCGGCGGTGGCGAAGCCAGAAAAGCCCCAGTGGGGCTTTTCAGCCGACAGTCCGGTTTGCGCAGCAAATGCCGCGTGTTCAGCGCGGCAAGGACAGGGGGCACGACCGGGGTGCTGCTCTGGACTCTGTGCATCCCGATAGATCGCGGACGGGATGGGGCAGGTTTGTGCCCTGTTATTCAATCGATAGCCGGTGGAATGTTCTCTTTTGTCTC
>JBJERU010000099.1:0-24957 GCA_051882415.1 Faecalibacterium sp. | reverse complement strand
CCGAAGAGCAGTCCTCTTATACGGGGTCCAGGGCGGCAGCCCTGGTCGTGCCCCCTGTCCTTGCCGCGCTGAACACGCGGCATTTGCTGCGCAAACCGGACTGTCGGCTGAAAAGCCCCACTGGGGCTTTTCTGGCTTCGCCACCGCCGAGCATCTCAACGCGGGTCGCTTTTCTGGTTCTCTTTTGGCGAGACAAAAGAGAACATTCCACCGGCTATCGATTGAATAACAGGGCGTAAGCCTGACCCATCCCGTCCGCGCTCTTTCGGGATGCCAAAATCTTCCCTTCAGCACCCGTCAGCTCTAAAACGCAGAGCTCCCCCGTTTCAGTATGCCCCAGCAATCAGCCCTGCGGCGGCCCAACGCCTACTATGCATCGTATAACTGCTAAAAAGAGCCGGGCCACAATGGGTCCGGCTCTTCAATTCGCAGTTTGGAAAAGAAGTTACTGCTTCACGCTGCACTTCTTGCCGTTCTTGCCCACGCGCTCGAAACGGACAGTGCCGTCCACCAGAGCAAACAGGGTGTCATCGCTGCCGATGCCAACGTTCTCACCCGGCTGGATGTGGGTGCCGCGCTGACGAACCAGGATGTTGCCGGCCAGAACAAACTGACCATCTGCACGCTTGGTGCCCAGACGCTGTGCCGCAGAATCACGGCCGTTCTTGGTGCTGCCTACGCCCTTTTTATGTGCCATTGTAATCTTCCTCCTTAGCCGTTGATCGCAGTGATCTCAACCTTGGTATAGGGCTGACGATGACCCATACGGCGAGCACTGTGCTTCTTTGCGCGATAGGTGATGATGTTCAGCTTTTTGCCCTTGCCGTTCTTCAGAACCTTGGCAGAAACGGAAGCGCCCTCCACAACAGGAGCGCCAACCTTGACCGAACCCTCCTCGCCAACAGCGAGAACCTGATCAAACTTCACTTCGGAGTCAGCCTCAACGTCCAGCTTTTCAATGTAGACGATGTCGCCCTGCTCCACGCGGTACTGCTTACCGCCGGTAACAATGATTGCGTACATGTGATTCATTCCTTTTCGTTGTACTCGCTGGTCGTAAAGGCAGGCTCTAAACAAAGCCATTTCAGGTGCCCACACCATGCGGCTAAAATAGTATAGCAGAAAAACGCGCCGATTTCAAGTAGAAAATCACGCTTTGGGAGGATTTTTTTCCTCCGCCTCCATCGCGTCCAGCTGCTGACTGACCGCGGCATTGAACTCCTTCGTCTGCTGCACAAACTGGGCATGGGATGCGCTGGCAGGCAGCTCGGTCCGGAATGCGGCCGGGCCGTCCAGCTTTTTGATCCGGGCATTGTTTTCTTCGCTTATGGCCAACGGCACCATCAGGGGTTTGCCCGCGGTACGGCGGGTAAAGTAGATTTCTGCCGCAACGCCGCCCACCACGGCCACCGCTGCCAACAGCTGGGAGGCCCGCAGGCCGATGGAAGGCACCAGCATCAGGCTGTCGGTGCGCAGACCTTCGATCCAGACGCGGCCCGCGCCGTACCAGATCAGATACCGCAGGGCGATATCGCCGTTGAAGCGGCGTTTCTTTATGTACAGCATCAGCAGGATGAGGCCCACAAAGCACCAGATGCTTTCATATAAAAAAGTAGGATGCACCGGCAGACTGGGATCGATGGTCGTTCCGGCAGGAGCCGTTACCGCGCCATAGGCCAGGTAATCGTGCGTACCCTCGCTGTACATGCCCCACGGCAGGCTGGTGTTGCATCCGAAAGCTTCCTGATTGAAAAAGTTGCCCCAGCGTCCGCAGCCCTGACCGATCAAAAAGCCCATTGCGGCCAGATCAAACATCGGCAGCACCGGGAGCTTGCGCCACTTGCAGGCCAGGCCGCCGAACAAAAATCCACCGATGATGCCGCCATAGATCGCAAGACCGCCGTCCCGGATGGAAAGCACATCCCAAATGCTTTCATAATCAAAGGGAGCCATCGCCACATAATACAATCGTGCGCAGAGGATGCCCATGATAACACCGATCAAAATGACATCCACCATCGAATCCGAATCCACGCCAAATTCTACCGCGTGGCGGAAAGCAAACACCAGCGCCAGGCACAGGCCCACTGCGATGCATACGCCGTACCAGTAAACATCCATGCCGCCGATGCTGAAGGCAACACGGTCGATCTCAAAACTCAGGCCAAGGCCCGGAAAGGTCACTGTATTGGTCATTCTTCTTCCTCCTGCTCTGCCTGTGGCGCGTTTCCATCCGGCAGAATCGTCACCCGCGCCATGCGTTCTTCCGAAAGGATAGATCGCAGCGCGGCGTCTGCATCCTCGGCGGTCAGGCTGGCCAGCATCGTGATCTGCTGGGCCACCGTCTGGCCGGAAAGGGCAAAATCTGCCATCTGACTGGCCGAATCCTCGACATTTTCAAGGTTTTCCACCAGCTGGCCGTATTTTTCATTTTTACACAGAGTAAATACTTCCCGATCGATCCCCTGGGCACGCACGCGGGCGATCTCTTCCAGCAGCAGGCGGCGCACCGTATCCGGCTGGTCGCTTTCTCCGGTGAACAGGATCGCACAGCAGCCGTCCATCCGCAGCACCTCACCGCTGAAGCCCGGGTTCACTAGCCCTTCATCATACAGGCGGCGGTACAGCGGAGACATGCCCCCGCTGATGCAGCAGCAGATCAGATCATACAACGCCTCGGTGCGCAGGTCGCCCGGCGCAAGCGGCGCTTCCTTGAAGCCCAGGCCGAAGCAGGGCTGGGACAGCGGCATGGACAGCGTTTTTTCCCGGGCGGCCAATGTCATAGGCTCGTCGTCCCACAACCGCTGCACCTTTCCAGCGGGGCGGGCTTCGGCCAGGCCGTGACGTTCACAGGCGGCAAGCACCTGTTCCATCGTCACATCTCCGGCGGCAGCCAGCACCATGTTGTTGGGGGCATAAAAAGCCCTGCAACAATCGTAGAGCATCTCCGGCGTGATGGAGGCGATGCTCTCACAGGTGCCCGCAATGTCGCTGCGGATGGGATGAGAATGATACAGGCATTCGCACAGGGCGGTGATCAGCCGCCAGTCGGGGCTGTCATCGTACATTTTGATCTCCTGACCAATGATGCCCTGTTCCTTCTCAATGGTCTGCTGGGTAAAATAGGGCCGCCCCACCATCCCCAGAAGAACGTCCAGACTTTCGTCCAGCTGTTCGGTAGCGGTGAACAGATAGCAGGTCCGGTCAAAACTGGTAAAGGCATTTGCGTTTGCACCGGTCTTTGCAAATTTGGCAAAGGCATCGCCTTCCTCGTCCTCAAACATTTTGTGTTCCAGAAAATGTGCCACGCCCGCAGGCAGCTGCACCTCCCGGTCGTCCAGCCGGAAGTGCCGGTCGATCGAACCGAAACGGGTGGCATAGATAACATGCGTGCCGGAATATCCCGGCATCGGCCGCACCAGAACCGTTAGGCCGGAGGGCAGCGTTTTCCACTGATCCGCCGCCGTCTGCTCCAAAACCGAGCGCATCGACTCAGCCATGCTGTTCCGCCTCCTCCCGTGTGAGCAGATAGCTGACCGAGAAGGTCAGCTCCCGCAAAACAGCCCGCACATCCTCTTTGGTCACAGCGCACAGGGCCGCGCGCGCTTTCTCCGGAGAGCACACCGCCCCGCCCCGCAGGACTTCCATATAGTACCATGTCTCCATGCCGCCCAGGGTGTCCTCGACCCCGGCCATGCCGCTGAGCAGACCGCGGCGGCAGTCCTCCAGCTCCTCATCGGTGATGGGGCCGGTACACAGCTCCTCCAGCTCGCGCAGGATCGCCTGTTCCGCGCGGGCTGCATCCGCGTGCTCCACGCCGCTGTTGACCTCCATGCTGCCGGTAAAGCTCTGGAAAGAGGAAGAACAGTAATAGCAAAGATGCTGCTGCTCCCGCACGCGCAGGAACAGGCGGCTGGTCACGCTGCCGCCAAACAGGGCCATCGCCAGCCGGATCGCGGCCAGCTGCCCGGTCTGCACCGGCCGGCCATAGGTGAACATCATACACAGCTTGGCCTGTACGGTATCGAAGCATTCGGTCTTGTGCACCGGCTCTCTGCGGGGCATAGCCAGGTTTGCCAAAAGAGGCTGTGGCATACGGCTGCACCGGGCCAACTCTGTGAGCAGCGCCTGCTGCACCGCAGCGGTCTGCACTTCATCGCATCCCAGCACCAGCAGCTCGATCTGAGCCGTGCGGAGCATTTCCTGATAAGCCGAGGTCAAAGCCTGCGGCGTCAGAGCATCCACTTCTTCCAGATAGCCCTCCTGCCGCACTCCGGCAGGGCTGGAGCCAAAAAATTCCCGGCAGGCCTGCCGCTGGCAGTAAACGCGCTTGTCCACCAGCTCGTCCTCCAGATCCTTTTTCAGCATCTGTTTTTCAATTTCGACCGCCTCCGGGTCAAACGCACCGTCCACAAAGCTGGGGTGGAACGCTACACCCAGCGCAAGACGGGCATACGCGCGGGTCAGGGCTTCGCCCTCCAGCGCAAACTTGTCCTTGATGCCGGTCACGCTGACACAGAGGTTGTGATTGCCGCCCATCGGCCGGGCATCCACGGTCAGGTCTGCGCCATACAGACGGGCAAGGGTCTTGGTCATTTGGGTCATATCCGGGCAGTCGGCATAGCCGCGCTCCAGCACCAGCGGCAGCAGCGCATGGGCCGTGGCAGTTTCCCGCCGGGCCGGAAAAGCAAAATGGATGCTGATCCGGCAGCGGTTGAACTTTTCCGCCGGATCATAGGAAAGATGCACCCCCGGTGCGATCTGTGTTCGTTTCAACGTGTATTTTCCCTCCCGGCTCCGTTTTTTGATGCGAAGCCGTTTTTCGTTTATTTCATTCGTTCCAGCGCAAGAAATTCTTCCAGCGACAGGCCGCTTGCACGGATGGCGAGCGCGTTTTCCACCCCGACATAGCGCCAGTGCCAAGGCTCGAACACCATGCCGGTAGCCGCCTGCCGATCCTGCGGCCAGCGCAGGATAAAGCCATACTCCGCCGCATAAGCGGTCAGCCACTCATAGGCGCGGCTCTCGGCAAAGGCATTGTCCTTTTCCAAGTCATCCGCCGAAAGGATCTCGGCCCCATAGCCGGTGGCCAGCTCATTGCAGTCCGGCTGCGGCACAACGGTCCGGGCGCGTGCGGCAGCATCCTCTTCGGAATAGCTTTTTTTCAGATAAAGCTGCTTTTGTGCGTCAAAAGCCTGCTGCCGGGCCAAAGCATCCTGCCAGCCTGTCACCAGTACCAGCTGGATGCCGTCCGCCCCGGCTGCGGCAGCCATCCGGCGGTAAGCCTCTGCCGCTTCCATTTCCAGCTGCTGGCCGGTGGCATCGTCCGCCACCGAAAGGATCGGCTGCGGCTCCTGTGCAAAAGGCAGATTGTTGTTGACCAGCACCAGCCGCATGTCCGCACTGTCAAAGAGATAGGCGGATCCATCGTAGGTGCGGGCTTCAAAGGCCTCCGGCCCTGCGATCAGAGCATGCGCGCGGGGCAGCAGCCAGAGGATGCCTGAGGTCATCAGAGCCATTGCCCCGGCACAGGCGGCCAGGAACAGCGCCCAGTTGCGCACCAGCCGCATCCGGCGGCGGCGACGGCGCCGGGTCTCTTTCTGCATACGGCTCAAATCGCGTGCCGCCTGCGGCTGCGCGGGTCGGTTATATTGATCCATGCGTTTCCCCTTTTTATCCAAGGCATTTTTCCGTTCCCCAGGGCCGGTTTTGTCCGCATCCAGCCTGGAAAAGATATATTGTTTATTATACACTTCCTTCCGCCGCCTGTAAACGCCGCAGGGTGTAAAAAATTTGTGTCCTGCCAGCAAAAAAGACCGCCGCACCCGGCGCGGTATGCGCGGTGCGGCGGCCAGAAACAGCTTTTGCTCAGTCGAACAGCTGGTCGTGGATGGCGCTGACGGCACGGTCGGCGTCATCACGGCTGATGATGCAGGAGATCTTGATCTCGCTGGTGGAGATCATCCGGATGTTGATATTGTTGCTGGACAGTGCCTCGAACATGCTGGAGGCAACACCGCTGTGGCTCTGCATGCCGGCGCCCACGATGGACACCTTGGCGCAGGTCTTATCGCACTCCACCTGCTTGAAGTGGGCGCTGTCCTTCAGGGCGCGCACTGCGATATCAGCATCGCTCTCGGAGCATGTGAAAATGACGTCCTTCTTTCCGTCGCGGCCGGTGGACTGGAGAATGATGTCCACGTTGATGTTCTTCTGGGCCAGCAGGCCAAAGATCTTAAAGCTCATGCCCGGCTCATCGGGCACGTTCAGAACCGAAATAACCGCAACGTCGCTATCCTTTGCAACGCCCTTGATCAGCATACCTTCCATGTCGCTCGTAACCTCCTTGACGACCGTACCCGGGACGGGGTTCAGGCTGGAGAGCACCTCCAGCTCCACATTATACTTCTTGGCCAGCTCCACGCTGCGGTTGTTCAGCACCTGCGCGCCCAGAGATGCCAGCTCCAGCATCTCATCAAAGGTGATCTCCTCCAGCTTGCGGGTGTTGCGCACCTTGCGCGGATCAGCGGTGTACACGCCTTCCACATCCGTAAAGATCTGACAGCGGTCGGCATGCAGCGCAGCGGCGATGGCCACGGCGCTGGTATCGCTTCCGCCGCGGCCCAGCGTGGTGATATCATCCAGCTTGTTCAGCCCCTGGAAGCCTGCTACCACGACCACACGATTGCGCTCCAGCTCGGACGAGATTCGCTCGGTCTCCAGCCGGGTGATACGGGCCTTGGTATAGGCACGGTCGGTGCGGAAGCCCGCCTGCCAACCGGTCAGGCTGATGGCATGGCAGCCGATCTCGTTGAGCGCCATTGCCAGCAGCGAGATGCTGATCTGCTCGCCGGTGGCCAGCAGCATATCCATCTCTCGGGCGGAAGGGTTATGGGTGATCTCCGCCGCTTTTTCGATCAGATCATCGGTGGTATCGCCCTGGGCGGACACCACCACAACCACGTCATTGCCCGCCTTGTGAGTGTTGGCCACAATGCGCGCCACGTTGAAGATACGTTCCCGATCCCTCACCGAAGAACCGCCGAACTTTTGTACGATCAACGCCATATCTTGTCACTCTCCTCTTTTTCTTCACCGGGGGTGGATGCGGTCAGCGAAGCCTGCATTCCACAATCCTCTACCCTCTATCATTCCACCGTTGCGCCCACGTTGTCAGCGTCCAGGCGCAGCAATGTAAATGCTTCACATCCATCCAGACCTTCCAGACCTTCCAGACCCTTTTCCAGGCCTTCGTAGAAGGCTTCCGCCTCGCTGCGCTCGGCCACGGCCATCACGGTGCTGCCCGCGCCGGAAACGTACACCGCCTTTGCGCCGCAGCTTTTTGCCAGCTCAAACACCTCGGCAGAGCCGGGCATCAGCGGCATGCGGTAGGGCTGGTGCAGCCGATCCCCGGTCGCAATGCCCAGCAGGTCATGCCGGCCTTCGCAGAAGGCCGCGGGCACCAGCGCCGCACGCGACAGATTATACACCGCGTCCCGGTGGTCGATCTGTTTGGGCAGGGCGGCGCGGGCGGCTTCGGTCAGCAGCTTGTAGTCCGGCACGATGGCCGCAAAGCACAGGCTTTGATCCACATCCCGCTTGACCGAATAGACCTGACCGCCCTCAAAGACGCTGCTGGTCAGGCCGCCGAGAAGGGCCGGAGCAACGTTATCCGGATGGCCCTCAATGGAGGTAGCCAAAGTGAGCAGCTCCTGTGTATTGAGCACATCGCCCAGCATGCGGTTTGCGCCCAGCAGACCTGCGATGATGCAGGCCGAGGAAGAACCAAGGCCGCGGGCCATCGGGATGGGGTTGGTCTGGACGATCTTCATCGGCGGGATCTTTTTGCCCACCTTATCAAACAGGCCCTTGGCAGAACGATAAACCAGATTGGTCTCGTTGCGGGGGATGCGGGTGCCATCTGCCGATGAGATCTGCAGCCGGTCGCTGGATTCAAATGTCACCGTATTGTACAGAGTCACCGCCAGGCCCAGCGCGTCGAAGCCGGAGCCGACGTTTGCGCTGGTGGCAGGGACCGAAACCTTGATCTTCATGCCGCGGCCTCCTTATGCTTCTTCCGGCAGGCGGCGCAGCACCAGCTTCACGCTGCCGCCCACGGCCCTGACCTTGCGCTCGGCCGTGGCAAGAGCGGCCTCATCCGCCTGTTCCACCAGATAGGAACAGCCGTCGAATCGCTCGGAGACCACGCGGCCCGCACCATAAATGGCCTGCACAACGGCGGGAGCCGTACCTTCCACACGCACATAGTATGCTGCGGGGGCTGGGTCGGTGAGCAGACCCTCGGCCGGCTCTGCCGGCTGCCAGAACAGGCTGTCGTGTACCTTTGCACCGTTTTTCAGAGCATCGATCACATCCGCTACCACGGCGCTGGCAGTGGGCAGCTTGCCCGCGCCCTTGCCGTAGAACACTACATCGCCCAGCATGTCGCCCTTGATCATCACCGCGTTGAACACATCGTCCACGCCCGCCAGCTGGTTCGCCTTGGGCACCAGACACGGCTCGACACCCGCCGCTACGCCGCCGTCCTCGCCGCGCTTCATCCATGCGATCAGCTTGATCACACAGCCCAGCTCCTGGGCCGCTTCCACATCCGCCACCGTGATATCACGGATGCCGCGGGTGGAGATGTTCTGCGGATAAATATGATGGCCGCAGACCAGAGAGGACAGAATGGCGATCTTGCGGCAGGCATCGCGGCCGTCCACGTCATCGCCGGGGTCTTTGGTCTCGGCATAGCCCAGCTCCTGAGCGATCTTCAGCGCCTCGTCAAAGCCCATGTTCTCGCGCGCCATCTTGGTGAGCATAAAGTTGGTGGTACCGTTGACGATGCCCTCCACCTCGGTGATGACATTGGCGGCCAGACACTGATGCATCGGGGTGATGATGGGGGTGCCGCCGCCCACCGAAGCCTCGAACAGGAAGGCACAGCCATGCGCCTTGGCCAGGCCCAGCAGCTCGGCGCCATAGGTGGCCACCATCTCCTTGTTGGAGGTGCAGACGCTGCGGCCGCTCTCCAGGCAGGCCTTGACATACGGATAGGCAAACCGGGTGCCGCCGATGGTCTCGACCACGACCCTGACCTCCGGATCCGCCAGGATCACATCGATATTCTTGACAAACAGCTGTGCGTCCGGCCGGGCGGAAAAATCCCGGATATCCAGGATATACTTGACCTCCACCGGCTCACCCGCACGGCGGGAAACGCCTGCGGCATTGCGGCACAGCACCTCGTACACACCGCTGCCTACCGTACCAAAACCCAAAATCGCGATCTTCGCCATGGTTCGTTCCTCATTTCTTACCAAATATGCTGATACGCCTGCACAGGCTCATCAGAGATTATACCCACAGTGCACGCCCACCACCATGCGCTGGCGGGAGAGCTTCTCGGTCAGTTCCTCGGGGGACATCTGCATGGTATCTGTGCGAATCGTGACCGCCACCAGCGCGGCCCCGTTTTCCGGCGTAGACTGATTGATGGTGACGATGCTTGCGCCTGCGGCGCTGATGCCGGCCAGCAGGCTTTGCAGTGCACCCGTCTCGTCCCGCAAAGTGGCCATCACCGTGATCACCTCGCGGCTGTTCTCCGAGTCAAAGATGCAGTCTTTGTATTTATAAAAAGCGCTGCGCGACAGGCCGACGCTGCGGGTGGCGGCAGAAATGCTGCGGGCCTCTCCGCTGGCCAAAAGCTCCTTGGCACGCACGACCTTGAGGAAAACTTCGGGCAGGACTTTCGCGTCTACCAGATAAAAGCGGCGTTCCAACTTGTTCACCTCACAAACACAAGTGTTTTCACGGAGAATATAATAGCATCCGGCCCCCTGCATTGCAAGAGGCCGGACGCTATTTTGTCAGATTGTCCAGTTTTGTTTCCTGAAGTGCCGCGCTTCCTCTTCGGATTTGACCACAGCGCCCATCAGGAAGTATGAGTTTTTGCCGCCGGGCCGGTCAGTCCGTATCCAGAGGCGCCGCATGGGAGTAGTTGCAGGCATCCGGCAGATCTTCTGAGCGATACCAGCCGGACGCGGTGCTCGGGCAGGAAGGGCCTGCCAGCAGGCCGCTTTCGGTGCAGTAGGTGCGCTCCACCACGCCATCCGGCACAGGGAACGCCTTGTAGGGCAGATCGGCCTGCACTTCCTCCATCAACGCCCGCCATGCCGTCACGCAGGTGCGGGTCTTGGCCTGTGCCTTACCCAGCGTCCGGGTCATATCATAGGGTGCATCGTAGCCCCACCACACGGCGGTGACATAGTATGGCGTACCGCCTACGAACCACAGATCCTTTTCATCGCTGGCCGTACCGGTCTTGCCAAAGGACTCCATCCCATTGGAGCGGGGATAGTTGCCGCCTGCCGTGCCCACGCTGGAGTACAGAACGTTCTTGAGCAGGCGGTTCATCACATAAGCCGTCTGCGGGGTCAGCGCCTGATAGCTGGTGGCGTTGCTCTCCAGATAGATGTTGCCGTCGCGGTCCAGCACACGGGTGTACAGATGGGGGGTGGTATATTCGCCGTCATAGAAGATCTGATAGGCGGCGGCCAGCGCCAGCGGGCTTACGCCGCGGGTCTGGCTGCCCATGACCATCTGCGCCAGGCCCACGTCATTGACCGGATCCAGCGTATCCAGCTGCAGCGTGTTATAGGCAAAGTTGAAGATGGTGCTTGCGCCCACCAGGTCGCCCACACGGGCCGCAATGGTATTCAGCGAGCGGGCCAGGCCGTTCCACAGCGGCAGATCGGTGTTATCGCCGTAATTGCCGCCGTAGTTCTTGGGCCAGCTGCGCCAGGCGTTTGGATAAGCCTTGAGCTGGCTGTTGGACAGTCCCATCAGGCCGTTTTTACGGCAGTAATCTTCATCCCGGATGACCATGTCCTCCTTGAGATAGAGCGGCGAGTTGTTGAGCATGCTGGACCAGTTGACCAGGCCATACTCCACGCCCAGGGCATATGCGCCGATGGGCTTGATGGAAGAACCCGTCTGCCGGGTAACGCTGTAGGCGCGATTGAGCGAAAGGCTCTTGGTCTTTTCGCCCACGCCGCCCACCAGGGCCACAACGTTGCCGTCATAGTCCAGGGTGGCCATTGCCGCCTGGGTGCGCACGTTGCGGTAATAATAAACCGTGCCGTCGCTGCCGATGCGGGTCTTGAGGCTGCCATCCCCGTTATAAACGGGGGTATCATCGTCCGAAAGGGCCGTCACCTCTTCCTCATGCCAGCCAGCCGGGAAATAGGTGTCGCCCGTGTTCAGCATCAGGTTCTCCATCGCGGACTGGATCTTGGGGTTCACCGTCGCCTCGATGGTATAGCCGCCGGTGTAGAGCATACTCTGGGCCGTTCCCTCGCTCACGCCCTCCTTGGCCATGATATCCTTGACGACCTCGTTGAACAGCGCATCCGTGAAATAGGAGTTGACCGAGGTGTTCTTTTTCTGGCTGGCATCCTCCTCCGCCAAAAGCAGCGGCTGGGCGGCGGCGTTGCGATACTCTTCCTCCGAGATCACGCCCTGGTTCCACATATTATAAAGGACGTAGTTCCGGCGGTTGACCAGATTTTCGGGATTGGTATAGGGATTATAGTTGGTAGGGTTTTTGGTGATGGATGCAATGGAAGCACACTCCCACAGGGTCAGCTCGCTGACATCCTTGTTGAAGTATTCGTTGGCCGCTGTCTGAACGCCCTGGATGGTGCCTGTAAAGCTGATGGTATTCAGATAGGCTTCCAGGATGGTCTCCTTGGAGTAATTCCGGCTCAGGCACAGCGCACGATAGATCTCGCGCAGCTTGCGCAAAGCACCCTGCAGGCCGCTGGCGCTGTCGTCCTCGGTCAGGTTTTTGATCAGCTGCTGCTCGATGGTCGAAGCGCCCTGTTTGGACGAATAGATGGGCAGGACATATTCGTTGATCATCGCGCCGATGGTGCGCTTGAAGTTTACGCCCGGCTCTGTGTAGAAGTCCTTGTCCTCTGTACAGATAAAGGCATATTGCAGATAGGATGGGATCTGCTCCAGATCCACCCACACGCGGTGGCTGTTGGAGGATTTCAGGGTAGCGTATTCGATCTGCATGCCAGTGTCCGGGTCGGTGGCCAGCACCACACTGGACTGGCTCAGCTCGATGTTGTCCAGATTCAGCAGATCTCCATCGTTCGCGGTGGCCTGCACCACATAGTAGACCATGCACACCGCCGCCGCGCTGCCCGCCATGATGCCCAGGCAGATCAGGGTCGCAAGGATCCGGCCCAGGACATGCAGAACCGGGTGCCGGCTCTTTTCCTTTTGCTTGCGGGGCTTCTTTTTTTCCGGTTCGCGCTCCGGCCCGCCGCCGGATTCCCGGCGGCTGCGGCTGACGTTCACCTTGCGTCCCGCAGCAGACTGCCCCGGCTGAGCGGAATCGCCCCGCCGGATCTTTTTGACTTCATTGTTGTTATTAGAAATAGGGATCGCCTCCTGACCTTTGATCTTCCCGCTTCATGCGGGCTGTCGGACAAGGGACTGCGCGCTCGTTCACCAAAAGACCGCCAGCCCCGGCAAGCTTGTGTAAGAAGCTGCTTTCATAGCCATTGCACACCCCGGCTGTGAAAACAACTTTTAAAACAGGATATCTCTGTTATTGTAGCACATCCTGCAAAACAGGCAAGGACTAAAATTTGCCCGTTTTTCCTGTGCGTAGTTTTGCTTAGTATAGCACACTTGCCCGGTCAAAGTACAGCACTCCTCTGTGAAAAAAACGGGAGAACGGTCTAAAACCGGTCAAAGCGGGCCATCCTATCCCCAGCAGCTGTTTTTGGGAAAGGAGCGTTTGGAGCCATGCGCAAGCTCTGGAGCTGTATTTTTTATTCATTATGCCTGTTCACCATCGTTTTCAGCCTTACCTGGATGGCGCAGCCAAAGCTGTCTGTCCCGGATCCTCCCCTGCCGCAGGAGCAGTCGGCGGCATCGGTGCCCAGCGTTGCTGCGCAGGCGCAGACCGACTCCGCACTTGTCCAGTACTATCTATGCGATGAGGGCGGACGGCTGGCTGTCTACCGCTGCGGCCCGGACGGTACCCCCACCGTGCGGGAGCAGCTGACCGGCATTTATGTAAATCTTCTGCCGGAGGGGGATGCCCTGCGCATCAAGCACGGCCTGACCGTCCAGGGCCGCCAGGCGCTGGACAGCCTGCTGGAGGATCTGGGCAACTGACCCAAAAAACACAGGCCCCGGCAGCCGGCGCAGTGCTCTGCGTCCGGCCCGGGGCCTGCGGCAATATCGGGATCTGTTGGATGGGCGAAGATCTCTGACAGCAGATGACGTGCAATGTCGATGAAAACGGATCCTTATGTACAGGGGATCTCTGCTCAGGCTTCCATAGCCTCCAGCGGCACAAGATACCGCTTGCGGCACTGTTCGTATTCCAGCTGATACTCTTTGCTGGGGCTGTGGTGCATCATGGTCTTGAGAGTGTGAGAGTCGTAATCCTCTCCGTTCTCCATTCCGATCAGACGGGCGGCGATGTTGGAGCAGTGGTCCGAAATGCGCTCCACATTGTTCAGCACGTCCAGGAACACCACGCCGGTGTCGATGGAGCACAGGCCGTCCTTCAGACGCTTGATGTGCTGGCTGCGCAGACGTTCCACCATGATGTCGATGATCTCCTCCAGCGGTTCCACCTGCTGGGCGGTGCGGACATCATTGTTTTCAAAGGCGGCATTGGTCAGGGTCAGAATGCGTTCCAGTGCCTCCTCCAGCAGCCGAAGCTCATTCTGGGCGCTTTCGCTGAAGCACGCCTCCTTTTCGCGCAGCTCTTCTGCCTTTTCCTTGAGGTTGACGGCATAATCGCCGATGCGCTCGTACTCGGTGACAAAGTTCAGCAGCTCGGTAACGGTATGGCTCTCCTCGTCGTTCAGCTCCTGGTCTGCCATTCGGATCAGATAATTGGAGATCTCCACCTCCATGCGGTCGATAAGGTTTTCGCGCACATCGATGGCGCTGACTACATCATCGTCCATTTTCAGCAGCAGCGGGGTGGCCAGCGTGACGTTGCGGGCAGCGCGGCGGGACATCTTGACCACAGCGTTCTTTGCCTGCTGCAATGCCACAGCCGGGCTTTTGAACAGGCGCTCGTCCAACACCGGCATGCTCAGCTCCTGCGATTCTTCTTCGCTGTCCGGCACCGTCATCATAGCCAGCCTGGACAGCACGCCGCTGCACGGCAGGAACATCAGCATCGCTGCCACGCTGGAAAGGGTGTGGATATTTGCAATAGAGCTTTTATTCATCACATCGTTCCACATGGGGATGCCCACCGTATAGCGCACGCCATAGATGAGCAGCAGCACGACCACGCTGCCGATGACATTGAAATACAGATGGATCAGGGCGGCGCGCTTGCCATCCTTGGAGGATCCGCCGATGGTCAGCAGCGGGGTGAAGGCCGTGCCGATGTGCGCGCCCAGGATGATGGGGATGGCCGAGCCAAAGGTGACAAGGCCGGTGCTGGACAAAGCCTGAAGGATACCCACCGAGGCGGAAGAGGACTGGATGACCACCGTAGCAATCAGGCCCACCAGCACACCCAGCACAGGATTGGTCATGGAAACGAACAGCTGCTGGAACACCGGGCTTTCCTTGAGCGGGGCCACGCCGCTGTCCATCAGGCTCATGCCCGTGAACAGGATGCCAAAGCCCAGCATGATCTGACCGATGTTCTTATGCCTGGGATTGCGGACAAACACATACAGAATGCAGCCAATGAATGCCACCACCGGGGCAAAGGTCTTGGGCTGGAGCATGGTCAGCCACAGGCTGTCGCCGGAAATATCCGCCATGCGGATCAGCTGGCCAGTGACCGTTGTGCCGATGTTGGCGCCCATAATAACGCCGACCGACTGGGTCAGGGTCATGATGCCGGAGTTGACAAGGCCGACACAGATGACGACCGTACCCGCCGATGACTGGATCACGCCCGTGATCAGGGTGCCGAAGATGACCGCCTTGATGGTGGACGAGGTCAGGCGCTGCAATACGCCCTGCATCTTTCCGCCCGCCAGCTTTTCCAGGCCGGCGCCCATGATGGACATGCCATACAAAAACAGAGCGATGCCGCCCAGCAGCGAGGTAATGTGTGTGATCTCCATACGATACTCCTCAATGCGTATTCCCGTTACTTCTCTTTCCTGTGCGCCGCGCTGTGCCCTGCGGCATGCAGCGGCGTACGGATACATTATACCATCCGCATCCCCGCTGCAACAAGCTCTTTTTTACACAAAACTCGCTTTTTGAACACATTTTTTTGACTTTTCGCCCGGAATATTCAAATATTTTTTCAAAATTTTACTTATATTTTACATTCATCCACAAATACCCTGTTCCCAAAACGCAGAACAGGGCCGCTGCATCCACGCAGCGGCCCTGCCGTTTACTCTTTTTTCAGCGCCTGCCCACCCCGGCGGCAGCCGTTTCCACACAGCGGCCTTCGGCCAGGGGCAGCTCTGCCCGGGTTTTTTCCGGCTTTTGAGCGGCGCGGGCTTTATCGTAGCAATAGCGGATGATCGCCTGGCGGCGGACGATGCCGATAAAAATGCCCCTGTCATCCACCACAGGGACAAAATTCTGGTTCATCGCCGCTTCGATCAGCTGATCCATGCTGGTGGTCACAGTGACCGCCTTGTAGTCCCGCTTATGGGGAAAAGCCGAGATCGGCACATCCTCTGCGCCTTCCAGATCCAGCCCGTGGAATTTTTTCAGGCCCCAAAGGATATCCCCTTCGGTCAGGGTGCCTGCATACTCTCCTTTCCGGTTGAGCACAGGGATAGAGGCGTAGCGATTGTTCTCCCACTTTTCCAGCGTCTGGCGAAGGGTGAAGTCATCGTACACATACATCAGGTCCTGTTTGGGGGAAAGGAAAAACAGAATATTCATAACAGCTCTCCTAGCATCTTGTTTTCGCTGTGCAGCGTTTGGGGAAAAAGGCGGTGCGCTGTGCGCGGCCGCAGCTCAATTTTAGCATTTTTTCATAGTAAAAGGAACATTTAGAAGGAATTTTTTATATTTTATTCACATACCATCCGGAAAGTTTTTACAAAGTCCACCCCTCTTCCATGCGCCGTGCCCGGTTTTGCGCTGCAAGCTCTGCAAGCGCAGTTCAGGCGGCCCGGCCTGTCCGGGCGGCGCCTTTCCAGTATCTCCCTGCTGCGGAGCGAATCGGGTCGAAAGCGGAAATATTCCCTTTTTCGAGCATATCTTTGCCCCTGTGCAGGACTGGATGCCTGCGGAAAATGCCGCCAAACCGGTTTTTCATGCCAATTTGAACTGTACATCAAAGAATGAAAGTTGTATAATAAGGGTGGTATCCTGCCGCAGTGGGCCGTCCGTCGGCTGCTGCGGGTCTCCCCTTTTTCTGAACAGATCCTTTTGGATCAATATAACAGTAAGGAGCAGAGCGACTATGATCACTTCCCGTTTCCCGCTAGGGGATGTCAGCTTTACCGCCGAGTATTTTTCCACGCTCGTGGGTGAGGCGACCAAGCAGTGCTACGGTGTGGCTGCCATGGCCCCCCGTGATATGGCCGATGCTGTTGTCAGCCTGGTGCGCGGTACCGATTACTCTGAGAGGGGCGTCCGCGTTACCCAGCAGGACGGCCGTCTCGTGATCGAGCTGCACATCGCCGTCAGCTATGGCCTGAACATCTCCACCGCAGCACGCAGCATTTCCCACCGCATCAAGGACCAGGTTGAACAGGCCACCGGCCTGAAGGTCGCCCGCGTCATTGTGTCGGTGGATGATGTGATTGCCTGAGCAGACAACGAAACTGCCCGCCCGGGGGCATCCGGGAGAATACAAGGAGTGTAAACAATGATTTCTGGTAAAATCCTGCGCGACGCCATCATTTCGGGCGCGAACAATATCAACAACCAGCGTTCCCGCGTGGACGAGCTGAACGTTTTCCCTGTTCCGGACGGCGATACCGGCACCAACATGGGCATGACCGTGGGCGCAGCCGTCCGCGAGCTGGAGGCTTTGGACGACAGCTGCACCGTTGGCGAGGCCGCCAAGACCGCCGCCTCTGCCATGCTGCGCGGCGCACGCGGCAACTCCGGCGTTATCACCAGCCTGCTGTTCCGCGGCTTCTCCAAGGCGCTGGAAGGCAAAAAGGAAGCCGGCGCGGATGATCTGGTCGCCGCACTGAAAAAGGGCGTTGAAGGCGCATACAAGGCTGTTATGAAGCCCACCGAGGGCACCATCCTGACCGTGGCCCGCGTTGCCTCCGAGGAGGCCGCCGCCAGCGCCATCGCTGATGTGGCCGAGCTGTGGGATCTGGTGCTGGCCGCCGGCCAGCGCGCTCTGGACGATACCCCCAATCTGCTGCCCGTGCTGAAAAAGGCCGGCGTTGTGGACGCAGGCGGCCAGGGCATCATGGTCATCTTTGAGGGCATGAGCAAGGTGTTCCACGGCGAGCCGATGATCACCAGCTCTGACCTGACCCAGAACAAGGCCAAGCTCTCCACTGCCAACGCGGGCAAGGGCGTTTTCACCGATGATCTGATGAAGGTGGAGGACATCACCAACGGCTACTGCACCCAGTTCCTTATCAACAAGAACGATGGTGCTTCTGCCGCCAAGATGCGCGCCTTTGCCGAGTCCAACGGTGACAGCGTGGTGTGCATCGAAGACGACGATGTGATCAATCTGCACGTCCATACCGCAGACCCGGGCAAGATCCTGAGCGAGGCCATCAAGTACGGCTACCTGACCAACTTTAAGATCGAGAACATGCACGAGCAATTCCTGGCCCGCCAGAAGCAGGGCAAGAGCCTGGAAAAGCAGGCCGTGGCAGAAAAGCGGCCTGACCCGGCCAGCGAATTCATCTACGCAGCCGTTGACCCCGAGCGTGACTACGGCTTTGTGGCTGTGGCCGCCGGCGAGGGCCTGAAGGCCGTCTTTACCGATCTGGCCGCAGACGCGGTGGTATCCGGCGGCCAGACCATGAACCCCGCTACCGAGGATATTCTGGCTGCGGTGCAGAGCGTGCCCGCCAAAACCGTGTTCGTGCTGCCCAACAACAAGAACATCATCATGGCCGCTGAGCAGGCCGAAAAGCTGGCAGACCGCCGTGTGGTCGTTCTGCCCACCCGCACCATCCCGATGGGCATCACCGCAATGCTGAACTTTGACCCCTCTTCCAGCGTTGAGGCAAATACCATCAACATGATGCAGGCAGCAGACAAGGTCTCTACCGGCCTGATCACCTATGCCGCCCGCGACAGCGAGTTTGACGGCAAGCGCATCCGCAAGGGTGAGATCATGGCGCTGGAGAACGGCAAGATCGTTTCCACCTCCAACGATCTGACCAAGGCCACCTACCGTCTGGCCCGCAGCATGTGCAAGAAGGATTCCAGCTTCGTCACCCTGATCTCCGGCTGCGATGTCAGCGATGAGGATGCCGAGCGCGTGACCGAGGTGGTCAAGGCCAAGTGTCCCAACCATGTGGAGGTCAGCCACATCCGCGGCGGCCAGCCCGTGTATTATTATATGATCAGCGTGGAGTAAGTATCAGCTTTCCCATCGCTTTTCCGGCATAAAACAACGTCCCGGTGCAAAGATCTTGCACCGGGACGTTTTGTTTGGATCGAAAACAGATTTTTGAGCCAAAAATAAAAATGCGTCTCAGTTTCCTGAAACGCATTTTCTGGTAGGGCATTCTCCACAGCACTTGAACCTTTATGCGGGCATCTCGTTGCTGTGTTCTGTGCGCTTCAGACCAAGAAACGGCGGCACTTCTGCACGTTTCAGGCCTTGTTCATGGGCTTTTTTGAGCTGGTATTCATGCAAGGCAATGCTGTCCAGCAAATCACGTTGATTCTGGGAAGCGGCGTAATAATCCACACCGAATCTCCTGCAAACAATACTGAGATGGTCGAGCATCTCAACAGCATCGGCTGACATCCGTTTGACTTCAATATCCATAGCAAGACCACCTTTCAGAAAAGATATGTGCTGAACAGAGAAAGCGCGGCGTTGTCTGCAAGCATCAGCATTATCGGCCCGCCGGACTGTTTGGCAAAAATACGAACGGCACCAAAATCATTGATATAGTGCTTTGCCAGCTCATCCGTTTTTGCTTCAAAGGTGACAACACCGTTCTTGCCGGAGTCAATGGAAAGCTGGATGCCGAAAGCGATCATCATGCGCCCGATGTCCAGATATTTCCGTTGTTTCGTCAAAGTAGGGTTGCTCTGCGGATGGCTTTCGATGTATTCGATATACACGAACATACTGGATTCGGTCTCACGATAAGCCCCCAATGCAACGATTTCGCCCGAAGCTGTTCTTGCTGTGTACTTTTCAAGTTCGGGATCACCAATAAATTCGCTCGTCCAGTCAGTTTGCCAGCGATCTCTTGTCGCAGCAAGATCGGCGGCAGTAGATCTGTCAATTTCCACTGGGACTTTTACGCTGCCTTCCGCTTCAGTGACAAAGTATTGCAACATCATAGAGACCACCTCTTTTGCTTATATTATAACGAAAACACGGCAAATTTTCAAGCTGGGAAAGCGCAAAGAGCAAGAATCGTCCCAAGAGGCAGTTTCTTGTTGGGGCGTGGCTGCCTCAAAACCGGAATTTTCTTCCATACAGATTGGGATTTATGAATTGGTGATCATTTGGCAAAATGTTTGTATTTCATCAATTCTTTCAGCGACATCCTTTTTGTATTCAACAGAGCATAAGCCCAGATGCCCACTTGCTTTTATCTCTAAATGTCCATAAAAGTGTTCTATACTGCCAATTATCTTCTCACATTCTGGCATACTTGGCCCTGTTCTCAAGGCAATAGTATATCCTTTTTTGCCACTTGGTATAGATGCGTGCGGCTCATGTGTATTACACCACGGAGTACATCTATCGATAAAAACTTTGAATTGGCCCGGAATATCGGCCCAATACGACGGAGAAACGGAAACTATTTTATCTGCCCATTCATACTGCTGGATTATTCTATCAACATCATCCTCTTGAAAGCATTTTGCTGTCTCATGGCATTTTCTGCATCCCTTACAAAACTTGATATCATAATCATCTATGCAAATGGTTCTTACTTCGTTTCCATCATTTACATATTGCCCTACCAGCTTTACAATTTCAGCCGTTGCGCCATTCTTCACTGGGCAACAATTTACAATCAAAACATTCATATGCGCCTCTGCGCCTCCACAAATTCCGATTTCCTGAATCAAGTGTTTTGTTAAATAAAAAAATGTACCCGAACCCTTTCGGATTCGAGTACGAACTGAATGGTGGAGAATTAGGGACTCGAACCCCAGACCCCCTGCGTGTGATGCAGGTGCTCTAACCAGCTGAGCTAATCCTCCGGATTGGAATAGGATTATTATAGCATACCCAGCCCCAAAAAGCAAGCATTATTTTTATTTTTCTCCCGATGGCTCCCCGCATGGGATGTGCATTTTGCTTGCATCCCGCGCGTAGATATTGTATAATGAACCTACTTGTGAGCGACCCTGTGCGCAGGGACGCACTTTAAATAGGAGAGATCACAATGCTCAAGCCCGAAAATCCTCTTTGCGTCGTGGTTCTGTTCGGCGGCATGTCCAGCGAACACGAGATCAGCCGGGTATCCGCCGGCACCTTTGTTGACAACCTCGACCGCTCCAGATACGAAGTTCTTACCGTGGGCATCACCAAGGAAGGCCGCTGGCTGTACACCGAAGCCACCACCGCCCAGATGTCAGACGGCAGTTGGGAAGAACTGCCCGGCAACATGCCCTGTGTGCTCAGCCCGGATCGTGCCGACCATGGCATGATCCTGTTCACTCCCGCCGGCCAGGTGGAAAAACTCCATGTGGACGCCGTGATCCCGGCGCTGCACGGTCTATGGGGCGAGGACGGCACTGTTCAGGGCCTGCTGGAGCTGGCCGGCATCCCCTATGTGGGCTGCGGCGTACTGGCCAGCGCCGTGTGCATGGACAAAGCAGTGGCCAATGCCCTGTTTGAACACCACGGGATCCCCCACACTGCCTGGCTCAGCTGCACCCGTGCCCAATACGAACTGGATCCGGAAGGTGTTTGCGCCGCCGTGGAAGAAAAACTGGGCTGGCCGGTATTCGTCAAGCCTGCCAACGCAGGTTCCAGCGTGGGCATCAGCAAAGCGGAGACCCTATCCCAGCTGCGGGATGCCATCGCTCTGGCACTGGAAAATGACCGGAAGATCGTGTTTGAAGCCGCTGTGGACGGCCAGGAGGTCGAATGCGCCGTCATCGGCGCAGAGCCTGCCCTCTCCACCCGTCCGGGCGAGATCCTCGCCGGCGCGGAATTCTATACCTACGATGACAAATACAAAAACGGCGTCAGCCAAACGCTGATCCCCGCCCGCCTGAGTGAGGAAAAGCTGGATGAGGTGCGCACCTACGCTGCCATGGCCTACACCGCCTTGGGCTGTGAGGGGCTGGCCCGGTGCGACTTCTTTGTGGAGCACGGAACCGGCCGGGTACTCATCAATGAGATCAATACTTTCCCCGGCTTTACCTCCATCAGCATGTACCCCAAGCTGATGGAGCATGAGGGAACGCCTATGCCGCAGCTCATCGACCGACTGATCGGGCTGGCCTTTGAGAGAACGGAGCACGCGCATGGATAATCGTCCCATCGGCGTTTTTGACAGCGGCTTGGGCGGTCTGACCGGCGTGCGGGAGCTGCGCCGCCGCCTGCCTCGGGAGGATATCATCTACTTTGGCGACACAGGCCGTGTGCCTTATGGCAGCCGCAGCCCGGAAACGATCCTCCAGTATGCCCGGCAGGACATCGCTTTTCTGCTTTCCAAAAACGTCAAATGCATTATGGCTGCCTGCGGTACGGTATCCAGCACCTACCCCGCCGCCGAAGCCGCCCGGCTCCCCGTGCCTTATCTGGGTGTCGTGGATGCCGCCGCACGGGAAGCAGCTTTTTCCACCCGGAACCGACGCATCGGCGTGATCGGCACAGCGGCTACCATCCGCTCCCGCAGCTATGAAGCCCTTCTGCGCCGCCTGGTGCCGGGCGTTGAGATCACCGCGCGGCCCTGTCCGCTGTTTGTACCGCTGGTCGAAAGCGGTTATGTGGACGGCAGCGCCCCCGACCGCCAGCAGGTGACAAAGCTTGTGATCGCACAGTATCTCACCGAGCTGCGGCAAGCCGATGTGGACACCGTGATCCTGGGCTGCACTCATTATCCACTGATCCAGGGCATGATCGGGGAGTTCATGGGCCGGGATGTGGCTCTGATCGATCCTGGCAAGGCTGCCGCGCATCGTCTGGAGCAAATGCTGGGCGAGCGCGGGCTGCGGGCCGACCGCAAGACCGGACAGGCGCATTTTTATGTCAGCGACACCCCGGACAACTTTGTACAAACCGCAGACCTGTTTTTGGGCGCATACAAAGGCGGGCCGGTGGAACAGATCGCTATCGATAAATTTTAAAGAAGGATCGTAAAACGTGAGCAAACCACTGAAGGAAGATCATATCATCCGCATCAAAAGCCGCATCTGTCAGGACGGCGAGGAACAAGGTGTGGAGCTGATGACCCGCGGCAGCTATGTGTACCGGGGCGGCAGCTACTATATCACCTATAAAGAGACCGAAACCACCGGCTACGACGGCTGCATAACCACTTTGAAGCTGGCCGCAGACAGCAGCCGCGTGGCAATGCTGCGCTTTGGCCCCGCCAACACGCAGCTCCTGATCGAAAAGGGCCGCCGCAACCTGTGTCACTACGAAACCGGTTACGGATCCATGACGCTGGGCGTGACGGCGGACGAGATCGTTTGCGATCTGACCGAAACGGGCGGCTGTGCCCGGTTCAGCTATCTGCTGGACGCGGACAGCGCCGAGCTGGTCAGCAAAAATTGTCTGGAAGTGACCGTGACCCAAGCCAATTGATGGTTTGCCGAACGAAAGGATAAGAGGAACCATGACTGATTTTGAAAAGACCTTTGTGAACTATAACCCCCGCCAGGCAGCTCTGGACGAGGCCCGTGCTTTTTTGGCCGAGGCCGCACACGCCGCAATGACCGCGGGCGAGCTGCCCGAAGCCGAGCTGCCCGCCTTTATCGTAGAGATCCCGGCAGACACCAAAAATGGAGACATCGCTTCCAATCTGGCTATGGCGGGTGCGCGCACCTGGCGCAAGGCCCCGCGTATGATCGCGGACGCCCTGGTAAAGCACCTGGATCTGACCGACAGCTGCTTTGCCCGGGTGGAGGTGGCCGGGCCGGGCTTTATCAACCTGTTCCTCTCTCCCGCCTTCTGGGGCGGCGTGGTGATGGGCGCCTGCGCAAATTCTGAATATGGCCGCACCAACCACGGCGAGGGCAAAAAGTATAATGTGGAGTTTGTTTCCGCCAACCCCACCGGACCCATGCACATGGGCAACGCCCGTGGCGGCGCACTGGGCGACTGTCTGTCCGCCGTGCTGGACTGGGCAGGCTACGATGTGACCCGTGAGTTCTATATCAACGACGCGGGCAATCAGATCCAGAAATTTGGCAAGAGCCTTGCCATCCGTTACCTACAGCAGTTTGGCGGTGAGGAAGCATATCCCCTGCCCAAAGAGTGCTATCAGGGCGCTGACATCAAGGTTCTGGCCGGTGAGTTTGCCCAACTGCACGGCGATGCCTATGTTTCCGCCTGCGCAGGCCTGACCGGGGATGCCCTGTACGAAAGCGAAGGCTTTGCCGCGCTGAAAAATGCATTGGTGGACTATGCTCTGCCCAAGAACATCGCCGCACTAAAGCGTGATCTGGGCAAGTATCGCATCGCATACGATGTCTGGTTCCACGAAAGCACTCTGCACAACTCCGGCGCGGTGCAGACCGTGGTGGACAAGCTTTTGGAAAACGGTGCCTGCTATCGTGCCGACGACGGCGCGGTGATGTACCGCAGTGCCCAGTATGCCGCCAAATATGGTACTGTGAACAAGAAAAAGACCGATGACGGCTCGGAGGAGGAGGCCAAGGACGAAGTTCTCGTCCGTGCCAACGGCATTCCCACCTACTTTGCCGCCGACATCGCGTATCATTACAACAAGCTGGCTGTGCGCGGCTTTGACAAATCCATCGACGTGTGGGGTGCAGACCATCACGGCCACGTTGCCCGCATGAAGGGAGCAATGGACGCCATCGGCCTGGACGGAACCCGTCTGGACGTGGTGCTGATGCAGATGGTCAACCTGATGCAGGACGGCCAGCCCGTGCGGATGTCCAAGCGCACCGGCAATGCCATCACCCTGACCGATCTGCTGGAGGAAGTGCCCATCGACAGCGCACGCTTCCTGTTTAATATGCACGATGCAGGCAGCGGCATCGACTTTGACCTGGGCCAGGCCGTCCGCACCGACAACGAAAACCCTGTGTACTATGTGCAGTACGCCCATGCCCGCATCTGCTCCATCCTGCGCAAGCTGGAAAGCGAGGGCGTGACCTTTGCAGGCGCAGAACAGGTGGATGCCACCCTGCTGACCGAGCCGGCCGAAATGGATCTGATCCGCATGCTGGCCGCTTTTCCCCAGGAAATCGTTATGGCTGCTGAAAAGTATGATCCCAGCCGCATTAACCGCTTTGTGATCGATCTGGCCAGCGCGTTCCACCGCTTCTACGGCAGCTGCCGCATCCAGGGTGCCGAGCCCGCTGTGCAGCAGGCTCGACTGGCGCTGTGTGTCGGCGTGCGCAATGTCATCCGCAACGTGCTAACCATGTTCAAGATCAACGTGCCGGAAAAAATGTGATCCTTTTCTGAAAAAACAGGCCCGCACCGGGGGAGAACTTTTCCCTTTTCGGTGCGGTTCTCTTGTTTACGGGATCCTTTGAGATTAGATAGCGGCTGCGGAAAGCGATAGCGGCATTTGAGATGCATCCCGATAGAGCGCGGACGGGATGGGTCAGGCTTATGCCCTGTTGCCAGGGCGATAGCCG
>JBJERU010000098.1:0-5121 GCA_051882415.1 Faecalibacterium sp. | reverse complement strand
CTGATTTGGGAATACGTCCGCGGCAGGCGCGGACGAAACAGCGCAACGGAAGCCTTAAACTTAGGGTGGAGCTGTCAGCAGAAGCGTAAAAGATGAAGCAGCACTTCCGCAAGGTTCAAACAGGGAGAGGCTCTACTTTTAGGCACAGTTACACCAGCGCCCCATGGCCCGTATCGCGCGTACAAAGTGCGGCGAAGCCTGCCCTATGCGAATAAAAAACTTTGGCCTGTGCGTATGCACAGGCCGATTGAAAAGTTTTTTCGGTTCCTTTTTTTCAAAAAAGGAACAAAACCCCCGTAAAAAAAACAAGAAAAGGAGAACCCCTTCATGATCGACAAACAGCGTCTGGAACAAAAGTGTTCCACATGGAACATTGCGCTGAGCGGGGAACAGCTGGACAAGCTGGATGCCTTTGCGCAGCTGCTGGTAGACTACAACGAGAAGGTCAATCTGACAGCGATCACCGACCCGGAAGGCATCGAGGACAAGCACTTTGTGGACAGTCTGCTGTTTGCCAGCCAGCCGGAGGTTGCGGGGCGTATGGTAGACGTAGGGGCGGGCGCAGGATTTCCGGGCATCGTGACCAAGATCTTCAAGCCAGAACTGGAGCTGACCCTGATGGAGCCGACGGGCAAGCGCGTGGAATTTTTAAAATACGCCTGCGGTCAGCTGGGGTTGACCGGCGTAGAGTTTGCCAAGGAACGCGCCGAGGAAGCCGCCCGCAAGATCTGGCGCGAGCAATTCGATCTGGCCAGTGCGCGTGCTGTAGCGGCGCTGCCGGTACTGGCAGAATACTGTCTGCCGCTGGTTCGGGTAGGGGGCAGCTTTCTGGCCATGAAAGGCGCTTCCGGAGAAGAGGAGCGCGCAGCCGCGGCCGGAGCCATCCGCAGGCTGGGCGGCGAATACCGCGAAACGCGGGCTTTCCATCTGCCGGGGGGCGACACCCGCACCCTGATCCTGTGCAAAAAGATTTCGCAGACTCCGACAGCATATCCCAGAAACGGCGGAAAAATTGCCAAAAGCCCGTTGAAATAATCAAGATCTGGGCGCATGCCCCCGAACCCTGCCGAACGATTTTTCTGGCAGGGTTTTGTGTTCTGTGTTACACTGAAAACAAACAGGGTTTTCCACAAACGATGCAAAAAAGGTGGAAAATCCAACGCAAAACGTCAACACAGGAAAGGGGCCGCTGCGCGATGTTTGAACGAAAAAAGCCTTCCGGAAAAATCTACTTACTGCCTATCGACCGGATCCGGCCTTCGCCGTTCCAGGCGCGGCAGAACTTTGACGAGCAGGAGCTGGAAGGCCTTGCCCGAAGTATCCGGGAGAACGGACTGCTTCAGCCCATCTCTGTACGCAAGGTGGCGGAAGGGTACGAACTGGTGGCAGGGGAACGTCGGCTGCGGGCCTGCCGCATGGCAAAGATGGAGCGCATCCCGGCCATTCTTTGTACATACGAGGACAGCGAAACGGCGGCCCTGGGCCTGCTGGAAAACCTTCAGCGCGCAGACCTCAATCCCTTTGAACAGGCGCAGGGCCTGCGGGATGTGATGGTGCTGTGGGACTGCACCCAGGCCGAGGCAGCCCGGCGTCTGGGCATTGCGCAGCCCACCCTGGCCAACAAGCTGCGGCTGCTTCAACTCACGCCCGACCAGCGGCAGTTTGTGCTGGACAATCAGCTGACCGAGCGCCATGCCCGCGCGGTGCTGCGCCTGCCGGAGAACCGCCGCAGCGAGGCATTGATCTACATCGGCAAGCATCACCTGAATGCCCGCGCGACCGACATCTACATCGACCAGCTGCTGAATGCCTCTGACCACAAGGTACAGCGTCGGCTGCCGATGGTCAAGGACGTGCGCATTTTTGTCAACACTATCGACCATGCCATCCGGCTTATGACCGACAACGGCGTGCCCGCCACGGCGCACCGCGAAGAAAAGGATGGGTATATCGAGTACACTGTCCGCATCCCCACAACGGCGTCCGACCGGTGAAGTGTTCCATGTGGAACAGTTTTTGCATTCGAGCTTTTCCGCTTTCTTTTTTCTGCTTTCCTTTTCCCGCTTTTTGAAAAAAGCGGGGCAAAAACTTTTCTGTCGGCCCATGCATGCGCATGGGCCAGGTTTTTTATTGGCGCAGGGCGCGGGGCTGTTCCTTTTTGCAAAGCCCGGGGAACGGCTCTGAAAGACTGCTGAAAACAAAAAATCTGCGTTTGAAAAGCCCGAAACTTTGTATTTGCCCGCAAATTTACAAAGAAGCGGTTCAAAAATTGCCGCGGGTGTGTTATACTGGATTTTACAGGATGCGGCGGCAGGGAAAACGCCGCGTTTACTTTCTTGTTCCACGTGGAACATGGAATCTTTTCCCTGAAAGGAAGATCGTTGCGCGTGGCAAAAATCGTTGCAATTGCCAACCAAAAGGGCGGCGTGGGCAAAACCACAACCGCCGTCAATCTTTCCTCCTGCGTTGCTGCGCTGGGCAAAAAGGTGCTGATCGTGGATCTGGATCCTCAGGGCAACACGACCACCGGCTATGGGATCGCCAAGCGGAGCGTGGAGGTAGGAACCTATGAACTGCTGATCGGCGCTGCCGAGGCATCGCAGGCTGTCCGAAAGACCGAGTTCCGCACCGATGTCATTGGCTCCAACGCCCGTCTTGCGGGTGCATCGCTGGAGCTGGTGGACGCGCAGGGGCGCGAAGGCTGTCTGCGCAGGGCACTGGCCTCCATCCAGAAGGATTATGACTTTGTATTCATCGACTGCCCTCCCGGGCTGGATCTGCTGACCCTCAACGGCCTGTGCGCATGCGACAGCGTGCTGATCCCCATCCAGTGCGAATACTATGCGCTGGAAGGCCTGTCCGAGCTGATCAGCACCTTAAAGACGATCCGCAAAAGGTTCAATCCCTATCTGGACATCGAGGGCGTCGTGTTCACGATGTTTGCGCCCCGCCTGAACCTGACGCTGCAGATCGTGGAGCAGGTGCAGAAGTATTTTGGCAACAAGGTGTATAACACCACCATTCCCCGCACCATTCGTATCTCAGAGGCGCCCAGCTACGGCCAGCCCATCAACTTTTACGAGCCAAAGGGCAAGGGCAGCGAGGCGTATATGGATCTGGCCATTGAATTTGTCAAGAACAATCGCCCAAAGGACAGCACGCCCGGCCGCCGCCGCACAAAGCAAAAGGCCGAGTCCGCTGCATCCAGCGGGACGATGGGTTCCCTGACCGACGCGACATAAAGGAGGGGTAGGCATGGCAAGAGGAAGGGGAGGTCTTGGCCGCGGACTGGAAAGTCTGTTCGAGGACGCCGCGCTCAGCCTGGATTCCAGCGCAGCGGCTCAGACGCTGCCTCTGCGGGAGATCGAGCCGGACCCCGGCCAGCCCCGCAAAACGTTCAATGAACAGTCCCTGTCGGAGCTGGCAGCCAGCATCGCGGAGCACGGCTTGCTGCAGCCCATCGCGGTGCGTCCCCGCATCGCGGGGGGCTACACCATCGTGGCGGGTGAACGCCGCTGGCGGGCGGCGCGCATCGCCGGCCTGACCGAGGTGCCGGTCATCATCAAGGATGTCAGTCCGGAACAGGCGATGGAGCTGGCGCTGGTGGAAAATCTTCAGCGCGAGGATCTGGATCCTGTGGAAGAAGCTGCCGGCATCCGGGAATTGATGGATCGCTGCGGCCTGACGCAGGAGCAGGCGGCCCGCAAGCTGGGCAAAAGCCGCAGTGCGCTGGCCAACAGCCTGCGCCTGTTGAATCTGCCCCAAAGAGCGCTGGAACTGCTGAAAAGCGGTTTTATCAGCACCGGCCACGCAAAGGTGATCCTGGGTCTGCCCACAGAGGACTTGCAGGCGCAGGCCGCTCAGATCATTGCAGACCAGCAGCTGAATGTGCGTCAGGCCGAAGTGCTCTGCAAGCGCATGACAAAGCCCGAAAAAGGCTCCGAAGCCCCTATTCAGCGCAGCGCGCTTCCGGTGGAGGTGGAGGAAAGCCTGAAGCAGGCTTTGGGCAGCGAGGTGTCGGTGGCTTATCATGAGGGCAGGGGCAGGCTGACGGTCCATTTTTATTCGGATGAACAGCTGCGGGCCTTTGCCAATCTGCTGGGCCGCTATGAACAGCAGGAGCAAAACGAACTGTCAGAGCAGAGCGGCTGGATGAATGTCTGAGCCACAGAAAAAGGTGTAAAAAGTTTTTTCGGTTCCTTTTTTTCAAAAAAGGAACAAAACCCATAGATAGGAAAAGCGTATAGAGTTCGAGTAAGGAGAGTAAATCATGCTTGATATCAAGTTTGTCCGTGAAAATCCGGATGCGGTCAAGGAGAACATCAAAAAGAAATTCCAGGACGCCAAGCTCCCTCTGGTGGACGAAGTGATCGAGAAGGATGCGCTGTACCGCGCAGCCCTGAAGGAGGTCGAGTCCCTGAAGGCGGCGCGCAACAAGCTGAGCAAGGCCAACGGCCCGCTGTTCGGCCAGCTGAAAAAGTGCACCGATGAGGCAAAGAAAGCCGAGCTTCAGGCCCAGATCGATGCCAACAACGCCGCGGTCAAGGCCGATGCCGACCGCATGGCCGAGCTGGAGGCCGAGGAGGAAAAGCTGGCGGCCCGCATCCAGGAGATCATGTATACCATCCCGAACATGATCGATCCCAGCGTGCCCATCGGCCCGGACGACAGCTGCAACGTCGAGGCCCAGCGCTTTGGCGAACCGGTGGTGCCGGATTTCCCCATCCCGTACCACACCGAGATCATGGAGAGCTTTGACGGCATCGATATGGACGCTGCGGGCCGCGTGGCGGGCAACGGCTTCTATTATCTGCTGGGCAACATCGCCCGCCTGCACGAGGGCGTGCTGGCCTACGCGCGCGACTTTATGATCAGCAAGGGCTTCACCTATGTGATCCCGCCCTTCATGATGCACGGCAACGTGGTGCAGGGCGTCATGTCCTTCCCGGAGATGGATGCCATGATGTACAAGATCGAGGGCGAGGATCTGTACCTGATCGGCACCAGCGAGCACACCATGATCGGCCGCTTCATCGACCAGACGCTGGACGAGGCCAAGCTTCCCCTGACCCTGACCTCCTACAGCCCCTGCTTCCGCAAGGAGAAGGGCGCCCACGGCAT
>JBJERU010000097.1:0-5136 GCA_051882415.1 Faecalibacterium sp. | reverse complement strand
TCGCTATGGACCTTT
Organism: Faecalibacterium sp.; assembly: GCA_051882415.1. Classification (GTDB taxonomy): domain Bacteria; phylum Bacillota; class Clostridia; order Oscillospirales; family Ruminococcaceae; genus Faecalibacterium. Next base: position 5,121 of record JBJERU010000097.1, on the reverse strand, counting down.
TTGTTTGTCTAAATGCGCAACTTCATTTTACAATGCGCGGGCCCATGCGCAGGCATGGGCCGTTTGAAAAGTTTTTTCGGTTCCTTTTTTTCAAAAAAGGAACAAACCCGCAGAAACCTTACACCAGGTACCCCTCAAAGCAGTGCAGATCCTCGATCTTGACGATCCCTTCCAGATACAGCCCTTCGGGGCGGTACTCCTCGGCCAGGACGCTGCCACGCTCCCGCATGGGTGCGGCGAGGCCCAGCTTGTCATAGGGCAGGAGGACGTGCAGGGTGCGCACACGGTCGCTGAGCATCTCGTCCAGCTTTTGCAGCAGCTTTTCCAGGCCATAGCCCGTCTTGGCGCTGGTGAGCAGGATATCCGGGTCAAACGAAACTGCCCCGGCCTTATCACATTTATTATAGACCGTCACGCGGGGGATCTGCGCGCAGTCCAGGCTGTCCAGAACCTCATCCGTAACGGCAAGCTGCTCTTCCCGCTGGTCATCGCAGGCATCTGCGACCCGGATGATCACATCCGACCAGGAGGCTTCCTCCAGGGTGCTCTTGAACGCTTCCACCAGGTTATGGGGCAGGCGGGAAACAAACCCGACCGTATCCACCAGCAGCACGGCCATGCCGCTGGGCAGCACCAGCTTGCGGCTGGTGGGATCCAGCGTTGCAAACAGCATATCCGCTTCGGCCACGCTGGGGCCGCACAGGGCATTCATCAGGCTGGACTTGCCCACATTGGTATATCCCACCAGGCTGACCACCGGCATGCCGGTCTTGGCGCGGGCCTTGCGGCTTTCGCCCCGGCGCTTTTCCAGTTCCTCCAGCTTGGCCGCCAGCGCGTCGATGCGCGCATGGACATGGCGGCGATCCAGCTCCAGCTTGGTCTCACCTGCGCCGCGGCGTGCGCCGCCGCCGCCGCCACCGCCGCCGCCCTGACGACTGAGCGACTCGCCCATGCCCTGCAAGCGGGGCAGACGATAGCGCAGCAGTGCCAGCTCGGTCTGGAGCTTGCCCTCGTTTGTCACCGCGCGGCTGCGGAAGATCTCCAGGATCAGCATGGTGCGGTCGATCACCTCGATGCCCAGCGCCGCGGAGATATTGCGGATCTGGCTGCCGGTCAGCTCGCCGTCAAACACGGCGCATTCGGCCCCCAGGGTCTGTGCGGCCAGGTGTGCTTCGTCCAGCTTGCCGCTGCCCAGCACTGTGCCCGCTTCCGGAGTGGAGCGCTTCTGCACCACCTGTCCCACCGCGTTCATGTGATTGGCTTCGCACAAGGCGGCCAGCTCGTCCAGGCTGCGCGCACAGTCCCATGCGCCCTGATCCAGCGCCAAAAGCAGCACCGGCGTGGGGGGTGTTTCTACTAAAATATTATATAATTCGCTCAAAATAGTCCCTCTTTTTTATTTGCTGTCAGAGTATAACTCTTCGTATCTTTCCTGCGTCAGCACATAGCATCGGCAGGGAACGGACGTGCCATCGTATTTGTGGTACACAGCATCATGATGATATTTGAACCCTGCTTTGGTCATGACCCGGCCGCTGGCGGGATTTTCCACCGCATGGCAGCACACCAGCCAATGGCCGCCTATCTGCCGGAACCAGTACCGCACCACAGCTTTCAGAGCTTCGGTCATATAGCCCCTGCCCCACCAGGCTTTGCCGATGCAGTAGCCCGGCTCCCAGATGCCTTCTGCAAGATCAAAGCCCGGCCATTCCTCCCGCTGCTGCGGCTCTACCATCAGTGTGCTGACAAGGCTGATCGCGCCAAATACCTGGCCGCTTTCCTTTTCCACCATCGCCCACTGATAATAATCCGGATTGGGATAGAGAGCGGCCCATGCGGTCAGCAGCTCACGGGTGTGGGCGGCGTCCGGGTGCGGCTCCCAGCGCAGATATCGCGTGACTGCCGGATCGCTGGCCCAGTTTGCAAACATCATTTCCGCGTCCTGGGGCAAAAGACGGCGAAGGATCAGCCGCGGCGTTTCAATGATCTGTGTACCTGCATGGCGCATAAGATACCACTCTCCTTTTACTTTAAAGTACGCATAGGATAGCATAAAATTCGTTCCTGCGCAAGCAGAGCGCAGAAAAACTGCTTGACAAGCGGACAAAGCCGGATAAACTGGAACCAAAAGACTTTCAACAAATCAAATTGGTATGAAATAGAGACAGGAGGCCACACCATGATCGATCCGCGCACCCATCTTGCGCAAAAGCCGCTGCTGTTTGACGGCGCGATGGGAACCTACTACAAAGCAAGACCTGGCCAGGAGCCGGAGCAGGCAAACCTTGCCGATCCGGAAGGAGTTCTGGCCGTTCACCGCGCCTATCTTGCCGCGGGGTCAGATGCCATCAAGACCAACACCTTTGGCCTGCCGCGGATGGCGGCGGCGCAGCTGCCGGGATGGGAGGCCCTTTTGGATGCGGGATGGACGCTGGCGGTGCAGGCGGCTGCCGATACCGGCGCGGCGGTCTTTGCGGATCTTGGCCCTGCGCCGGATACTGAGACGATCCCTGCATCGGATTGCTACACGGCCCCGGCGCTGCGCTTTGCCGGGCTGGGAGCAAAAAACTTTTTGTTTGAAACGCTCAGCGCGGATGCCGGCGTGCTGGCGGCGGTAAGGGCGGTAAGATCCGCGGTGCCGGATGCCTTTGTGCTGGTATCCTTTGCGGTACTGCCAGACGGCTACACGCGTGAGGGCCTGTATTGCCGGGAGCTTGCGCGCCGCATGGCCGACAGCGGCCTTGTGGACGCGGTGGGCCTGAACTGCGTTTCTGCGCCGGGAGCCATGCGGACCCTGGCGCGGCAGCTGGGAAGGCCGGGTCTGCCGCTGGCGGTCATGCCCAACGCGGGTTATCCGGTGGTGGCCCGCACCCAGGTGCGCTATCAGGGCAAGCCGGAATACTTTGCCGGAGAACTGGCCCGCATTGCCATCGAGAACCCGGCGGTGTGCATCCTGGGCGGCTGCTGCGGCACGACCCCGGCCCACATCGCCGCGTTGCGGGCAGAGCTGGACGCACTGCCTGTACAGCGGCCGACTGCTCCCACAGAACAACTTTTCACCGCCGCACAGCCAAAAGTGGAAACAGAGGATGCCTTTCTGCGCAAACTGAATGCCGGGCAAAAGGTGATCGCCGTGGAGCTGGATTCCCCCAAAGACGCCGATCTGACCGCTTATCTGGAAGGCGCGCGCCGCCTGCAAACAGCAGGTGCAGACCTTTTGACCATTGCGGACTGTCCCATTGCGCGGGCGCGGATGGATTCCTCTCTGGTGGCCTGCCGGGTGCACCGGGAGCTGGGACTGAGCGTTCTGCCGCACATGACCTGCCGCGACCGCAATCTGAACGCGACCAAGGCTCTGCTCCTGGGCCTGTATGCCGAGGGTGTGCGGGAAGTGCTGGCCATCACGGGCGACCCCATCCCCACCGCCGAGCGGGACGAGGTGAAAAATGTCTATCAGTTCAACTCCCGCAAGCTGGCGCAGTACATCATCTCGCTGGCGGGAGAAGGACGCGAAATGCCCGCGCCCATGACCGTGCTCGGCGCACTGAATCTCAATGCCCATAACTTTGATGTGGAGCTGCGCCGCGCTGGTGAAAAGCTGGCAAACGGCATGAGCGGCTTTCTGACGCAGCCAGTCCTTTCGGCACAGGCGCTGGAAAATCTGCGCCGCACGCGGGAAGCTTTTGGCCCCAAAGCCAAACTTCTGGCAGGCATCCTGCCGGTGGTCAGCCAGCGCAATGCCATCTTTATGGAAAACGAGGTCAGCGGCATCCATGTGGATGCGGAGATCATCCGCCGCTTCGAGGGGCTGGGTCGGACCGCAGGCGAAGAGCTGGGATTGGAGATCTGCCTGCAGGCTGCAAAAGCAGCGCTGCCTTATGCGGATGGTTTTTATCTGATGACCCCGTTCAACCGCGTGGCGCTGATGGAACAGCTGATCGCCCGCCTGAAAGCAGAAGTTCTGGCCGGAAATTGATCCGCTTTTCCCTATACATCCATTCATCCAAACAACAACCGTCGCGGAACAAGCGGCGGTTTTTGTTTTTCAGAGCGCTCATACCACAAAAAGGCCGCGCTTTTTTGAAACGATCAACAGTCGTACAATAAATCTGCGAAAAGCCGATCCAAAGGCTTGGGATTTTTACAGGAAAGGAGAGAACAAAATGAATATCCATGAGATCGTGCTGGAAGGCTACCGTGCGCGCGGCCGGGACAATGCACCGCTGGAGTTTGGGACCTCTGGCAGCGCTGGACTGGAGCAGCTGCATGTTCGCCGGGGGGAAAGCTGGAAAGAGCTTACCGTTCGGGCGGTGTTCCATCCCTGCCGGGTGGAGCTTTTGCTGCCGGAGGACGGTGTGCTGGAGGTGCCCTGGGAAGCGACTGAAAAGCCGCTAGCCCGGGGGCAGGGCAGGATCGTGTTTCAGGGCGTCCGGGATGGAGTGGTGTGCAACACGCTGGATCTGCTGTATGTGGTATCCGGGCACAGCCAGACCGAGGGTGTGGGCGCGCAGGAACGCACACTGGGCATAACAGAAACCATCTTGAACAAGATGGAGGATTTCCGCGCCGAGGTCGCACAGAATGCGCAGGTGGCTCAGAGCAGCAGCCAGGCGGCACAGTCCAGCGCAGAAATGGCGGCGCAGAACGCTCAGGTGGCCGTATCCAGCGCAGCAGCAGCGGCAGAAAGTGAGAGCGCTGCGGCGACCAGTGCCACCAATGCGAGAAACCGCGAGGTGAGCGCCGCGGCCAGCGCCGCGCAAGCACAGGAAAAGGCCGAAGAAGCCATATCCAGTGCCAGCGCCGCCCAGAACGCCGCTCAGTCGGCCGGGGAGAGCGAAGCAAATGCTGCGTCCAGTGCCAGTGCAGCCGCGGCCAGCGCCCAGTCAGCAGGTGCAAGTCAGGCCGATGCTGCCGCAAGCGTCGGCACAGCGGCCGAAGCTGCGCAGACGGCTGTGGAAAAGGCTGCCGAGGCATCTTCCAGCGCGGCGGCAGCGGCAGACAGCCAGAGCGCGGCGGCATCCAGTGCAGCCAGCGCCGAAGCCGCCGCACAGAGGGCAGAAGCACTGGCCCCGGAAACAGTGGTGTCCAGCGTCAATGGCAAGACCGGAACCGTGACCCTGG
>JBJERU010000096.1:0-5151 GCA_051882415.1 Faecalibacterium sp. | reverse complement strand
TATACATTCAGTTACCTCCTTTTGGAGTCCAAGATTTTGTCCGCACCCCCGTCTCTGAAATCACAGTTGAATCCGCGCAGGCAATGTGCATGATTGCAGCATTGCGGACGCTCATTGCTCGTTTTTGAACTTATTGGTACGGGTTCTGACTCGTGCCCTTCGCCGTGGAGCATCTCAGCTCTGTGTGATTGGCATTGCCCAATCGCAGACTACTATGGCACGGCTGACTTCCCGTGTTCTTCATCGTGCTGTAACACTCCAGACACAGGCTCTCAAACGTTCCCAAATCTCTATCCTTTTGGTCAACAGACCATTGAAACCCTTAGGCCGCTACCTTACACCGGGAAAATCTAACCATGCTTTGAACCACAGTTTCCGCATGATTCCGTGTGGATATTTCATTCCACAGGGCGTGTGCAGAAAAACCAGCCACACACACTTTTTCCTATGTTCACCCTTTCGGATGCCGTCTACTCTTACGATGCTGCATAGCTTTCACTAATGGATAGCCATAGGTTTCGGAAGCCCGCACCATTATTGTCCATGCCTCTCGGTTTAGGTTTTCAGGTTACGACTTCACCACGCTTTGTACCCTGTCTATTTACAGATAAACAGAGCACAGTGGAGTATTAGCTCTCGTACTGCCTGCGGTTTGACAGACCGCTGGGAATTTCTCCTTTCCGGCATTGATTCAGTACGGCAGAGGAATTGCACCTCTGAATTTGAGATTTGAGTTCTCTACGATATTTTCTTGCTATATCAAGTGCAATCGCATGGTGCTTTTCGTCATAGCTGTCGGCTACGACTTATGCACAACGTTTCGCACAGTTTTTGAACGCCTGGCTCTCGTCAACAAATAACCGGTCTACGCCCAATTCTTCGAAAGTGACGACATCATCCTTGCGTTCCGCGGCGCGAAGTTTGTCCAGCTTCTGCTCCAGATTCTTGCGGCTCTTTTCCATCTGCTTGATGGTAAAACGTTCGCCGTTCTGGTATTTCAGCTCCATAATGGCGTTCTGGATCTCCTCGATCTGCTCCTGAATCAGGCGCTCCTGCCGCTCAAACGACAAAGGGATTCGTTCAAACTGGCTGTGCCCGATGATAACGGCATCGTAGTCGCCGGTCGCAATGCGGGCGCAGAACTTCTTGCGGTTGGCGGTTTCAAAGTCTTTTTTGCTGGCCACCAGCAGCCGGGCATTGGGATAGAGATGCAGAAACTCCTGTGCCCACTGGAGGGTCAGATGGTTGGGCACCACAAAAAGAGATTTCTGGCACAATCCCAACCGTTTGGACTCCATGGCGGAGGCAGCCATTTCGAACGTCTTGCCTGACCCCACCTCGTGCGCAAGTAACGTATTACCGCCATAAAGCACATGAGCAATGGCATTGCGCTGGTGCTCCCGCAGGCTGATCTCCGGGTTCATGCCCACAAAATGAATGTGGCTTCCATCGTACTCCCGGGGACGGGTGGAGTTGAACAGCTCGTTGTACTGTTTGACCAGCGCAGCGCGCCGCTGCGGGTCCTTCCAGATCCAGTTGGCGAAAGCATCCTTGATGGCCTGCTGCTTCTGCTGCGCCAGCATGGTGTCGCGCTTGTTCAGGACACGCCGGGGCTTGCCGTCGTCGCCCTCTACGGTGTCGTAAATGCGGATATCTTTCAGGTTGAGCGTTTCTTCCAGAATTTTGTAGGCGTTGGCGCGTTCGGTGCCGTAGGTTTCGCAGGAAGCAATGTCGCCTTTTCCCATGGCTGTTTTGCCCTCGATGCGCCACTCTGCGGTGAGCTGAGAAAACTTCACGTTGATGGAACGCCGCATATAATACGGGATGTGAAAAGTCTCCTCCATGAATTTCTTGATAACATCCGGGTCGATCCAGGTCGCGCCCAGCCGCACGTCAATTTCAGAGGCTTCCAGCTCCCGGGGCTGCGCTTTGGTCAGGGCTTCCACATTGACCGAAAATGCCGGGTCAGTCTCTGCCGCAAGTTGGGCGATGCGCAGCTTGTGCCGCACATTGCCGGAAAGATATTCGTCTGCGGTCTGCCAGCCCGCTTCCGGGTCGGTAGGGTCGGCGGCAGGGTCTTTGAAGATGACGCCGGACAGCTCCGAGGTGATGCGGTCATATTCGCCCGGTGTGCCCAGCAGCTGGGTCATATAGGGCAGGTCCACCTTGCCGCGCTCCCCGATGGAGACCGCCAGCGCTTCGCTGGGGGTGTCCACATGGTCGATGCTTTTTTCCGGGCGGATGGTGCGCCGGGTGAACATGGCGGCTTTGGACTTCAAAGCACCGTTTTCGTCCAGATTTTCCAGCGAACAGAGCAGATAATAGGAAGAATCATCCTCAAACAACCGACCGTTCTTCCGGTCGTTGAGCAGGCCATACTGCGCGGTAAAGCGGTCATAAGCATCGTTCAATGCCTGCTGGGTTGCCCTGATTTCCTCGTCTGGGGCATCGTTGAGCTGTGCGTCCATGAGGCTGCGGACGATCTGCCGCAGTTCGATCATACCGGCCACGCGGCCTTTGGCATTGTCCGAAAGCTCCGCTGGGGTCATGACGGAGTTTTCCCGGTAGTACACTTCTCCGTCTACCAGCGTATAAGAGAAATTCTTCACGTCCGGGTCCGCAGGCAGGACAGCGCGGGAGGTTTCCGCGTCCGCAATATCCGGGACGCTGGCCTCGATTTCCTGATACTGCCCCTCAAGATGCCGGATCGCCTCTGCAAGCTGTTCGGACAGCACCGCGCCCTCTATGGGCAGAACGGTGCTGTCCTCTCTGCCATACTGGGTGCTTTCGGTGGACAGCTCGCCCAGAATCATCTCCGGGTTATCTACGAAATACTGGTTGACGGAAATTCCATTTTCGGTCTTGCCCAGCTGCACCCATGCCGGTTCGCGGTCGATGGGGCGGTCGCGCTTTTGCAGGAAGATGATATCCGAGACCACGTCCGTCCCGGCATTAGCGCGGAACGCATTGTTGGGCAGACGGATCGCGCCCAGCAGGTCGGCGCGTTCGGCAATGTGCCTGCGGGCCGTGCTGTCCTTGCTGTCCAGCGTGTAGCGGCTGGTGACGAAGGCCACGATGCCGCCCGGCCTTACCTGGTCGATGGCTTTGGCAAAGAAATAATTGTGGATAGAAAATCCCAGCTTGTTATACGCCTTATCATTGACCTTGTAGTTGCCGAACGGCACATTGCCCACCGCTAAATCATAGAAATCCCGCTGGTCGGTGGTCTCAAAGCCCGCCACGGTAATGCTGGTATTGGGATAGAGCTGCTTTGCGATGCGGCCGGTGATGCTGTCCAGCTCCACACCATACAGGCGGCTGGCCTGCATCCCCTCCGGCAGCATCCCGAAAAAGTTGCCCACGCCCATGCTCGGCTCCAGAATGTTGCCAGAGCGGAATCCCATCCGTTCCACGGCATCGTAAATAGCTCGGATCACGGTGGGGCTGGTATAGTGGGCGTTCAGGGTGCTGGCGCGGGCGGCGGTGTATTCTTCTTCGGAGAGCAGATTTTTCAGCTCTGCATACTCTTTGGCCCAGCTATCCTTGTCCGGGTCAAAAGCATCCGCCAGACCACCCCAGCCGACATACTGGGACAGCACCTGCTGTTCTTCCGGGGTCGCATTGCGGTGCTCGCGTTCCAGCGTGAATAACGTTTGGATCGCCTCGATGTTGCGGGCATATTTCTGCTTCGGTCCGCCTTCCCCCAGATGGTCATCTGTAATGCGGAAGTTCCGGGCGGGGATCTCTTCCTGATAAACTTTTTCTGGTGAGGAAACCGCCCCTTCCTGCTCATACAGTTCCCGCACAAACGGCAGGCTTTCCTCCCGGAACAGCGGATATCGGGCTTCTTCCGCAAGGGTCATGTCCTGCAGGGTGGCGGTCTGGCGCTGGAAGTTGACCGCATCCACCCGGAACGTCCGGCCATCCAGATGCACCCGGGCATTGCGCGGAAGATAGTCCTCCCGCAGCAGATGCTTGGTCTGGAAATGGGTACCGTCCGCATTTTCGCCGGCGAGATAGACGCTGTTGCCCTGCGCCCAGAGCTTTTTGGCGGACGAGACCCACAACTCCGTGGGGAAACCCGCCACCGGGACGATGCCCAGCGGGGTCTGTTTTTCCAGAAGTCTGCTGTTCAGAAGTTCCGATACCGTCTTGGCATCCGCACCGTAGAACTCATAATTGCCATGCTGTTCAAAGCCCACCAGTGCGTCCGGGTAGCGCTCTTTCAGCGCGTTGTACTCGTTGGAAGCATCCAGCGAAAGCGGCAGCGGAATCTCCTGTGCATCCGGGCGCTTTGTGGTATCCTGCGCGGACTGCCGCTCGATCAGCGCTTTGCGGTAGTCCGCGGCCTCCCATTCACCGGCAAACTCCTCCTGAACACCGTCCTCCTGATAAGGGCCGTCGGCAAGCTCGTCCCAAACTGCATAACCGTTCTCTGTCTCATAAACGGTAAAGCGTTCTTGCGGTGAGATTTCTGCGTCCGTCACAGCTTCAACCAGAACAGGGGCATCCTGCTCCGGCTCGGCTTCCTCTTTGCTGCTGTGGTAGTCATCCAGAAGAACATCCGCCGCTTCCACCAGCTCCACAAAATCCAGTACGCGCAGCTCTTTCTCAATCAGCTCGCTCAGGGTGCCGCAGGCGTGGGTTTTTACCAACGTATCGTCCAGATACCACTCCAGCTTGTATTCATTCAGATCCACATAGACCTGAAGCGGCGTTTCATCGTCCGTCACGGTGGTATAAACGATACTGATTTTGGACAGGTCGGAAAAATCCGGCTCGGCATCGTACTCCTCCACGCAGAAGTCATGGATGAGCGCTTTGGCATACGCAAGTTCGGCTTCATCGACGGCTGCTTCCTTTGCTTCCCGGACTGCATTGTGCTGCTCCTGTTCCTCTACTGTCAGATAGCGCCCGGACTGGATCATCAGGTCGATATACTTTTCAATCGCAGTCCATTTCAGCTTGAACGGCTCCCGGATACCGTGCAGAGAAAACTCCATCCCGGAACTGTTGTAGGTGATAAACCCTTTCCGGCCATCCAGATAGGAGTGGCTGTACCCGCCGATGCCGTATTCCCTGGCCAGCGCCTTGGCGCGCTGCTTCCGGTCCGGCTGATTCTCGTAAAGCTGAAGAATGCGCTGCTTGCCG
>JBJERU010000095.1:0-5177 GCA_051882415.1 Faecalibacterium sp. | reverse complement strand
AGGCCGATTGAAAAGTTTTTGCCCCGCTTTTTTCAAAAAGCGGGAAAAGAAAAAAACTTTTTCGGTTCCTTTTTCTCGAAAAAGGAACAAAAAAACCCCGTCAACCACGAAAACATCCCTCTGCCCCGCAAAAAAGCTTGCATTTTGGCAGTACCGGGTGTAGAATAGGGACGCAATCGAATACAGGGGAGCTTGTGACAGCAGGCTGAGAGGAAGTCTACAACTTCGACCCTTGGGACAGCAATGCCCCACACCTGATGCGGATAATGCCGCCGTAGGAAGTCTAAGCTTGCGTGATTTTTTACAGGAGGCATCCCGCCGGGGTGTCTCCTGTTTTTTATTTGTAAAAAGGAGTATCTTATCATGAAATCTCTCTCCGTAAAAAAGCTCGCTTTAGCCGGCATGCTCTGTGCCGTTGCGGTGGTGGGCAGTCTGTTCTCCTTTCCGATGTTCGGCAGCAAGTGCGCACCCGTTCAGCACATGGTCAACATCCTGTGCGCGGTGCTGCTTGGCCCCTGGTACGGTGTAGGTACAGCCTTTGTATCCTCGCTGCTGCGCAACATTCTGGGTCTGGGCAGTCTGATGGCCTTCCCCGGCAGCATGATCGGTGCGCTGCTGTGCGGCGTGATGTACTGGAAAACGGGCAAGCTGCTGCCCACGCTGCTGGCGGAAGTATTCGGCACCGGCGTACTGGGCGGTCTATGCGCCTATCCGGTGGCCATCCTGCTAATGGGCAAAAGCGCTTCGGACATCGCTTTTTACGCCTACATCGTTCCCTTCCTCATCTCCACCGCCGCAGGCGCGGTGCTTTCGGGCGTATTGCTTTACAGCCTGGAACGCTCGGGTGCGCTCCGCTCCATGAAAACTGCTTTGTCCTGACCACAGAAAAGGAGGCCGCCGTTTTTGCTGCATACCATGCTTGCCGATTTGCAGCGCACCGCGCCGCTGGTACACTGCATCACCAATTATGTCACTGCCAACGACTGCGCCAATGTTCTGCTGGCCTGCGGCGCGTCCCCCATCATGGCAGACGATCCCGCCGAATCTGCCGAGATCACCGCTCTGGCCCGCGGCCTGACTTTAAACCTGGGTACCCTGAGCCAGCAGAAAATTCCCGCCCTGCTGCTTTCGGGCCAGGCTGCCAACCGTCTGGGCCTGCCGATCGTACTGGATCCGGTGGGGGCCGGAGCTTCGGCCTTTCGCACTCAAACAGCACAGCGGCTGCTGGAACAGATCCATTTTTCGGTGGTACGGGGCAACGCCTCCGAGATCCGTGCTCTGTGCTCCGGCGGCGGGGACTCCGGCGGCGTGGATGCCGCCTCCTCCGATGCCATCACGGACACCACTCTTGCCGGGCGGCTTGCGCTGGCAAAACAGTTTGCGCGGGAGCAGCGCACCGTAACTGCCATGACCGGCGAGCTTGACCTTGTGACCGACGGACAGACCGCCTACATCATCCGCAACGGCACTCCCCTGCTGCGCAAAGTTACCGGCGCAGGATGTATGCTCTCGGCATTGACGGGGGCGTTTCTGGCAGCAAATCCGGCCGCACCGCTGGAAGCTGCTGCCGCAGCGGTGTGCATGATGGGTCTGTGCGGAGAACAGGCCGCCCAGCGCTGCGGCCCGCAGGACGGAAGCGGAAGCTTCCGGGTCTATCTCATCGATGCGATTTCCAACCTGACACCCAGCCAGCTTGAGAAAGGGGCATGCTATGAAATGTACTGAGCAAACCATGCGGCTTTATGCCGTGACCGACCGCGCCTGGACGGGCCGTCAGACTCTTGCCCAGCAGGTGGAGGCCGCTCTGCGGGGCGGAGCCACCTGCGTGCAGCTGCGGGAAAAGCAGCTGGATCCGGGCGATCTGCTGGCCGAAGCTCAACAGATCGGCGCATTGTGCCGCCATTACGGTGTGCCCTTTCTGCTAAACGACAACGTTCCGCTGGCGCTGCGCTGCGGCGCAGACGGCGCGCATGTGGGCCAAAGCGATATGAACGCCAGCGATGCCCGGCGCTTGGCCGGGCCGGAGTTCATCCTGGGCGTCTCCGCCCACACGGTGGCGGAAGCGTGCCGGGCGGTGGACGCGGGCGCAAGCTATCTGGGCGTGGGCGCAGCGTTTGCCACCTCTACCAAGTCCGACGCAAAGCCTCTGCCCCGCCAGACCCTGCGGGACATCTGCCGGGCCGTGCAAGTGCCGGTCGTGGCCATTGGCGGCATCACCCGCGCAAATCTGCTGGAGCTTTCCGGCTGCGGCGTGGACGGCGTAGCACTGGTCAGCGCGATCTTTGCCGCCGAGGACATCGAGGCCGAATGCCGCATCCTGCGCGCTCTTTCGGAGCAGATGGTCCAGGCAGACAGATTCTGAACGCTTTTTTCGCAATCCTTCGTTTCCGAACCGCGGCAGACCGGGAGCACCACTCTCTGTCGCGTAACAAAATATAATGCAAAGGAGTTTTCCATGAAAACAGCATTATCCATCGCTGGCAGCGATTCCAGCGGAGGCGCCGGGATCCAGGCGGATCTCAAAACCATGTCCATGAACGGCGTGTTTGGCATGAGCGCCATCACCGCCCTGACAGCCCAGAACACCACCGGCGTGACCGGCATTCTGGAGGTGTCGCCCAAGTTCCTGTACCAGCAGATCGACGCGGTGTTCACCGACATCCGCCCCGACGCGGTAAAGATCGGCATGGTGGCTTCGGCCCCGCTGATCGCCGCCATCGCCGAACGGCTGCGTTTTTATGGCGCACAGAACGTTGTGGTGGATCCCGTCATGGTGGCTACCAGCGGCTCCGACCTGATCGAAGGCGGCGCAGTGGACACCCTGCGGCGGGAGCTGTTCCCGCTGGCGGCGGTCATCACCCCCAACCGTCACGAAGCCGAGATCCTTTCCGGACGCGCCATCCGCAGCCGGGAGGACATGCTGGCCGCTGCGCAGGCCATCGCCGCAGACTGCCGCTGTGCTGTCCTGTTGAAGGGCGGCCACAGCGATACCGACGCGGATGACCTGCTGGCCCGGCCGGATGGCTCGGTGCATTGGTTTCCGGGCAAAAGAGTGGCCAATCCCAACACCCACGGCACCGGCTGCACCTTGTCCAGCGCCATTGCAGCAAACCTGGCCAAGGGCTTTGCGCTGGAGGATGCCATTGCCCGCGCCAAAGCCTATCTGACGGCGGCTCTGCACACAGGGCTTGACCTGGGCGCAGGCTCCGGCCCGCTGGATCATACCCTGGGCGGACAGGATATCACATCATGGATGCGCAGCGTCCCGGACGCTGTACAGCAATAAACGGAATACGGAGGATTTTTTATGCAGAATTATACGACCCAGATGGATGCCGCACGCAAGGGCATTATCACCGAACAGATGAAGATCGTGGCAGAAAAGGAGTATATGCCCGCAGAGCAGCTGCGCCAGCTGGTGGCCGAAGGCAAGGTCGCCATCTGCGCCAACAAGCACCACACCTGCCTGAACCCGGAAGGCGTGGGCAGCATGCTGCGCACCAAGATCAACGTCAACCTGGGCGTTTCCCGCGACTGCAAGGATTACAACATCGAGATGCAGAAGGTGCTTAGCGCGGTGAACATGGGCGCGGAAGCCATCATGGATCTGTCCAGCCACGGCAATACCCAGCCCTTCCGCCGCAAGCTGACCAGCGAGTGCCCCGCCATGATCGGCACCGTGCCAGTGTATGACTCGGTCATCCATTATCAGCGCGACCTGGCCGAGCTGACCGCGCAGGATTTTATCGATGTGGTGCGGATGCACGCAGAGGACGGCGTGGACTTTGTCACCCTGCACTGCGGCATCACCCGCAAGACCATCGAGCAGATCCGTACCCACAAACGCAAGATGAACATCGTGAGCCGCGGCGGTTCTCTGGTATTTGCCTGGATGAGCATGACCGGCCAGGAGAACCCCTTCTATGAGCACTTTGACGAGATCTTGGACATCTGCGAGGAACACGACGTGACCATCTCCCTGGGCGATGCCTGCCGTCCCGGATGTCTGGCCGACGCTACCGACGTGTGCCAGATCGAGGAGCTGGTGCGCCTGGGCGAGCTGACCAAGCGTGCATGGGCACACAACGTTCAGGTCATGGTGGAAGGCCCCGGCCATGTACCCCTGAATCAGGTGGCCGCCAACATGCAGGTGCAGCAGACCCTGTGCATGGGCGCGCCCTTCTATGTGCTTGGCCCCATCGTCACCGATATTGCGCCCGGCTATGACCATATCACTGCGGCCATCGGCGGCGCAGTGGCCGCCATGAGCGGCGCGGCATTCCTGTGCTACGTCACCCCCGCCGAGCATCTGGCTCTGCCCAACGTGGAGGATGTCAAGCAGGGCATCATCGCCTCCAAGATCGCGGCACATGCCGCAGACATCGCCAAGGGCATCCCCCACGCCCGGGATATCGACGATAAGATGGCCGATGCCCGCCGCAAGCTGGACTGGGATGCACAGTTCCAATGCGCTCTTGACCCCGAAACCGCCAAAAAGATCCGCGATGACCGCCTGCCTGAGGACGACCACAGCGACACTTGCAGCATGTGCGGCAAGTTCTGCGCTGTGCGCAGCATGAACAAGGCGCTGGCCGGGGAGTACATCGATATCCTGTAACGGGGGATCTTGTTCCTTTTTTGAAAAAAAGGAACCGAAAAAACTTTTCAAATGGGCCAACGCATTTGCGTTGGCCTGTTATTTTTTGCCCGCATAGGGCAGGTTTCACCGTACTTTCAAAGCCCGGGCGGGCTGTAACAACAGCGTGAAACGTTCTTCGTGCGCTTTTCCGCCTCTGGGCGCAGCCCCAGCGCACGGGAGTGCGCAAAAGCTCTGCCGCCCAACTACCCTTTGCCCCTGCATTTTCTCTGCAAAACGCGCATGCGTTTTGCAATCGAAAAGCTTTTTCGCTTCCTTTTTCTCGAAAAAGGAAGAAAAAAATCCCCCCGTCCCGCCGCTTTCGCGTCAGGACAGAGGGAGAAAAGCGCGTTCTTACTTGAGCACAGCGCCCAGGTTTGCGCTCGTGACCATGCGGGCATAACGGCTCAGCCAGCCGGTCTTGATATTGGGTTCGGGCGCGACATACTTTGCCTTGCGCTGTGCCAGAACCTCATCCGAAACTTCCAGCGTGATCTTCGCGTTGGGGATATCGATCGAAATGGTATCGCCCTCTTCGATC
>JBJERU010000094.1:0-26950 GCA_051882415.1 Faecalibacterium sp. | reverse complement strand
CCCAGGCCCTGATCACCGCCCTGAGCCATCTGCTGCGCTACAGCCTGATGAGCAACGATGAGCAGGTGCCCCTTGCGCGGGAGGTGCGCATCGTAGACGAATACTATTCCATCTACCATGTGCGCTTTGGTGCGCGCATCCGCATGGAATGGCGCATTTCGGATACGTTGGATCTGACCGAAACGATGGTGCCGTCCTTTATTTTGCAGCCCATTGTGGAAAATGCCTTCAAACACGGCATTTCCCCCAAGGAAGAGGGCGGACGGGTGCTCATCCGCATCCATCCCTTGCGGGAAAAGAAGCTTTTATACATCAGCATTTGTGACAACGGCGTGGGCATCCCGCCGGAAAAGCTGGCCCAGCTCTGTGCGGCATTAAAGGGATTGCGGCAGTCCCGTGCATCGGTAGAGCGATACGAACACATCGGCGTTTACAACGTGGCCGCGCGGCTGTGTCTGCTGGACCCCCGCGCCGACCTTCACATCCATTCCCGGCCCGGCCGGGGAACAGCGGTGGTGATGTATCTGCCTTTTGAAGAATCAACGGAGGAGGAATGCGAAGATGATCCGGCTGCTGATCGCGGATGACGAGCTTTTGGAGCGGGAAGCGCTGGCAGATATCGTTGCCCGGCGCTTTGCGCACGAGGTGGTGATCCAGAAAGCGGAAAATGGCCGCAAAGCCGCGGATATCGCGGTGCTGTGGGAAGCTGATCTGATCCTGATGGATATCGAGATGCCCGGCATGAGCGGGCTGGACGCTGCCCGCACAGTGCTGGAGCAGCGCCCGGAGTGCAAGGTGATCTTTGTAACGGCGTACAGCCTGTTCCAGTACGCGCACAGCGCGGTGCATCTGGGCGCGTGTGATTATCTGCTCAAGCCGGTGGATCCGGACGAGCTGGAACAATCCGTCCGGCGTGCCATCCGCCAGATCGAGGCGGGCCGCCGCCTGGCAGCTCTGGCTCCCATGCAGCCGGAACCGGATCCGGCGGAATCCGCCGCGGAACAGCCCGCCGCACAGCTTACGGCAGAGCAGAGCAGCCAGACTGCGCTGGTCATGGCCCATGTGCGCAAGTACATGGAGGACAATTATATGTATGATCTTTCACTGGACAGCGTGAGCGATATCCTGCATATCAGCCCGGCCTATCTTTCCGCGCAGTTTAAAAAATACCAGAAGATGAATTTTCTCGATTGTCTGACCGAGCTGCGCATCAATGCAGCAAAGGAGCTGCTGGCCGATCCGTTCCGCTCCACGGCAGAGGTGGCTTCGATGGTGGGCTATGAGGATGCCAGCTATTTTGCCCGGGCCTTTAAAAAGCGCACCGGGATGACCCCCACCCAGTACCGCCGCGAGGCGCTGCGGACGGCCCGGGAAGAGGAAACGATATGATCCCCCGGCGCAGATTTCTGGGGCTGGCGGCGGCGGTGCTGGCGGGCTGTGCTCTGCCGGGCTGCGCAGCAGACCGGAGAGGGGAGGGTGTTTCCCGCCAGCCGGAGCTGCTGCTGCGCTATGCGGAGAACCAGCCGGAGGACTATCCCACCACCCAGGCGGCGCTGGCCTTTGCGGAACTGGTGGCCCAGCGCACCGAAGGCCGGGTCAAGGTGCGGGTCTATTGCGGGGGAGAGCTTGGCACAGAGCAGAGCGTGATCGAGCAGATGCAGTTCGGCGGCATCGATTTTGCCCGCGTGTCGGCCAGCCAGCTGACCGAGCTTCTGCCGCAGCTGCGGCTGCTCCAGCTGCCGTATCTGTATCAGGACGCCGGGCAGATGTGGCGGGTGCTGGATGGAGAGATCGGGGACGGTTTCCTTGCGCTGCTGGATTCCATCGACCTGGCGGGCCTTTCCTGGTACGATGCAGGGGTGCGGCGGTTCTATACCCGCAGCCGTGTGACCTGCCTGGAAGAGCTGCAGGGTCTGTTGCTGCGGGTGCAGGAGTCGGACATGATGAGCGAGATGATCACGGCGCTGGGGGCGGTCCCGGTGCAGACTTCCTACGGCCAGGTATATGCGCGGCTGTACAATGGCGCGATCGACGGCGCAGAAAACAACTGGCCCAGCTATGAGATGATGGCTCATTATGAGGTGGCCCCCTTCGTTTTGCTGGACGAGCATACCCGCGTGCCGGAGCTGCAGATCTCCAGCTGTGCCGCGCTGGAAAAGCTGGCCGCCCTGGACGAAGGCTATCCGGAGCTGGTGCGGGAATGTGCGCGGGAAAGCTCCCGCATCGAGCGCAGCCTTTGGGCGCAGCAGGAACGGCGCTCGGAGGAAAACATGCGTGCCCGCGGCATCGAGGTGACGGCTTTGAGCGCGCAGGAGATGGAAAAATTCCGCCGGGCGGTACAGCCGCTGTACGACAATTTTGCAGAAAAAGCCGCGCTGATCGAGCAGATCCGCAGCACCTGAAAATAAAAATGGGATTTGTGCAAAAAGACGGGATTTTGAATAAAATTTCGTCTTTTTTGTGAGCATATCTACCGAAAATGACAAATGCTCTGCGCCAAATCATTACAAAACGGTTAAAAGTGTTGTTTTTCATGAAAAAACGGTTTGGACGTGTTGACAAAACCAGAAGCAATGTGGTAGGTTAGAAGCAAAGCCGGGAGCAGCCCTCCCGGGAAAGCGTTCCAAATCAAAGGGAGAAAGAAAAATGAAGAACAAGAAATTGATCCAGAAGGCTGCCGTGGCCGTGGCAATGAGCCTGATCGTTGCCATCGGGCTGGCCGCCTGCGGCGGGAGCAAGCCCGCTTCCGGCACCGCTGCTGCGAGCGAGACCAAGACCGGCAAGGCCGAAGGCTTTGGCGGCGATGTGATCGTGACCCTGACCGTTGCGGACGGCACCATCACCGACTGCGTGCTGGAAGGCGCGGATGAGACCCCGGCCATCGGCGGCGCAGCTCTGGAGGAGCTGGCAAAGCAGGTCGTTGCAGCCAACGGCCCCGAGATCGACGGCGTGGCAGGCGCTACCGTGACCACCAAGGCGGTCAAAAAGGCGGTTGCCGAGGCGATGGGCGTTGCTCTGACCGAAGAGGCTCCCGCTGCTTCTGCGGCTCCGGCTCCCGCTGAGCCTGCTGCCAGGGTCGAGGTCGAGGGCGGCATCCAGATCGGTCAGGCATATGCTGCCGCACATGGCACCAAGTGCTACACCCAGGCTGTTGCCGTGGTCAAGGATGACGTCATCCTGGCCGCCTACATCGATGACTTCCAGTTCGGCGCTGCGGATTCCGGCGTGACCCCCGTGCCCAACGGTGACGGAGACTTTGCTGCCGGCTTTGCCGAGGGCAAGGTGCTGTACTCCAAGCGCGTGAACGCCGACTACTACAGCAAGAACATGGCGGACAAGGCCGGTTCTACCGTGGCCATCGATGCCAACTTTGACGCTGTCCAGAACTTTGCCGTGGGCAAGACCATTGCAGAGCTGGAGGAAGTGGCCGCCAAGGGAGAGGCTGCTGTCGACGCTGTTTCCGGCGCGACCCTGGCCGATACCGCTGGCTACCTGAATGCGATCGTGGCTGCCGCCAAGAATGCCCAGGACAACCAGGCTGTGGAATACACCGGCAGCTCGGATGACCTGAAGCTGAACGTGGTCTATGCCGCTGCGCACGGCACCAAGTGCTTTACCAGTGCTGCCGCCGTCACCGCTGGCGACACCATCGTGCTGAGCTATATCGACGAGTTCCAGTTTGGCGCCCCGGATTCCGTGACCGGCGTGCCCAACAGCGACAGCGATTTTGCCGCAGGCTATGCCGAGGGCAAGGTGCTGTTCTCCAAGCGTGAGAACGCAGAGTACTACAGTAAGAACATGGCGGAAAAGGCTGGTTCCACTGTGGCCCTGGATGCCAACTATGATGCTATCCAGAACCATGTCAACGGCATGAGCATCGCGGACGCTGAAAAGCTGTCCCAGGATGCCAACGCTGTGGACGCTGTTTCCGGCGCGACCCTGGCCGATACCGCCGGTTATGTCGGCGCGATCGTGGCCGCTGCCCAGCAGTAAGACCGGATCGTCAACTTTTCGCTGTATTGCATCCGGAAGCCGCAGCCCTGCAAAGGGCTGCGGCTTTTTTTGAAGGTTCGGCCAAAAAGAGCTGCACGAAAAATGAAAAAACCTCTAAAAACTTACAATTTTTTGGGAAAACACATTGAAGATGATTTCACAATGTGGTATGCTTAACACAATAAGGCCCCTGTGCACAGAGGCAAAAACTGGAGGTAATTCCCATGGCTGATCGTATTGTTCTGAATACCATTTCCTATCATGGCCACGGCGCGATCGAGAACATCGTTCCCGAGCTGACCGCCCGCGGCTATAAAAAAGCTTTTGTCTGCTCTGACCCCGATCTGATCAAGTTTGGTGTGACCAAAAAAGTCACCGATCTGCTGGATGCAGCCGGTTTTGCCTATGCTGTCTACAGCGAGATCAAGCCCAACCCCACCATCAAGAATGTCCAGGACGGTGTGGCCGCATTCCAGGCTGCTGAGGCAGACTGCATCGTGACCATTGGCGGCGGTTCTTCGATGGATACCGCCAAGGCCATCGGCATCATCATCAATAACCCCGAGTTTGCGGATGTGCGCTCTCTGGAGGGTGTTGCCCCCACCAAGAAGCATGCCGTGTTCACCATCGCTGTGCCCACCACCGCCGGCACAGCCGCGGAAGTCACCATCAACTACGTCATCACCGACGTGGAAAAGAAGCGCAAGTTCGTCTGCGTGGATACCAACGACATCCCCGAGGTTGCTGTGGTCGATCCCGACATGATGGCTTCGATGCCCAAGGGCCTGACCGCCGCCACCGGTATGGACGCGCTGACCCACGCCATCGAAGGCTACATCACCAAGGGCCACTGCACCATTTCCGATATGTTCCACCTGGAGGCGATCCGCCTGATCAGCGAGAATCTGCGCGGTGCTGTCCAGAACACTCCGGAAGGCCGCGAGGGGATGGCTCTGGGCCAGTACATCGCGGGCATGGGCTTCTCCAACGTAGGTCTGGGCATCGTCCACAGCATGGCACACGGCCTGTCCGCTCTGTATGACACTCCCCACGGCGTGGCCTGCGCCATCCTGCTGCCGGTGGGTCTGGAGTACAACAAGAGCGTGGCTGGCGAACGTTACCGCGCTGTCGGCAAAGCGATGGGCGTTGCAGGCATCGATGCCATGAGCGAGGCCGAGGCCGCCGATGCGACCATCGCCGCCGTCAAGCAGCTGTCCGCTGACGTGGGCATCCCCGCGAACCTGAAGGGCATCCTGAAGGAAGAGGACATCCAGTTCCTGGCCGAGTCCGCTTATGCCGATGCCTGCCGTCCGGGTAATCCCCGTGACATCGATGTGGCGCAGATCGTGGAGCTGTACAAGAGCCAGATGTAAGAACCTGTTTTCATAGCCGGAGCATGTCGGATGGACGGTGTGCAATGGTTATGAAAGCAGCTTCCAAGCCCTGAAATTCTGATCCCGGAACAAAAGCCCGCTTTCCTCAAAGGAAAGCGGGCTTTTTGCGGCCTGTAAGGGCCGGGAACGGATCCTGGATCCCTCGGCAGCCCCAGACCTTGAAACTCGGCAGATCCGGATCGCTGGACGAGGCGGAGCGGATGCGCTGGGCCATGCCGCAGGATCGCCAACCGTGCAATACTTTTTGTTGAATTTCCTGCCAGAGCCTTGCTTCCGGTACGGCAAAGCGATAAAATAAAGCTGTTCTGCTGTGTGAGCAGGGAAAGGAAATGCTATGGAATTGGATTTTTATACCCTGGTAGTGCTGTACATCGTGTATTCGTTCCTGGGCTGGATCGGTGAAACGGTTGTGGCGACCGTCCGGGGCAAAAGCTTTGCCGACCGCGGCCTGGCCGCCGGACCGTTCTGCTTCGTCTACGGCCTGGCTGCGGTGGTCATGGCTGTGGGCTTTTCGGATCTGAAGACCCAGCCGGCTGCGCTGTTTATTTTTTGCAGCGCGGCGGCCACGGTCATCGAGTGGCTGACCGGCAAGCTGCTGGAACGTCTGCACCGCCGCAGATGGTGGGATTATTCGGACAAAAAGTTCAATCTGGACGGCTATGTCTGCCCGCAGTATTCGGTGCTGTGGGGCGTGCTGGGTACAGTCAGCGTTCTGTGGGGCAACGGCCTTGTGTTCCGGCTGTACAGTTTGCTGCCCGGGTGGGTGGGCAGGCCGCTGGCGTGGAGCATGCTGGCGCTGGCGCTGCTGGATCAGCTGGCCTCGTTCGTGGTCGTGGAAAACAGCATGGGGGAGCACCCCTGGCTGGAAAAGCTCAGCCGGTTGCTGGGCCAGCGCACCGAGCGCATGGCCCGCGGCATCAGCCGGAGCGTTCGCAAGCGGATCCAGCATGCCTATCCCAAGGCGGCAGAAAAGCCTGCCGAAGCCGCCGCAGAGCGG
This sequence comes from Faecalibacterium sp., assembly GCA_051882415.1. GTDB lineage: Bacteria > Bacillota > Clostridia > Oscillospirales > Ruminococcaceae > Faecalibacterium. Next base: position 20,566 of record JBJERU010000094.1, on the reverse strand, counting down.
ATGAGCCTGACGGATCTGCTGTGGCTGTTCGTGGTGGGCGCGTTCCTGGGCGACGTGGTCGAAACGCTGTTCTGCCGTGTCACGGCGGGCATATGGATGAGTCGTTCCAGCGTGGTGTGGGGCCCGTTCAGCGTGGTGTGGGGTCTGGCGCTGGTGATGGCTGCCGTGCTGCTGCGCAAAAGCGAGGATCGCAGCGACAGCTCCATTTTCATGTTCGGCGTGGTGCTGGGCGGCGCTTATGAATATATTTGCAGCGCTGTGGGTGAGCTGTTGTTTGGCGTGGTGTTCTGGGATTACAGCGACTTTATGTTCAACCTGGGCGGGCGGATCAATCTGCTGTACTGTCTATTCTGGGGCGTTGCGGCGGTGGTGTGGCTGCGCTATGGCCTGCCGCTGGTCACTCGGATGCTGAACTGGCTGCGCCGGTGGATCCGGCCCTGGATGAGCGCAGTGCTGGCGGTGTTCATGGTGGTGAACATGGGGCTGTCGGCTTTGGCGCTGGCGCGGTATGATGCCCGTATGGATGGCGCAGCCCCCGCCAACCGCTTTGAGGCATTTTTGGATGCGCATTTTGACAACGAGCGCATGGAAAAGATCTATCCCAACGCGGAACAGGTGGGCTGAGCCTTTGAAACTGCGCCCCGACGCGCAAAAATTGCAGCTTCCCCCTTGCGTTTTGGAACAAAACACGGTATAATATCCCAGATAAAGGGGAGTAAGGGGCGCACCTTGCGGTGTGCTGTATGGCAGCGTCATCCCGGCAGCAATGCCCGCTGTGATACCGGACAGCCTGAGACTTTTATTGCAGTTTTCTGCGATAAAGGTCTCTTTTTTTCTGCAAGGAACTGCCCGCTCTGCCCGATTTGGAAATTTAGAACGGAGGAAGATTATGCTTATCCCTGTCCTGCTGTTTATCGTCGGTCTGCTGTGCCTGATCAAGGGCGGCGACTGGTTTGTGGATGGCGCCACCGGCATTGCCCGGCGCTTCCATGTGCCGGAACTGCTCATCGGCGCAACGGTGGTGTCCATCGGCACCACCCTGCCGGAGGTGATGGTGTCCACCACCTCAGCGCTGGGCGGCCACGGTGAGATCGCCTATGGCAACGCCATCGGCTCGGTCATCTGCAACGCCTCGCTCATTGCGGCCATCTCCATTGCGGTGCGCCCGGGCAAGGTGGATCCCAAGAGCCTGAAAACTCCGGTGCTGTTCTTTTTTGTCGCGGCCGCTTTCTATGCGGGCGTGGCCTACACCACCGGCTACTTCAGCCGCCCGGTGGGTGTTATCCTGCTGCTGATGTTCGTGGCCTACATCGTCACCAATGTGATGCAGATGAAGAACCAGCCCGCCCCCGCCGTTGACCACGAGGAGGAGATCCCCGAAAGCAGTATGGCCCACGACCTGCTGATGCTGGCACTGGGCGCAGTGCTCATCGCTATCGGCGCTGACCTGCTGGTGGACAACGGCACCCTCATCGCACAGGCTCTGGGCGTGCCCGAATCCGTGATCGCGCTGACTTTTGTGGCGCTGGGTACCAGCCTGCCCGAGCTGGTCACTGCGGTCACTGCTCTGGCAAAGGGCCACAGCGACCTGTCCCTGGGCAATGTCATTGGTGCAAACGTGTTCAATCTGGTGCTGGTCAGCGGCATGTCCGTGACCCTGGCGCCCTTCCATGTGCCCACCAGCGCCACCATTGCGGGCATGAACGCTTCGCTGGTGCTGGAGATCCCGGTGATGTTCGGCGTGATGCTGCTGCTCACTCTGCCGGGCCTGCTGCGCGGCAAGCTGTCCCGTGTGCAGGGCGTAGCGCTGCTGTGCATCTACGCGGCGTTCTGCGCGTTCCAGTTTACTCTGTGATCCGGGATCTGGACGGAAAATAGAAATGCCCCGCAGCCGCTGTCCTTTCAGCGCTGCGGGGCGTTTTGCTGAAAAACGCGGATTTTTGCCCGGCATTCTGCATAGAAAAAGCCCTCTGCGTCCAACGCAGAGGGCTTTTCGATGCTTTAAAAAGAATGCATCAGTTCTGGGCGGCAAACCACTTGATTTCGTCCTTGTCCATAAAAGCTGCACCCATAAAGCCTGCGCCTTCCAGCTGGCCCAGCTGCTTGCCCAGCTTTTTGCCCTGGGCCAGAACAGTCACCTGGTACTGCTGCCGCAGGGCCGAGGCTTTTTGCAGCACGGCGGTAAAGTCCGCGTTCTTGGCGTAGAGCAGGGCGACCTTCGGCTTTGCGCCGGGGATCTGATAGCCCTTTTCCAGCAGGATGCCGCATACGCGCTCGAAACCGATGGAGAAGCCCACGGCCGGAACCTGCTGGCCCAGGAACTTGCCCACCATGTTGTCATAGCGGCCGCCGCCGGCTACGGCCCCGCTGAACTGCGGGCAGGTGATCTCGAACACCATGCCGGTGTAGTAGCCCTGTCCGCGCACCAGGCTGGGCGCATAGGCTACCTGATAGCGGCCGTCCGCCAGAGCGGAGGCGGTGGACAGCACATATTTCAGGTCGTCCGCGATAGACGGATCTGCACAGCGGGCGGCGACAGCCTCCAGCGTAACATTGCCCTCGGCAATGAACTGTGCAAGGGAGTCCACGGCGGCGGCAGGCATCTGCTTTTCGGTCAGCTCGGTGCGCACGCCGTCCGGCCCGATCTTGTCCATCTTGTCAAAGGTGATGCACACCGAGTCCAGCGTTTCGGGCGCAAAGCCCATGCTTTCCAGCATGCCGCGCAGGATGCGGCGGTCGTTGATGTTCACCGTGAAGCCGTCAAAGCCGATGTTCAGCAGGGCGCGGGTGGTCACGTCGATCAGTTCGACCTCGGCGTTGGGGGAGCTGTCGCCCAGGATATCGATGTCGCACTGGACGAATTCGCGCAGGCGGCCCTTCTGGGGGCGCTCGGCGCGGAATACGCGGTCGGTCTGGATCACCTTGAACGGCGCAGGCAGCTTGTCCCGGTTGGCAGCGTAATAGCGGGACAGGGGCAGGGTCAGGTCATAGCGCAGGCCCATGTCCGAAAGCTCTTTCGGGTCGCCGGAATCCAGCGCAGCGTTCAGCTTTTCGCCGCGCTTGAGCACCTTGAAGATCAGGTTCAGGTTATCGCCGCCGTCCGATTTGTCCAGATTTTCCATATCCTCCAGCATCGGGGTGGAAATGCGCTCAAAACCGGAAGCGCGGTAGGTCTCCAAAATTTTGCCCTGGATGTGATCGCGCAGGCCCTGCTCGGCGGGCAGAAGGTCGCGCATGCCCTTCAATGCTTGGATTTTCATGGTGTAGCCCCTCTCTGTCTGGTCATAAAATAATGGATACTGTTTCATTATAAAGCTTTGCGCGGGATTGTCAACCGTTCGACCGGCGCATAATGGCCCGCTTTTTTGGCATTTTAATCAGGAAAGTCTGCCTCAGAGCGGGCAGACATGGGGAAAGGGGGTGCAGCGCATGAAAAAACGGGGAGCGCTGGTGCTGGCGGCAGGTGCGGCCATCCAGGTGCTGACCGGGCTGCCCGCCGCCTGGGGCGTGTTCCAAAAGCCGGTCATGGCGGAGTTCGGCCTGAGCGAGCGGGGCGCGGAGACGGCATTCAGTGCCCTGATCGCCGCGTTTGGCGTGGGGTGCGTGCTGGGCGGATTTTTGCAGGATCGGCACGGCCCCCGCTGTGCGGCGCTGTGGGGCACCGCCCTGCTGTGCGGGGGATTGTTTGGGGCTGCATGGCTCCCGGCGTCGGCAGGAGGATGGTTTTGGACGGTGTTCAGCCTGCCTGCCGGACTGGGCACCGCGTTTTTGTATCCGGCCATCCAATCCTGTGCCCAAAAGTGGTATGCCGGGCGCAAGGGCCTGGCCACCGGGGTGATCGGGGGTGCGGTGGGCCTGTCCGGTGCGTTCCTGACCTGGTTCGTCCGCACAGCGATGCAGGGCTTTGGCCCGGTGCAGGGCATCCGGGGAGCGTTTTGGGCGCTGGGGGCACTGGCATTGCCGGTGTGTCTTGCGGGCAGCGCCCTGCTGACCGATCCGCCCGTTTCCCGTCCGTCAAAGCGTCCGCAAGCGGATCCCGCCCCCGACCTGTCGCCCGCGCAGATGCTGCGTACACGCCAGTATTGGCTGTGTGCGGGGGCAGTGTGTGCCTCCACCCCAGCGGTGCTGCTGTTCAGCCCCATTATTCTGGAACTGGGCCAGCAGCGCGGCCTTGCGGAGGAACAGGCGCTGTGGGCTGTGGTGCTGGGAAGTGCGGGCAGCGCAGCGGGCCGTCTGCTGATGCCTATGCTCAGCGACAGGATCGGCCGCCGTCCCACCGATCTGATCCTGTTTGGCAGTTCCTTTGTATTATCGGTGATTTTTTTGTTTGCGCAGGGCTGGGCGGTGATCGCGGTGTATGCGGGGCTTACGTTTTGTTATTCGGCGCTGGCGGCGGTGCTGCCGGCACTTTCTACCGATCTGTTCGGTCTGCCCCATGCCGGGGTCAATTACGGCTTTCTGGCATTGGGACAAAGCGCGGGAAGCCTGATCTTTCCGCTGGCGGCAAATGCTTTGGGGCTGGAGAACGGACGTCATTTTCTGGGCGCGGCCGGGGCCGCCGTGGGTTTTGCGGCCATCTGGATGCTGGGGCCTGTGCAGAAAATCCGGGCTGGACAATAGGAACCGGTTTTCCCCAGAAAAAACTCCTTTTGACACAATTGACAAAAGCTTGACGATGTGGGAGAAAAAAGGGTGCAAAGCGTTGGCAGGGGAAAAACTTCCTTGGAAAAGGCGCATACTTTTTGCGTGAAACGTCTTGCAAATTCCGACCTGTTTCTCTATAATAAAATCATGCGTGGTAGTACCGTTGACGCACTGACAAGAAGGCGGTGCGCCCGGTTCGATGCACGGCGGTGCAAGGCATGCGCTGCGTTTACAGCGCTTTTGCTGCCGTGCGGCAATTTGTCAAAAGGAGAGTATGATTATGACCTATTCGCAGCAAGTCCAGAACATGTGCCCGATCACCAAAGGTCCTAAGCATGGTCCCGCACCCATCCCCGAAGAGGGCGCATGGGTCAAGGCTTATGAGATCAAAGACATCAGCGGCTACACCCATGGTGTGGGCTGGTGTGCACCTCAGCAGGGCACCTGCAAGCTGTCCCTGAACATCAAGAACGGCGTTATCGAGGAAGCTCTGGTGGAGACCATCGGCTGCTCCGGCATGACCCACTCCGCTGCTATGGCGGGCGAGATCCTGCCCGGCAAGACGATCCTGGAAGCGCTGAACACCGACCTGGTGTGCGATGCCATCAACGTGGCAATGCGCGAGCTGTTCCTGCAGATCGTCTATGGCCGCAGCCAGACCGCTTTCTCTGAGGATGGTCTGCCCATCGGCGCAGGTCTGGATGACCTGGGCAAGGGTCTGCGTTCCATGACCGGAACCATCTTCTCCACCAAGGAGAAGGGCGTTCGTTACCTGGAGCTGACCGAGGGTTACATCAACAAGCTGGCTGTGGACGAGAACAACGAGGTCGTTGGCTACCAGTTCGTCAAGCTGGGCAAGATGATGGAGGATATCCGTCACGGCAAGACCCCCAACGAGGCTTACGAGAAGAACGTGGGCACCTATGGCCGCTTCAGCCCGGAGCAGGGCGTGGTCAAGTACATCGACCCGCGTGAGGAATAAGAGAGGAGGAACAACTCATGGCAACTTTTGAATCTATGGATCGCCGCATGCCCAAGATCGAGGCATGCCTGAAGGCCAACGGCCTCGAGTCTCTGGACGCCTGCAACGAGATGCTCCTCGCCAAGGGCATCGACTGCGACAAGATCGTGCGCGGCGTGCAGCCCATCTGCTTTGACAACGCTGTCTGGGCATACACCCTGGGCACCGCCATCGCTGTCAAGCGCGGTCTGAAGGATGCTGCCGCATGCGCATCTGCCATCGGCGAGGGTCTGGAGGCCTTCACCATCCCCGGCTCTGTTGCCGAGCAGCGCAACGTTGGCCTGGGCCACGGCAACCTGGGCGCCCGCCTGCTGAGCGAGGACACCACCTGCTTCGCTTTCCTGGCCGGCCACGAGTCCTTTGCAGCCGCTGAAGGCGCTATCGGCATTGCCCGTACCGCCAACAAGGTCCGCAAGACCCCCCTGCGCGTCATCCTGAACGGCCTGGGCAAGGACGCTGCCTACATCATTTCCCGCATCAACGGCTTCACCTATGTGCAGACCGAGTATGATATCCCCACCCAGACCCTGACCGTCGTCAAGGAGATCCCCTTCTCCACCGGCGAGCGCGCAGCCGTCAAGTGCTACGGCGCCAACGACGTTATGGAAGGCGTTGCCATCATGAAGAAGGAGGACGTCCAGTGCTCCATCACCGGTAACTCCACCAACCCCGTCCGCTTCCAGCACCTGGTTGCCGGCACTTACAAAAAGTGGGCAAACGAGAACGGCAAGCAGTACTTCTCCGTTGCTTCCGGCGGCGGCACTGGCCGTACCCTGCACCCCGATAACGTGGCAGCAGGCCCCGCCAGCTACGGCCTGACCGACTCTCTGGGCCGCGTCCACGGTGACGCCCAGTTCGCAGGCTCCTCCTCCGTGCCCGCGCACGTCGAGATGATGGGTCTGATCGGCATGGGCAACAACCCGATGGTCGGCGCTACCGTCGCCTGCGCTGTCGCGGCTGCTCAGGCCAACGCCTGAGAAGCGGGAACAGAATAATCTCGTGTGATTGCGAAGATTGTTTTGTGACTGAATGAACCAGAAGAGCCTCTGACGTTATGTCGGAGGCTCTTTTTTATACAAAAAATATTCTGATTTTTGTCCACAGTTTCGTTTTCGTCCACATCTTTGTCAGTAATGAACAACATCCTTTGCCTTACGGATGGCTTCCACCACCGGCACGGCGGCAGGACTTTGCAGCCAGGCAAGGGTCGTGGGCGGCACCAACGTTTGCAAAGCTGCCCAGTCTCCGGTTTGCAAGGCGCTGCGCACCGTGCTGGCGCTGATGGCTTTGCCGTCCACGGCCTTGCGGGGCACCACCACGCAGTCGACGCCCGTCTTGGGCAGCTCCTCGCACATGATGCGGTTGTAGGCTGAGGTCACAACGCTGGTGGGTTCCTCGCCCACGAAACGGGCAGTGACCCCTAGTGCGGCTGCGATTTTAGTAAACACCGCCAGATCCAGCCGGGCGTGGCCTTCGATGACAGCCGCTTCGTCTTTCAGGAAGTAGCTGGGAAAGGTGGCGTTGGAGATGATATACGGCCCGCTGTCGTGCAATATCACGTTGGGAAGGTGGGCCACGCCCTGACGCACCAGCTCTTTGCGCACCGCAAAGGGGAACAGGCTGGCGTCCTCGCTGACCACAAACAGGTGCAGCGCATCACAGGCGGCTGCCGCTGTTTCCACCAGATACTGGTGGCCAAAGGTAAAGGGGTTGGCGTTCATGACCAGCGCCGCCGATTTTCCGTCGGTTCTGGTCTTTTCCAGCGCTTTCAGATAAGAGGAAAAACCATCCCGGCGGTTTTCCATAAAGACCAGCGTGCCATCTACCCGTGCGATCTCATGAAAGCCCAGGTCGGCGAAAAATTTCGCGCTGTTCACCTTGGTGTAAAGGAACAAGTGCAGATTTCCCCGGCCATACTGCACGTCGATCAGGTGGGTAATAATTTCATTCAAAAGACCCTCGCCCTGATGATCCTTGCTGACCGCAAAGCAGCGCAGGGTGTTGCCAAAGCAGCTTCCGGTGCCAATGATATGGTAGTTTTCGTCGTACATGGCGCAGATATGATCCAGATTGCCGTCCCGCGTGATGCCCTCCTGCTGTAACAGCGCATCGATCTGGGCCAGTGCACGGCGGTCGCTGGGATAAACCTGAGAAATCGTGTATTCAGACATCTTCCGTTACCTCGTTTTTCAGAAAGTGGAGCAGATAGCATACCGCCAGCAGGTCGGCACTGCCGCCGGGGGACAGGTTGGCGGCAATGAAACGCCTGTCCAGCTCATTCAATGTTTCTTCATCCGGATAGGGATTCCGCTTCAGAAGCTCCCGCAGTTCCTGCGCAACGGCCTGCTGGGTGGCGCGGTCGCTGCGGGCGATCATATTGGTGTCGGTGCTGTTGGCCAGGATCGCCAGCAGTGCGGCGCAGCCGGAGCGGTTCAGGTCATAGCCCTGCGCAAGACCCTGCTCCAGAACCGGCAGACCATACTCCCGCACAGCGGGAAGGCCGGCTTCCACCTGACCCCGGATGCCGGTGATGCCGTATTTCAGATACAGCCTCTGCCCAACGGTGGAGGCGTTTTCTTTTGTCAGCCCCGCGAAATCCGCCCCGGTCAGGCCCGCTGTCATGGAGGAAATCTCCTGCAGAACGCGCTCCGGGCAGCTCCACAGCGCCCGATTCAGCCGTCCCAGCGCGGCACAGAGGATGCCCACCGTAAAGATAGCTCCTTTGTGAGTGTTGACTCCGTGGGTGGCAGCCAGCATATCGCCTTCCGCTTTGCATCCCAGCGGACGCAAAGCGGCAAAGGTCTCGGCAGCGGGGCGGTCTGCGGTCTGCTGGCCGGTGCGGGTGCAGCTGCGGAAATAGGGCCAGAGCGCCGTGGCGCTGCTCATAAAGGTAAAGCAGTCCATGTCCCGGTGGCTTCCGTTGTTTTGGCGGTCCACAAGGCCGGGCTTCGGGGTGGTGCCCACCTCGTACAGCAGCGCCCGGACAGCCTGCTGCGCGGCAGTCTCTGCGTCCAGTGTCCGGATGGCTTCTTCCATGATTTGGGCGGTTTTCTGCTGCAATTCCGTTACCGGGTGCAGGCGGCGGCTGCTGCAGATCTTGGCGGGGCCGCCGCAGATCAGGCAGGTGCGCCCGGGCGATCCCACTTCTTCCCGCTCCACCTTGCACCCGTCCGGGCGAAGCACGTCCATATCAAAGAGCCGTCCCAGCGGGCTTTCCTCTTCCAGACCAGCTGTGATGCGCTTGACGGCCAGCGGATCCATCTCCAGCACGAAGTAGGCTTCGCAGCCGGTGGCTTCCTGTATGGTTTCCTCGTGCAGCGGTGTTGTATGCAGACGCAGAAGCTGGCGGCGCAAAAGGGCACAGCCGTGGGCAAAGCTGCGCCGGATGAGGGGGCTGTCCTTGACCGGCCCGGCAATGTTCATGGTAAAGCAGACCAGCGGCTTTTTGTACTGCCGCAGCAATCCCTGCTGGCGCAGAAAACGGCGTTCCCGCGCTTCCAGCATCTGATAGAGTTCCACAGTCTGGGGCATGATGTTTCCTCCTATTCTCAGCGGCCGCGTTTGACCGCTTCCACAAAGGCTTCCACCTGCGGCAGACGCAGTGCGTCCCGCTGGCACAAAATGTAGGTGCGCCGGACAAATGGCTCACCGTTTTCAAAGGTGCAGGGAGTGATGCACCCGCCGAACTGCTCCAGCGCGTAGTTGATGGAGATGCCTGCCACCAGCGATCCGCCCACGATCCCGTCCAGGCTGCACAGATCCCGGCGGAGCTGTTCCATCTGGCGGGCGGCTGCATCGGCGTGCGCCAGCATCGCCTCGCCCGCCGGGGTAAAGCGGATGCCCTGGCGGGAACGCATCAGGATCTCTACGCCAAATTCCTCTTCCAGCGACTTGACCCGCTTGGAGAGCGCCGACTGGGTGGTGAACAGCTTTTCCGCGGCGCGGGTGATGTTTTTGGTCTCGCCCAGCGTGCGGAGAAGCTCAAAATCCTTTTCGTCCATGCTTTCAGCACCTTTCGGTTCATTTGATTCCTTTTGTTCATAATACACCCGATTCCGTTTCTTGAAAAGGGGGCAGGCCATGAGAAAACGGACGGATCATCCATGGGCGCCATGAGCGGCCTGTCCATTGCCGTGGCAGGCATCCTGACGGCGATCCTGTCCCCGCTGCTTGCAGGTCTGCTGTAAGAACTTATTTTCATAAACTCTGCGGGAAACCGCAGATTCGTTGTATCACGGAATGAACAAAAGACGGGGCCTCTGATCTGCATCAGAGGCCCCGTGTTTTGATAAAGAACCCTTGCGTTCTGGAGACCGATTTTGTCCGCAAAACGCGGATGCGTTTTGCAAGTAAAAAGTTTTTCGGTCCCTTTTTTCAAAAAGGGACAAAAAGAGACAAAAGCGCCCCGGAGTTTTTGGCTCCGGAGCGCTTTTGGGGGCGGCAAATGTGCAAAGAAATGTGTGCCGAACAGAAAAAGTGCCGATTTCCTTGCAAAGTGACTTTGTATTCGTTACAATAAATAGAACCGCAAAGCAGCGCGGAGAATACGGGCCGGCCAAAGTTGCGTGAAATTGGTGAAAATAAAATTTGGTTGCTTGTACATCTGCATGAAATGCGATACACTTAAAACAAATCAGCAGCTGCACTGTCCCCAGGAGGGCAATGCTTGGGAGGAGCTACAAGAATGAACTGGAAGAAAAAACAATCGTCCGCAGGCCGGCAGCAGCAGGAAAAACAGCCTGCGGAGGCAGAACGCGGGCCGGTTCCGTTTGTAAAAAAGAACTGGAAGTGGCTGGTTCCGGTAATCTGTGTTGTGGTAGTGGGCGGCGCGATGCTCACCGGCCCTAAAAGTCCAAAGCAGGCCAGCGCCCAGGTCAGTTATGTGGAGACCAGGCTGGAAAGCCGCGATGTGTCCAACACGCTGAGCGGCACCGGTACGCTGAACCCGGCAAACAAATACACAGTCAAATCCCTGGTGGCCGGCAAGATCCTGACGGCGGATTTTGAAGAAGGCGACACAGTGGAAGAAGGCCGGATCCTTTACACGGTGGACAGCTCGGACGCCACGACCAATGTGGAAAAGGCGCAGATCGCGCTGGAGCAGGCCCAGCGCAACTACCAGAAGGTAGTGGACCGCCAGTATGTGCGCGCAGAGGTGGGCGGCACCGTCAGCAGTCTGAAGGTGACTAAGGGGGACGAAGTGACCTCCGGCCAGGAGGTGGCGGTGATCCGTGACAGTGAAACCATGCTGCTCACGCTGGAGTTCCCGGCAGCAGATGCCGCCGGCTTTTCCGTGGGTCAGAGTGCCGAAGTCATCCTGGACGGCACCTTTGAGGTGCTGAATGGTGTGATCAAGAACGTGACGGGCACCGATGCGCTGAGCACCGGCAACTTTTTGACCCGCACGGTGACTATCGCGGTACATAACGAGGGCGGCCTGACCACCGCGCAGGCGGCAACCGCCCGGATCAACGGCATCAATTCGATCTCCAGCGCCTGCTTCCTCTACCAGGCGGAACGCACCCTCACGGCAAAGGCCGCTGGCACCGTTACAGCCATCCATGTCAAGGAAGGCGATACGGTGGATCAGAATACCATCCTGATCGAGCTGTGGGGCGATGATCTGAACGAATCCATCCAGTCCGCTTCCGAGAGCCTGCGCAACGCAGAGATCTCGATGAAGAACATGCAGGACACCATGAATAATTATACGATCACTTCGCCCATTTCCGGCACGGTGGTGGAAAAGGATGCCAAGCAGGGCGACCTGATGAGCGCCAACAGCACGATGTGTGTGCTTTATGATATGAGCTATCTGGAGATGATCATCAATGTTGACGAGCTGCAGATCAGCTCGCTTTCGGTGGGCCAGACGGTTCAGGTCACAGCGGATGCGGTGCCGGATAAAACCTATACGGGCAAAGTGACCCGCGTTTCGCTGGCAGGCTCTACCTCCGGCGGTACGACCACCTATCCTGTCACGATCCGCATCGACAGCATCGAGGGCCTGCGCCCGGGCATGAACGCCAACGCGGAGATCGTGATCGCCGAGTCCAAAAACGCCCTGGTGGTGCCCAATGCGGCCGTGGTGCGCGGCGGCTATGTGCTGGTGAGCACCAGTTCGCCCAGTGCGGCAAATGCAGCCAGGGAGATGCAGGCGCCCGAAGGCAGCGTCTATGTTCCGGTGACTGTCGGTGTCAGCGATGACGACTATACCGAGATCCTTTCCGGCCTGCAGGAGGGGGACACCATCCTGTACAGCTCCTCCTCGCTGGGCACCAGCGGCTACTATTCGTCCATGGGAGGCTATTGATGAGTGCTCTGATCGAGTTTGAAGAGGTCTGCAAGTACTATCAGATGGGCGATACCACGGTGAAGGCCGCCGACCATATTTCGATGAAGATCGAAAAAGGCGAGTTTGTGGCCATCGTGGGCCAGTCCGGTTCGGGCAAATCCACCTGTATGAACATCATCGGCTGCCTGGACGTGCCTACCGCAGGTACATATCGGCTGGGCGGCCGGGATGTGGGAAAGATGAGCCGCAACGAGCTGGCTGCGGTGCGCAACGAGATGCTGGGCTTTATCTTTCAGCAGTATAACCTTTTGCCGCGTCTGAATCTGATGGAAAATGTCGAAGTTCCTCTGGTATATGCGGGCTATTCCCGCGCGGAGCGGCATGTCCGCGCCCGCGAGGTGCTGGAACAGGTGGGCCTGGGCGATAAGCTGAAAAACAAGCCCAACCAGCTTTCCGGCGGCCAGCAGCAGCGCGTGTCCATCGCGCGGGCACTGGTGCGCAATCCGCCTGTGATCCTGGCCGATGAGCCGACCGGCGCACTGGATTCTCACACCGGGCGCGAAGTGATCGGCATGCTGCAGGAGCTGAACCGCCAGGGACACACGGTGGTGCTTATCACCCACGACAATTCCATTGCGGTGCAGGCACAGCGCATCATCCGCCTGGAGGACGGGCGTGTGGTGTACGATGGCGATTCTCGTTCGCCGGATGCGGTGGTTCAGCCGATCTTCCGGCCGGAACAGGAGGGGTAAGGATGATTTTTGAGACCTTCCGCCAGGCCATCCAGAACGTGTGGAGCAATAAGCTGCGCACCTTTTTGACGATGCTGGGCATCATCATCGGCGTGATGGCGGTCATCGTGATCGTCGGCCTGGGCAACGGCATGACCAAAAGCGTCCGGGACAGCTTTTCTGCCCTGGGCACCAACAGCATGCAGGTCAGCATCTGGGGACGTGGTTCCCGCACGGCTTCGGTGAATGATCTGTATGAGATCGCAGAAGAAAACCCGACCCTGATCAAAGCCATCTCTCCGGAGGTGAGCTTTGACGGTACGGTGAAGGTGGACACCCAGAGGTATCGCAACACGACTGTATACGGCGTGGACGAGCAGTATACCGCCATGAAAAACTTTTCCATCGCACAGGGCCGCGGCATCCAGTATATGGACATCGCGGACAACAAGCAGGTGTGCGTGGTTGGCGCGTATCTGAACCGTATGGCCTTTGGCGGAAACGCGGTGGGAAAAACCATCAAGATCGGCGCCAATAAGTTCCGCATCGTAGGCGTTTTGAGTGCAAAGGTATCGGATGAAAGCCAGCAGCGCGGCAGCGAGGATGACTGCATCTATCTGCCCTATACCACGGCGATGCGCCTTTCGTCCAGCAGCACGGTGCAGCAGTATCTGGCCATCATGACCGATGAGGAATTTGCCGCGGAAGCGATGGAGGTGCTGGAAAACGGCCTGTATGAGATCTTCAAGTCGGACGATGCCTATTATGTCTACAGCATGATCACCTGGCTGGAAGAGATGAATACCATGATCAATATGGTCATTACGGTCCTGGCAGCCATCGCCAGCATTTCGCTGCTGGTGGGCGGCATCGGCATCATGAACATCATGCTGGTGTCGGTGACTGAGCGCACCCGCGAGATCGGCATCCGCAAAGCGATGGGGGCCAAGGAACGGGTGATCCTGGCGCAGTTTGTCACCGAAGCCGCTACCACCTCTGCGTTGGGCGGTATGCTGGGCATTGCGCTGGGCTATATCGTTTCGGCTGCGGCAAACCAGGTGATCCCCTACATCGTGGAGGGAGCGGACATTACGGTAAGTCCTTCTCTGGATTCCATCGTGGTGGCCTTTGGCATCTCGGCGGGCATCGGCGTTCTGTTCGGTTATCTTCCCGCCCGGCGCGCAGCGCGGCTCAATCCCATCGAAGCGCTGCGTTATGACTGATCTTGAGAAAGAGAGGAAACTCCATTATGAAAAAACGTCTTTTTGCGCTGCTTCTGGCGGTGTGCATGGTCTGCTCGATGCTGGTTCTTCCGGCAGGCGCGGCCAGCAATGCAAACACCGCCGTTCAGGTGGCGGTCACTCTGGGTGCTATGGACAGCGCTCAGACCGGAAGCCTGGACGCAGCGGTGAGCCGCGGCGCTTTTGCCAAAATGCTGACCTGTTTTTCGCTCTACCGCGAGAGCGTGAACTCTCAGGGCACGGTGGGAACGCTGTATAAGGATGTTCCCGGCAGCCTGCCGTGGGCACCCTATATCCGCATTGCGGTCCAGCAGGGATGGATGAACGGTTATACGGACGGGACGTTCCGCCCGGATAATGGGATCACGCTGGAAGAAGCCTGCACAGCGGTGCTCAAGATGCTGGGCTACAAGATGACCGAACTGAGCGGTGCGTTCCCGAATGCACAGCTCAATAAGGCCAGCGAGCTGGGCCTGCGCAACCAGCTGAACTGTGTTCAGGGCCAGCAGATGACCTATGAGGACTGTGCGATCCTGCTGTACAACGCGCTGACCGCGAAGAATCAAAGCGGCTCGGACTATGGCACTACGCTGGGCTTTACTGTTTCCAATGGTCAGGTGAGCCTTTCCAGCGTGATGATGAAAAATGTGAAGGGACCCTTTGTGGCGGATGAGATCTCTGTGCTGCCCTTTGTCCCGGCCACGGTCTACTGCAATGATAAGCCCAGCTCCACGGCAGAGCTGGATCCCTACGATGTTTACTATTACAGCGAGAGCCTGCAAACGGTATGGATCTATACCCGCCGCGCGGCAGGCCGCATCGCATCGGTCTCTCCCAGTGCAAGTGCGCCCACGTCGATCACAGTGGCAGGCAATACCTATTCGCTGGCAAGCACGGCAGTGGCATCTCAGGTGTCCTCCCTCAACGGCGGCGGTGTGGGCCAGGTGGTCACTTTGCTGCTGGGCATGAACGATGAGGTGGCAGGCATTCTGACAGGCGAAGAAGCGGACAACGTATTTTATGGCATTGTCCAGTCCGCGACCCGCAGCCTTGTGGAAGAAAACGGCGCAGACGTGATGCAAAAGGTATCGGCGCTGTGCACGGATGGCATTCTCCGTACTGTCAGTGTGGACAAAAGCATGAATTATCCCACAGGATGGCTGGTGGAGATCCGCGTGGACGCAGAAGGGGAGGACGTTAAGGCACTGAACTCCCGCTCGGTCAGCGGCACGATCAATGAAAGTGTCACGGCGCTGGGGGAGCTTGCTTTGGCGGAGAATGTGGAGATTCTGGATACAACGTCAGGAGGTGCGGCTGGGACGGTTCGTCCCAGCCGTCTATCCGGGGCAACGCTGCGTGATTCGGATGTTCGGTATTATACGTTGAACGAAAAAGGCCAGATCGACCGGCTGATCCTGAACGATGTGACGGGTGACTTGTGGACGTATGGCTGCCTGGACGATATCAAAAACTTTGCGGTCAACCTGACCGAGACTACCAGTCTGGTATCCTCTCTGGCAGACCTGGCAACGAGCGATTCTTCCACGGATAGCAGCTCCAGTTCTTCTGGCAGCAGCTCCAGCTCCTCCAGCTCCTCCAGCAGCAGCTCCGACAGCACGAACACATCGACGCTTGAAAGCTTTGCAAACAAGGTGGTCAGCACTCTGATGCCGACAACAAACGAAATTTTGTGGGGCGTGGTCACGGGTGATCTGGGCAATACGGTGTGGAGCAAACTGACCAGCAGCACCAGTTCCCTGATCGGCCTGAGCCTGCGTCAGCTGGGCAGCCTGACCGGAGGACCCTGGAGTATTCTGCTGAATTATGCAGGCAGCGGGGCGACCTATATCTGCCAGGTCAATGGACAGCTGACAAGTTTCAGCACATCGATCAAGTATCCAGTGGTGGCAGGCGCGATCGGCATCAGCAATGCGGTCAATGGCACAGTAAACTCAGTGGTTCAGCTGATGCCGGTGCGTGTGGACAAGGTGGGCGCAGCCACGGTGCTGGCAGGCAGCGAACGCTATGAGATGGCGGACGATATGCAGGTCTACCTGTGGTACAAGGGCCAGTATTACGCAACCAAGCTCACCTCGGTCAATACAGATGATTATTATCTGACCGCCTGGTATGACAACTTTGGCTGCTCGGCGGGCAAACAGGTGCGTGTGATGATCGCAGTCAAAAAAGATTAAAAATGCTTCCTTATTACAGCATTTTGCGCCGGGCCGCGCGGGGGATGCGCCAGTTGCTCTATCCGCGGCGCTGTCCGTTTTGCAACCGGGTTCTGGGCGGCCGGATGGAGTGCCCGGACTGTCGTGCCGAGCGGGAAGAACTGCTGCGTTTTCCAAATCTGCGCATAGACCGGCAGCAGCACTATCTGGGAGAGCTGTACAGCGCTGCCGCCCCTTTTCTGTATCGGGGCTGTGTGCGGCAGGGGATCCTGCGCACAAAATATGGGGGAGCGCCCTGGACAGGGATCGAGCTTGGTATCTGGATGACCCGCCTTCTGACGGGATGTGCGGTGCAAATGTACGGCGCGGAGCCGATCCCTGAACCGATGCCGGCATTTCGGCTGGAATATGACTGTATCGTTCCGGTGCCGTCTGGCGGGAAAGCACGCGGTTATAATGTGCCCGCGCTGCTGGCGGTCCCGCTGGCACAGGCGATGGATCTGCCTTTGGAAGAGCATGCTTTGCGCAGAGTGCGCACTGGACGGCATCAGGTGGGGCTGCCGCTGGAAGAGCGTCTGCAAAATGTAGCAGGTGCATTTTGTGTGCAGGATCGGGATGCGATCCGGGATCGCCGTGTGCTGCTGGTGGACGATGTGATCACAACAGGAGCCACGGCATCGTCCTGCGCACAGGCGTTGCTGGAAGCGGGAGCGCGGAGGGTCTCAATTTTTGCTCTGGCAACGGTCGAATTTCCACCCGGCTTTTCCCGCACAGAACCTATTTTTGAGGACGAAGACACCCCCGGAACAAAAAACAGAACTGCCACCGGAAAGAAAACCGGGAAAATTTCTGTAAGTCCTTGACAAAAAACATGGAATCCGGTATACTAAATAAGCTGTGAGCAGAAAGCTTGCTTACAGGTATCCGGGTGTAGCGCAGTTTTGGTAGCGCGCTTGAATGGGGTTCAAGAGGCCGTGAGTTCGATTCTCGCCACTCGGACTGTTGAAAAAATCGCTGGAATGAAGCCAATTTTGGTATTCGTTCCAGCGATTTTTCGTTGTTTTGCACTCGGAAAAATTGTACATGTGAGAGTAGGATGTTTCTTGCACACTCGGAAAATACTCGGACAGTGACTTGTGCCGACTATACAAAAGAAGAATGCCGCAGCCGTTCCATTTCGGGACAGCTGCGGCATTTGTGCTTACAGAAAAGGGCAGGGGAGAGACTGCTTTACTTCTGCGCCTTTAAATCGTTCATCACCTGGTCGCCGTGCAGAGCCTCTTGCGTAAAGCTGTTGTTCTTCCACCAGGCCCAGAGGGATACAGTCGCAAATGGTCAAGCCGTTTTGAGATAGAGCAGCCGGAAGGTTTCGCGTCCCTTGGGAGTCACCAGCGTCTGCGTACCGCTCCACTGGGTTTTCTCGTTGAAGCACTCCTTGATCTCGAACAGACCGTTGTTCTTGTCGGCGTAGGGCATCAGCTTGCCTTTCTTGTCGCGATAGATGTATTTCTTGTCCATCAGGAACTGGATAAAGGCTTTTTCTCCGATGCCAAGCTGTTTGGCAGTTTCCCGGAAACTGGTTAAAAGGTTGCGGTCTACCAGCTCGTCGAAATACTCTGCCTTGGGGAGCATGACCTGATTCTGCACGGTCAGCTCCGAAATGCGGGCATCCCGCTCCGCAAGGGTCTGCTGTGCCACCAGCAGCGCCTTTGCCATAAGTTCCTGCGGGGTAAGCTGCTCCTGCCCAGCAATATAGCCGCCGTGCTTGCGGATGCTGGGAAGAACTTCGGACGTGACCCACTTGCGGAAGGGCTTGGCCTCCGGCTTATCGCTGCGCAGGATGACGTTGTACAGGCCGGATTCGTTGATGATGGTGGTCTCCTGCTGACGGCCCATGCTGTCGGTGACCGTACTCAAAGTACGCTCATCTTCGTCAAGTCGGGCAGCAACTCGATGGGACTCGCCAAGACCAAGGATATTGCACACATCCTTCAGGACGAACCACGGTTCGCCGTTCAGCTCCACAGTACGGACTTCCTGGTTCTGGTAGTTGAAGATCTGGATGTTACTCATGGTCAGACACCTCCTCATAAACAATTTTCTCAAGGTCATCCCTCAGTTTCCAGAAGCAGTTGATTACGCCGAACAACGCATCAGAATAGCTTTGATATCCCATTGAGCATTCGTCAACGGCGATATGGACGGCTTCCAACAGGCTTGTCGCGCAGCGCAAACCCATCATCCAGTCTGCCACCTCAATGGCAGACACGGTTTTGCGGAGAGAGACGGATTTTTGAGTGTTCATTATTTTTACCTCTTATTCGCTTGTAAGAGGTCTCACCAAGTGGTATAATGGATTTACCAGATGGCTTGCCTCTGGTGGTTTATAAACTCTCGCCCGGTGATTGGTAGTCGGTGGGCGGGAGTTTATTCTTTTTGGGAATCGGCCTGAAGAAGCAGATGAATCCCTTGTCTAATTGCTTCGGTGCGTGTAATATTGTGACTTGTGCAATACGCAAACAGCTTTGCGTTAGTTTCTTCGTCAAGTCGTACTTTAACATCAACGCACAGGGGATTATCGACTTTTGGACGCCCTGTTCTCGGAGACATTTTTTCACCTCACTTTTTGAGTTCCGATAAGTCTATTATATATTTGGAACTCAAAAAGTCAAGTCCTTTTTTGAAATATTTTTGTCAGATGCTGCGCCAACAAGTTCTTGCGGAGAACACCAGATTTTTGAGTGTTCATTGTTTTACCTCACATTCTACTTGACAAAACGATTGTAAAAAAATAAAATGGAGGTGCAAGGGGCTTTCGTCGTTGTTGGCTTCTGGCGTTTAGCGGTTCAGCGTTCCAGCGCTGGCCGCTTTTTTGTATGCCTCAAAGCGTGCAACCTGCTCGGCTCTGGTGAGCTTTGCAAATTCCTTGCTTGTCATTGAGCATCACCTCCCGGTGTTTGCTCCCTTGCACCTCTGACCTCCTTTCCATGTAACCATTATAGCACGAATATTAGTGCATATCCATTGGCAAATCACACTAATATTCGTGTTGATTCCTGTCATTTTTGCACTTGTTTTCGTGCAGCTCTCACAGTATAATAGATGTTGAAAAGGAGGTAGAATTATGCCATTGAGGTTTAAGGTGAATATCCTGGAGGCATTAAAAAATGCTGGCTATAACACAAACAAAATAAGAACTTTAGGTTTGCTGAGCCAGTCTACACTTCAAAAATTACGCGATGGTGGTCAACTATCGTGGTCAAACATTGAAACTATTTGCCGACTGCTTCGATGTCAACCCGGCGACATACTGGAATATGTGCCGGATGATGAAACCGAACAATAAGCAAGGAGCCGCAACCCTTCTGACAGGATTGCGGCTCCTTGCTATGTAGGGATGAAATATTTACTTGCTGGCTTTCAGATTGTTCATGTAGTCGTCAGCGGCCAGCGCCTCCGGGGTGAAGCTGTTATTCTTCCACCAAGCCACAAGCGCGGTGGCGCAGGTGATACCAGCGGTCACAAGCTGTTCTACGGTTGCGCTCTCGATGGGCAGCACCGGCTTGCCGCAGGCGCTCAGCACCTGGTTGGTCAGGGCCAGCGCCAGAGCAGCGGTGCGGGCGATGGTGGCGGCGGAAATGTTCAGTTTGGTATTCATGTGTACCTCTTTCCGTGCTCTATGGTATAGAACACTTTTTTGATTTTGGCTGATTTCAGCGCAAATTGCGCTTACTCCTGCTCATGTGCTTTTTTATTCAGGTGCTTGTCCATCTTTTCAATGGCCTCCGTCACCGGGCCGTTGCAGCCCTGCTCCTTCAGCCCTTTCAGGCAGGCCAGCACCGCGTAGCAGAGCAAGGTCTGCTCGGTCTGGATGGCCTTGATCTGCTCGGTCTGCTTGCGGTCGGCCTCCTGTGCTTTGGAAATGCTTTTGCAGATTCCAAAAAGCCCGCCCAGCAGCACCCCCAGCGCCGTGACGATGCTGGCCGCTTTGATGATGGTATCCGCGTCAATGTACATCGGTTTCACCCCCATCGGAGCGCACACAGTTCTTTGCAATACACTCAATTGCCCAAAACTTCGCTTCCTGCAATTTCGTTAAAAATAAGCTCTTTTCTCGGCTTTCAGGGAGCACGTCACAGAGACTTTTTGCGAAGAGAACAAATGAATGCTCAACATCAGAAATAGTTTTCTTTCCGTTTTCGGAAACATATTCCGCATGCTTAAATGCTTTTTCGATGTTCACCAGTATCACCCCCTCACTCTCTCCAGCCCAGCGCGTTTGATAATGGCCGGGTAGTCCTTAAAGGCCCGGCTCAGATCCACGCCGCCGGAGATGCCCGGCACAGTACCCTTGCTGGTATACTGGTGCATTCCATACTTGAAGTTCACCGTCGGCGTTTTCCCGGTGTAGTCCGCCAACCACACGTCAAAGGGCTTCAGCGCCGCGCCGGTCATGTACA
>JBJERU010000093.1:0-27188 GCA_051882415.1 Faecalibacterium sp. | reverse complement strand
TTCCATCGGCTATCGATTGAATAACAGGGCATAAGCCTGACCCATCCCGTCCGCGCTCTTTCGGGATGCACAGAGTCCAGGGCAGCACCCCGGTCGTGCCCCCTGTCCTTGCCGCGCTGAACACGCGGCATTTGCTGCGCAAACCGGACTGTCGGCTGAAAAGCCCCACTGGGGCTTTTCTGGCTTCGCCACCGCCGAGCATCTCAACGCGGGTCGCTTTTCTGGTTCTCTTTTGGCGAGACAAAAGAGAACATTCCACCGGCTATCGCCCTGGCAACAGGGCATAAGCCTGACCCATCCCGTCCGCGCTCTATAAGGATGCATCTCCGATGCCGTTTTTCCTTACTACAGCTCCGCAAAGGCTTTCAGGATCCGCAGCCCGGTATCGCCGCTCTTTTCGGGATGGAACTGGGTGCCATACACCTTGCCTGCACGCACCACGCCGGTAACGGGGATGGAGTATTCGCTGGTGGCAAGTGTGCTCTCGGCGCAGTTTTTGCCATAATAGCTGTGAACGTAATAAACGTGTTCGCCTTCCCGGATATACTTGAACAGCGGGTCGTCCCGCAGGATATGCAGGGCATTCCAGCCGATTTGTGGAACTTTCAGGTTTTTGTCTGCAAGATCAGGCTCCAGCGGGCAGACCGCGCCCTTTACAAAGCCCAGGCCCGCGTGCTCGCCGTATTCATAGCTTTTTTCAAACAGCAGCTGCATGCCCAGACAGATGCCCAGCAGAGGCTTTTGAGCGGCCTCCTGCTGAATGACTGGCACAAGGCCGGTGGCGGTCAGCTTGTCCATCGCGTCGCCAAACGCGCCCACGCCGGGCAGGATCACCCGGTCGGCCGCCCGGATCACAGCCGGGTCTGCGGTGACGGCGGCTTCCAGCCCCAGATGGGCCAGACTGGAACGCAGACTGAACAGATTGCCTACGCCGTAATCAATGATCGCGATCATACCAGCAGTCCTTTCGTCGAGGGGATCTCGTCCCGGTGTGCGTCATCGATGCGCACCGCGCCGCCCAGCGCACGGCCCGCACCCTTGAAGCAGGCTTCCAGAATATGATGTGTATTTTCTCCTGCAAATTGTACAAAGTGGAGCGTTGCGGGCACGCTGCGGGCAAAGCCCAGCCAGAACTCTTTGGCGCATTCTACGTCAAAATCGCCCACCTTTTCGGTCAGACAATGTACGTCCCAGTTCAGGGTGCATCGGCCGGACAGGTCTACAGCGCACAGCACCAGCGCTTCGTCCATCGGCAGATGAAAGCTGCCGTACCGCTGGATGCCCCGCATATCCCCCAGCGCCCGCGCAAACGCCTGCCCCAGCGTGATGCCAATGTCCTCCGCAGTGTGGTGATAGTCCACCTCCACATCGCCGTGGCAGGTCAGCACAAGGTCAAATCGTCCGTGCCGCGCAAACAGCTCCAGCATGTGGTTGAGAAAGCCGCACCCGGTGTCCACCTGATACCGGCCCGCGCCGTCCAGATTCAGGGTCAGCTCGATCTGTGTTTCGTTGGTGTTGCGCTCGATGGTCACTTCCCGCATGATTCAGCCCTCCAGAATCCTGTCCAGCGCGTCCAGCAGCGTCTGCATCTGCTGCGGTGTGCCGATGGTGATGCGCAGCCAGTTGGAAATGCGCGGCGCGTCAAAATGCCGTACCAGAACGCCGTTTTTCTTCAACTCCAGGTAAAGTTCCTTTCCTTCTTTCCGCTTTGTCGAAGCAAAGAGGAAATTGGAGCAGCTTTCGGTCAGCACAAAGCCCCGCTTTTTCAGCTCTGCGGCGGCCCAGGCCCGCGTGTCCATGATGGCCTGCCGGGTCTGGTCAAAGTAAGCTTTGTCCTCCAGAGCGGCTTTTCCGGCTTTCAGGGTCAGGCGGTTGATGTTGTAGGGGTTCAGGCTGAACTTGACCCGGTTCAGATCCGCGATCAGCTGTGCGCTGCCCATCGCCAGGCCCAGCCGTGCACCTGCCATCTGGCGGGATTTGGAAAAGGTCTGCACGACCAGAAGGTTGTCGTATCGGTCGATGAGCGGAACACAGCTTTCGCCGCCAAAGTCCACATAGGCTTCGTCCACGATCACCACGCTGTCCGGATTTGCCTGTAAAATGCCTTCGATGGCGCTGCGGGGCAGGGCGATGCCGGTGGGGGCGTTGGGATTGGCGATGACGATGGTCTCGTTCAGGCCGTGGTAGTCGGCGGGATCAAGGGTGAAATCCTCTTTCAGCGGGATGACGTGGCTGGGGATGTGCATCAGATCGCACCAGACCTTGTAGCAGCCGTAGGTCACATCCGCGTAGGCCAGAGGGTGGTTCGTGTCGCAGAAAGCCCGCAGCGCAAGATAGAGGTTCTCGTCGCTGCCGTTGCCCGGCATGATCTGGTCGGGCCTGAGGCCGAAGCACTCCGCCGCCGTGCGCAGGAACTCCGCGCATGCCGGGTCGGAATACAGCCGCAGATTGGATACTTCGGCGGCATTGACCGCCGCCAGCACCTCCGGGGAAGGCGGATAGGGGCTTTCGTTGGTGTTCAGCTTGACGTATTGCTGATCCTGGGGCTGCTCGCCGGGGGTGTAAGGCTCCAGCGCGGTCAGCGTGGGGGTGAGGTAGCGGCTCATGGAAATCGCTCTCCTTTTATTACAACCCGTATATTTTGTAAAGATCCAGAATGTTCTGGTAGGTCAGCTTGTTGCCCATCATCTGGCGGTAGGTGGCGCTTTTCTCCCGGCCGGCGGCCCGCAGCTCTGCCATACGGGTGGCGGCGCGGTCATATTCCGCCCGGACAAAGGCCTGCATGCTCTCGTAGGCGGCCAGACGTTCGGCGTCGGTCATGCTTTTTCCTCCTCGCAGCGGATGGTCACGCTGCGTGCGTGTGCATGCAGGCCCTCGCGCTCGGCAAAGTCTGCCACGCGGGGCGCAACGGCCCGCAGCGCTTGGGGGGTATAATAGAGGAAGCTGGACTTTTTGACAAAATCATCCACACCGAGCGGGCTGGAAAAACGTGCGGTGCCGCTGGTAGGCAAAGTGTGGTTGGGGCCTGCGAAGTAATCGCCCAGCGCCTCCGGCACGCAGCGGCCCAGGAAGATGCTGCCCGCGTTTTTGATCTCGTTCAGCACGCCAAAGGGGTCATCCACACAGACTTCCAGATGTTCCGGCGCGATGATGTTGCAGGCTTCGATGGCCTTGTGCAGATCGGAGCAGACGATGATCTTTCCATTATCGTCTACGCTGACGCGGGCGATGGCGGCGCGGGGCAGCTGGGGGATCTGCACCTCCAGCTCGGCCTGCACTGCCTTGGCCAGCTCCGGACTGTCCGTGACCAGCACCGGGCTGGCCAGCTTGTCGTGCTCGGCCTGGCTCAACAGGTCGGCGGCGACCCAGGCGGGGTTGCATCCGCCGTCTGCCAGCACCAGGATCTCGCTGGGGCCTGCGATCATGTCGATGCCCACCTTGCCAAATACCTTGCGCTTGGCGGTGGCCACATAGATGTTGCCCGGGCCGACGATCTTATCCACGGCAGGCACGCTCTCGGTGCCATAGGCCAGTGCCGCCACAGCCTGTGCGCCGCCGGTCTTGAAGATTTTGGTCACGCCTGCGGTGGCTGCCGCGGCCAGGATCACCGGGTTCACCTTTCCGTCCCGGCCCGCGGGGGTGGTCATGATGATCTCGCTCACGCCCGCTACCTTTGCGGGGATCACATCCATCAGCACAGTGGAAGGATAAGCGGCGGTGCCGCCGGGCACATACACGCCTGCTTTTTCGATGGGGGTGTATTTCTGGCCCAGCACCACGCCGGGCTGGTCGTTGAGCACAAAATTCTTGTGCACCTGCTGGCGGTGGAAGGCCTCGATGTTGGCGGCGGCCTGACGCAGCGTTTCCAGGAAGTAGGGATCCATGCCCGCGAATGCTTCGTCGATCTCCTCCTGCGTGACCTGGATGCTGTCCAGCGCTGCGCCGTCAAATTTCAGGGCGTAGTCCTTCAGCGCCGCATCGCCCCGGGCGCGCACGTCCGCAATGATGGCGTCCACCACATCCTCCACGTTTTTTTCGGCTCTCAGATCGCGGTTCAGGATCTCCTCCGGCCTCAGGGCATCAAATTCATAAATTTTGATCATTTGTTTTTCTCCTCTTCCAGCGTGCTGCGCAGCTTTTCCAGCATGGTCTCCATTTCCCGGTGCTTGAACTGATAGCTGGCTTTGTTGGCGATGAACCGGGCCGAAATGGGCATGAACTCGGTGACGACCTTCAGGCCGTTCTCCCGCAGGGTGGTGCCGGTCTCCACGATATCCACGATGACATCCGAAAGGCCCAGGATGGGGGCCAGCTCGATGGAGCCGTTCAGCTTGATGATCTCGATATCCCGCCCGATGGAGGCGTAATAGCTCTTGGCGATGCTGACGAATTTGGTAGCCACCCGCACGGGGCGGCTGGGGTCATCGCAGTAATCGGCGGGGGCGGCCACGCACATGCGGCATTTGCCAAGGCCGGTGTCCAGCAGCTCGTAGACGTCGGCTTCGGCCTCGGTCAGGATATCCTTGCCCACGATGCCCACGTCTGCCGCGCCATGCTCCACATAGATGGCCACATCGCTGGGCTTGACCAAAAAGTAGCGGATGCCCGCCGCCGGGTTTTCCACCACCAGCTTGCGGGTGGCGTTGTAATCCTCCGGACAGCCGTAGCCGATGCGGGCCAGCAGGTTGTACACCTTGTCACCAAGGCGGCCCTTGGGCAAAGCCACGCTCAGCATCACACGATCGCGGTGCTGCTGCTGAACGGGGGGCAGCGGCGCGCTCAGGCGGTCCAGCTCATCCAGATAGACCGCAAAGCCGATGGCTCCCGCGCCGGGGGTGAACTTTTGCATCAGCAGGTCGTAGCGTCCGCCCTTGAGCAGCGGGCGGGGCAGACCCTGTAGATAGCCCTGGAACACAAGGCCGTTGTAATATTCCATCTCGCCGGTCAGGGTCAGATCCAGCCGCACGGCTCCGCCCGCAGCGGCCAGCGGTTCGGCCAGGGCTTGCAGCTCGGCAACAGCTGCGGCCATTGCATCGTTGCGGCAGAGCGCTGCGGCCCGCTCCAATGCGGCGGGATAAGCGCCGGACAGCCCCAGCACCTGGGCCAGAGCGTCCGCCCCGGCTTCGCCCAGCCCGGCATCCAGCGCTGCGGCCCGCAGCTCGTGGACGTTTTTGGCCCGCAGCTTTTCCAAAAGCAGCGGACGGGTGCGCTCCGGCGCGCTCAGCGCGTCCAGCAGGCCGGAAAGATACCCCATGTGGCTGACCTCCAGCACCCATGCCCGGCCCAGCGCCGCCAGCGACTGGGCCGCCAGCTGCACGGTCTGGCGCAGCTGCTCCTGTCCGATCCTGCCCAGCAGCTCCAGGCCCATCTGGGAGATCTCTTTAAAGGTGTGGCTCTCCGCCGAAGGACGGTAGACGTTTTCGCTGTAATAATATTTCAGGGTCTGGCCCGGCGCAGGCTGGGCGGTTTTGGCGATGGACAGGGTCACGTCCGGCTTGAGCGCCAGCAGGCGGCCGTCCAGATCGGTGAAGGTGATGACCTGCTCCGAGGACAAAAAGCTGCGGTTGGCCTGATACAGGCCGTATTCCTCGAACCGGCCCATGTGGTATTTGCGGCAGCCCGCCGCCTCATACAGCGCCCGCAGCGCAAAGGAGGCCTGTTCCTTGGGCTGTAGACAGGAAAGATCCAATTCCATATTCCGGTATTCTCCCATTCGTCCCATTTCTCACACGCTGGTGCCGCGCGCCGCGCGGCACCAG
Source organism: Faecalibacterium sp. (assembly GCA_051882415.1). Taxonomy (GTDB): domain Bacteria; phylum Bacillota; class Clostridia; order Oscillospirales; family Ruminococcaceae; genus Faecalibacterium. The sequence goes on along the minus strand of JBJERU010000093.1, from coordinate 21,429 downwards.
CAGTGTCTTTATTATACTTTAGCGTGATAAAGTTGTAAAGCGTAAAAGCGACAGTGTTTTTAGCTGATTATACCGCTTTTCTGGTGCGTTTGTACAGGGGGTGATGCGCCCGGCGCGCAAAAAATCCCCGCCCTGCACGGTGCTGCGTGCAAAGCGGGGAGTGCTTTTCAAGTTGCTCAGCCCAGCAGACTCAATACGCCGCTCTTGGGGCGGGAGCCTGCGCTCTGATGGATCAGCTTGCCATTTTTGAACACCAGCAGGGTGGGGATGCTCATGACCCCGAACTGGCCCGCCAGCTCCGGCTGCTCGTCCACGTTCACCTTGCCCACCTTGACGTCCGGGCGCTCCTCGGCCACCTCGTCCACAATGGGCGAAAGCATGCGGCAGGGGCCGCACCAGCTGGCCCAGAAGTCCAGCAGAACGGTTTTATCGCTGTGGAGCACTTCAGAGTCGAAATTGTCCTTCGTGATCGTAATAACTGCCATATTTTTTACCCTCCATAACAGGTGTGTTTCCTTTTGACAGCCTTAGTATACCCCAGCGGAGGGCTGCTTTTCCGTGACCTTGTCACGAAACGGCCGGTTTTTTGTTTCCCGCCGGACTTTGCAGCGCAAAAGACCCGCACGGGCAGCCCCCGTGCGGATCCCTTGTGCCGCAGACGCGGCAGCGTTTATCAAAATGGAAGAAAGAAAAGCTGGGTCAGACCCTTTTAGACCCCGGCCACGCAGTTCTTGCCGGCCACATAGCCGTAGTAAACGCACAGGCTGTGGCTGATGCCGCGCATGCAGATGGGGTACTCCACGGCATAGCGGCTGCCCTGAACATTGCCGCAGACGTACAGGCCCTGGATGATGTCGCGCTTGGGGCTTGCGGTGTTTTCCTCCGTAAAGGTGTGGCAGTTCTCGTCGCTCTCCAGGCCGCCCACGCAGACCAGCATGGCTGTGGTGCCCCACTGACAGGCGTAGTACGGGGGATTCTCCAGCGCGAACATGCGGCTTGCGGGCTTGCCGAAGTCGTCATCCGAGCCGGACTTGGCCAGCTGATTGTAGCGCTCGATGGAGGCCAGCGCGTTGTCCAGCGCCTCGCCCTCGAAGCCGCACTGCTTCAGCAGATCCTCCAGGGTGTCGGCCTTGAACTGGTAAGCCTCGGCTTTGGCGCTGATCTTGGTGTACTGACGGTCGGTATAGTTGGGGTTGGACTCGTCCTCGTTCTCCGGGATGATGTAGCACAGGCCGCCGTGGTTGGCCGGCATGTAGGGGATCTGCTCGCCCCACTTGGAGTCGTAGATCTGGAAGGAGGCGCACTCGGGCTGCAGCTCGATCTGGTTTTCCAGCTGCTGGCCGGGGATGCACTCGTTCATAAAGCGCTCGCCGCGCTTGTTCAGCTGCAGGAAGGGGGTCACGCCCATGCCGCTGCCCATGTGGTGGGTCATGGGTGCGTGGAAGTCCTGCACCTTTGCGCCGATCCATGCGCCCATGCGCAGGCCGTCGCCGGTCTCAACGGTCTTGCCTTCCACGTCCACGCCCAGCATGCCCATGGCGCCCATGTTCATGATGTTCTTTTCCACGATCTCGGGGGCAAAATGCTTCATGATCTTCTCATCGCCGGAGTTGTCGCCGGTGGCCAGGATCACGCCCTTGCTGGCGTTGAGCTGGATGTACTTGTTGCCGTTGTTGGCATCGCGGATGACCACGCCGGTCACGCGGCCGGTGCTGTCCTTCAGCAGCTTGGTACCAAAGCAGCCGTAGAAGGTCTCTGCGCCGGCTTCCAGAGCCTTGTTTAGGTTGGCTTCCACGATGAAGCCCTGCTGATCCCGGCGGGAGGAGCGGAACTCCATGCTGGAGGGGAAGGTGGGGAACTCCTCGTTGCGGTAGTCGTAGTGCTCGGGCTGGGGCCATGCCAGCGGAACCAGAATGCCCTTGTCGAACTGCTCCTGAGTGACCTTCTGGCGGGTGGTGTCGCAGATGGTCAGCTCGGGGTAGGCCTCGATGAACCAGTCCATGACCTCGTGTGCATGATCCGCCCACTTTTTCAGGATGGGGCGCTTGTTGCGGTAGGTGCACTCCCGCATCAGGCGGTTGACCACCACATCCGGATCCACGATGTTCTCGCGGCCCCAGCGCTTGTTCAGGCTGCCGTTCAGCAGGGCGTACTCACCGCTGCGGCAGTTGAAGGAAGCGCTCTTTTCCACGATGGCGACCTTTGCGCCCTCCTCGGCGGCGGCGCGGGCGGCGCAGATGCCGGACAGACCTGCTCCGATGACGACAACGTCAAAGTCGCGGGTCTCGCTGGCCTGGACCTGCGGTTCCTCGCCCAGCCAGTCGTCGCCATTGTCGGCAGCGGGCTGCTCGGCGGCAGGCTCTTTGTGCACACCCATGGCCTGCTCGATGCAGCTGGCGGCGGCTTGTTTGACGGCGTTGGTGGTGACGGTCGCGCCGGAAATGTTGTCCACCTCAGCGCTCTGCGCTTTCATCAGAGCTTCCTGCAGGGTGGGTGCGGCCACGCCGCCGATGTTCTCGGTTTCCGCAGAGGTATCCACCACGACCTCGGTGATGGCGCTTTCGCTGAAGGTCATGGTCACTTTGACCTCTCCGATGCCCTGCGCCGTGCCGGTATAGGTGCCGGGGGTGTAGATGGCCTCACCGCCGGAAGCTGCGGTGGAGGATGCGCCGGAACCGCTGCATGCGGCCAGTGCGGTGGCGGTGACGCCGCTCATGGCGGCGGCAGCGGCAACTTTCAGGAAATTTTTGCGGGAGATCTTTTCCATGGTACTTTCTCCTTTTTTCTTGTTCCTACGCTTCTTATCAGGCAGCACGCCTGCCTGTGTCTGAGATAAGTATAAATTAAACAAAGTCGGAACGGAATTAAAAAATTTTTGAAGCGCTTATAAAATTCTTTTATAATATCTGCATTTTATGCTACAATAGGTACAGTTCTTTGGGAAAGGAGCCTTTTATGACCGAACAGCAGCTGTTGTGTTTTCTGACGGTGAGCCGCACGCTGAACTTTTCCCGCGCGGCACAGGAGCTGTACTGCACCCAGCCCGCCCTCAGCTACCAGATCCGCAGCCTGGAGAAGGAACTGGAGGTGGAGCTGTTCCGCCGCAGCACCACCAGGGTGGAGCTGACCGAAGCGGGCGCGGCTTTGCAGCCCTACGCCGAGCAGATCTTCCGCCAGATCCTGACTGCCCGCGCCGACCTGAAAGCCTTTGCGCACCGCCGGCAGCTGATCCTGCGGCTGCCGCCGGTGCTGCTGCGCCGGGATCCAGTCTACCCCGCCCTGATCGCCCGGCTGCATGCGGCCCTGCCCGGCTATGAATTCAAGGTGGACACCCGGCCGGTGCAGGGCAGCATCCATCATTTGCTGTGCACCCAGGCAGACGCGGTGCTCTGCCTGCCTCTGCGCCCGCTGCAAGCGGAGGTGGAGGCCATGCCGGTCGTGCACAACGGCTGTTATTTTGTGGCCGCACCGGATCACCCGCTGCATGGCCGGGGCATGCTGCGCCCCGCGGACCTGGCCGGGCAGCATATCCTTTATGAGCCGCTGTATCAGGAGCTGGCCGCCTATATCCGCATCCAGCCCGGCATGCCCTATTCCATACCGGAATGGCGCATGCAGGATGACTATGAATCCGCCTACACCGACCTTCTTGCCGGAGGGATCATGTTCTTCTGCCCCATGAAGTACCCCTCCTTCCCGGACGAATGGTATCTGACCCTTCCTCTGCCCCAGCCCATCCCGGATACCTGCCTGCTGACCCTGCGGGGGGATCCCCGCCCGGAGATGCGCACGCTGACCGAAGTGTTCCGGGAGGTATACCACAGCTTTGGGCTGTGCTGAAACAAAAAAAGACCGCCGCACATCCCGTGCGGCGGTCTTTGTATCCAGATGGGTTACTTGCCCAGCATTTCCTTTGTGGTCTTGCAGATGGTGGCGGCATCCAGGCCGTACTCCTTCAGCAGATCCCAGGCGGGGCCGGAGCAGCCGAACTTGTCCTGCACACCAATGCGGCGCACAGGAGTGGGCAGCTTTTCGCTCAGCAGAGAGCAGACTGCCTCGCCCAGGCCGCCGATGACGCTGTGCTCCTCGGCGGTGATGATTTTGCCGCACTCTTTGGCGGCTTTGAGCACCAGCTCCTCGTCCAGGGGCTTGATGGTGTGCATGTTCAGCACGCGGGCGTGGATGCCCTCGGCGGCCAGCTGTTCGGCGGCCATGCGCGCCTCGTTGACCATCAGGCCGGTGGCGATGATGGCGATGTCGTCGCCCTCGGTGATCTGCTCGCCCTTGCCGATCTCGAAATGATAGTTGGCCTCATCGTGGAACACGGGCACGGCCAGACGGCCAAAGCGCAGATAGACCGGGCCGTGCATGGCATAAGCCGCCTTGACAGCGGCGCGGGCCTCCACATCGTCTGCCGGGCAGATGATGGTCATGCCGGGCAGACTGCGCATCAGGGCAAAGTCCTCGCAGCACTGGTGGGAAGCGCCGTCCTCGCCCACAGAGATGCCGCCGTGGGTAGCGCCGATCTTCACGTTCATGCAGGGGTGGGCAATGCTGTTGCGGATCTGCTCAAAGGCACGGCCTGCCGCAAACATGGCAAAGCTGGAAACAAAGGGCACATAGCCCATGGTGGCCAGACCCGCGGCCACGCCCATCATGTTGGCTTCGGCAATGCCGCAGTCAAAGTGACGGTCCGGGTATGCCTTGCGGAACATATTGGTCTTGGTGGCGGCGGCCAGGTCAGCATCCAGGACCACCAGGTCGTCATGTCCTTCTGCGGCCAGCTCCTTCAGGGCGTTGCCGTAGCCCTCGCGGGTGGCGATCTTCTTCACGTCTGCCATCTCAGTTGCCCTCCTTCTCCAGCGCATCCCAGGCGGCGTTCAGCTCCTCCATGGCGATGCGGTATTCCTCGTCGTTGGGGCCTTTGCCGTGCCAGTCCAGCGCGTTGGTCATATAGGAAACGCCCTTGCCCTTGGTGGTGTTCAGGATGATGCAGGTGGGCTTGTCGTTCTCGGCATGGAAGGCGGCCAGCGCAGCCTCGATCTGGTCAAAGTCGTGGCCGTCGATGGTCAGCACATTGAAGTTGAAGGCCTTCAGCTTTTCGTCCAGAGGCGCGCAGTTCATGACCTCTTCAATGGTGCCGTCGATCTGCATGTGGTTCAGGTCGATCATCACGCACAGGTTGCTCAGGCCGTAGTGGGAAGCAAACATAAAGGCCTCCCAGCATTCGCCCTCTTCGATCTCGCCGTCGCCCAGAATGGCGTAGACGCTCAGGGACAGCCCCTTCTTCTTTGCGCCCAGAGCCATACCGCATGCGGCGGAAACGCCCTGGCCCAGGCTGCCGGTGGACATATCGATGCCCGGGGTGGTCAGCATATTGGGGTGGCCCTGCAGGTGGCTGCCGATCTGACGCAGGGAGTACATGTCCTCCACAGGGAAGTAGCCGCGCCAGGCCAGAGCTGCGTACAGCGCCGGTGCTGCATGGCCCTTGGAGAGCACCAGACGGTCACGCTCCGGCATATCCGGCCGGGCGGGGTCGATGTTCATCTCCTTAAAATACAGGTAGCTGAGCACTTCAGCAAGATCCAGACTGCCGCCCGGATGACCGCACTTGGCGCTATGAGTTCCCTCGATCACGCCCATGCGGATGCGGCAGGCGTGCTTTGCGAGGGCAAGTTTTTCTGCATTTGTCATGATGGTCCTCCCGTATGAACCTCAGAATTTGCAAGTATACCTTCTTCGAGAACCTCTCTGAAGCGCACTGCGGCGGGCAGTGCGCCCGTCTTTGCGCTTTTTCTCAATTGTATATTATCTATTCTGCGCAAAAACGTCAAGCGCTTCCGGTCAAAATGTACAACGATGGGCAAATTTTACTGGAAATGCCTCCGATTTTGTGGAAAATGCAATCCTGCTTTGGGAGATCAGAGGAAGCGATCCCACACGGGCAAAAAAATTCGGCCCATGCGCAGGCATGGGCCGATGGGAACGTTTTTGCCCCGCTTTTTTCAAAAAGCGGGAAAGCCCCCGTTAAAACGCTTACCCTTCCAGGTAGCAGATGCGTCCAGGCTCCACACCGCGGATGCCAAGGCCGGGAGCATCGGAAACCGTGATCTCCTTTTCAGCGAACACTGCGCCGCCCAGGATGGGATCTTCGCTGCACAGGACAGGGCCGTCCAGATCCACGCGGGTAATGATCTTTTTCGCGCAGGCCAGTTGGACGGCGGCATTGACCGAGATCTTTGCTTCCAGCATGCAGCCGATCATGCACTCCACGCCGTAGACCTCTGCGGCAGAGGCGATGCGCAGGGCGTTGGTGATGCCGCCGCACTTCATCAGCTTGATGTTCACAAGATCCGCCGCGCGGGTCTGCATGATGCGCAGGGCATCGGCGGGGCTGAACACGCTTTCATCCGCCAGCACCGGCACATCGCTGTGCAGGGTCACATATTGCAGCCCTTCCAGATCCGCCGCAGGGACGGGCTGTTCCACAAACTCGATGTTCAGCCCCTTATCCTGCATCTGGTTCAGGATGCGCACCGCCTGGCGCGCATTCCATGCCTGGTTTGCATCGATGCGGATGCGCACTTCGCCGCCCACGGCCTGCCGCACCGCAGCCAGCCGTGCCACGTCCAGCGCAGGGTCTGCGCCCACCTTGACCTTCAGGCAGTCATAGCCGCGCGCAACGGCATCGCGGGCATCGCGGGCCATCTCCTTGGGCGGGTTCACGCTGATGGTGATATCGGTCACAAGCTTCTGCCGCGCTCCGCCCAGCATCCGGTAGACAGGGATGTTCCACCGCTGTCCCCACAGATCCCACAGCGCCATATCCACCGCGGCCTTGGCGCTGGTGTTATGCACAAGAGCCTTTTGCACGGCGGCGGTCAGATCCTCAAATTCCTCGATATTGTGCCCCACGATAGCCGGGGCGATGTGATCCCGGATCGCGCCGATGATCGCGCCGGCTGTGTCGCCGGTGATCACGCCGGTGGGGGGCGCTTCGCCATAGCCCACCGCGCCGGTGTCGGTATGCAGCTCTACCACAACGTCCTCAACGCTGTTCACAGTGCGCAGCGCTGTCTTAAAAGGGACCCGAAGGGGCACCGAGATGCGGCCCAGCCGGATCTGTGTGATCTTCATTTTGCGCGCTCCCCTTCCTCAGCCCAGCGGCATGGCCGGCGCCAGCTTCTGATAGGCGATGCGGGGCGTACCATCGGCCACATGGATCACGCCGCAGCGGACAAAGCCGCTTTTTTCCAGCACATGCTGCATGATCTTGTTGTCCGCATGGGTATCGGCGCGCAGCGTTTCACAGTGCTCCAGGCACCAGTCCAGCACTTCTTTGCCCACGCCGGGGCGCAGCCCCGCCGAAGCCAGCCGATGCACGGTGCCGTAAGACCGCGTATCATCCAGCCATGCGCCGTCCTCGATCTGCGCATAGGTGGGATCCTTTCCCAAAATGAAAGCGAACACGGCTTCCATCTGACCGTTGGTCAGATATACGAACAGCCGGTTGCTCAGAATATCCTGCTCGATCAGCTCCCGCGAGGGATAGTTTTCTCCCCACTGGGTCGGATTGCCTGCCGCCGCCATTTCTGCCCGGGCACGAGCGTAGATTTTCATGATCTGATCCAGATCGGAACGAGTCGCTCCACGAAACATCCAATTCCACCCTCTCTTTGTTGTGCGCCGCAGCAAGGGCACACCATTCCAGAATAAAGAGATTATACTATATTTTGCCCGAAAATGCCATATTTCCGGACAAAAAACCTGTCAACAAGCAAAAAAACAGGACATATCGCAGTTTTTGCGGCATGTCCTGACCGATGTAGGCGCCGGGGAACGCTTAGGAATGGGCGCGGGCGGCGCGCTGCATGCGGTATTCCCGCGGGCTGAGGCCATAGCGCTCGTGGAACAGGCGGTAAAAATAGCTGGTGTTTTCGTAGCCCACCTGGGTGATGATCTGCTGGATGTTCAGATCGCTGCGGCGCAGCAGGCGGGCGGCGGTTTCCATGCGGTGGCGCTGCAGCAGCTCCTTGTAGGTGCGGCCGGTCCGGGCGCGCACACACTCGCTGACATACGCAAGAGAAACGCCATACTCCCGCGCAACGTTGGAAAGGCTGGCTTCCCGGTAATTCGTGGTGATCTCTTTCAGCGCAGCCTGCACAAGCGCATCGCGGCTGACCGATTCGGTGCGGGGCTGCGGCAGACGCTTCGGGGTCTGTGTCATGTCTATATTTCCTCCAATCAGGCGCGGCAGGCGGGGACGGGGGAGGTCGGACGCCTGCCGCACGGGTTCGGGCGGGCCTTTTGGAAAAGCCCTTCACCCCTATATACGAAATAAGGACGGAAAAGATTGCACGAACGCGCAAAAGCTGGAAGAATTTTTGCCGCGGCAAAAAAACAGGCCCGCGCAGCGCGCAGGCCCGGCCAATATTTTTAAAACAGATCCTCGTCCAGATACCGCCCTGTGCGCAAAAACGACACCCATTCGGCGGCGTTGACGGCATGATCCCCGATGCGCTCCAGATACTTGATGACCATCAGCAGATCCAGCGCGGCATCCACCTTGTCCGGCGCGGCGGCGATCTCCCGGGCCAGATTGTGCTTGATGGCATTGAAATCAAAATCCACCTCGTCATCCGCGGCGATCACCTTGCGGGCGGCAGCTTCGTCCGCGGCGGCAAAGGCGGCCAGCGCGTCCAGGATCATGCGGTGGGCTTTCTGGCCCATGCAGATGGCCTGGCTGATGGCAGGGTCGCCCTCTTTCCGGGCCGCGCACAGGTGCGGGATGATCTCCGCGATGTCTGCGGCGTGGTCGCCGATGCGCTCCAGATCGGTAACGACCTTCAGCGCGGCCGAAATGCTGCGCAGATCCCCGGCCATCGGCTGCTGGCGCAGCAGCAGGGTCATGCAGCGGTGCTCGATCTCCCGTTCCATGCGGTTGATCTCGGCATCGCCCTTGACGACGGCTGCGGCGGCCTGCGCATCGGCAGTGCACAGGGCTTGCAGCGCGTTTTCCACGGCATCGGCGGCGTGCCGGCCCATGTCGTACAGCGTGCTGCGCAGGGTGTGCAGGTCTGCATCAAACTGCTTGCGGTTGCTCATTGTGTGCCTCCTTTGCTCAGCCGAAGCGTCCCGAAATGTAATCCTCGGTGCGCTTGTCCTGCGGGGTGCTGAAAATGCGGGCGGTAGGGCCTTCCTCCACCAGCTCGCCCAGCAGGAAAAAGGCGGTGCGGTCGCTGATGCGGACGGCCTGCTGCATGTTGTGGGTGACGATGACCACCGTATAATCCTTTTTCAGCTCGCTCATCAGTTCTTCCACCTTCATGGTGGAACCCGGATCCAGCGCGCTGGTCGGCTCGTCCATCAGCAGGACCTCCGGCTTGACGGCCAGCGCCCGCGCGATGCACAGCCGCTGCTGCTGTCCGCCCGAAAGCCCCAGCGCACTTTTTTTCAGCCGGTCTTTTACCTCGTCCCAGAGCGCTGCGCCCCGCAGAGAGCTTTCCACCAGAGCATCCAGCTCGTCCTTTCTGCGCACGCCGTGCAGCTTTGGGCCATAGGTGATGTTGTCGTAGATGCTCATCGGAAAGGGATTGGCCTTTTGGAACACCATACCCACCCGGCGGCGCAGGACGGTGAGCTGCATGTCCGCGGCGTAAATGTCCTGCCCGCGCAGCCTGACCTCGCCTTCGATGCGGATGCCGGGAACAAGGTCGTTCATGCGGTCGAGCGTCTTTAAAAAGGTGGATTTTCCACAGCCGGACGGCCCGATCAGCGCGGTGACTGCGTGTTCGTCCACGTCCAGCGAGATATGCTTCAGCGCCTGGAAGCTGCCATACCACAGGTCAAGATCTTTGGCCGAAAGCACCGGCGTCTGTTCTGTCTGCATAGATAAGTCCCCTTATATCCTTTTTGCAAAACGCGGACGCGTTTTGCGTGTAAAAAGTTTTTGCCCCGCTTTTTTCAAAAAGCGGGAAAAGAAAGCGGGAAAAGTCCCTCACATCTTTCTGCGCAGCTTTGCCTTGGCCAGCCGCGCGGCCAGATTGACGCCCAGCACCAGGATCAGCAGCACGGCGCCGATGGCCCAGGCGGAGGTGAAGCTGCCATCCTCAAAGGCCCGCAGGTAGAGCAGCACCGACAGGGTAGCGCCATTGGAGCGGTAAGCCTTGAGCACGCTGGAGGCGATCACCTCTGCCGCGCCCGCCGTGAACAGCAGGGCGGCGCTTTCGCCCACGATGCGGCCCACCGCAAGGATGCAGCCGGTCACTACGCCGTCGATGCTGCACGGCAGCACGATGGTGCGGATCAGATGCCACCTGCCCGCGCCCAGGCCCATGGCGCCTTCCCGATAGCCCTGGGGGACCGTCTTGAGGGATTCCTGGGTGGTGCGTATGATGGTGGGCAGGGTCATGATGACCAGCGTCAGCGCGCCGGACAGCAGGCTGGTGCGCAGACCCAGCGTTTGGCAGAACACCAGCATGCCCACCAGACCATACAGGATGCTGGGGATGCCCGCCAGCGTTTCGTTGGTGAACTCGATCAGGGCGATCAGGCGGCGGTTTTCGGCATATTCGGTCAGATAGACCGCCGCGCCCACGCCCAGCGGAAGCACGATCGCAAGTGTAAGCAGGATGATATACAGCGTGTTCAGGATGGCGGGCAGGATTCCGTCGGTGCCGCGCAGCACGCTGGCCGTCCCGGTCAGAAAGTCCCAGCGGATATGCGGCAGTCCGCGCACCAAAACCAGCAGCAGGATGCCCGCCGTCAGCGCCAGGACCAGCCCGGCGGCGGCCCACAGCGCCGCCCTGACCAGCCGGTTCCACAGCCTGCGGGAGGAAGAAAACTCATTTTTCACGGCGCTTGCCTCCCTTCAGCACCCAGTTCAACAGCAGATTGATGCCCATGATAAACAAAAACAGCACCAGCGCAATGCTGAACAGCGCCTGCTTTTGCAGGCCGCTGGCGTAGCTCATTTCCTTGGCGATGGCTGTGGTCAGGAAGGTGACGCTTTTGAACAGGCCCGGCATGTTGGGGCTGTTGCCCGCCACCATCATCACGGCCATCGCCTCGCCCACGGCGCGGCCGATGCCCAGCACGATGCCTGCGGCGATGCCGCTTTTGGCTGCTGGAAGGCTGACCCGGAACCAGGTCTCTTCCCAGGTGGCGCCCAGTGCCAGGCTGCCCTGCTCATATTCGGGCGGGACAGCGTCCAGCGCTGTGACCGAAACAGACACGATGCTGGGCAGGATCATGATCGCCAGCACGATGACAGCCGACAGCAGGCAGGCGCCGGAGGCCAGGCCAAACACCTTTGCCACGGCGGGCACCAGGATCTGCATGCCCAGCAGACCAAACACCACGCTGGGGATGCCGGAGAGAAGCTCCACGGCCGACACAGCCACGCTGCGTGCTCTGGGCGGCGCGGCCTTGGAAAGAAAAACGGCGGTCAGCACGCCCACCGGTACGCCCAGCAGCGCCGCACCCAGCGTGCCCAGCACGCTGGACAGCAGAAACGGCAGGATGCCAAAGGCAGGTTCTGCGGCGGTGGAGGCCCACCGCGTGCCAAACAGGAATTCCTTGAGGCCGATCTGCCGCAGGGCGGGCAGGCCCGCCGCCACGATATAGACCGTGATCAGGATCACACAGCCCACGGCAAGGATGCCGCACAGAAAAAACAGGATCTGCATCCCCGTTTCAAAAACCTCAGCGGCGGTGCGGGGATGGCGGCGCAAAGCGGAAAAAGCGGTTCGTTTCATAGCGACCCCCTCAGACGGACGGAGCACAACGCCCCGCTCAGACCACGGGGACAGCGCCCGCGATGCGGATCAGGCCGGCGGCATCCTCGCTGAGGGCAAAGTCCAGGAAAGCCTGTGCCTGGGCGGACAGGGCCACGGAATCATTGGTGACGAACACAAAGGGACGCTGGATGGCATAGCTGCCGTCCACTACGGTTTCTTCCGAGCATCCCACGCCCTCCACCGTGACCATTTTTACGGTATCCTTGACGGCGGACAGGGATGCGTAGCCGATGGCCAGCGCGTTGGATTCCACCGCGCTGATGACGGCTCCGGTGGCGGTCAGCTCCTGGACATATCTGCATGCGTCGGACACGCCCACGATGCTCTCAAAGCCATCGCGGGTGCCGGAACCGGCCTCGCGGCCGATCAGGACGATCTCGCCATCCTCGCCGCCCACGTCGGCCCAGTTGGTGATCTCGCCGGTAAACATCTGCTTCAGCTGCTCTACGGTCAGGTCGGATACGGGGTTGGCATTGTTCAGGATGACGGCGATCCCGTCCAGCGCCACGATCGTGCCGGTCACGCCGGTCTCGCTGTCCTTCAGCCCGCGGGAGGACAGGCCGATGTCCAGGGTGTTGTCCATTGCGCCGGTGATGCCCGCGCCGGAGCCGGTGGGGTCATAGCTGACCGTCACATCCGGGGCGACCTCGGCAAAGCCCTCGGTCAGGGCGGCGATCACATTTTTCATGGAGGTGGAACCGCCGGTGGCGACATTGCCGGACAGTGCGGCCTGCGGGGAGGCAGCCGCGGCAGAAGAAGCCGTGGAAGAAGCAGCCGCGGAAGAAGCGGAACCGCCGCAGGCGGTCAGAGCAGCGGCAGCGGCGCAGGCAGTGCAGGCGGTGAGAAAGGAACGGCGGGAAATCTTTTTCATAGCAGAATCTCCTTTGCAGCAGCCGGGCACAGGCCCGGAGTCGTTTTTTGTTTGTTCTGGAACGGCTCCATTTTAGCGCGCAAAAGCGCCTGCTGCGACCACGTCTGTGCAAAATGCCTGTAAAGCTTTGGCGTTGCCTTTTTCCGCAAAGAAAAGCTTTGGTAAAATGCTGTCCCCGATCCGGTGCTTCCTTTTTACATTTCCTGCCCAAAACAGAAAAAGTGCCGGATCCCGACCGGAGATCCTGGCACCCTGTCCCCAAAGGACGCAAAAAAGCCGCCCGGCTGCAAAGAGCCGGGCGGCGGGTTGTTTATTCGGGGATGTCCTGTTCCGGTGTACCGTCCGGGCGGAAAAAGTGCATATGCCTGCGCCAGTCGGCGCTCCCCATAACACGGCGGTAACAGTCCATCAGGCCGTGGACGGCGGTTTCCTGCTCCATCGGCTCTGCGCCGGGACAGTCCAGCACCAGCACCCGGAACCAGGCTTCAAACATCTGCTCGGTCCAGCCCGTGTCTTTGGCTCCGCAGCGGGCGTAAAAGCCCAGACGACGATGCGCCATCGCTTCGTCCTGTGCTTTTTCGGGGCATTCGGCCTCGATCAGGATGGCCCCCGCGCCTGTCTCGTGCTGCGGCAGAGCGGCCAGAAGCTGTGCGCCCAGGCCCGCGGCACGGTAGGCGGGAACCACCGCAAAATAGTCCAGCTGGCTGACGGCGCTGCCCGCCGGACGCACCATCAGCAGATAGGCGGCCAGCGCTTCGCCATCGTAGACGCCCCAGGTGTGGCTGAGCCCTGCGGCTTCGCTGGATAGGATCATGCTCAGGGGTTTCAGCTCTCCGGCGGGAAAGTCGCGGCGCATTTCGCTGCGGTAAAGCTCGGTCAGCTCTGCGGCGGATAAAAGCCGCCAGGTAAGGGCTGCTGCGTTCATAATGGATCTCGGTTCCTTTCTTCTGGGATCACAGCAGGCTGGCGGCTTCCTCATCTACCACCAGGGTGCAGTCCGGGTGCATCTGCAGGATGGAACCCGGGCACTCCGGAGTGACCGGGCCGCATACCACGGCACGCACGGCCTCGGCCTTGGCCTTGCCGTTGGCAACCACCAGGACTTTGCGCGCCTGCATGATGGTCTTGATGCCCATCGTATAGGCCTGCTTGGGCACCAGATCCTCGTTGCCGTCAAAGAAGCGCTTATTGGCTTCGATGGTGGCGGGGGTCAGGTCTACGCAGTGGGTCTCCAGCTCAAAGGCTTCGCCCGGCTCGTTGAAGCCGATGTGACCATTGGGGCCAAGGCCCAGCAGCTGCAGATCGATGCCGCCTACCGAGTGGATCGCGGCGTTGTACTTCTGGCAGGCATCCGCGGCGTCGGGGTTGGTGCCGTCCGGCAGATGGATGGCTTCGGGGCGGATGTTCACCTTGTCGAACAGATTCCGGTGCATAAAGCTCCAATAGCTTTCGGGATGCTCCTTGGGCAGGCCGCGGTACTCGTCCAGGTTGACCGTGGTCACTTCGGAAAAGTCCAGGTCGCCCTTGTTGTACCACTCCACCAGCTGGGCATAAGCGCCCACCGGGGTGCCGCCGGTGGCAAGGCCCAGCACGCAGTTCGGCTTCATGATGACCTGGGCGGAGATGATGTTGGCCGCCTTGCGGGACATATCCTGATAATCTTTTGCGCGGATGATCTTCATACGATTTACCTCCTGTTTGCTCCGTGTGTACGCGGTTCCTTTTTTCTGACGGAAAGCTTTGCCGCAGCGCAAAAATGCCGCCGAGAGGCAGACGGAATGCCTGCCCCCGGCGGTTTTGGGAATGGGTGCGGGCGATGCCCGCGTACTGCTGAAACCAAGCCCAGGCCCAATGGCGCTCCGGCTGCCGGGCTTCCCTTCAAAGCTTGCTTTGATTCTACCATAGAACGCATAAAAAATCCATACTGTGCGGCCTCTTTTTTGGGGAATGCCTTCAAAATCGGGGGATTTTTCCATATGCGCTGCCCGGCTGTGCTTGCATCCGCAGGCAGAATCGGGTACTATAAGGATACCGAACATCCAACAGGAGGAAAAACAGCATGGAATGGACAGATATTCAGCTGACCGTTGCCCAGGCCGACGCCGAAGCCGCCGAAGCCGTGGCGACGATGATCGCCGAGGGCGGTATTTATATCGAGGATTACAGCGACCTGGAACAGCAGGTGGAGGAGATCGCGCATGTGGACCTGATCGAGCAGGAGCTGCTGGACAAGCCCCGCGACCAGGTGATCATTCATATCTATCTGGAGCCGGGGGCCTCTCCGGTGGAAACACTGGCGCTGATCGCCGCCCGCATGGAAGCGGCCGGGGTGAGCTATACCGTCCGCACAGAGGGTGTGGAGCAGGAGGACTGGCAGAACGGCTGGCGCAGATATTATCACCCGATGGAGATCGGCCGGCGGTTGGCCGTGGTACCCTCCTGGCAGGAATTTGACACCGACAAGGTCAAGCTGGTGCTGGATCCGGGGCTGGCCTTTGGCACCGGCGGCCACGAGACCACCAGCCTGTGCCTGGAGGCGCTGGACGAGCATGTGCAGGGCGGCGAGCGGGTGCTGGACATCGGCACCGGCAGCGGCATTCTGGCGATCGCGGCGCTCAAGCTGGGGGCGGCCTGGGCCGAAGGCGTGGATATCGACCCGGTAGCGGTGCGCACCGCCGGAGAGAATGCCGCACTCAACGGCGTGGAGGGCAGGCTCACGGTCCTGGTGGGAGATCTGTCCGATCAGGCCAGCGGCACCTATCAGATCATCACGGCCAACATTGTGGCCAACGCCATCAAGAGCCTGGCCCCCGCGGTGCCCGGCCTGCTGGCAGAGAACGGGCTGTTCATTGCCAGCGGCATCATCGACAGCCGCAGGGACGAGGTGATCGCCGCGCTGGAGGCGGCGGGCCTGAACGTGGTAGAAGTCAAGGAAAAGCGCGGCTGGGAGTGCATCCTCTGCCGCAAGGCATAAAGGAGGGCGCGCCATGCCGCACCGCTATTTTACCACCGAGATCTCCGGCGGTACCGCTGTGCTGCGGGGGGCGGACGCCCATCATCTGGCCCGGGTGATGCGGGCCAGAGCGGGGGATACCGTGATCCTGTGCGATGGAAACGCAGTGGAATATACTGCCACAGTCACCGGCTTTGGGGAGGACTGCGTGGAGTTTGCCGTAGAGCCGGGCTATCCCAGCGCCGCCGAGCCGGACGTGGAGGTGACGCTGTTTGCGGGATATCCCAAGCAGGACAAGCTGGAGCAGATCATCCGCCACGGCGTGGAGCTGGGCTGTGCCCATTTTGTGCCCTTTTTCAGCCGGTATTGTGTGGCCGCGCCCAAAAAAGAGGAGCAGAAAAACGAACGTTATAACCGTATCGCTCTGGAAGCCGCCAAGCAGTGCGGCCGGGGGATTCTGCCGGATGTGTCCCTGCCGCTGCCCAACTTTGGGGCAGTGTGCCGGGCGTTTGCAGAATATGATCTGGTGTTGTTCTGCTACGAATGCGGCGGCGCGCCGCTGCGCCAGCTGCTGGCGGGGATGCCCGCTTGCGCAGAAGGCAGGCATCCGCGTATTGCCATCGTGACCGGAGCCGAAGGCGGCTTTGCCGCCGAAGAAGCCGCCGCTGCTGCGGCTGCCGGGGCGCAGACCGTAGGACTTGGGCCGCGGATCCTGCGCTGCGAGACCGCGCCCCTGGCGGTGGTGTCCGCCGTGATGACCCTGACGGGCAATCTGGAATAAGGCGGCGAGAAGATCCATCGCTGCGTTTCCGACGGCGTTCCGGACATGGGCCGGAACGTGCAAGTAGAAACACAGTGCAACACCCGCATTCTGTGCTGTACAGGATGCGGGTGTCCTTTTGGAAAAATTATGATCCTCTATGCGGGAAGAAATTTTTTGAAGCAAGGACTTGCATTTTGCGTGCAGATGTGGTACACTTGTTCGGCGGTATTAGTGCCGCAAAGTGAATATGCGCTCGTAGCTCAGCCGGTAGAGCATCTGACTTTTAATCAGAGGGCCAGGGATTCGAGTTCCCTCGAGCGCACCAGAAAGACGATGGTACGTTGAAAAATGTACTGTCGTCTTTTTTATTGTCTGATATTTTGTACCGCTGATTCGGAGCAAATCCACATGGAACAGAGGTATAAAATCATGCGCAAAAAATCGTTGAATGCTCAAAATCAGTTTGCCCTTTATGACAGCTTGAAGCAGGATTTTCTGGACGAGAAAAAATATTCTGGACTGTCTGCCGCTTCTCTGCGGAACTACGAATACGATTTGAAACTGTTTCTGGACTTTCTGAAAGAGAACAGCCTGCCGCTGAATGAGCAAGGCTTCAAGAAGTTCTGCGCACACCTGATGGACAGCGATATGACCACCAGCAGCGTGAATCACTATCTGCGCTCTGTCCGTGCGTTTCTGTACTGGGCAATGGAGCACAACGAAGTGTCAGCCTTTCGTATCAAGTTGATTCGGGCAGAGGACACCGTAAAGGATGTATACACGCAGGAAGAACTTGCCGCATTGATACGTCCGCCAAAGGCCACAGACAGCTTTGTAACGTGGCGTTCATGGGCAATCACGAACTTTATCCTTGGGACAGCGGCACGAGAAGCAACGGTCTGCCAGATACAGATGCGCGATATTTCCTTCGATGAAAAAATCGTGGTATTCCGGCATTTGAAGAACAAGCACGTTCAGATTCTCCCGATGTCGGACGCCCTGTACAGTTGCCTGCGCAAATATACTTCCCTGTGGCGGCAGAATGCGCTTCTAGAGGATTTTCTGTTCGTGTCATATTACAATGAGCCATTAACAACAAATGCTCTACGGCACAGCCAGACCCGCTATAACAAGAGCCGTGGCGTAGAGAAAACAAGTGTCCATCTGTTCCGGCACTGTTTTGTCAAGAACTGGTGTATGGAGGGCGGCAATGTGTTCAAACTGCAAAAAGTCCTCGGCCATAGTACCTTGGCTATGACGCAGCACTATGCCAATCTGTATTCCGATGATTTACGGGATGATTTTGGCGATTATGCAGCACTGGACAGCTTGAAGAAAAGAGAAAAGCACTGTATTCAGCGGACAGCACCTCGCCGCAGAAATCAATAGATTTTGTATGTGTACTTTTAAGGTTCAACGGCGTGTCTGTGACTGAAAAATGATATCTCTATATAAGAGAATTAGCAAATTTTAGACAGGTAAGAACTTATCATATACTTCATAAAAGGACTGTGTGGCGGTTGCCATGCAGTCTTTTTTGTTTGCTTAAAAACACGGAAGAGATAGATTGTTGTTGCTCTTGATAAAAATAACGATAATACGTTAAATAGCTGTTCGATTACACCGGACGCAAACCCGGAAAAATCCAGTACTCATGCGGATTTTTGGCAATTTACAATCAAATATTTATCCGGTGGAAAACTTTGTGGAAAACGTTAAAAATATGGATTTTTCGATCGTTCCTAGCGCGAGATCATTCCATGCACAACAGATTGACCGATGATTCGACAGGCGTTATGGGGAAATGGAATGACTGACAACATCCTGGCTAAAAGTGGCCACCCCAAAGTTTTGAAAACACCCCCTTTTGAAGCTGAAAAAGTGGCTTTTCTCCTGTATTTTTACGGTTTTTCGTTATTTTCCCGGATTTTTCTAATTTTCTTCCTATTGATATATACGCATACGCGAGCGCGTGTAGTGGGCCAGAGGACAAAAATTCCGGCATGGTAAACTATAGCCACAGCAAGGGAACAGCAGTTCCCAAGAACACAAAAGAGAGGTTTTCAAAATGAGTATGGACAATTTGTTGATTCTGGTTGAACAGTACAAGGAAGCCGCACAGTTGATTGAAGCGGCAAAGGCCGAACAGGAAATCATCAAGGTACAGATAAAGGCCGCGCTGGACGAAAGGAGCACAAAAGCGCTGGAAGTCGGGTGTCACAAGGTCAAGCTGACGGATTTTTCCAGTACGCGGCTGGACAGCAAGGCAATCAAGCTGGTTGCGCCTGATTTGTACGAAAAGTACAGCACCACGATTACAGGCCAGCGCCTGACAATCAACTAAAAAGCCCCATACAATGCCCACCGTCCAAAGTTCGCATTGTACAGAGCCTAAGACCCGCCGGGGCGGGATGCACCAATAGTATACCTGTCCCGGCCTTTTTTATCAAGAGAAAGGTTGTTCCATCATGAAAAGCACCGTCAAAACCAGCCGTACCGCCGGACAGCTTGAAAAAATGTTTCGGGAGCTGAATAAGCACTATTACAGCGGAGAACTGCCCGAACCGATTATTACGCTGAAAAAAACTCCGTCTGCCTATGGGCATATAACCACGCTCAAAACATGGACAGTCAACACGGAGCAAGGGCCAGAACAACGCTATGAGATAAACATTTCTACCGCTACACTGGATAGACCGATTGAGGACACCACCGCCACGCTTTTGCATGAGATGGCCCATCTTTACAATCTGGTACACGGCATTCGTGATACATCCAGTCAGAGTGGTGCATACCACAACAAGCGTTTCAAGACTACCGCAGAAGCACATGGTCTGCACATAGCCCATCATGACAAATACGGCTGGACGATTACAAGCCCCACAGAGGAACTATTGGATTTTATCATCTTTCAGGGCTGGCAGGATATCCAAATGACAGAGGGCCTGACGTGGGCAGATATGGCGGGCACAGGGAACGGGAGCAAAGCGCCGGGAGCCGCAGAACCGGGAGCACCAAAACCGCCCAAAGCAAAGAGCAGCACCCGCCGCTGGATTTGCCCCAAATGCGGCACCATTATCCGCAGCACAAAGGAAGTGCGTGTCCTGTGCATGGATTGTGCAGTTCAGTTTAAACGCGCAGAGGACTAAATCATGTTTGAGAAAATTTTTCTGGATATTATCAATGCGTTTTTCGAGTGGGTGGCAATCGTCCCTGCTCCTTGGGCTGATGTGATATGGCCTGCTATTCTGGTGTTGGTATCATTCACGGTGTCGGCTGTGATGTGCTGTATTGGCGTATGGCTTGGAAATGCAATCACAGGCTGGTATTACCGGCGCAAGAAGGCCACAGGCCACACGATAAAAGCAAAACAGGGGCAGAGGCACAACAAGACCAGCGCCTGAACCATTCAAGGATTTTCTTATAAGTAAACATACAAAAGAAAGGAAATTATCATGCGTGTATCTTTCAATCAGTTTGTCAAAGAAGCAGCCGGACAGTATGCGAAAGTGTATGCAGGGCTTGGGGCGATTGATCTTGAATTCAGCACAGACCATCTTATCAGCAGCCGTCAGGGAAAGGAGGTGGTTCTGATTGCCGGAGATACAAACAGCCAGAATTTCATCACACTGTATCTGTCGGATATTATGTCCATCGAAAAAGATGATTGTACCGGCGGATGGTCAGAGTATACGATTGATTTTGTAAATGGCATTGTTCTGACGGTAGATATAAAAAAAGATGTGACACCGCCGGATACTTGACCGGATGCCGCTGCCTTGGCTGGCTTTATCAGTAAACATACAATGAACAGGACAGAAGAAAGGAAATACATCATGGATTCAATCAGTGAAAGAATTGCCGCTTTGCGCACAGGGCACAACCTGTCACAGCAGCAGTTGGCGGACAATCTAAAGGTGTCCCGGCGGGCAGTCAGTCTTTGGGAAACAGGGCGCAGGCAGCCGGACATACATTCTTTGATTCAGATGGCGGACTATTTCAACGTGACGTTGGATTATCTGGTAAAGCGTGAACCGGAAAAGGCAATCAAAAAGCATTTTACAGCGCGGGAACTGTTTGAATATATCCAGTCCTATCAAGCCGTTCTGTTTTGCGGTGTGAATGATGGCTATAGCGTTTTATGTGTCCGGTTAAACACCTGTGACATGACCTTTCATGATGGCGCTGTACGCGGCTATGCAAGCATTGAAGGCTCCGTCCGGAAATCAAAGCGGGATTGCTGGACAGAGGGACTTATCTATCTTGCCGGAACAGAGTTTGAGTGCGCCACGGATAAAGAAGGAGATGCAACCACCATGATAGTAAGCTCTGACTACATGGGGCAGCCTGTCAAGATGAACCTGTACAGGTGAAAGATAGAGTACACTCTATTTTGATGCGGGAAAAGCCCTGCATAGCTGGAAAGATAGAATCGGATGTGAAATTCTTTTACAACTTGCAGGGCAGTTCCTGAATCAATTCTGGAAAGGATGATTGATAATGCGTGTGGCATACGTTCGGGTCAGCACCGCAGAACAAAACGAAGCGCGGCAGATCGAAGCGCTGAAACAGCACCAGATCGAGAAATGGTTCACGGAAAAGGTCAGCGGAAAAAGCATGGACAGGCCACAGCTACAGGCTATGCTGGATTTTGTGCGGGAGGGAGATACCGTTTACATTCATGATTTCAGCCGTCTTGCCCGCAGCACAAGGGACTTGCTGGCGCTGGTAGAACAGATGCAGGAAAAGCACGTCCAGCTTGTGAGCAACAAAGAAAATCTGGATACCTCTACGCCCACAGGCAAGCTGATGTTGACCATGATAGCCGCTATCAATGAGTTTGAACGGCAGAATCTTCTGGACAGACAGCGGGAGGGCATTGCGATTGCCAAACAAAAGGGTGTATACAAAGGCAGAAAGAAGGTGGAGCCGCCGCTGGATTTCTCTGAATTATATGAACGCTATTGCCGCCGGGAGCTGAACAAAAAACGGGTCTATCCCAAATTCTGTGTAAACTCTAAAAGCCAGTGCAAAATCCAAAGTG
>JBJERU010000092.1:0-28153 GCA_051882415.1 Faecalibacterium sp. | reverse complement strand
GCCCTATGCGAATAAAAAAACATGGCCTGTGCGTATGCACAGGCCGATTGAAAAGTTTTTTCGGTTCCTTTTTTTCAAAAAAGGAACAAAAACCCCCGTAAAAAACAAGAAAAGGAGCTCATCTGCCATGACCAAAGCCGAGCTATACCAAAAAGCCTGCATGCTGCCACTGCTGCCGGGGGTATACATCATCCGGGACAAGAGCGACACCATCATCTACATCGGCAAGGCCAAGCGTTTACGCACCCGCGTAAGCCAATACTTCCGCGAGGGCGTTCCCCACGACAACAAGGTCAGCCAGATGATTGCGCACGCATACACCTTTGACGTGATCGTATGCCAGAGCGAATTTGAGGCGCTGGTGCTGGAGGCCAGCCAGATCAAGGCCCACACCCCCAAATACAACATTATGCTCAAGGACGACAAAGGCTACAGCTATATCAAGATCACCCGCGAAGAATGGCCGCGGCTATCCTTCACGCTGCAAAAAGAAGAGGACGGCGCGGAATACATCGGGCCATACACTTCCAGCTTTGCCGCGCGGGAAATGGCCGAAACCGCAATGGATGCCTTTCTTTTGCCGCGCTGCACCCGGCGCTTTCCACAGGATATCGGCAAGAGCCGTCCCTGTCTGAACGCCCACATTGGCAAATGCATGGCGGTATGCAGCGGAAAAATCAGCTGCGAAACCTACAATCAGGCCGTACGCAACGCCGCCCGGCTGATCCGCTACGGCAAAAAAGACATTTTGAAAAATCTGAACGAACGCATGCAGGAGGCTGCTGAGCGTTTGGAGTTTGAAACGGCAGCTCTGCTGCGGGATCAGATCGCGGCTATCACCAAGTTGACAGCTGGTCAAAAGGTGGTCATAGACCCGGACGTGGAGATGGATGTCGTTGCGCTGGCGGGCACACCGGGCAGCGTATGTGCGGCGGTGCTGCGCTTTCGGGAAGGGCGGCTGACCGACAAGCGGGAATTCCTGTTCCACGATACGGCAGATATCGACGCGGTACGCGAGGAATTTCTGCCCCGATACTATCTGGACGACGAGCAGATCCCACGCATCATCGCGGTGGACGCTCTGCCGCCCGATGAGGACGCGCTGCGTCAGGCGCTGAACCAGAAGCGAGGCAGCGAAGTGCAGTTGTATGTACCTCAGCGAGGCGACAAGGCGCATCTGGTGGAAATGGCTCACACCAACGCGGTGGAACGTCTGGCCCGGGAGAGCGGCCGCTATGCACGGGAGGAAAAGCTGCTGGACGAACTGGCACAGGTTCTGGGCTTGTCCAACCCGCCCCGCTGGATCGAAAGCTATGATATCTCCAACTGGGGAGATGGCTCCAGCGTCTGCGGTATGGTGGTATTCAAGGACGGAAAACCCTACAAAGCAGGATACAAACGCTTCAAAATGAAAACCGTTGTGGGAACGGATGACTATGCTTCGTTGGCAGAAACGGTTTCCCGCCGGGCCGCAGAATACGAAGTCTGCGCAGCGCAGGAGGCGGCAGGAGAAGAGCCAACGTCCTCCTTTGGCCAGAAGCCGGACTTGCTGCTGATGGACGGCGGAAGGGGACAGGTCAGCGCTGCCCGCGAAGCGCTGGCGGGAACACAGCTGGCAGATGTGCCGCTGTACGGTATGGTCAAGGACGACCATCACCGGACCCGTGCGATTGTGGACAGCGCTGGACGGGAGATCGCCATCAACATGAATCGCGGTACCTTTACCTTTATCACTGCGATACAGGATGAAACGCATCGTTTTGCCAATGCTTACCGCAAGCAGCAGATGAACAAAAAGAGCTATTCTTCCACTCTTGCGGAGATCCCCGGCATCGGCCCCAAGACCTCCAAAGCGCTGCTGGCCCAGTTCAAGAGCGTGGGCGCGGTGCGGGAGGCTGACCCGGAACAGCTAGCCCAGACCCCCGGCGTGGGCAAGGCTACCGCGCTGAACATCTACAGATATTTTCATCCGGAAAAATAAGACGGGGGATTCCCAGCTTTCTTGAAAGAAAGCTGGGCAAAGAACTTTTTGAACCGGCACACGCATCTGCGTGTGCCGTGTGTTTTATAGCACAAAAATCTGGCCTGTGCATTCAGATGCACAGGCCAGATTTTGGGTTTCTGTTTTAAGAAAAGGGAATAAAATGTGCCCTCTTCCTCAGGCTTCGGCAGAGATGTCCTGACCAAAGTACTTCTCGGACAGGGCTTTCAGGGTGCCATCGGCGCGCAGCTCCTCGATTGCGGTGCTGATGGCTTCCAGGAAGGATGCACCATCCTTTTTGCGCACCGGGATCGCTACAGGAGAGGCGTCCGGCAGTTCGGCCACCAGCTTGAAATCTGCGTCCGGGTGAATATTCAGGTAATCATAGAACGAAACATCGGCGTTCAGGGTTGCATCGATACGGCCCGCGGACAGAAGTTGGATCGTTTCCTCCAGAGTATCGATGCCCTGCACGGTCGCGCCATACTGTTCGGCTACTTCCATATAAGTGGAGGCCAGGCTGTTAGCTGTGGTTTTGCCGGCCAGATCCTCAAAGGAAAGGATCTCTTCGTTATCTTTACGCACGGCAAGGGCAGTATGGATATAAGCATAGGGAGTGGAGAAATCATAGGTCTTGGTACGCTCCTCGGTGACTTCCACACCGTTGCACACGATGTCATAACGGCCTGCGTCCAGACCGGCAAACAGACTGTCCCAGTCGCTTTCTACATACTCCGGTTCCACGCCCAGCTTTTCTGCGATGGCGCGGGATACCTCTACATCATAACCGACAAGGGCATCCGATGCATCATGATAGCTCCAGGGCTGCCATGCGCCTTCCAGCGCCACCACCAGCTTGCCTGCGTTCTGCACAGCAGCCAGCTGATCGGCGGGGACAGAAGCGGCAACGCTGCCAGCACTGGAATCGCTGCTGGAGCAGCCTGCGAGACTCAATGCTCCTGCAGCGGCCATGACGGACATAAGCGAAATAAAGGTTCTGCGTTTCATAAGTACGATCCCATCCTTTTCATTTATTCATTGATTGATGCGGGCGCAGCAGCTGTTTCCGGCTGGCTGACCCGACGCAGGAATTCGCGGGTGCGCTCTTCCTGCGGGTTTTCAAAAAACTGGCGTGCGGGTGCGCTTTCCACCACGACGCCGTTCTCCATGAACACAACGCGGGAGGAAACACTGCGGGCAAAGCCCATCTCATGAGTGACCACCAGCATGGTCATGCCTTCCTCGGCCAGCTGGCGCATGACCGACAGCACCTCGCCGGTCAACTCGGGATCCAAAGCGCTGGTCGGCTCATCAAAATAGATGATCTCCGGGTCGGTGGCCAGCGCACGGGCAATGGCCACCCGCTGCTGCTGGCCGCCCGAAAGCTGGCTGGGATAAGCATCGGCGCGGTCGGCCAGCCCCACCTTGTCCAGCATTTTGCGGCCCAGTGCTTCCGCTTCGGCTTTGGGCATTTTGCGGGCAACGATCAGGCCCTCGGTCACATTTTGCAGCGCGGTCTTATTGCGGAAGAGATTATAATTCTGGAACACAAAAGCGGTCTTGCGCCGAAGCCGGGCGATATCCCGCCGGGTCATATGCCCCAGGTCGAACGGTTCACCGTCAAATACCAGCGTGCCGCTGTTGGAAGGTTCCAGAAAGTTTACACAGCGCAGAAAGGTGGTTTTGCCGGAACCACTGGGGCCGAGAATGGCCACAACATCGCCTTTTTCGACCGTCAGATCCACTCCGCGCAGTACATCCAGATTGCCGAAGGACTTGCGGATGCCATGGATTTCGAGCACAGCCATAACAAAGCCTCCCCCCTGGATCATTCAAAGCCGTGAGCGTTCAGAAAACGCTCCAACAGGCTTTGCAGCTTGGTGACTACGGTACAGATCAACAGATACACCACGGCGACTTCACAGTAAATGGGAAGGAAAATATAAGTACGGGCCGCCACACGCTGGCCTGCCATGAACATTTCGGCCACCGTGATGTTGGAGGCCAGGGAGGTATCTTTGATCATGCCGATCAGAGAATTGGACAAAGCGGGCACGGCGGTGCGCAGCGCCTGCGGCAGCACGATGCGCCACATGATCTGCCCCCAGGACATGCCCACACAATAGCCGGCTTCCAGCTGGCCCTGGGGCACCGATTCCAGCGCGCCGCGCATGGTTTCGGCACAATAGGCTCCTTCATTGATGGCAAAGGTGAGCACCGCTGCCGGAAAAGCGTCCAGCATAATGCCCACGCTGGGCAGACCATAAAAAATGATGAACAGCTGTACCAGCAGCGGCGTGCCCCGGATGACCCAGATATAAAACCGGGCGATCTGCCGCAGCGCCGGCACCTGAGCATACTGCACAAGCGCCACCGCCACGGCGATGATCATCGCCAGGCTGAAAGAGATGAGGGTCAGAGGGATGGTGATGGTCAGGCCGGACTTGAGGATGCGGGGCAAAGCCTCGATCAGGACGCTGACCGTGCGGTTGGAAAGAAAAGTTTGAAGCATGAGAAGATCCTTTGTTTGGGAAAACAGTTTCTGAAAGCATACACCCTGAACCGGGCTTTATGTCAAGAAGAATAAGAGGAAATCCTATTGGTCTACTATAACATGATTTGGTAAAAAGTGCAAATCCTTTCTGAGTCGATTGTGCAAAACGGCAGAAAGAAAATGCTGTTTTGGCCGCCGGCAGTTGACGCAGAAGGCACTTTCGGGTAAAATAACGAAATACAGAGCCGGGCCGGGAAGCGGCCGGGCACATCACCTGCCGACGGTCGGTGGCGGCTGCGCGGCACATACGGAGGAAAAGCAACGTGACAAAACGAACCATTGGTGTGCTGGGTGCCGGTACCTGGGGCATGGCCCTGGCACGGATGCTGGCGCTGGCCGGCCATGAGGTAGAAGTATGGTCGGCCATTGGAGCTGAGATCGACGAGATGGAACGCACCCGCGTCCACCGCAATCTGCCCGGAATGGCCATTCCCCAAGAGCTGAAGCTGACGGGGGATCTGCAGCAGGCCTGTACCGGCAAGGAGATCGTAGTGTTTGCGGTGCCGTCGGTGTTTGTGCGCTCCACGGCGGCAAAGGCCCGCGCCTTCCTGCCGGAGGGACAGATCCTTGTAGATGTGGCCAAGGGCATTGAGCAGGAGACCCTGTTCACCATGACCGAGGTGCTGGCCGACGAGCTGTGCCGCGAAAACGGCCCGAAGAGCGTCCGCCTGGTGGCGCTGTCCGGCCCGACCCACGCGGAAGAAGTGGCGCTGGATCTGCCCACCACCATCGTTTCTGCCAGCACGGACGAGGAAGCCGCAAAGCTGGTGCAGGAGACCTTTACCTGCGGATGTATGCGCGTATACACCAACACCGATGTCCGTGGCGTGGAGCTGAGCGGTGCGCTGAAAAATGTCATCGCGCTGGGTGTGGGTATCTCCACCGGCATCGGCTACGGTGACAACGCCCGCGCCGCCCTGATCACCCGCGGCATTGCGGAGATCGCCCGCCTTGGCTATGCGATGGGATGCAGCTTGCAGACCTTTGCAGGTCTGGCCGGCATCGGCGACCTGATCGTGACGGCGACCAGCATGCACAGCCGCAACAACCGCGCCGGCATCCTGATCGGCAAGGGCAAAACTCCCGAACAGGCAGTGCAGGAGGTTGGCATGGTGGTTGAGGGCATGAACGCCCTGCCCGCTGCAATGCAGCTGGCCGAGCGCTACCAGGTAGAAATGCCCATCGTCCAGACGGTGAACGCCATCGTCAAGCAGGGCATGAAGCCGGAAGAAGCGGTGCGCACTTTGATGACCCGTGACCTGAAAAACGAGATGCCCCAGGGGTACCAGATCGAGGGCTGAGCCAACAGAAAAAGGAACCGGCTGTCTGCGCTGTGCGGACAGCCGGTCTTTCTTTGGCGGGAGGAGAGATGATTCAAGAAATTTACACAATTTTGGGGCGAAAAGGGTGGCGGGGGATTCCGCTTTCTGCTATACTGACAGTATCAAAATGGGGGCAAAGCGGCTCTGCGCGAAAAATGCGGGCTGCGATGTCCTTTTGTGAGGAGGAAGAGAGCAATGCCTTCTACTTATGCCCACCGCCGCTTTGGTGCGGATGTGCTGGCGCAGCTTCCAGGGCCGATGCAGGAAAGGATCGGGTGCCACCGGGAGCTGTTTGATATCGGTCTGCACGGGCCGGACATCTTTTTTTATTACCACGCGCTGCGCTCAAACCCTGTCAGTCGAATGGGCTTTGAGATGCATGAGGAGCCGGGGGAGATCTTTTTTGAGCGGGCGTACAACAGACTGGCCCGGGCTGAGGATCCGGAGGCGGCGCTGGCCTATGTACGGGGATTTTTGTGCCATTTTGCGCTGGATAGCACCTGTCATCCCTATGTGGAGCGGGTCGTGCGGGAAAACGGCATCAGCCACAATGAGATCGAAACAGCGCTGGACAACGCGCTGGTGCGGCTGGATAGGAAAGACCCGGCCAAATTTTTTACGGCCAGCCACATCCACCCGACGCAGGAAAACGCTCGGGTGATCGCACAGTTTTTTGACCCGGTGACGGAAGAACAGACTCTGGAAGCACTGAAGGGCATGGTGCGGGTGCTTCGGCTTTTACATGTCACCGGCCCGGTCAAGCGTCAGGTGCTGCTGACAGGGATGCGCGCAGTGGGCAAGTATGAGAGCTTGAACGGCCTTGTGGCAGAGCTTGAGCCAAATGCCCGATGCGCAAAAAGCACTGCCCGGCTGAGGGAACTGTATGCCCAGGCGCTGCCGCTGGCACAACGGCTGATCCTGGCCTATCCGGAGCAGGGAGCACAGGATGCTGCTTACAAACACACCTTTGGCGAAAACTGACGCCGCTGTATCAGAGGAGGAACAGATCGACATGGACAATCACGCGCAGAAATTCAAGGTCACGCCGCTGGAACGCTCCTGGATCCTGTACGACGTGGGCAACTCAGCCTTTATCCTGATGGTGACTACTCTGGTCCCCATTTTCTTCAATGCGCTGGCGGAGCAAGGCGGCCTCAGCGCGGAGCAGTATCTGGCTTACTGGGGCTATGCGGCCTCCGTGGTCACGATGATCACTGCTGTGCTCAGCCCGATCCTTGGCTCTTTGGCGGATACCAGGGGGTTTAAAAAGCCGATCTTCCTGCTGTGCCTGCTGGTAGGCGTCGCGGGCTGCTGCATGATGGGTCAGGTGCGCTCCTGGATGGTGTTTCTGGTCATTTTTGTGATCGCCAAGGTGGGTTACTCGGGCAGTCTGGTATTTTATGATGCGATGCTGAACGATGTGACGACCCCGGATCGGATGGATATGGTATCCTCCCGCGGATATGCCTGGGGTTACATTGGCAGCTGCATCCCCTTTGTGGTGTGTCTGGCGCTGGTGCTGGGATCCGGAGCCATCGGCCTGGATCAGATGACAGCTCTGGCCATTTCGCTGGCGATCACAGCGGTGTGGTGGCTGGTGGTCACTCTGCCGCTTCTGCGCAGCTACAAGCAGATCCACTATGTGGAAGTGCAGCGCAGCAATGTGGTCAAACAGAGCTTTGTACGCATCGGACAGACTTTAAAGGGTCTGCCCAAGGACAAGCAGGTGTTCTGGTTCCTGCTGGCTTTCTTCTGCTACATCGACGGCGTGTATACCATCATCGATATGGCCACGGCTTACGGCACCGCGCTGGGGCTGGATACCACCGGTCTGCTGCTGGCGCTGCTGGTGACTCAGATCGTGGCCTTTCCTTCCGCGCTGATCTTTGGACGGCTGTCCTCCCGATATTCGGGCCAGCAGCTGATCCCGGTGTGCATCATCGCGTATACGGGCATCGCGGTGTTTGCTTTCTTCTTACAGTATCAGTGGCAGTTCTGGGTGCTGGCTGTGGTAGTGGGCATGTTCCAGGGCGGTGTGCAGGCACTCAGCCGTTCTCACTTTGCCAAGATCATCCCGCCGGAGAAATCGGGTGAATATTTTGGTCTGTTTGACATCTGCGGCAAGGGCGCGTCCTTCCTGGGCACCATGCTCGTCAGCTTGGGTACCCAGATCACCGGCAGCGCCAATATGGGCATCGGCTCGCTGGTGATTCTGTTCATCGTGGGTCTGTTCCTGTTCAGGAAGTCCTGCAAATCTGCGCAGAAAACGGCATAAGGCGTTTTGGATTTGGGCCGCCGGGGGGACGCTCCGGCGGCTTTTCTGTTTGCAAAAACAGGGGGCAATTGTGTTTTTGCGGCGCGGATGGTACAATAAGAACAAATTTTGCAGATCAAGCAAGGAGGATCGCAGATGAAACAAGTCCCCGGCTATACGCTGGTACACACCGAAGCCTGCCCGGAGCAGCACGGAACTTTGACCGTGCTGTCCCACGATGTAAGCGGCGCGGCGGTGCTGCTGGTGGAAAATGACGACAACAACAAGGCCTTTGGCATTGGGTTTGGAACTTTCCCTTCGGATGACACGGGTGTGTTCCACATTCTGGAGCACTCAGTGCTCTCTGGCTCGGAAAAATATCCGGTAAAGTCTCCCTTTGTGCAGCTGCTCAAGAGCAGCATGGCCTCCTTCCTCAACGCAATGACCTTTCCGGACAAAACGGTATATCCCTTTGCGACCCCGAACGAGGTGGATTTCTACAATCTGCTGGACGTCTATATGGACGCGGTGTTTCGTCCGCTGGCGATGAAAGACCGCAGCGTATTTGAGCAGGAAGGCTGGCGGCGCGCAGAGGACGGCAGCATCAGCGGTGTGGTGTACAACGAGATGCAGGGCGCGATGGCTTCGCCGGATGCACAGCTGCAATACGCCATCAACCGCACGATGTTCCCGGATACTTCGCGGGGCTATGTTTCGGGCGGCGACCCGGCATGCATCCCGGCGCTGACCTACGAAAAATATGTGCAGGTCTACCGCCGCCATTACCGGCCGGATAACTGCTGCATCACCCTGTATGGCAATCTGGACATGGCGCATGCGTTGGAAGTTCTGGACAAGCGCTATCTGAGCGGGATGCCCAAGGGCGGCCCGCGCCCCCGGCCTGCGGTGCAGCAGCCCCAGGGCGGGGTTTGTGTGCGTGTGCCCTACCGCACCGAAAAGCCCGATCCCGGCCAGACCCAGTGCGCGCTGGCCTGGTACACCGGCGACTTTAAGGATCGGGAGCGGCAGCTGGGCATGGAGATCCTGCTTTCGGCCCTGCTGGGCACCAACCAGTCCCCGCTCAAGGCGGCTCTGCTGGAGCAGGGACTGGGCGCAGATGTGGAACAGGCTTTTGATGACAGCAACAGTCAGCCTTTCCTGGAGCTGGTGCTGCGGGGTGCTACCGAGGAATCTGCGCTGCGCTTTGCGGACAGCGTGAAGCAGGCTGCAGGGAAGATCCTGGACGAGGGCATCCCGCGCGAGCTTCTGCTGGCGGCCCTGAACGCGGCGGAGTTTGCTTCGCTGGAACGGCCGGGAAGTCTGCCGGACGGTGTGGCAGATGCCATCAACGCCGCTGCGGGCTGGCTGAACGCGGATGAACCCGCATTGCTGCTGCACACCGATCATCTGTTCGCCGCTCTGCGGGAGAAGCTGGACACGGGATGGTTCGATGCGCTGGCACGGGAGGTTTTTCTGTCCAAGCCGGTACAGGTCTTGCAGGTGCAGGAGCTGCCGGAAGCAGAACCGGAAAAGGCGGAGCGTACCGACGGGAAGATCCGGCTGGAGCACCCGCTGCAGGCGGCGGATCTGGGCGAGGGCGCAGCCAGCCCGGAGGGAAGCCGGGAAAGTCTGGCTGGGGCAGAGCTGCTGCGGCATCCTTCGGCGGGCAGTCTGTATTTGAATTTTTACTATAATCTGGGCGGCGTGGAGCCGGAGGAGATGCCGTATCTGGAACTGATGACCGCGGTTCTGGACGAGCTGGACACCCCGCGGCACACGGCCCGGGAGCTGTCTACCCTGAGGGACACCTGGCTGGGCAGCAGCAGCGTGACTTTGGCCCAGTGGACTGGCCGGCAGGAAGGCAGACCCTGCCACGCAAAGCTTGTGATGGGCCTGAGCCTGCTGGAGCGCAGCCTGGACAAGGCGGTGGAGCTGGGCGGCGAATGGCTGTATGAAACGCAGCTGACCGGCCCGGCAGCGGAAACGGCCTTTGAACGAGTGATCACCCAGCAGAAGCTGACGATGGAACAGATGTTCATCCAGCAGGGGCATTCCTTTGCGCTGGCGCGTGCAAGCGCACACTTTACGGTAGAGGATGCCTGCGGTGAGCGCTGTAATGGTGTGAGCTATTATCGGTTCCTGTGCGGGCTTCTGGAACAGGCGGACTGGGCTGCTCTGGGCGAAAAGCTGGATGCCATCCGCAGCAAGGTGCTGCATACGGCGGCTCTTACCATCAGTCTGCACGGCAGCGAGGCGGCCTTGGAAAAGCTGCGCACCCTGCTGCCGGCCAGCGCCTTTGCACAAGCGGAGCGCGCCCCGGCAAAGCCCTATGTGGAACCACTGCCTGCGCCGGTGAACGAGGCCTTTATCATCGACGGCGAGGTGAATTACGACATCCTTGCGTGGCCGATGGACTACCGTGCCGAGCGCCGTGTACTGTCCCGTGTGATGAGCTACGAATACCTGTGGCACTGCATCCGGGAGCAGGGCGGAGCCTATGGCACCGGCATGCTGCCTTCGGCGGGCGTGGAAGCCTTGTACACCTATCGTGATCCCCATCTTCGCGAGAGCTATGCGGCCTATGCCGCGGCCCCGGCAGAGCTGTCCGGACGGGAGTTTACGGAGAAGGATCTGAATGACTTTATTGTAGGCGCGGTGGCAAAGCTGGACACCCCCCGCAAGCCCTGCGAGCTGGCGCTGGAGCTGGATCGCCGGTATTTCTGTGGTGCCACCGATGAACTGCGTGCGGCAGACCGCGCTGCCCTATGCGGTCTGACTCCCGCAGCGCTGAAAGAACAGGCTGCGGCTCTGGCACAGGCGATGTCCTGCGGCGTGCGGGTGGCCTTTGGCAGCAAGGCGGCCATCGAGCAGGCCAGTGACCTGTTTGACCGCGTGGAAACGCTGTGAGATTTTAAGAATAGGATAACAGAGAATAAGGCCCCCGGATGGACTGTATGCTCCATCCGGGGGCTTTTGTGATCAGATAGTATACAAAAAGGATAAAATATAATAAAAAATACAAATAGGGGTCGAAAAGGACGCGCTCAAAAACAGCGAAAAGTTGTGCTATTCTGGGTGCACAGCAGAAATCGCTGGAGAATACAAAAGAAAAGGAGGGAAAAACCATGGGACAGGCACAGCGCGGGGCGGCGGACAAGAGCCTTTCCAGCCTGCACCGCGCCACCGACATTCTGAGCGCGCTGCTGGCACAGGAGGTCCGGGCGCTGAACGAGCAGAAAAAAGCAGCCCGCAAGGAGTCTGGCACGGACGCCGGAACGATGAAAGGACTGAAGGAGGCCACCGCTGTGCTCAAAGATCTGGCTGCTGTGGCTAAGACCCTGAACGATCAGGGAGCAGAAGCCGAGAATCAAAGCTTTGGTGTGGTGCTGCTTCCGATGGTGGGGGACAGCGGGGAGGACGAGGAAGGGCAGAAAGGAGAGTGATGCAAAAATGGACAAGCCCAAAAGCAGGGTGGTCTGGAGGCCGCAGCCCCGGCAGGCGGAATTTATGCAACGCTCGGAGCCGGAAGTGCTGTATGGCGGTGCGGCGGGCGGCGGAAAGAGCGATGCGCTGGTGATCGAGGCGCTGCGGCAGGTGCACATCCCCCATTATCGGGCGCTGATCCTGCGCAAGACCTATCCCCAGCTGTCCGACCTGGTGGACAAAAGCATGAACTATTACCGTCAGGCCTTTCCTGCGGCGCAGTACAACGCCACGGCCCATGTCTGGACTTTTCCGAGCGGGGCGAAGATCTACTTTGGCTCTATGCAGTACACCAAAGACCGCACCAATTATCAGGGCAAGGCATTCGATTTTATCGGATTTGACGAGCTGACCCATTTCGAGTGGGAGGAGTACAGCTACATGATGAGTCGCAACCGTCCCACCGGCCCGGGCACACGGGTCTATCTGCGGGCTACCACCAACCCTGGCGGCGTGGGCCACGGATGGGTCAAGGCACGCTTTATCACGCCTGCTCCGCCCGGTACTCCCATCGTGGAGGAATATCCGGTGCAGCTGCCGGACGGGAGCACAAAATGCTTCCGGCGGGCAAGGGTGTTCATCCCTTCCAGCGTGTTCGACAACCCCGCCCTGCTGCACAATGACCCGGAATATCTGGCAAGCCTGGCCAGTCTGCCGGAGGCGGAAAAACAGGCGCTGCTCTATGGCAGCTGGGACAGCTTTTCGGGTCAGGTATTTACCGAATGGCGCAACGATCCCGCCCACTATCAGGATCAGAGATGGACGCATGTGATCGCGCCTTTTCGCATCCCGCCCCACTGGAAGATCTGGCGGGGATACGATTTTGGATTTTCGCGGCCTTTTTCGGTGGGATGGTATGCGGCGGACGAGGAGGGGCGGCTGTACCGCATCAAAGAGCTGTATGGCTGCACCGGACGCCCCAACGAGGGGCTGAAGATCGACCCTGTGGAGCAGGCCCGGCGCATCCGCGCGGCAGAACAGGACGATCCCCAGTTGCGGGGCAGGATCATCCACGGCGTTGCCGACCCTGCCATCTTCAGCGAAACACAGGGAGAGAGCATTGCCGCCATGATGGAAAAAAGCCCGAACTTTGTGCACTGGGCGCCCGGTGATCACACCCGGCTTGCGGGCAAGATGCAGCTGCACTACCGGCTGGCCTTTGACCCCGAAGGGCGGCCGATGTTCCAGGTGTTCAACACATGCAGGCATTTTATCCGCACCATCCCGAACCTGGTGTACGATGAGAGCAGCGTGGAGGATATCGACACCTCCCAGGAGGATCACATCTATGACGAGTGCCGGTACGTCCTGATGGAAAATCCCATCAGCCCGCCGGTGCGCAGCGTGGCTCCGCCGTCGCCGGATGATCCGCTGGAGCTGCACCGAAACGCGCGGTTTTAC
Source organism: Faecalibacterium sp. (assembly GCA_051882415.1). Taxonomy (GTDB): domain Bacteria; phylum Bacillota; class Clostridia; order Oscillospirales; family Ruminococcaceae; genus Faecalibacterium. Next base: position 15,158 of record JBJERU010000092.1, on the reverse strand, counting down.
CGCATTTGAAAGGAGATACAGATGAACGATGAACTGAGCCGGGAGCTGCCCGTTGGCTCCGCGCAGATCGAGGAAGCCACCCGGATCTTGCAGCGCTACAAATCGGGCAAGGCCGCGCTGGATCAGCGTCTGGTAGACAACGAGCTGTGGTTCCGCATGGGACACTGGAAAAATTACAAAAACCCGATGATGGAGGGCAAGCCCCAGCCTTCCAGCGGATGGCTGTTCAATTCCATCGCCAACAAGCATGCCGATGCGATGGACAACTATCCGGAGCCGATGGTTCTGCCCCGGGCATTGGACGACGAGCAGACCGCCCGCACCCTTTCCAGCGTGCTGCCGGTGATCCTGGAACAGGCGGACTACGAAAAAGTATACAGCGATACCTGGTGGCGCAAGCTCAAACAGGGCACCGGTGTCAAGGGCGTGTTCTGGGATCCGGAACAGCGCGGCGGCATGGGAGACATTGCGGTGCGGCCCATGAATCTGCTGATGCTCTATTGGGAGCCGGGCATCGCAGATATCCAGGATTCGCCCAACTTTTTCTCTCTGAGCCTGGAGGATACCAAAAGCCTGGAACGCCGTTGGCCGCAGCTGGCGGGCCACAGCACCAGCGTGCTGGATGTGCCCCGCTACATCCATGACGGCGGGCTGGACACCAGCACCAAGAGCGTGGTGGTGGACTGGTACTACAAGCTTCCCGACGAAACGGGCCGCCTGCGGCTGCATTACTGCAAGTTCTGCAACGGCGTGGTGCTCTATGCCAGCCAGAACGATCCTCAGCTTGCACAGCGGGGATTCTACGATCACGGGAAATATCCCTTTGTGTTCGACCCGCTGTTTGTGGAAGAGGACAGCCCGGCAGGGTTTGGCTACATCGATGTGATGAAGGACTGTCAGACTGCCATCGACAAGATGAACCATGCCATGGACGAGAATGTTCTGCTGGCATCCAGGCAGCGGTACGTTCTCAGCGATTCCGCAGGGGTCAACGAGGAAGAGCTTGCCGACCTGTCCCGCGACATCGTGCATGTGGCCGGGAGGCTGGGCGAGGACAGCTTCCGTCCCTTGCAGACAGCCGGATTGCAGGGCAACAGCCTGAGCTACCGCAACAGCCGCATTGAGGAGCTGAAGGAGATCAGCGGGAACCGCGATATGACGCAGGGCGGGACTTCCGGCGGCGTGACTGCGGCAAGCGCGATCGCGGCATTGCAGGAAGCGGGCAGCAAGCTTTCGCGCGATATGCTGAAAAGCTCCTACCGCGCTTTTGCGCAGGAGTGCTATCTGATGATCGAGCTGATGCGGCAGTTCTACGATGAGGCGCGTATTTTCCGTATCACTGGCCGGACAGGAGAAACGGATTTTGTTTCCTTTTCGGCCCAGGCGCTGCGTGCCCGGCCTGTGGGCAGCATCGGCGGGGTAGAGCTGGGCAGCCGGGAACCGGTGTTTGACATCACGGTAAGCGCGGCCAAAAAGAGCACCTTCAGCCGTCTGTCCCAGAATGAAACGGCCAAGGAATGCTATCAGCTGGGCTTTTTTGCCCCTGCAAACGCGGATGCGGCTCTTGCAGCGCTGGAGATGATGGACTTTGAGGGGATCGAGAAGGTACGCCAGAGGGTGCGTCAAAACGGTACGCTGGCCCGGCAGCTGGCCCAGACGCAGATGCAGCTGAAACAGGTGCTGGCGCTGCTGGGTGAAAAGCGCTCCGGAGCGCAGCAAAACACCGCAGAACGCGGCAAAGGCGCTGCAGGAAAGACCAGGCTGAGCGGCCCGGCGCAGAATCTGCCTACTGCGGCGGCGGCCCGCGCGATGAACAGTAAAGGAGGAAAGAAACAGTGATCAAGGCGATCTATACCGAGCTGGACGGGCCTTATGGCCGTACCAGCCGTCTGGAATGCAGCGGCCATGCCTGTTATGCCCCGGTGGGGCAGGATATCGTATGCGCCGGGGCCAGCACCCTGATGCAGGCGCTGGTCAGCCTGCTGGCCGGGCAGGAGGGGGCAAAGAGCGAAGCGGTAGACGGCCCGGAAGGGCCGAAGCTGGTGGTGACAGCGGCTCTGGCCCAGAACGGGATGGAAGGTGCGTTTGAACTGGCCAAGGCAGGCTTTGCGCTGCTGGCCGAACGCTATCCGGACAATCTGCGCTTTGTGGACGCCAGCCCCCGCGGGGAACAGGGCATGGTGGACTTGCAGCTTTTTGCGGAAGGCGGCGCTGCGGGCGCGGACAGCGGTGCGGAAACCGCTCCCGTTTTGAGCGGCGCACAGGCGCGGCAGGCCATCGCCTCCGGCACGATGAAGGCCGCAGAACAGGCGGCGGCATCTCCGGCTGCTTCCGCGGCGGAAAAGCCCGTCTCCGCTCCGGATCAGAACAGTGCCCAGAGGCCTGTACCGCGTTCTGCGGTGCCGCCCCGCCCGCTTTTGCCCCGGCAGATGCCGCGATTTCCGGCAGCGATGCCGCAGCGCGGGCAGGATCCCGTGCGCGGCCTGCACAGTCGATGGGCTGCCGAGGAAGCGCTGATGCGCCGAAGCCAGCCGGACTTTTCCTTTCAGAAGGAATTGAAAAACCCGGAGATGCGCCGTCTGATGCGCATGCCTGGCATGCGGATGCGGGACGCCTACCGTCTGGCCCACTACGATGAGCAGCTGCGCCGTACTGCGCAGATGGTGGAACAGGGGGTCGTGCAGCGCATCCAGCAGCGCTCCGCCCGCCCGTCTGAAAACGGCACACATCCCGGCGGGGCCGCTGTGACCCATGCTGACGTGGCCCACATGACCCGCGCCCAGCGCGAAGCACTGGAACGTCAGGCCCTTCACGGGGCAAAGATCCGGTTCTGACAGGGAAACCGTTTCCCTGTATTTTGAAAAAGAAAGGAAAAATGCTATGGAAAACTACAAGAAGAACTTTGACCTGCAGATGTTTGCGGATGCCAGCAGCGCCCTGAACAACACCAGCGGCACTTCCGGCATGACCGCCGAGATGAAAACCTTCTATGAGAAGCGCCTTATCGACCAGGCCGAGCCGCGGCTGGTGCACGATCAGTTTGCGGACTACTATCCGGTGCCTGCCAATGGCGGCAAGACCATCGAGTTCCGCAAGTACGACAGCCTGCCCAAGGCGACCACTCCGCTGACCGAGGGCGTGACTCCCGATGGTCAGACCCTGACCGTTTCCACCATCACCAGCGATCTGCATCAGTATGGCGGCTGGACCCCGCTGACCGACGTTTTGCAGATGACCGCCATCGACAACAACGTTGTGCAGGCTACCCGTATTCTGGCAAGTCAGGCGGGCCGTACCATGGACAGCATCACCCGCGATGTGCTGGCGGGCGGCACCAACGTGATCTATGCGCCCAAGATCGGTGCCGACGGCACCGAAACTGCCGTGACCAGCCGCGCTTCGCTGGACAAGACCTGCACCCTGACCCCGAAGCTGTTCTTCCAGGCTGCGGCCCAGCTGGGCGCGATGAACGCTGACCCCATCGGGGACAGCTATGTGGCCATCATCCATCCCTACGCGGCCTACGATCTCAAGACCAGCAAGGAATGGATCGAGGTGCACAAGTATGCCGACCCCGCGATGATGTATCGCGGTGAGATCGGCAAGCTGGGCAATATCCGCTTCATCGAGACCAGCGAGGCCAAGATCTGGAAGGATTCCACCTGTCCGTCTGGTCTGGCGGTGTTCGGCACTTTGGTGCTGGGTGCCCACGCCTACGGTGTTACCGAGCTGGAGGGCGGCGGCCTGGAGCACATCGTCAAGCAGCTGGGCTACGGCGATGACCCTCTGAACCAGCGCGCTTCGGTGGGCTGGAAGGGCATGCGTGCTGCAGAACGCCTGGTGGAACAGTACATGGTGCGCATCGAGAGCGTGTCCAGCTACTCGGCCGCCGCAGCAGCCAACTAAGGAGGTACAGCATGACGGCGAAAAAGAACGTACATGTCCGGCTGTTCAAGGACAATAGCCGCTACAAGGGGGATCTGTTTGTCAGCGTCAACGGCGTGAACTACAAGATCCGCCGCGGCGTGGATGTGGAGGTGCCGCCCGAAGTAGCGGAGGTGCTGGAACACAGCCAGATGCAGGACGAGCGCACCGCCGCCCGGATCGCGGCGGCGGAAAACGCCGCTCAGTAAAAAAGCAGCCCGGCGGGGAGCAGGAAAGCCCCGCCGGGTTTTCCGGAAAGGAGGAAAGGCTATGAACGTAAGCGAAGCGATCACCTGCCTGGACGAGCTTCGGCCCGGCAGCCGGATCCGTCTGGATACCAAATACCGCTGGCTGTGGGAGCTGGACGGCATGCTGCGCCAGCGCTTTTTCCGCCGCTGCGGTGTGTCCTGGGAGGGGACTGGCGCGGATCAGCTCCCGCTGGACGAGCTGCAGGACGAAACAGAACTGCTGGTTCCAGCACCCTTTGATTCGCTGTATCCCCACTATCTGTGCGCAATGACCGATGCAGCGCTGGGAGAGACCGACCGCTATGCAGGCGAACAGGCGCAGTACAACAGCATCCTGGCTGAGCTGGCGGCCTGGCTGCGGCGGGAGTATCCCTCCGGGACCCGTGCACAATGGCGATGGTAAGGGGGCGGGACAATGGTTTTGGCAAACCGGAGCAGGCTCAAGGAAAGCCGCGGCATGCTGCGCGCCTTTGGCGGGCTGAATGAGACCTACACCTGCTCGGAAGCAGAATACAGCGAGGGACTGAATTTTTCGGCCCGGAATTTTCCCGCGTTGAGCACCCGCACCCCCCGGCGCAGACTGCGCACGCTGACGGGGCTGAACGGCATCTATCATCTGAACGGACTGTTCACCGTCTGCGGCCGGGATCTCTGCTACGCGCCGGACGGCGGCGAAGGGGACACGGTCGAGCTGACCGATGTGGTTGCGGACAGCCGCAAGGCACTGGTGGGCCTGGGGAGCAGGATCCTGATCTTCCCGGATAAGCTGGCCTTTAACACAGCGGACGGCAGCATTTCGGCCCTGGGCGCGCTGTGGGACGGCGCGGATCAGAGCGTGGAGATCGCCCCCTGTGACACCGGAGGCCGGGTCTATCAGATCTCCTCCTATGGACGCACGGAGCCGGAGGATCCCACGGACGGCCAGGTGTTTTTGAAGGTGGAGAGCATGGACGAGCCATGGAGCGCAGACGGCACGCTGGAGGTGTACAGCGAAGTGTCCGGCAACTGGGCGGTGATCCCGCTGGAATACTGCCGCATTACGGCGGCAGGCGCGGGCAGTCTGTTCCAGGTCTGGGATACCGTGACCCTGAGCGGGGTCGCGGAGCAGTGGAGCGATCTGAACGGAGACTGGATCGTATACGAGACCGGCGAAAACTGGCTGCGCATCAAGGCTTTGCCCCAAAAGGATACCTTTTACGGCAGTCTGGTGCAAAGTGGCACAAGCGCGCAGTGGAGCAGTCTGGACGGAAAACAGATCCAGAAGCTGACGGCGGAAAAGGGGATCGCACTGGAACGGCGGGTGCCGGATCTGGAGTATCTGACCGAGTGCGACAACCGCGTATGGGGCTGTTCCAGCCGGGAAAACGTGATCTATGCCTGCAAGCTGGGCGACCCCACCAACTGGTTTTCCTACCGCGGCATCGCTGCGGACAGCTACGCAGTGACGGTGGGCAGCGATGGAGCTTTTACCGGTGCGGCCACCTGTCTGGGCTATGCGCTGTTCTTTAAAGAAAACACGGTGCACAAGCTCTGCGGCACAAAGCCCTCGGACTATCAGCTCACCTCTCTGCGATGCCGCGGCGTGGCCAAAAATGCTTCCCGCAGCCTGTGCGTTCTCAATGAAACGCTCTATTACCTTTCGCAGGACGGTGTGATGGCCTGGGATGGCAGCATCCCCTCCAAGGTGTCCACCTCTCTGGACGCGAGCCGTCTGGCCAATGTCAGCAATGCGGTGGGCGGTGCGCTGGACGGCCGCTATTATCTGCATCTGTCCCGCGCGGCGGGTACCTTGCAGGAGGCGCGGCTGCTGGTCTACGACACCGAGCGGGGCCTGTGGCACGAGGAGGACGTTTGTTCCTACGAAATGGCCAGCACCGGCGGTCAGCTCTATCTCTGGGACGGGCAGGCGCTGTGGGCGGCAGACCCCAGCCGGGAACTGGACTGGCAGAGCACGGAAGGGGTGGAGACCAGCATCCCCTTTGAGCTGATTACCGGCGAAATGGGTGTGGACGGTGCGGAGGATCGCTATCTGTCCCGCCTGACCCTTCGGCTGGAAGCCGCCCGGGGCACAACGTTAGAGGTGGCGGTCTGCTACGACAACGGCGTATGGGAGACTGTAGACACTCTGCCGGCCTGCCCGGAGCGGCGCAGCTACGACATGGCCTTTGTTCCCCGGCGGCACGGGGCGTTCCGTCTGCGGCTGCGGGGCAAAGGACAGATCACGCTGCGCAGCCTGGCCAGAAGCATCTCCTCGGCCCGGGGAAAGCTGATCCAGGAACAGGCGCAGGAACACTGAAAGGAGAAAGAAAATGGCAAGCATTACGGGTATCAGCAAGATCGGGCTGCCCAAGCTGAGCGAGAACATGGATCCCGACGATGCGCGGGCGCTACGCAATTATATGTATCAGATGCAGGAACAGCTGCAATATGTCCTGACCAATCTGGATATGGAGAATCTGTCAGATGAGCTGCGCAGCCGTCTGAACGCACAGAGCTGAAGCAGGAAAGGAGCAACATGGCGACCAACAAAAAAGAACAGGAAGAGCTGTATTTCCTGGCTGCACAGCAGGTAGAACCCTCTGCGGGGCAGAACGCTTACAGCACAGCGGGCTTGAACAGCCGCTCGGATGTGGAACAGGCGCTGGCGAACGCACAATACCAGCAGAGCCAGGCTGTGACCGATGCGGCGGATGAGCTGAAGCAATGGCAGGCCCAGCGGCCGGACTCTTATCAGAGCAGCTACCGGGACAGCATCGAGGAGCTGCTGGGGAAGCTGATGTCCCGCAACAGCTTCCAGTACAGCTATACACAGGACCCGCTGTATCGGCAGTATGCGGAAAATTATATCCAAAACGCACACAATGCCAGCGCGGACGCGGCGGCATTGGCCTCTGCGCTGACCGGCGGCTATGGCTCCAGCTATGCCGTCAGCGCGGCACAGCAGGCCTATCAGCAGCAGATCGGTGCGCTGAACAATGCGATCCCTACGCTGTACAGTCTGGCGCTGGATACCTACAACAGCGGCGGCGACCAGCTGGTCGACCAGCTGGATCAGATCAGCGCCCGGGAGCGCGACGAGCAGGAGCTGTACAATCAGGAGCTGGAGGACTATTACCGACAGCTGGAGCAGAAGGGCGACGCATACAACAGCCTTTTTGTGCAGGATTACAGCCAGTATCAGGACTATCTCAGCCGTCTGGATGCGCTGTACAATTACTATTCCAGCAGGGAACAGGCAGCGGCAGCGCAGAGCCAGCAGACATTCAACAATATCATCACGGTGCTGGGAGTTCTGGGCGATGTGGCACAGCTGGTTCTCAGCGGGACCACTGGCCTGGGCTCACTGGTGGGCGGCCTGCTGAATACAGGGTACAATATCTACGCGGACAACCGCCAGTATGAGGCGGAGCGTGCGGACGCTGCCTGGGCACAGAGCATGCAGGAGCAGCAGCGCCAGGATACGCTTGCTCAGCAGCAGTATAAAAACGATGCGGCCGAGCGGGAATATCAGGCGGAGCTGGCACAGCAGAAATTTGACAACAACATCGCCAGCCAGAAACTGCAGCTGGCAAAGGATGAGTGGGAGCTTAAGCAGTCCCAGGCGGCTTCTGCCGCGGCTACTGCAAATGCAAAAGCGGCCAGCGCTTCGTCCAATGCATCGGATGGAAATCTGCTGGTGAACAATATCGTGGTGCCTTATACTGCGGCACGTCTGCGCAGCCAGGGCAAGAGCGACAGCGAGATCCGCTCTGCTTTGCTGGCGGATGGCTACAACAGCACGCAGATCCGCAGGATCCTGGAGCAGCTCAACAGCTGAAAACAGCAAAAAAGCCGCAGTCTGGATAAGCTCCAGGCTGCGGCTTTTTTGTGCGTAAAAACAAAAAGATCCCCGCTGCTTTTTACAGCGGGGATCGATGGGGTGCCCAGTGGGACTCGAACCCACGATCTCCAGATCCACAATCTGGCGCGTTAACCGACTACGCTATGGGCACCATATCATGCGCCCGAAGGGACTCGAACCCCCGGCCCACTGCTTAGAAGGCAGTTGCTCTATCCACCTGAGCTACGGGCGCACGTTGTTAATCCCAAAGGGTCTATATTGGTGGCACCGTGCTTGGCACACGTTGCGAGATGTATAATAGCACATTCCCGCAGATCTGTCAAGAAAAAAGTTGAAATTTATAAAAGCTTTTTGGGATCGGTAAAAATGGATCCATATGGGATCGGCATTCCGCGCTGTCTGCTCCGACCCGTCTGGGACAGAGCAGAGCTGGCGGCAGACCACTGTCATTAGGGCAGCATATTTTCCGAAAAGGGGAATCAGGTGCTTTCCCGCACCGTGAGCGAAGCATCGAATTTCAGGTGCTGCACGCTGGGTTTGCAGCCTTCGGGCGCATCGCATTCATCCAACAGCATGGAAGCGGCCTTGCGGCCCATCTCCTGCGCGGGGATCTCAATAGCGGTCATCGCGGTCTCCAGAAGCCCGCCGATGGAGTGCCCCGTCAGCGAGAGCAGACGCATCTGCTGCGGCACCCGGATGCCCCGCTCTTTCAGGGCGCGCAGCGCGCCCAGGCCGTGGATGTCCACAGCAGCCATGATCGCATCCAGCTCCGGCCACTGATCCAGCAGCTCATTGGTGCACTGATAACCGTATTCAAAGCTGTTGTTGGGCTGCATGGAGATGACGCTCAGCTCCGGCAGGCCAAGCTCGTCCAGCGCACGGCGGTAGCCCACATAGCGGTCCCGATAAGGTGCGAGAGCGGTGGAGCCGTTGATCAGACCGATGCTTTTGCATCCGCGCGAGGCCAGGTATTTGACGCCCTGGTAGCCGCAGCTGGCGTAATCGGCCACTACGCTGCTGATGGAAGGCTCCTGCTCCCGGACGATCTGCACCATGGCGATGCCGCTGGCGTGGATGTCCCGCAGCAGACGGAGGTTTTTTCCGGTAGGAGCCAGGATCACACCGTCTGCCAGACCGTTGCGCAGACGGGTCAGGCAGTCACGCTCGGTCTGGGGATTATCACCGGTCAGGCAGACCAGCGCAGCGTATCCCCGGCGGCGCAGTTCCTGTTCGGCTCCTTGCAGCAGCTCGGCAAACAGGCTGAGCTGCAATGCCGGGACAACGATGCCCACAGTGCGCCGCTTGCCCTGGCGCAGGCTTTTGGCGATCAGGTTGGGCTGGTAGTTCAGTTCCTTGACCGCGGCATAGATGCGGGCTTTTGTATCCGGATGGACATAGGAAGTATTGTTCAACGCGCGCGAAACGGTGCTTACGTCTACGCACGCCAGCTTCGCAACGTCTTTCAGGGTCGCCATGGCGGGCCTCCTGTTTTATACAATTGTTTGCATAGAATGGTTCTTTGAGCCTATGATAAGCCTTTTGGGGGCGGAATGCAAGAGAAAGGTTTTTGAAGCAGCAAAAGCTGTCAAAATGCATAAAATATACCTCAAAAACTGCGCAGATTGTGGGATACATCCAATTTTTTGCAGGGGGCATGCAAAAAATTGCAGCCAAGGGCAAAATCGTTGACGGAGGGAACGAGGGTGTGGTATAACAATGCCAGAACAAGTGCAAACGATTGCACAGAAATCTCCGCCGAGGAAGCGGCAGGCGCGCATGATCGCTCCGGGGCATGAGATGGAAATCCAAAATTTATTTGCAGAGAATGAAAAGGAGATTATTCTTATGTCTAAGGTTAAAACGTTCAAGACCATCTTCCCCGCTGTGTCCGTGCCCCTGAACGATGACTACTCCATCAACGAGCCGGAGTTCCGCGCTTATCTGCGCTGGATCAAGAGCTTCTACGGCAAAGGGATCGAAGGCCTGGTCTGCAACGGCCACACCGGTGAGATCACCGGCCTGACCCGCGCCGAGCGCAAGCGTGTTGTGGAGATCTGCGCCGAGGAGTGCGGCGACGTGATGACCATCATCTCCGGCGTCAACTGCGAGAACACCATCGAGTCCATCGAGATGGCTAAAGAGGCCAAGGAAGCTGGCGCCGACGGCATCCTGCTGATGCCTCCGCACATGTGGCTGCGCTTTGGCATGAACCCCAACGCTCCGTTCCAGTATGTCAAGGACGTGGCTGAGGGCGCCGACATCGACATCATCATCCACCTGTACCCCGCCACCTCCAAGGCATTCTACCCTGTGGAGACCCTGATCAAGATGTGCAAGGAGATCGACCACGTCAAGTGCATCAAGATGGGCACCCGCGTCACCTCCATCTACGAGCACGACGTCCGCCTGCTGCGCGAGGAGTGCCCAGACATCAGCCTGATCACCTGCCACGACGAGACCCTGTGCGTGTCCTGGTTCCCCGGCATGGACGGCGCTCTGATCGGCTTTGCCGGCTGCGTGCCCGAGCTGATCTGCCCGGCCCGCGAGGTCTTTGCCCACCCCGATCAGCACACCCTGAAGGAAGCGCAGGATTGGTCTGACCGCATCTACCACATCAGCCAGGCCATCTACGGCGGCGGTCAGCCCTCCGGCGAGGCACACGCCCGCCTGAAGGAAGCCCTGTATCAGCGCGGCATCTTCTCCAACGCCCTGATGCGCAAGCCGGTGCTGCCCCTGAACCAGGAGGAAAAGGACTGGGTCGCCCTGGGTCTGGAGCGCAGCCAGCTGCCCGCTGTGGACATGAGCCAGTTCCAGTAATGCGTCACGTTTGAGAGATACCCTCCCTGTGCCGGTGGGGGCGCTGCCGCCGCAGCGCCCCCGTTTTTTGCACAGAAGGGAAGAGTAGAATCGGAAAAGGAGAACTGTTATGAGCGAACACGACACTCAGGCCGTGTTTGGCACAGATGTGAAGCGGCTGCCGCTCAAGGATCTGCTGAAACGCATCGGCCCCGGTCTGATCGCTACCGGCATCGTCATCGGCCCCGGCGCAGTCACCACGGCTTCCATGCTGGGCGCAAGCTACGGCTATGATCTGCTTTGGCTGATGATCCCTATCATCTTTATGGGCATCACCTTTATGATGGTCACTAACCGTCTGGCCATCGTTACCGGCCTGCCCACCATCCACGCCATCCGCAAGTATTACGGCCCGGTGGCCGCCGGTGTGGTGGGCGTGGCCACCTTTCTGGCCTGTCTGTTTTTCACGATGGGCAACATCTCCGGCTCCGGTGCGGGCGTGAACCTCATCTTTGGCATCAACTGGAAGATAGGCTCTGCTTTCCTGATCGCGGTAGTGGTATACTGCTACTTTGCAAAGAACGTCTACTCCAAGGTGGAAAAGATCATCACCTGCTGCATCCTGGGCATGATCCTGGCCTTTTATGCCACCCTCATCGGTGTGGGCGGGCCGGACTGGGGCGAGATGGGCCGCGGACTGGTCGGCTTTGCGGTGCCTGCGGGCAGTCTGGCCACCGCGCTGGCCTTTATCTCCACCAATGCCGCCGTCACCTCCGGCGTCTATGCCACCTATCTGGGCAAAGAAAAGAAGTGGAACAAAGAGGATCTGTTCAATGGTGTGATGTTCACCGATGCGCTGGTGCATATCCTCAGCGTGGTGCTCATCTCGGGCGCCATCATCCTGGTGGGCGCGGTGGTTCTGCATCCCACCGGACAGACCATCAAAGCCCCGGCACAGCTGGCGGAGATGCTTGTGCCTATCATGGGCAACGCAGCACGCTACATCATGGGCATCGCGCTGGTGGGTGCGGGGTTCTCCTCGCTGCTGGCCAATACCCAGCGCGGCATGGTGCTGCTGGGCGCGGGCCTTGACCGGGATGTAAACCTTGAGAGCCGCTTTGTGCGCTACGGCTGTCTGGCTTGTCTGGCCTTTGCCATGATCGTATGCTACAGCTATGGGGGTTCGCCTACCCAGCTGATCCTGATGGCCAATGTTGCGACTTCCATTGCCACGCCGGTGGCGGGTCTGTTCATCCTGCTTCTGCTCTGGCGTGACGATGTGAACGCGGGCTATAAAAAGCCTACGGCTCTGCGCATCTGCATGACCATCAGCTATATTTTTGTGCTGGTGATGACCATTTCCTCTTTTGGTACCCTGATCCCCAAGATTACGGCGCTGTTTGCCTGACCGAAAAAGCCTTCTGCTGGCGCTGCCTTTGCCGGAAGCTTTCCGGAAAAGGCGGGGCCGGTTCAAACTCTCCTGAATCCACGGAAAACAGGCCCGGGCTGTCCGTACGATGCGGACAGCCCGGGCCTGTGGCATTTTATGCGGTTCTAAAGCAAAGCAGAGCAGATGTTACAGCACCCACACGCCGTCCCGGAACAGCTCGACCGTGCGACCATCGCGGCACAGGCCGGTGATATGGCTGTCCTCGGCGCCGACCATGACATCCTCATGCAGCGTGGACTGGTTCATGCCGCGGGCCAGCAGTTCTTCTTTGGACAGGCTGGTGCCGTCCACGGTGGTGCCGGGATAGCTTGCGCCAAAGGCGATATGGCAGGCAGCATTTTCGTCAAACAGGGTGCTGTAGAACAGAGCGCCGCTGCGGTTGATGGGGCTGGAAGCAGGCACCAGCGCTACCTCACCGATGCGGCGTGCGCCCTCATCGGTGTCCAGCAGCTGGCCCAGCAGCTCCTCGCCCTGTTCGGCTCCGTGCTCGATGACCTTGCCATCCTTGAAGGTGACGTGGAAGCCCTTGATGAGCTGGCCGTTAAAGACATAGGGCTTGGTGCCGTAAACCACGCCGTCCACGCGATCCTTGTGGGGAGCGGTGAACACTTCTTCGGTGGGGATGTTGGGCAGGAATACGACTCCCTGTTCGGTGTGAGCGCAGGCGCTGTCCCAGCGGGCCTGGTCTGCCAGGCCGACCGTCAGATCGGTGCCGTTGGAGCTTTCAAAATGGATGCTCTCCAGATCCAGAGCATTCATCTTGTCGCTCAGCTGGGTCAGGCGGTCCAGATGGATTTTCCACTCGCTGACCGGGTCGCCGCCGGTCACGCGGCAGACATCAAAGATCAGCTGCCACAGCTTTTCCACGGCGGCATCCTCGTCCAGATCCGGGAACATCTTCTTTGCCCAGGGCTTGGAAGGCATCGCGGCAATGGACCACTGGACGCGATCGTTTATGGTGTACTCGCGCCACGGATGCATATAGCGGCGCTGGGCGGCATTGATGCGGCTGAGTTTTCCGGAATCCAGCCCGGCGTAAATCTCCGGGTCATCTGCCAGAAGGTGCAGCACACATACGCTGCCCTCGCTCTCGGCATAATCCAGATAGCGGCGCAGCTGCCAGGGCTTGAAATCAGTCAGGGCATCCTCTGCGCCCAGCTCCATGCGGGTGCGGGAAACGGCGTTGTCGCTCCAGTCCACCTGCACATCCCGTGCACCGGCCTCAAAGCCGCTGCGCACGCACAGCCGCGCCAAAGGCGCAGCCTCCAGCGAGCAGCGGATGATCATCACCTGTCCCGGCTGGACGTTGCAGCCCACCCGGACGATAAAATCGGCATACTTTTTCAAAAGAAGATCAAAGTTTTCCACGATAAGCTCCTTCCGCCGTGCAGAACACGGCGCATTGTTTTTCTGGCATAAGTATACCCGATGAAGCGGGGAATGTCCACTCCAAAAGGAAAACGCTCCGCCGGTTGAAAAACCGCGAAGCGTCTGCTATACTGAAATCCGAGAATGCTGCCCACATACGGCAGGCGGTCTTGCACCTACCGGCTTTTATGCCGGGGAGGTGAACATTTTGTGCTGCATCCCCGGACGCTTTTTGGCGAAAGGGGGGATGCTCTATGACGTTGGAACAGGTTCTGGAACTGCTGACCGTCATCGGCGGCGCAGTATACATTACGTTTCAAACCACATGGATCATTTCAAACCGCAACAAAAAATGACCGCCCCAGTCCAGCCAACTCGTGCGGTCATCTTTTGATCTCGCCGGTAAGGTGCTGACCCGTTTGCCGGGCAGCATTCTCTTCCTGTCATCAGTATAGCACAGCCCCGCCGGAAATGCAACGGCAGGGCTGTGTTTTTTGCGTGAATGGGTTGATGCGGAGCTTAGAACTCCAGCTTGCTCTCAATATAAGCCTTCAGCTCGCTGATGGGCATGCGGATCTGCTCCATCGTGTCGCGGTCGCGGACGGTGACGCAGTTGTCGGCGGCAATGCCCTTGGCCTCGTCGCCCACGGTATCGAAATCCACCGTGATGCAGAACGGGGTGCCGATCTCATCCTCGCGGCGGTAACGCTTGCCGATGGAGCCGGTATCGTCGTAGTCCACCATAAAGTACTTGCTCAGCTCGTTGCGGATCTCCATCGCCTTGCCACCCAGCTTTTTGCTCAGGGGCAGAACAGCGCACTTGAAGGGAGCCAGAGCCGGATGCAGATGCAGAACGGTGCGCACATCCTCTTTGCCCTTGCCGTCCACCAGATGCTCCTCGTCATAAGCCTCGCACAGGAAAGCCAGCGCCACGCGGTCGCAGCCCAGAGAAGGCTCGATGACATAAGGGATATAGTGCTCGTTGGTCTCGGGATCAAAGTATTCCAGGCTCTTGCCGGAGGCCTCCTGATGGCGGGTCAGGTCATAGTTGGTGCGGTCCGCGATGCCCCACAGCTCGCCCCAGTCGGTGAACGGGAAGGCGTATTCAATGTCGGTGGTGGCGCGGCTGTAGAAGGCCAGCTCAGCGGGTTCGTGGTCACGCAGGCGCAGGTGCTCCTTGCTGATGCCCAGGCTCAGCAGCCAGTTCTCGCAGTAATCCTTCCAGTAGGCGAACCACTCCAGATCGGTGCCGGGCTTGCAGAAGAATTCGCACTCCATCTGCTCAAACTCGCGGGTGCGGAAGGTGAAGTTGCCCGGAGTGATCTCGTTGCGGAAAGCCTTGCCCACCTGACAGACACCAAAGGGCAGCTTGCGGCGGGTGGTGCGCTGGATGTTGGCAAAGTTGACAAAGATGCCCTGGGCAGTTTCGGGACGCAGATAGCAGGTAGAAGAGCTGTCCTCGGTGACGCCGATAGCGGTCTTGAACATCAGGTTGAACTTGCGGATGGGGGTGAAGTCGTGCTTGCCGCAG
>JBJERU010000091.1:0-28202 GCA_051882415.1 Faecalibacterium sp. | reverse complement strand
TTTGTATACATTCAGTTACCTCCTTTTGGAGTCCAAGATTTTGTCCGCACCCCCGCTCCTCTACTCCTTAAATCCAAATTTTATTTCTCTATAGTGGGTTCAGATATGTAATCGGGTTCTGTGCCGACTGATTTAATTTCAGTCCGGCTATAGACTTTCCGATGTAGAACTCTTCATTCTCATCAAGAGGAAGTCCTTGTTCGTATCTTTCGTCCACAAAGAATACTCTATTTTCTGTTTTTGGTGTAAGAACGATATCCTGCCTTGGGAGGCTATCCTTAGACTCTTTACATACAAACCACTCTGAAGGCTTATATACGGCCACAATCAAAGAGTTATAAACACCGAAAACATACTCAACTGTTTTAACCTTTTCCTTTGATGCTCTCCAAACACCACGAACAGCATCATATAATACCTTCTCATCCATGCCTCTTTGATAAAGCCTATTTATTTTGATGACAAGGATTTTATGCCGGATATCTTTTTCTTCAAGTTCAACGGCACCATTTATTCTTTCAAATTCGTCAACCGATAAAGCCTCTGCAGAATGATGCCCAGCTACAATATTAGTCAGTCCTGCATCACTAACATAGTTGAATGCATTGATCAGAGATGCCTCTGCAGCAAACGCCTCTTCTTCGGTTAAGTTTGAATTTATGATTATCTTTTCTACTTCAAGTCCAGCATTCTTAATTTCTGCTATGGTCTTTAGTTTCAACTTCTCGCTATCAGGACTGCCCAAACGTTCCTTTTCATGTTCAAACACTCTGTTTTTAGTGCCTTTTCCAATATAGAAGATTTGCTTATAGCGTGGATCTATGAGTCCATACACATAAAAATCTCCAAGTGAAAGAAGGCTCTTCTCTGAAAATCGATCCATACATTTCTCCTAGGGTGCAATCTTTAGTCCTTTGTTTGTAGCTTAATTAAAACCAACCTGCCAAAATTTCATATCATTTGTTTTCATTTGTGGATATGACATACCTTCTTTCTCTGACAGGTTCGAATTGGTCGGCATTTTTCATAGAATTGACAATCTCCATTATGGATTTAACGCTATAATTTCCAGTTGCCACTTTCTGCTTCTTTATTTCTGCAATAAAATATCTATTGCCGGAATATAACCTAATGTTCCCATAAGTATTTGTGTGATGAAAGTAAAAAATAACTGATTCTTATGTTCTTGCTCTTTTACTTCATGTCTGATTTTACGCTGGTGGCTTTTATTGTTTCAGAACCTATTTATGTTTCGCAGCTTTTTTGCTGTTTCGGAGTAGCTCGCTTTTAGACCTCCTCACCCGGAAAAGAGCTTCTGCTTTTTTGCAAGCATCGTGACATCCAAATCCGACACAGGAAGGATCAGGATACCCGAGTCACTGGATTCGTTGTCAGCTCCGACATCTTATCCGCACACTCAGTTATCCACTACCCTTGAAGCACTGATTTGACTTTTACCAGAATATCCCAAAACAGCCCATGACCTGTTTCCAAGAACGAAAAGGGTGCAGACAACAGGAAAATGTCAAAGAAATAATCAACGCAACACCGCTTGAATTACTCCGATTTAGACATTGCTATGACGCACTCCACATGCTTCGTTCTCGGAAATAGATCCACCGGCTGGACTTTTTCTGTGTGATATCCGTTTTTCTCCATCCATGCCGCATCGCGGGCGGCAGTAGCGGGGTTGCAGCTTACATAGACCACGCGGCGCGGAGACATCTGCACCACAGCCGAGAGAGTCGCTTCGTCACAGCCCTTGCGTGGCGGATCCAACACGACCACATCCGGACGCAGTCCTTCGGCGGCCAGGCGTGCAGCGGCTTGACCGGCATCCGCGCAGAAGAAGCGGCTTTTGCCTGCGATGTCTGTGCCCATACGGGCGGCATTGGCTTTGGCGCTCTCGATGGCTTCGGGTACGATCTCCACGCCTACCAGTTCCCGACACTGTACCGCCATCGAAAGGCCAATGGTGCCCATGCCGCAGTAGAGATCGAGCAATAGATCCTCAGGCGACAGGGCGGCATACTGTGCCGCTACGCCGTACAGCCGTTCGGCCGCGAGGGTGTTGACCTGATAGAAGGACATTGGCCCAAGGCGCACCGGAACGCCGCACAGCGTGTCCTCAAGAAATCCGGGGCCGTACAGGACGCGTGTCACATCACCCAGAATGACATTGGTGTTCTTGGGGTTGACGTTGACCAGTACGGTTGTGATCGCAGGATACTGCTTGCACAGCTGTGCAACGATTTCCCGGCTGTGCGGCAGCTGGGGCTGCGTGCATACAAGGCAGACCATGATCTGTCCACTGTGAACGCCGCGCCGCAGAAAGATGTGCCGCACCAGACCTTTGCCGCTGGTCTCATCGTAAGGGGCAATGCGATATTCCGCAAACAGAGCGCACAGGGTGTTGCCAATATCGTTCAGAATGCCAGGCTGGAGTTTGCAGTCCGGACAGGGAACGATCCGGTGCGTGCGTCCGGCATAAAAGCCGATGCAAGGGGCACCACTTTTGTCCCGGCCTACAGGGAACTGGACTTTGTTGCGGTAGCGATCGGTTTCCGGAGAGGGGAGAATGGGCTGCACGGGAACCTCCAGCCCGCCGATCCGCCGGAAGGCATCGACAACGCTTTCCTGCTTTGCCCGCAGCTCCGACTGGTAAGAGATATGCCGCAGGCTGCACCCCCCACAGGGACCTGCAACTGGACAGTCGGCAGGGATCCGGTCGGGGGAGGGGACGAGCAGCTTGTCCAAAATGCCAAAGGCGTACCGCCCACAGTCCTTTACAATACGCACTTGTGCTTCATCGCCGGGAGCGCTGCCGGGGATAAAAACAGTTTCACCATCGGTCGTATGGGCTACGCCGCTGCCATCGCTGGACAGGCGCTCGATGCACAGGGTGATCAGCTGATTTTTCTGCAAAGACATGAAAAGACACTCCTTTTATAGGGATGGCAGAATACAGAAAAAGGCGACGGC
Source organism: Faecalibacterium sp. (assembly GCA_051882415.1). Taxonomy (GTDB): domain Bacteria; phylum Bacillota; class Clostridia; order Oscillospirales; family Ruminococcaceae; genus Faecalibacterium. The sequence continues at coordinate 25,220 of JBJERU010000091.1, read as the reverse complement.
CAAAAATCTCGGCCAGCCGCCAGAATAGACGTTCCGCTGTCTGCCTCAGTCGGTGGATCCGGGCTGAACCGCAGGGGACGTTTGGGAAGCAAGATATTTGCTGGGAGGGATCCCCTTGGCGCGCTTGAACACCCGCGAAAAGTAAAATTGATCGAAAAATCCCACCGAAATGGCAACCTCCGCAATGGAAAGATTGCCGGCCCGCAAAAGCTTGCATGCTTCGTTGATGCGGTATTCGGTCAGGTAATCGATGGGGCTTTTGCCAACGTTGAGCATAAATACCCGGTACAGATGGCTGCGGGAAACACCCACGCTGCGTGCCACATCATCGATGGAGATATCATGAGAATAGTTGAACTGGATGTACTTGATGGCATTGAGTACATACTGGCTGGAAGAGGACGCTGCATGTGGATGGACGGTGCGGGTCTCACGCATCAGCGCAGCAATGAACAGGTACAGGTACCCAACCATGGCAGCTTCGTCCTGAGGCTGGAGTCCACGGAATTCATAGATGTGGCTCAGTGCCTGACGCATTCCTTCGGGATCCCGGGCATGATGGACAGGATCGGTGTCGGTGAATGGCAGCTGGGAGGCCAGTTTATGGGCACAGGCTCCGTTAAAGCCGACCCAGCTGTATTCCCAAGGCTGTTCTTCGTCCGCAGTATAGCGGATCAGCTGATTGGGCCGCGCAAAGAAAAGATCCCCGGGCACGACCGAAAACGTTCTTCCCTCAGATTCAAAAATGCCGCGGCCGGATACGACCAGGTGGATCAGATAATGGTCGCGGATGCCAGGCCCCCAGGTGTGACCGGGAGCACAGCGTTCCAGTCCGCAATTGAAGATCGAAAGCTCGATGTTGTTGGTATAGTTCTGTTTGAAGGATTGCTTGTAGACATCCGCCATAGCCCAGCCTCCTCCCATCGGCATGTTTTCACAGTGGATTCTGAACGCTTTCAGTATACCACAAATTCAACAAAAGTACATCTGAAAATTCGGCTGAAAGTCAAAATCGAATTTTTGATATATTGGAAATTGAAAAAATGCGCGGGGAGGATTACAATAATACTGATTTTGTAGGATCGTCCATGGTGTAGCGGCATAGACCAAGGAGGAAGTGCTATGGCAACCAGTGCGCAGCTCAGGCAGGAGATCACAGCGGGCCAGTGGGATCACACTTTGTGCATGCTTTACGGCGCAGAGCTGGAGCGCCAGCGCAGCCGCTGGTGTGCGGCACTGGAACAATTTGAACGATACTTTGGCCCCGGCCGGCAGGTGCGGCTTTACTCCGCGCCCGGGCGGGCAGAGCTGGGCGGAAACCATACCGATCACCAGCATGGCTATGGCCTTGCGGCAGCGGTCACGCTGGATCTGGTCGCGGTGGTATCCTGCAACAGGGAAGGCTATATCCGGGTCAAGTCCCGCGGGTTCAACAAGCTGGACGTCATCGATCTGAGCGAGAATGCCCCGCAGGAAGGGGAGAGCACCCATTCTGCCAGTCTGATCCGCGGCATTGCAGAGGGGTTCCGTGCGGCAGGAAAACAGATCGGCGGTTTCGATGCTTATACGACAAGCGATGTGCTGCGCGGATCGGGGCTTTCCAGTTCGGCTGCATTTGAAATGGGCATTGCTGCAATCCTGAATGGAGAATATGGCTGCGGGCTTTCCCCGGTCGGGCTTGCTCGCATCGCACATTATGCGGAGAATACCTATTTTGGAAAGCCCAGCGGCCTTCTGGATCCGCTTGCCAGCGCGGTAGGCGGGGTGATCTTTGCAGACTTTGCAGATCCGTCTGCACCCAGGATCGACAAGCTGCACATACACGGGCTGATCCCGGAGGGAATGAGCCTGTGTGTGACTGATACCTGCGGCAGTCACAGTGAACTGACAACGGAGTTTGCCGCCATTCGGCAGGAAATGGAAGCTGTAGCCGCCTGCTTTGGAAAACAAGTGATGGCACAGGTTCCCCAGGCGGATTTCTGGGCGCAGCTGCCCAGCGTGCGCCGTCGGTGCGGAGATAGGGCCGTACTGCGTGCGATCCATTTTTATGAGGAGAATGACCGTGCTCTGGCCCAGCGGGACGCGCTGCGCAGCGGAAATTTTGCAGCTTTCCTGGAGCTGGTTCGCGCCAGCGGCCATGCATCCTTTACGCTGTGCCAGAATGTTTTCCGCTGTGCGGCGATCCGGGAACAGGAGCTTCCGCTGGCTTTGGCGCTGAGCCAAAGTCTCCTGGAATCCTGCGGCGGAGCCTGGCGGATGCAGGGCGGCGGCTTTGCCGGCACCATTCAGGCCTTTGTTCCCACGGAGCACCTGGGACATTACTGCGGGGCAATGGAGGCGGTTTTTGGCCCGGGCTGCTGCCATGTCCTGCGTATGCGGGAACAGGGGGCGGCCGTCATCCATATGGACGAGTGATGCCAGCTTGAACAAAATAAAAGCGTCTGCCTGTCAGCTTGAAAAAGCATCGGGCAGACGCTGTGTTTTTTGTGCGGTCTCCGTTTTCTTAGCGGGTAGAACGTGCGCTCCGGGAATCCAGCAGACTCCGGGTCACAGTTTCCGTCGAAACTCCCAGCAGGCTGGAAGTGTTGTCGATGAGATTCTTGACCATAGAGAAGCCGATGTTGAAAACATTGAACAGCAGCGAAGGAACAAATGTAAAGGACAGTGCAACAAAAGAACCGCCCCATAGGATATTATCCAGATGGATGTTTTCAAAAAAGGTGTCCAATGCATCCAGGAGGGGCCCGCCTCCGGTGGTGGAGCGCTGCTCTTCCTGTGAAAGAAGAGCACAAGAGGTGGGAAGCTTGAGACTTTGCATAAAGGCGTCTCCTTTCAAAGATCACTTGTCTGCCAAAAAAATCCATAAGCGCCTCAGGCGATGCGGCTCATGAAAAGAAAACGGAAGGACGTGTTTTATGCTGCGGCCGGCACAGCCTCAGCAGGCTGCTCCACAGGGGTGACGAGAGACATCAGATCCATGTAAAGATTATAGGCCTGGACACCCAGATAGAACCCGGAAAGACCCGACATGACAACGGTTGCGACCTTGCCGGCAGGAGACTGGCTGCTCCAGAAATGCTGCACAGACTGGCCAAGGCTCAGGCCGTCCTTGTAGCCGTTTTTCGCGTTGCTCAGCGTCTGAGAAAAGAACGCGGAACCCATCACATAGGCCAGATTCATGGCGACGCTGCCCACCAGACCAGCGATGACCTGAGAAACAGAAACGTTTTGCTCCTCTGCGCCGCCGTAAGTATAAGTCATCTCTTCCTCAGAAAGAATGCAGCATTCCACGGGCATTTTCAGGGAATTGAGTTCAAAAAGTTCCATAAGAAACTCTCCTTTCAATCGTGCAATCTGCGCAAAGGCAGAAATTATGATATTTGGATTATAGCATATTCGTCTAAAAACAACAAGATATAACGCCGCCGCAAATGTAAAATCATTTGTGAACTTTTTGGGGTGCTTCTTTCTAAAATAACACAGCAGCATCGGAAAACCTGCACGGAATGTGAAAGCGACGGCGAAAAAATGTCTGGCAGAACAGCCGCGTTTCCGGAGGAAGGTGCCTGATCCGGATCGATCCGAGCCTGCCAATGATCAACAAAAACGAAGAGGACTGCTGCCAGAGCGATCGCTCATGCAGCAGTCCCGTCGATCAGAAGAAGTTTTGGTTTACGCCTGCGCCTGGGGATCATCGCCAGAAGGGGCGGCAGGCTCAAAGCCGGGTTCGTCCTTGCCGTATCTGTCGTGATACTCCACCAGCAGCGCGTCCTGCTTGTTGCAGTGCAGGCCGTGGATGACCAGCTTTTTCAGGATATCATAGATCACAGCGAACAGCGGCACGCCGACGATCATGCCCACAAATCCCCACAGTCCGCCAAACAGCAGGATGGAGAACAGCACCCAAAAGCTGGAAAGACCGGTGGTGTTGCCTAGGATCTTGGGGCCGATGATGTTGCCATCCACCTGCTGCAGGATCAGGACGAACAGAATGAACCACAGCGCTTTGATAGGGTTCTGGATCAAGATCAGCAGGGTGGCGGGCACCGCGCCGATGAACGGCCCAAAGAAGGGGATGATATTGGTCACGCCGATAATGACCGAGACCAGCAGCGCGCTGGGGAACTGGAAGAGGATGCAGACGATGTAGCACAACACGCCGATGATGGCCGAATCGAGGATCTTGCCGTTGATAAAGCCGCCGAACATCCGGTCGGCATAGCGCAGCTCTTCCAGCACCAGCTCCGCCCAGTGCGGCTTTAAAATGCTGTGGATGATCAGGCTGCCCTGCTGCGAAAAACGCTTGCGGCTGGCCAGCAGATAGACGGCCACGACCAGACCGATGAAAAGATTTTTGAGCAGGACCACGATGCTGACCACGCCGGTGCTTACGCCGCTGACAATGTTTTGCATAGAAGGCATCAGCTTGGTCCGGATCCAGGTGTCCAGCATTTCGGAAGCGCTGTCGAACAGCTCTTCGATCTCCAGCATCAGATCTTTGTTGTCGATGAAAAAGTCCTGGGTGGAGATCCAGTCGATAAACCGGCCGATATTGCTCTGGGCGGTATAGTACAGGGTGGTAACGCTGGTGATCAGCTGCGGGATGATCATCATCATCAGCGCATATACCACTAGAAAACCGAACAGCATGGTTGCGGTGACGGACAACGGGACAGCGGCTTTTTGCATTTTTTCGGGCAGAAGCCGACGCAGAAAACCCTCTGTAAAATTGCAAACTGGCTTGAGCAGATACGCGATGACCCCGCCATAGATAAAGGGCATCAAAATGCCCGTCAGGGTAGAGATCGCGCTGCCAAAGCCGTCAAAGCGGTAGATCAGAAAGAAGAACAGGATGCTGAGGCTGATAGCGCCAAAGCCTGCCAGCATGCCGTAGATGTAGGGCCTGATATGCGATTTGTTGTCCTTTTTATTGTCCGTTTTGTCCATCATGAGAAACTCCGTTCCTGCTGCGGGAAGGCAGGGGGCTTCCCGCGGCGTTTCTTAAATTTTGTTGCTGCGGCGCCAGATATGCATCTTGTCTGCCTGGGCGATCAGCTCCTCGCGGAAATCCGGATGCGCAATGCGGATGATCGCCTCCGCCTTCTGCCATGTGGACAGGCCCTTCAGATTGACGCAGCCGTACTCGGTGCACAGATAGTGCACATTGGCGCGGGTATCGGTGACGATACTGCCGTTTTCCAGTGTGGGACGAATGCGGCTTTCCAGCTTGCCGGTCTTTTTGTTCATAAAGGTAGAGGACAGGCAGATAAAGCTCTTGCCGCCGCGGGAAAGGTATGCGCCCAGAACAAAGTCCAGCTGGCCGCCTGCGCCCGAAATGTTGCGCACACCAGCGCTTTCGGCATTGACCTGACCAAACAAGTCCACATCCACCGCGTTGTTGATGGAGATAAAGTTGTCCAGTGCAGAGATGCTGCGGATATCGTTGGTGTAATCCACCGGGGCAGACATGCATTCCGGGTTATCGTTGAGGAAGTCATACATTTTCTGGGTGCCTGCGCCGAACGCATACACCTGACGGCCCTTGTCGATCTGCTTGCGGCTGCCGGTGATCTTGCCCGCCTTTGCGATATCCACAAACGCGTCCACATACATTTCGGTGTGGACGCCCAGATCCTTCAGGTCGCTCTGCGCGATCAGCCCGCCGATGGCGTTGGGCATGCCGCCGATGCCCAGCTGGAGGCATGCGCCGTCCGGGATCTGCGGCACGACCAGATTGGCCACGGCCAGATCCACTGCGGTAGCGGCACCCGGCGCGGCCATCTGGCCGATGGGCGGGTTGCTGCCCTCCACAATGCCGGTCACATGGGAGATGTGGATGCCGTTTTCCGTACCGCCCAGGCAGCGGGGCATGTTCTTGTTGACTTCTACGATGATCTTGTCCGCTTTTTCGCACAGTGCGCTCAGGTGGGAGGCGCAGGGGCCGAAGTTGAAATAGCCATGGGCATCCATGGGAGAGACCTGGAAAACGGCAACGTTCAGCGGATCGGCGCTGTCACGATAATAGCGGGGCAGCTCGGAATAGCGGATGGGTGCATAGAAGGAGAAGCCCTGTGCAATGGCCTTGCGCTCGATGCCGCCCATGTGCCAGCTGTTCCAGGTCATGTGCGCAGCGGGATCCTCGATCTTGAAGATCTCCGGCACCCACATCAGGATGCCGCCGCGGAAATTGACGTTTTCCAGCTCTGGCAGACGTTTGGCAAGCTCGGCATCCACCGCGACAGGGGTGTTCACAGCCCAGCCGTAGTCCACCCAATCGCCGCTTTTCACCAGAGCGGCAGCCTGCTGAGCGGTCATCTGCTTGTTTGCATACAATTCCATGAAATCCATTATAAACCTTCCTCTCATTGTATAATGTAAACGAATTGTGAACTTTTACGATTCTTTTTAAACGGAACTCCCTGTTTTCAGACGGATCAAGAACCCAAAAAGGGGATCAGCCTACTTAGTTATAACATTAACAATGTAAGAAATCAATCGTTTCAAAAGAAAAAAGATGCCGATTGGCAGGATGCACAAAATCACGAAAAATCGGTGAAAATTGTTTGGGAGCCAAAAGACAAAAATTTATCAAAAACTACTTGATAAAATTTTGACGATGTGGTTTACTAATAGTGTCAGGAGGCCAAGGCAAAGCTTCTGGCGCGGATCGTCTAAAAATTAACGAGTTGAGGCCGGAATGCTTCCGGCACTTGCAGACAAAGCCGGAAAGTGCTATCATGGCAAAACCAAAATGCGCTTTTCGACAGCGCCCAAGGAGGTTTGACACGATGGCAACGGCTATTTATCCCGGCTCCTTTGACCCAGTCACCCGCGGACATCTGGATATCATCAAGCGCGCGGCAAAGATCAACGACCACCTGATCGTGGCGGTGCTGATCAACAGCGCAAAGCATCCGCTTTTCACCGTGGAGGAACGGGTGGCATTGTTGCAGGAATGCTGCAAGAACATCCCAAACGTTACAGTGGAAAGCTTTGACGGCCTGACCGTGGAATTTGCCAAAAAGCGCCACGCTTCGGTGATGGTGCGGGGCCTGCGGGCGGTGACGGATTTTGAAAATGAGATCCAGCTTGCCCAGACCAACCACGCGCTGATGCCCGGCATCGAAACGATGTTCCTGGCCACCAGCATCAAGTGGAGCTATCTTTCCTCGACCATCGTCAAGGAAGCAGCGCGCTATGGCAGCGACATCAGCAAGTTCGTCACCCCGAATGTGGAACAGGCTGTCTGCGAAAAATTCAGACAGCTGCACAAAGACTGACATCTGCCCTTATCCCGTTGAAAAATGCCTTTCCCGGCATTTTGTAAAAAAGTTATAAGCTTGTACACACATACAACACATACTCAGGAGGCTACTACACATGAAGAAGATCGTTATCGCATCCGCCTGCCGCACCGCCATCGGCAAGTTCGGCGGCACTCTCGCAAACGTTCCCGCAGCTGAGCTGGGCTCCATCGTCATCAAGGAGGCCATCAACCGCGCAGGCATTACGCCGGAGCAGGTCGATCATGTTTACATGGGCTGCGTCATCCAGGCCGGTCAGGGCCAGAACGTTGCTCGCCAGGCTTCCCTGAAGGCTGGCCTGCCCATCGAGACCCCGGCTGTCACCGTCAATGTGGTCTGCGGCTCTGGTCTGAACTGTGTCAACATGGCTGCCCAGATGATCGAGGCAGGCGATGCTGATATTGTGGTCGCCGGCGGCATGGAGAACATGGATATGGCACCCTACGCTCTGCAGAAGGCTCGTTACGGCTACCGCATGAACGACGGCAAAGTGGTGGATACCATGGTCAATGACGCTCTGTGGGATGCCTGCGGCAACAACGTCCACATGGGCGTGACCGCCGAGAACATCTGCACCAGCGAGAAGTACCAGGCAAAGTACGGCTACAGCCCCATCACCCGCGAGATGCTGGACGAGTTCTCTTATAACAGCCAGGCAAAGGCTGACAAGGCCATCAAGGAAGGTGCCTTCAAGGAGGAGATCGTCCCCGTTGTCATCAAGGGCAAGAAGGGCGACACCGTGTTCGATACCGATGAGAACCCCCGTCTGAGCGCTCCCGAGGTTCTGGCAAAGCTGCGCCCCGCCTTCGTCAAGGACGGCATGGTGACTGCCGGCAACTCCTCCGGCATCAACGACGGCGCTGCTGCCGTGGTCGTCATGAGCGAAGAGAAGGCCAAGGAGCTGGGCATCGTCCCGATGGCTACCTGGGTGGGCGGCGCTCTGGCCGGTGTTGAGCCGGAAGTCATGGGCCTGGGCCCCATCGCTGCAACCAAGAAGGTCATGGCCAAGACCGGCCTGACCGTTGCTGACATGGATCTGATCGAGGCAAACGAGGCCTTTGCAGCACAGTCCATCGCTGTCGGCGAGGCTCTGGGCTTCGATAAGGAAAAGCTGAATGTCAACGGCGGCGCCATCGCTCTGGGCCACCCGGTCGGCGCTTCTGGCTGCCGTATCCTGGTCACTCTGCTGTACGCCATGAAGCACCGCGGTGCCAAGAAGGGCCTGGCTACCCTGTGCATCGGCGGCGGCATGGGCTGCGCAACTGTGGTCGAAATGGACTGAGTTCCGATTCCCGGACAGTCCCGGGCAGGGGAGAGGCTCCTGCCCGGAGGCTGTCTTTGAAATGATAAGAACGTGAATGGAGGTTTTCACAATGGCTTTTGTAAAAACCGAAGTGCAGGGCGCTGTTGAAATCATCACGATCGACCGCCCCAAGGCACTGAATGCCCTGAACCCCGAGGTTCTGGCAGACCTGAAAGCCGCATTTGAAGCGGTGGATCAGGATACCATCCGCTGCATCGTTCTGACCGGCGAAGGCGACAAGAGCTTTGTGGCCGGCGCAGACATCGGCAGCATGAGCACCATGACCAAGGCAGAAGGCGAGGCCTTCGGCAAGCTGGGCAACGATGTTTTCCTGATGATCGAAAATTTCCCCATCCCCGTCATCGCAGCCGTCAACGGCTTTGCGCTGGGCGGCGGCAATGAGCTGGCCATGAGCTGCGATATCCGCATCTGCTCCGACAATGCGGTGTTCGGTCAGCCGGAGGTCGGCCTGGGCATCACCCCGGGCTTCGGCGGCACCCAGCGCCTGGCTCGTCTGGTGGGCGTGGGCATGGCAAAGCAGCTGGTCTACTCCGCTCTGAACATCAAGGCGGACGAGGCTCTGCGCATCGGCCTGGTCAATGCGGTGTATCCCCAGGCAGAGCTGATGGAGAACGTCCTGAAGCTGGCAGGCAAGATCGCTAAAAACGCTCCCATCGCTGTGCGCAATTGCAAGAAGGCCATCAACGAGGGCATCAGCCTGCCCATCGAGAAGGCTGTTGAGGTAGAGGAGAAGCTGTTTGGCGATTGCTTCGAGACGCACGACCAGGTGGAGGGCATGGCCTGCTTCCTGTCCCGTGAAAAGCCGAAGCCCAAGGCAGTGTTCACCAACAACTGATTCGTCTCGTTGTGAGGGGCCGGAGTTTCCGGTTTTCGTCCCCCCAGGCAAAGACTGCCGGCCCCTCGCATTTTTACATGAAATATCCGCTGAAAAATTGCAAGATATAAAAAGGAGAGATTTCCTATGAAGATCGGTGTTATCGGCGCTGGCACCATGGGCCAGGGCATCGCAAAGGCATTCGCTCAGGTTGAGGGCAACACCGTTGCCCTGTGCGATATCAAGCAGGAATGGGCTGAGAACGGCCTCAAGAAGATCAAGGGCGGCTACGACAAGCTGGTTGCCAAGGGCAAGATGACCCAGGAAAAGGCAGACGCCATCGTTGGCGCCATCACTCCGGGCCTGAAAGAGGATCTGTGTGCAGACTGCGACCTGATCGTTGAGGCTGCCTTTGAGGATATGCAGGTCAAAAAGACCACCTTCGCGGAGCTGGACAAGCTCTGCAAGCCCGAGTGCATCTTTGCTTCCAACACCTCCTCTCTGTCCATCACCGAGATCGGCAAGGGCCTGACCCGTCCCATGATCGGTATGCACTTCTTCAACCCCGCTGACCGCATGAAGCTGGTCGAGGTCATCGCAGGCTGCAACACCCCCGCCGAGACGGTTGAGACCATCAAGGAGCTGTCTGTCGCCATCGGCAAGCAGCCGGTCCAGGTCAACGAGGCTGCCGGCTTTGTTGTCAACCGCATTCTGATCCCCATGATCAACGAGGCCGCCTTCATCAAGATGGAAGGCGTGTCCAACATTGCCGGCATCGATGCCGCTATGAAGCTGGGCGCAAACCACCCCATGGGCCCCCTGGAGCTGGGCGACTTCATCGGCCTGGACATCTGCCTGGCCATCATGGATGTGCTGTATAAGGAGACCGGCGACAGCAAGTACCGTGCCTGCCCGCTGCTGCGCAAGATGGTTCGCGGCGGCAATCTGGGCTGCAAGACCGGCAAGGGCTTCTATGTGTACAACGCTGACCGCACCAAGACCCCGGTCGACGAGCTGTAAGTTGCCATAACGTTTCTCCCGGTCGGAAAATTCCGGCCGGGAGGAATTTATTTACTCTGTGCAGCATGCGCTGCGCAGGAACTGAAAATAGACCCGTTAGGAGGATATAGCGATGGATTTTACTCTGTCCAAGCAGCAGCAGATGGTGCAGAAAATGTACCGCGAATTTGCTGAAAACGAAGTTAAGCCCCTGGCCAAAAAGGTCGATGCGGAGGAGTATTTCCCCAAAGAGACCGTGGAGAAGATGGCAAAGCTGGGCATGATGGGCATTTACTTTCCCACCGAGGTGGGCGGTGCAGGCGGCGATGTGCTGTCCTACGTCATGGCCGTCGAGGAGATGAGCAAGGTCTGCGGCACCACAGGCGTTATCCTGTCTGCCCACACCAGCCTGTGCGCTGCTCCCATCTATGAGAACGGCACCCCCGAGCAGAAGGCAAAGTATCTGCCCAAGCTGTGCAGCGGCGAGTGGCTGGGTGCCTTCGGCCTGACCGAGCCGGGCGCAGGCACCGATGCACAGGGCCAGCAGACCGTGGCCGTCGAAAAGGATGACTGCTGGGTTCTGAACGGCTCCAAGATCTTCATCACCAACGCGGGCTATGCCGATGTGTTCATCATCATCGCCGTCACCGATAAGGTCGTGGACAAGAAGGGCCGCACCAATAAGCTCTGCTCCGCCTTTATCGTGGAGCGCACCGACCCGGGCTTCAGCGTCGGCAAGCCGGAGGACAAGATGGGCATCCGCGGCTCTTCTACCTGTGAGCTGATCATGGAAGACTGCGTCATCCCCAAGGATCGCATGCTGGGCGTGCGCGGCCGCGGCTTCCAGCTGGCTATGGCTACCCTGGACGGCGGCCGTATCGGTATCGCTGCGCAGGCTCTGGGCATCGCTGAGGGCGCCATTGAGGAAACGGTTGCCTACGTCAAGGAGCGCAAGCAGTTTGGCCGCAGCATTTCTGCTTTCCAGAACACCCAGTTCGAGCTGGCTGAGATGAAGGCCCGCGTGGACGCCGCCAAGTACCTGGTCTACGCCGCTGCCGAAAAGAAACAGCAGGCCATGAACGGCGCAAAGGTCCGCTACAGCGTGGAGGCTGCCGAGGCCAAGCTGATCGCCAGCCGCACGGCCAGCGATGTGACTCGCCGCTGCCTGCAGCTGTTCGGCGGTTACGGATACACCCGTGATTACCCCATCGAGCGCATGATGCGTGATGCCAAGATCACCGAGATCTACGAGGGCACCAGCGAAGTGCAGATGATGGTCATCTCCGGCGCGCTGCTGAAGTAAGGAGGTAAGATTTACAATGAAAGCAATTGTTTGTGTCAAGCAGGTCCCCGATACCTCCGGAAAGGTAGCCGTCAAGCCCGATGGAACGTTGGATCGTGCTTCGATGGCCACCATTACCAACCCCGATGACCTGAACGCTCTGGAAGCTGCGCTCAAGCTGAAGGATGCCACCGGCTGCGAAGTCGTTGTCATCACCATGGGCCCCGCGCCGGCAGAAGGCATGCTGCGTGAGCTGCTGGCCCGCGGCGCAGACCGCGCTGTGCTGGTTTCCGGCCGTGAGTTCGGCGGTTCCGATACTTTTGCTACCAGCCAGATCTTGGCTGCTGCCGTCAACAAGGTCGGCGTTGGCCCCGAGGACATCGTGTTCTGCGGCCGTCAGGCGATCGACGGCGATACCGCTCAGGTCGGCCCCCAGATCGCTGAGAAGCTGCACCTGCCCCAGGTCACTTATGTTGCCGACATCGAGAAGGATGGCAGCAGCCTGACCGTCAAGCGCATGCTGGAAGACGGCTACATGATGGTCAAGGTTCAGACCCCCTGCCTGCTGACCTGCATCAAGGAGCTGAATCAGCCCCGTTACATGAGCGTGGGCGGCATCTTCACCTGCTACGACAAGCCGATGGAGGTCTACGATTACAACGCTCTGAAGGATGATCCGCTGATCGAGGTAGATACCATCGGTCTGAAGGGCTCTCCGACGAACGTGTTCAAGTCCTTCACTCCTCCGCAGAAGGGCGCAGGCACCATGCTGGCTGGCGAGGATGTTGCCGAGCAGCTGGCTGGCATCCTGGCCAAGAAGCACCTGATCTGATGAAAGGAGCATAGGATTACAATGGCTGATTTTAACGAATACAAGGGCGTCTGGGTCTTTTGCGAGCAGCGCCAGGGCGAACTGATGCCCACCGATTTTGAGCTGGTCAGCGAAGCGCGCAAGCTGGCAGACGAGCTGAACTGCGAAGTCACCGGCCTGCTGCTGGGCGACGATGTGGACGGCATTGCCAAGGAACTGGGCGGCTACGGCGCCGATAAAGTCCTGGTCTGCAACAGCCCTCTGCTGAAAGAGTACACCACCGATGCATACTCCAAGGTGGTCTGCGATATGGTCAACGAATACAAGCCTGAGGTCCTGCTTATGGGTGCGACCAACATCGGCCGTGACCTGGGCCCCCGCTGCGCAGCCCGCCTGCACACCGGCCTGACCGCTGACGCGACCCATCTGGATGTGGATACCGCCAAGTATGTGGACTTTTTGAAGGAAAGCTCCACCATCGATCTGTCCAAGCAGACCTTCGATTATGAGGATCGCAACCTGAAGATGACCCGCCCGGCTTTTGGCGGCCATCTGATGGCTACCATCATCTGCCCCCGTTTCCGTCCGCAGATGTCCACTGTCCGTCCCGGCGTCATGAAGAAGGCTCCCTTCGATGCGGCCAAGGCCGAAGCCTGCGAAGTGCTGCATCCCGCATTCTCCCTGACCGCTGAGGACATCAAGACCGAGGTTCTGAGCGTGGAAAAGGCTGCCACCAAGCTGGTTGACCTGATCGGCGCAGACGTGATCGTTGCGGTCGGCCGCGGCATCAGCAAGGATATCGACAAGGGCATTGCCCTGGCCGAGCAGCTGGCTGTCGCTCTGGGCGGCGGCGTTGTGGGCGCTTCCCGTGCTGTCACCGATGCAGGCTGGATGACCAGCGACCATCAGGTCGGCCAGACCGGTAAAACGGTCCACCCCAAGATCTATGTGGCTCTGGGCATCTCCGGTGCCATCCAGCACACCGCTGGCATGCAGGACTCCGAGTGCATCATTGCCGTCAACAAGAACGAGTCTGCGCCCATCTTCGGCGTGGCGGATTACGGTATCGTGGGCGACCTGTTCAAGGTCGTGCCCGAGCTGGTCAAGGCGATCGAAGCTGCAAAGGCTGCAAAGTAATTCTGCCTGAAAGAATAAAATGAGTCCCCGTTCCTGCCAGGTGCAGGAACGGGGACTTTTTGCTGCAAAAATGCGGCATTCCTTCCGGCTGCTGGAAGAGCAGGTGAGACGGAAACTGTCCACGCTTGCACAAACCGGGTTTTATGTTATACTTAAAGAAATAGATGCGTTTGATTTTGGCAGGAGGAACCCACAGTGGAGGATTACCGCACCATCCGGGGCACAGCCACCGGAGAATATGAGGAAAAGAAAAGCCGTTTTATTGCGCAGCTCTCGTTTGCGGACAGTGAACAGACGGCCCTGGCCTTTCTGGAACAGGTACGGGCGGCCAACCGCACGGCACGGCATAATGTTTATGCTTACCGTCTTCGGGAGGGCAATCGGGAGCGCTATTCGGATGACGGCGAGCCCGCCAAGACCGCCGGGACCCCGGCTCTGGAGGTGCTGCAGCACAGCGGCCTGACCGACCTGATCGTTGTAGTGACCCGCTACTTTGGCGGGGTTCTGCTGGGCACGGGCGGTCTTGTGCGGGCCTATACCACCGCGACTGCCCGTGCGCTGGAAAAGGCCGAGGTGGTCACGGTGCGCAGCGTGGTGGAGCTTTCGGTCACGGTGGATTATTCTCTTTATGAGCGGGCCACACTGTTGATTGCGGCGGCGGGCGCAAAGCTGGCCGAGCCGGAGTTCACCGACCGGGTGGCGCTGCGCTGGCAGATGCCGGAGCACACCGAAGGCCCGCTGCTGGCGCAGCTGCGGGAGCTGACCCGCGGCGGGGCCAGGGTGGAGATCTCCGCGCCCTTTTATGCGCCGTTTTGAGCCGGGCTGAGGATTTTGGACAGGGAGATTTGTCACAGGGCAAAATAAGTCGAAAAAGCACAAATAATTTTATGGAAATAACGACAGACTATTTCCCCCTTCGACAAGGCATTTGCGCTATAATAGTCACAGCGCAGCGATTGAAAGCGTTTGCGCGGCGTTTGGCGCAGTCGGAAGAAAGGGGGAGCGGACGAAAGCGGGGGACAGCAGGTGGATGTGCGTCAGCGTACCGAGGAAATTGAACGAATGACACTGGCTCCGTGGGCCAGCTTCAGCGATGCCAGCCGGGGCCGGGTGCGGGCGGAGGAGCCTGACCCTTTCCGCCCGGTGTATCAGCGGGATCGTGACCGTGTCCTTCATTGCAAAGCGTTCCGGCGGCTCAAGCAAAAAACGCAGGTGTTCCTCTCCCCGGAAGGGGATCTTTACCGCACCCGCCTGACCCATACGCTGGAAGTGGCCCAGATCGCGCGCACCATTGCGCGGGCGCTGCGCCTGAACGAGGATCTGACCGAGGCCATCAGCCTGGCCCATGACCTGGGGCACACGCCCTTTGGCCATGCGGGGGAGCGCGCGCTGGATCAGCTGTGCCCCGGCGGATTCAAGCATTATCTGCAAAGCCTGCGGGTGGTGGATAGGTTGGAAAAGGACGGCCAGGGCCTGAATCTGACCTGGGAGGTGCGCAACGGCGTTGCCACCCACACCAAAGGCACCTGGGCGGCAACGCTGGAAGGACGCATTGTGCGCATGGCGGATCAGATCGCTTATGTCAACCATGATATCGAGGACGCAGTGCGTGCCGGTGTGCTGGATCCGGCCACCCTTCCGCGGGACTGCACGGCCATTCTGGGCCGGACCAAGTCCCAGCGCATCACGACCATGATCCGCAGCATTGTGGAACACAGTGTGCAGGATGTACAGGCCGGGGCGGAGGAACAGGAGGCTTTTCTTCTGCTGCGGGACTTTATGTATGCTACTGTCTATGTGGACAAGGCTGCGAAGCGGGAGGAACAAAAGGTCGAAAAGGTGATCGCCGAGCTGTACGAGTATTATCTGACCCATCTGGATCAGATGTCCAATTTTTATGTGCAGCTGGCGTATCAGGAAGGGCGGGAGCGCGCCGTGACCGATTATATCAGCGGCATGAGCGACGAGTATGCCATCCGCACCTTTGAAGAGCTGTTTGTACCCCAGAAGTGGCATGTGCTGTAACAGCCGGAGAGGACGTTCATTGAATCATGATCCCACACGAATACATCGAGGAGCTGACCCGCCGTACCGATATCGTGGAGCTGGTGGGCAGCTATGTGCAGCTCAAGCACAAAGGCCGCCTGTATAGTGGTCTGTGTCCTTTTCACAGTGAAAAAACGCCGTCTTTTTATGTCTACCCGGAAACCCAAAGCTTTTATTGTTTTGGCTGCGGTGCGGGCGGCGATGCAGTTGTTTTTGCAAAAAAGGTCAATAATATCGATTATATCGAGGCTGTCAAGCTTTTGGCTTCCCGGGCGGGCATGCCCGATCCCCAGGAGGATGACCAGACCGGCCGCCTGCGCAGCCGGATCCTCTCGATGAACAAGGAGGCTGCCCGCTTCTTCCATGCCTGCCTCAACTCCACCGTGGAGGAAGCGCGGCAGGCGCGGGCCTACTGGCGTCGGCGCGGCCTGGATGATAAGACCATTGTTCGGTTTGGGCTGGGTTATGCGCCCAACGATGGAAAGGCGTTGTATGAATATCTGCGCGACAAGGGCTATACGCAGCAGGAAATGGATGCCAGCGGCCTGTTCAAGCGCAGCGAATCCGGGCGGGTCTACTGCCTGTTCTGGAAGCGGGTCATGACCCCGATCTTTGACCTGCGGGGCAACATCATCGCTTTTGGTGGGCGTGTGCTGGACGATTCCAAGCCTAAATATGTCAACAGCCCGGAGACGCTGGTCTATCACAAGTCGAATACTGTGTTTGCTCTTCAGGTAGCCAAGCGCAGCACCTCCCGCCGGTATGTTCTCTGCGAAGGTTACATGGATGTCATCAGCATGCATCAGGCGGGGGTGGATACGGCGGTGTGCGCCTGCGGCACGGCATTGACGCCGGAACAGGTGCGCCTGATCGGAGAATATGCCGATGAAGTGATCCTCAGTTATGACTCGGACGAGGCTGGCCAGAAGGCGACCCTGCGTTCGCTGGAACTGTTCCGCAGCAGCCCGGTGCGGGTCGGTGTGCTGAAGATCCCCGGGGCAAAGGATCCGGATGAGTACATCAAAAAATATGGCGCAGAGCGTTTCAGGGCCTTGCTGGACGGCGTAGGCAGTGCACTGGATTTCCAGCTGGGCCGTCTGCGGGAAAAGTACGACCTGAAGGAAGACGCCCAGCGGCTGGATTATATCC
Organism: Faecalibacterium sp.; assembly: GCA_051882415.1. GTDB lineage: Bacteria > Bacillota > Clostridia > Oscillospirales > Ruminococcaceae > Faecalibacterium. The sequence continues at coordinate 8,354 of JBJERU010000091.1, read as the reverse complement.
GGGAGGCCGTGGAGCTTCTGGCCGAACGTTCCAACCCCACCGAGCAGGAGGTCTATGCCGGACGTCTGGCAGAGGAAACAAATATCTCAAAAACGGCGATCCTGGCTCAGCTGGAAACAGCTTCCCGCAAGGTCGGACGAAAACGCACCCGGGAGCGCAGAAACGAGGTGCTTCATTCGGGCGAGATGAACACGATCAAGATCCCTTATGGAGCCGGGCAGCAGGCCCTGGGTGCGGCCAGCGCCCAGCAGCGGCTGCTGGTGGCCATCCTGCGGGAGCCGAAGTATCTGGATATGGTGTCTGCGGAGCTGTCTCCGGAACAGTTTGTTCTGCCGCAGCACAAGGAATTGTATCAGGCGATGCTTCAGTGCCGTGCCCAGGGCGCGGAGATCAGCATGGCATCCCTGCATCTGCTGGTCAGTGAGGGAACGCTGAATGAACTGAGCCGACTTGTGGCACAATACAACGATGTGAATTGTACGCCGGAAGATATCCGGCTGTATCTGGACCGCATTGCCCGCGGTGACTCTGTAGCAGCACGGGCGGCGAAGATGTCCGCCGAAGATATCGTACAGTATCTCCAGTCGATAAGCGAAAAAAAGCGGGGAAACATCCCGGAAGAATAAGAGCTTGCTTTCATGTTTTTGTTGTCAGACGATGGTGTGCAAGAGTCATGAAAACGGCTTCTGAGCCTCTTTTCCCCGACTGGAACGGAGAGGGAAGGAGAAGAAAAAATGCAGAAATTGTCGCAGACCGACGAGCTGGCCCGGACGCTGGCCGGCCGTGCCCGGCGCCATGTCCTGACACCGGAGCAGATCAGCCGCGCGATGGATGAACAGGAGTTCGACGTTTCCCGGCTGGATGAGCTGTATGCGGCGCTGGAAGCGCGGGGCATTCGGATCGCGGAGGATGAACCGGAGCTTCCGGTTTTGGACGAAGCGCAGATCGACCGTCTGGAGGACGAGCTTTCGGCAGAGGGCGTCGCGCTGGATGATCCGGTCAAGACATATCTCAAGGAGATCGGCCGGGTGCCGCTGCTGACCGCAGAGCAGGAGGCAGAGCTGGCCCGCGCTGCACAGGCTGGTGATCCGCAGGCACGCCGCCGCCTGAGCGAGGCAAATCTGCGGCTGGTGGTGTCGGTGGCCAAACGCTACGCCGGGCGCGGGCTGCCTTTTCTTGATCTGATCCAGGAAGGGAATCTGGGCCTGATCAAGGCGACTGAAAAATTTGAGCCGGATCGCGGCTTCAAATTTTCCACCTATGCTACTTGGTGGATCCGCCAGTCCATCACGCGGGCGATCGCGGATCAGGGCCGAACCATCCGCATCCCGGTGCATCTGGTGGAGCACATCAACCGTGTCAAAAAGACTTCTGGCGAGCTGCTGCGGCGCAATGGCCGCGAACCTACCCCGGAAGAGATCGCGGTGGCGCTGGATATGGAACCTGCCCGTGTGCGGGAGCTGCTTCAGCTTGCCCAGGATCCCATCAGCCTGGAAACTCCTGTAGGCGAGGAAGAGGACGCGCATCTGGAGGATTTTATCCAGGACGAGGATGTGGGGATCCCGGCGGATGAGGCGGGCCGCCAGCTGCTGCGCCGGGAGCTGATGAGCGTGCTCAAAAGTCTGACCCCAAGGGAGGAGCGGGTGCTGACGCTGCGCTTTGGGCTGGAGGATGGCCGCGCCCGTACGCTGGAAGAGCTGGGCAAGGAATTCAACGTCACGCGGGAGCGGATCCGCCAGATCGAGGCGAAGGCGCTGCGCAAGCTGCGCCATCCCAGCCGTGCCAAGCGTCTGCGGGATTATCTGGAGGAATAACCTTTGCACTGCATCTTTTTGCTGTAAAAATGTATATATGCAATTTTAAGGAGAAAACTTTTGTTTTTTCAGGGTGTCCCGAGCAGGGGTGCCCTGATTTTTTCTTTTTTAATCCCGGAAAGGCGAAATCCTTTCGCTTGTGTCGATGAAAGGGCTGTGCTATAATGGAAAAACCTTCTTCCTGTATGCTGCGGTACAGCGCCGTGCAGGGGAAAGAAAAACCGCGCTCCGCTTTTCCTGTAAAGGAGGGGAACTGTCAGGCGGGGCTGCATATTTTATCAGAGGGGGATTTCTTTTATGAATGGAGATTCGACACAGATTTTGATTTCCATGGCCTGTTACATGGTGGTCGTCATCGGCATTGGACTGGCGTTTGCAAAACGCGCCAATCAGGATTCCGAGAACTATTTTATCGGCGGGCGCTCGCTGGGTCCGTGGGTCGCGGCCATGAGCGCCGAAGCCTCGGATATGAGCGGCTGGCTGCTGATGGGTCTGCCCGGCGTGGCCTATTGGTGCGGCACTGCGGACGCGGTGTGGACTGCCATCGGCCTGGCCATCGGCACCTATCTCAACTGGCTGATCGTTGCCAAGCCCCTGCGCCGTTATTCCCAGATCGCGGGCAACGCGATCACCATCCCGGACTATTTTTCCAATCGTTTTCATGAGAAGAAAAAGGTCCTGATGACGATCTCGTCCCTGTTCATCCTGATTTTCTTTGCGGTGTATGCAGGCAGCTGCTTTGTCACCTGCGGCAAACTGTTCTCCAGCCTGTTTGCTCAGGATTACCGCCTGATGATGGTTCTGGGTGCATTGTTCGTGCTGGTGTACACTTTTCTGGGCGGCTTTTTGGCAGAATCGGCATCGGACTTTATGCAGGCGGTAGTCATGGTCTGTGCGCTGGTCATCGTGCTGGCTCTGGGCTGCCTGTCGGCTGGCGGTGTCGGCGCGGTCATTGAGAACGCAAAGTCCATTCCGGGCTTTTTCTCCTTCTTCAGTATCGCAACGCCGGTGGTGGATGCCGCAGGTGTGCAGCAGGTCAGCGCGGCGGGCCAGCCCCTGTTTGGCGAGGCCGGAAGCTATGGTCTGCTGACCGTTCTTTCTACGCTCTCCTGGGGCCTGGGCTACTTTGGCATGCCGCAGGTTCTGCTCCGCTTTATCGCCATCCGCCGTGCGGATGAGCTGACGCTGTCCCGCCGCATTGCCACCGTCTGGGTCGTCATCTCCCTGACAGCGGCTGTCAGCATTGGTCTGATCGGCCGGGCGCTGTTCCCGACCGCGCTGGCCACCTCGTCCCAGGCAGAAAACATCTTTATCATTCTGTCCGAGGCGCTGCTGCATCCGCTGTTTGCGGGTCTGGTCATGGCAGGCATTCTGGCCGCTACCATCAGCTCTTCGGATTCCTACCTGCTGATTGCGGCCAGTGCGCTGTCCAAGAATATCTATCAGGGCATCCTCAAGCCCAATGCCACCGAAAAGCAGGTCATGCGCATGTCCCGTATCACCCTGCTGGCTGTGGCGGCTGTCGGTATGATCATCGCACTGGATGAAAACAGCGTCATCTTTACGCTGGTGTCCTTTGCCTGGGCGGGCTTTGGCGCGACCTTCGGCCCCATCATGCTGTTCTCCCTGTTCTGGAAGCGCACCACCCGTGCAGGCGCTGTGGCGGGTATGCTGGCCGGCGGCGGCATGGTGTTCTTCTGGAAGCTTGTCCTCAAGCCGATGGGCGGCGTGTTTGGCATCTATGAGCTGCTGCCTGCGTTCCTGTTCTCCTGCATTGCCATCGTGGTGGTCTCGCTGCTGACCGCTGCGCCCAGCCAGGAGATCCAGCGGGAATTTGAGGCCGCAAAGACCCTGGATTGCTGATCCTTTGGATCGTTAAAGCATTGAACAACGCCAGCCTGACCGAAGCGTTCGGTCGGGCTGGCGTTTTGCTTTGCGACTGGCGGCAGTAGGAACGATGTGGCGGTGAGCAGCCGCAGCGGATATCTTTCTGTTTGACAGCCCCAAGGCTGCATCAGGAGCACAGCCCGGGATGCAAGATGCAATTTGGACAAAATGCACAACCCTCTTTTTGGATGGAACGTGAAAAACAAAAAAATCAAGGCCTTTGCACCACAATACATACACGCCTCCGTGTGTTCTAAAAACTTTGCTGCCCGGTAAAAAATATGACCAAAATACAAAAAATGGCTTGACATCTCATCTTTTTGAAGGTATACTAAACCAGTATCACATAATGGCCTACTGCGCCAAAAAGGGGATTTATGGCAGCTGCACTTTGCGGCCAAGGACGCAAAGTTTGTGAAAAACGCCGAAACTCTTTGCAAAGCACGGGTCGAATTATGTGTGTCTGCTCAAAATTCGACCTGAGATTGCATCATCCGTAGAGTATAAAAGTAAGGAGTGGTTGATTTTATGATGAAAGTCAAGCCCGTAAAGCTCGGCAAAACCGAGCGCATGAGCTTCTCCCACATCGACGAAGTCATCGGAATGCCCAACCTGATCGAGGTCCAGAAAAATTCTTATCAGTGGTTCCTGGACGAGGGTCTGCGGGAGGTTTTCCACGACATCGGCACCATTGAGGACTATACCGGCAACCTGGCACTGAGCTTTGTGGATTTCCGCCTGGACAAGGAGCCTAAGTACAGCATCAAGGAGTGCAAGGAGCGTGATGTGACCTATGCGGCTCCGCTGCGCGTCACTGCTCGTCTGCTGAACAAGGAGACCGGCGAGGTCAAGGATCAGGAGATTTTCATGGGTGATTTCCCGCTGATGACCGATGCGGGCACCTTTGTGATCAACGGCGCAGAGCGCGCCATCGTCAGCCAGCTGGTTCGCTCTCCCGGCGTATTCTACGGAGCCACCAAGGATAAGGTGGGCAACGACCTGTTCAGCGCCACCATGAACCCCAACCGCGGCGCATGGCTGGAGTATGAGACCGATGCCTCTAACGTGTTCTATGTCCGCATCGACAAGAACCGCAAGCTGCCCGTCACCGTGCTGTGCCGTGCCATGGGCCTGTCCAGCGATGAACAGATCCTGGACTTTTTCGGCGAGGACGAGCGCATCCTGGCTACTCTGGAAAAGGATACCACCAAGAACCAGGAAGAGGGCCTGCTGGAAGTCTACCGCAAGCTGCGTCCCGGCGAGCCTCCCACGGTGGAGTCCGCTACCAGCCAGATCAACATGCTGTTCTTTGACCCGCGCCGCTACGATCTGTCCCGTTTCGGCCGGTATAAGATGAACAAAAAGCTCTCTCTGGCCCGCCGTATCATGGGCCATGTGGCAGCTGCGAACGTTGTGGATCCTCTGACCGGCGAGATCATCATCAGCGAGGGCGACAAGATCACCCGCGCTTTGGCGGAAAAGGCGGATGCTGCCGGTGTCAGCCTGGTCATCCTGAAGGTGGAGGACAAGAACGTCAAGGTCATCACCAACGGCTGTGTGGATCCGCAGGGCTTCTTCTCCTTTGATGTGAAGGAGTGCGGCATCAATGAGCGCTGCTGCTTTGAGGAGATCCGCAAGATCCTGGATACCACCTCGGATGTGGAAGAGCAGAAGGAGATGCTGCGCCGCAACCGCGATCAGCTGATCGGCCGCACCGTTACCGTGGCGGACATTCTCTCCTCCATCAACTACCTCAACGGCCTGGGCCATGGCATCGGCACCACCGATGATATCGACCACCTGGGCAACCGCCGCATCCGCAGCGTGGGCGAGCTGCTGCAGAACCAGTTCCGCATTGGCTTCTCCCGCATGGAGCGCGTCATCCGCGAACGCATGACCCTGCAGAGCCAGGATCAGAGCGTGATCACTCCGCAGGCGCTGATCAACATCCGCCCTGTGGTGGCCGCCATCAAGGAATTCTTCGGTTCCTCTCCGCTGTCCCAGTTCATGGATCAGAACAACCCTCTGGCTGAGCTGACCCATAAGCGCCGTCTGTCTGCTCTGGGCCCCGGCGGTCTGAGCCGTGACCGCGCAGGCTTTGAAGTCCGCGATGTTCACTACAGCCACTATGGTCGTATGTGCCCCATCGAGACGCCTGAAGGCCCCAACATCGGCCTGATCTCCTATCTGGCGTCCTATGCCAAGATCAACGATTACGGCTTTATCGAGGCGCCCTACCGCAAGGTCAAAAAGACCTACGACGAAAAGGGCCGTGTGATCGATGAGGTAGTCACCGACGAAGTCGAGTATATGACTGCCGATGTGGAAGATGAATATGTTGTTGCCCAGGCCAACGAGCCGCTGGACGAAGGCAAGCATTTCAAGCGTTCCCGCGTTTCTGCCCGCCGCCGTGACGAGATCCTGGAGATCGAGGCCGAAAAGGTCGATTATATGGACGTTTCGCCCCGAATGATGGTTTCGGTTGCGACCGCCTGCATCCCCTTCCTGGAGAACGATGACTGTAACCGTGCTCTGATGGGTTCCAACATGCAGCGTCAGGCAGTGCCTCTGATGGTCACCCAGCAGCCCATTGTTGCGACCGGTATGGAGTACAAAGCTGCGACCGACTCCGGCACCGCTGTTCTGGCACGGAACGATGGCATCGTGGAGAAGGTGGATGCCGACCATGTGCTGGTGCGCAACGCACAGGGCGCTTTGGACGATTACGCTCTGGTCAAGTTTGCCCGTTCCAATGCAGGCACCTGCATCAACCAGCGTCCCATCGTGGAAGTGGGCGAGACCATCAAGGCTGGCCAGGTTCTGGCCGATGGCCCCGCTATGCGCAACGGTGAGATCTCTCTGGGCAAGAACGCTCTGATCGGCTTTATGACCTGGGAGGGCTACAACTACGAGGACGCCGTCCTGCTGAACGAGAAGATCGTCCGCGAGGACGTTTATACCTCCATCCATATCGAGGAATATGAGACCGAGTCCCGTGATACCAAGCTGGGACCCGAAGAGATCACCCGCGATATCCCCAATGTTTCCGAGGATGCTCTGAAGGATCTGGACGAGCGCGGCATCATCCGCATCGGCGCCGAGGTCAAGAGCGGGGACATCCTGGTCGGCAAGGTCACGCCGAAGGGCGAGACCGAGCTGACCGCCGAGGAGCGCCTGCTGCGCGCCATCTTTGGCGAGAAGGCCCGCGAGGTGCGCGACACCTCTCTGCGTGTGCCGCACGGCGAGTATGGCATCATCGTGGATGTCAAGGTGTTCACTCCGGAGAACAGCGATGAGCTTCAGCCGGGTGTGCGCCAGGTGGTTCGCTGCTACATCGCCCAGAAGCGCAAGATCAGCGTCGGCGATAAGATGGCAGGCCGTCATGGTAACAAGGGTGTCGTCTCCCGCATCCTGCCGCAGGAGGATATGCCGTATCTGCCCGATGGCACCCCGCTGGACATCGTGCTGAACCCGTTGGGCGTTCCTTCCCGTATGAACATCGGTCAGGTGCTGGAAGTCAACCTGGGCTATGCAGCCAAGGCCTGCGGCATCAAGGTCATGACCCCCGTTTTTGATTCTGCGCGTGAGAACGACATCGGCGATACCTTTGATACCGCCCGCGAGCTGTGGCATGGCGAGAACGCTCCCGCTTATCCCACCAAGCTCCCCCGCATCATGGGCGAAAAGGGCCACATCATCGACTTCTCCAAGATCGAGCTGGACCGCGACGGCAAGACCACCGTTTACGACGGCCGTACGGGTGAAAAGTTCGATAACCGCGTTACCGTCGGTTATATGTACTACCTCAAGCTGCATCACCTGGTCGATGATAAGATCCATGCCCGTTCCACCGGCCCCTACTCTCTGGTCACTCAGCAGCCTCTGGGCGGCAAGGCTCAGTTCGGCGGCCAGCGCTTCGGCGAAATGGAAGTCTGGGCGCTGGAAGCTTACGGTGCCGCTTATACCCTGCAGGAGATCCTGACGGTCAAGTCGGACGATGTGGAGGGCCGTGTCAAGACCTACGAGGCCATCGTCAAGGGCGAGCCGGTCCCGCAGCCGGGTATTCCGGAATCCTTCCGCGTTATGCTCAAAGAGCTGCAGTCCCTGGGCCTGGATGTCATCGTGCAGGACAAAGAAGGCAACGAGATCGATATGCGACAGAACTTTGACGATGAGGAGACCGGCTTTGACATGCGTGACGTGGCCGGCACCGAGACCGTTACCCAGGAGAGCGAACTGCTCAACGATTACACCATCAAGGACGCCGACGCAGGTTTTGATGATCCTTCCGTGCTGGAAGATGATGCTTCCGGCGCAGAAGCCTCCGCTTCCGACGAAGTGGATTTTGAGTAAAACCTGCCCTGCGGCAGAGGACGCTCCCGGCCCGTGAACTGCGGCGGCCGGGCAGCGCTCCGCTTTTTCACATCAGCCGCAAGGGGATCATCAAAACTGATAGAGATTAAGGAAGGGTTCGTTTCATGGAAAACAATGTTTTCGATTCGATCAAGATCGGCCTTGCCTCTCCCGACCAGATCCGCAAATGGAGCTACGGCGAGGTAAAGAAGCCGGAGACCATCAACTACCGCACCCTGAAGCCGGAGCGCGACGGCCTGTACTGCGAGCGCATCTTTGGCCCCACCAAGGACTGGGAGT
>JBJERU010000090.1:0-5749 GCA_051882415.1 Faecalibacterium sp. | reverse complement strand
ACAACATGGCCCAGTTCGAGCCTGCCCTGATCTGCAAATGGATCTTCAAGACCGCCATTTCGGTCTGGCTCATCTCCAACACCTTTGATATCGTCATGGGCGTGTTTGACCTGACCCAGGAGGTGGTGGCCAGTTCCAGCGGTATCATTGCGGGCAACACACGGGTCAATGATGCCGGGCTGGTCATGCTGGAAAGCAGCATGATGAGCATGGAGGTCGGGCAGTTGTTCGGTCTGTTCCTGCAAAGCTTCTTCATCGGCATCACCATGCGCATTCTGGGCATTGTGATCTTCGTCATCGTGTACGGCAGAATGGTGGAGATCTATATGGCGGTCAGTCTGGCTCCCATTCCGTTCTCCACCTTCGGAAACCACGAGCAGAGCCACATGGGGCAGAACTATCTGCGCAGCCTGTTTGCGCTGGGCTTTCAGGGTTTTCTCATCCTGGTCTGCGTGGCGATCTATGCCGTCCTCATCCAGAATATCAGCATTTCGGGGGACGCGGTATCCTCCATCTGGAGCATCGTCGGCTATACCGTGCTGCTCTGCTTCACGCTGTTCAAAACCAGCTCGGTGGCCCGCAGCGTCCTCAATGCACACTGAATGGGAGGTGACTTTTTGGCAGCTTATATCTCCGTCCCCCGCGATTTGACGCGGGTCAAGGCAAAGGTCTTTCTGAATCTGACCAAACGGCAGCTGGTCTGCTTCGGGACAGCGGTACTCATCGGGGTGCCGCTGTTTTTTGTTCTCCGGGAATACGGCGGCAACACCGCCGCCACCCTTGGCATGATGCTCGTTATGCTGCCGCTGTTCTTTCTGGCCATGTATGAGAAAAACGGCCAGCCGCTGGAAAAGCTGGCGGCGTACTATGCGGCGTCGCGGTTCCTGCGCCCCAAGGTGCGCCCCTACCAGACTACCAACTACTATTCTTTGCTCATGAAAGGAGGCCCTGCCCATGAACCTGTTTCCGAAAAAGTCCGATAAACCCAGAAAGCCTGCACAGAAGCGCAGGAAGAACGCCCGGCCCAGCATTCCCCGCACGGCACAGCAGTCCATCCCGTTCCAGCGGATGTTTGAGGACGGCACCTGCCGTGTCCGGGCCAACTACTACACCCGCACCATCCAGTATCAGGATATCAACTACCAGCTTGCCCAGCAGGAGGACAAGACCGCTATTTTTGAAGAGTGGTGTTCTTTCCTCAATTTCTTCGACTCGTCTATCCATTTCGAGCTGTCCTTTATGAATCTGGCCACGGATACCGAGAGCTTTGAGAAAAGCATCCGCATCCCGTTCCAGCAGGACGGTTTTGACGATGTGCGGGCCGAGTACAGCCAGATGCTGCGCCAGCAACTTGCCAAGGGCAACAACGGTCTGACCAAGACCAAGTTCATCACCTTTGGCATCGAGGGCGAGAGCATGAAGCAGATCAGGCCCCGTCTGGAACACATCCAGAACGACCTTCTGAACAACTTCCACCGTCTGGGCGTACAGGCAAAGCCCCTCAACGGCACCGAGCGCCTTGCCCTTATGCACAAGATGTTCCACATGGACGGCGAAGCGAAATTTCAGTTCGACTGGAAAAGCCTTGTCCCCAGCGGCCTGACCGTCAAGGATGCCATTGCGCCCACGGCCTTTGCTTTCAAAAACAGCCGCAGTTTCCAGATGGGCGGCATCTACGGCGCGGTCAGCTTTCTGAGCATCACGGCGTCGGACATCTCCGACCAGCTCCTGAAGGACTTTCTGGACATGGATTCCAGCCAGATCGTGACCATGCACATCCAGTCGGTGGATCAGAACAAGGCCATCAAGACGGTTAAGCGCACGATCACCGAGCTGGATCGCAGCACCATTGAGGAACAGAAAAAGGCGATCCGTTCCGGTTATGATATCGACATTCTTCCGTCCGATTTGAAAACCTACGGCAGGGATGCAAAGGCCCTTTTGAAGGAATTGCAGAGCCAGAACGAGCGGATGTTCCTTGTCACCTTTCTGGTACTGAACACCGGGCGCACCGAGCAGGAGCTGGAGACCAACGTGTTTCAGGCATCTAGCATCGCCCAGAAGCACAACTGCAATCTCTGCCGTCTGGACTTCCAGCAGGAGCAGGGCCTTATGAGCAGCCTGCCGCTGGCAGCCAATCAGGTGGAGATCCAGCGCGGCCTGACCACCAGCTCGACCGCTATTTTCATTCCCTTCACCACGCAGGAGCTGTTCCAGTCGGGAAAAGAGTCCCTGTATTATGGCCTGAACGCGCTGTCCAACAATCTGATTATGGTAGACCGGAAGAAGCTGAAAAACCCCAACGGCCTGATCCTGGGCACTCCCGGTTCAGGAAAAAGTTTCTCGGCAAAACGTGAAATTACCAACGCGTTTCTGGTCACGGACGATGATATCATTGTCAATGACCCCGAAGGAGAGTACGCCCCTCTGGTCCGCCGCCTGAAGGGGCAGGTCATCAAAATCAGCCCCAACAGCACCCAGTTCATCAACCCCATGGATATCAACAGCAACTACAGCGAAGAAGATAATCCGCTTGCATTGAAAGCGGATTTTATTTTGTCCCTGTGTGAGCTGGTGGTGGGCGGAAAAGAAGGCTTGCTGCCGGTGGAAAAGACGGTCATCGACCGCTGTGTGCATCTCATCTACCGCGACTATTTCAGCGACCCGCGCCCGGAGAATATGCCGCTGCTGGAGGACCTGTACAACGCCCTGCTCCAGCAGGAGGAAAAAGAGGCCCATCATGTAGCCACGGCGCTGGAGATCTACGTCAAGGGCAGTCTGAATCTGTTCAACCACCGCACCAATGTGAACGTGAACAACCGCATCGTCTGCTATGACATCAAGGAACTGGGCAAGCAGATGAAGAAACTGGGGATGCTCATCGTGCAGGATCAGGTGTGGGGACGTGTCACGGCAAACCGCAGCAGCGGCAAGTGCACCCGGTATTATATGGATGAGATGCACCTCCTGCTGAAAGAGGAACAGACGGCGGCGTATTCTGTGGAGATCTGGAAGCGCTTCCGCAAGTGGGGCGGCATTCCGACAGGTTTAACGCAGAATGTCAAGGACCTGCTTTCTTCGCGTGAAGTCGAGAATATTTTCGAGAACAGCGATATGGTCATCATGCTGAATCAGGCCGCAGGCGACCGTCAGATCCTTGCGAAACAGCTCAACATTTCGCCCCACCAGCTCTCCTATGTGACACATTCCGGCGAGGGCGAAGGGCTGCTGTTTTATGGCAACGTCATTCTGCCCTTTGTGGACAGGTTCCCCACAGAACTGGAACTGTATCGCATTATGACCACCAAGTTGAACGAGGTCGCGGAGGGCAGCGCTGAATGAGCAAGAAAAAGCCCCGTCTGAAATTCGTGGAAGAGCAGAAACAGCATAGCACCCGTTCGCCCCCGGAGTGCACCCGGCCGGAGCCGTCCCAGCCCCCGAAGAAAAAGCTGAAGCTGGACGCGGACAAGGTGCGCGAACGCGCGGAGCACCTGCGCTTTCGCAGGGCGGAGATCACGGTGGAGGAAGCCTCCCGCATGACCAAAGCGCAGAAATGCGAGATGTACGCTGCGGCTGCGGCGCGGTCTGTGGTACACGAAAAGGTAGCGCAGGAGGGGGACGAAAACGCAGGTGTGAAAAGCCTGCACGAAGCCGAAAAAGGGCTGGAGACCAGCGACCGGCTCTCCAAAAGCCGTTATGCCCGCAAGCTGAAAAAGCAGCGCAAGGCACAGGAGAAAAAACGGGATACCACAAAATATTCTGTTTCAAAGAAAGGCACGGCACAAGATGCAGATGTGTCTCATCCGCTTTCCCGCTGGAAGCAGCGCCGGGACATCCAGAAACGGTTCCGTGCCGCCGCCCGGTCAGGCGCACAGGCCGCTGGCAGTCACAAAGCCGCAACCGGCTCGATATCCGTGTCTCACAACACGTTCGGGCAGATCGTGGACAAGGGCAAAACGCTCGTCCAGTCCGCGGCCAGCAGTGTGGTTACGGCTGCCCGCAGCAATGCCCATCTGCTGGTGGTCATTGGCGTAATGATGATGCTGATCCTGCTGTCCCTGTCAGCGTTTTCCTCCTGCGCGGTGCTGTTCGGCGGCTCCACCCAGGTCAGCGGGCAGGTGTTTTATACCGCCAAAGACAGCGATATCCAGGGCGCGGAGGAGGATTACAGGGAACTAGAAAAGAAGCTGAAACAGAAGATCGACCGCACTCCTATGGAGCATCCCGGCTACAACGAGTATCAGTATCATCTGGACCCAATCGAGCACGACCCATGGCAGCTCACGTCCTACCTGACCACCCTCCACGATGATTACACCCGGGGCGAGGTGCAGGGCACCATGCAGGCGCTGTTCCAGAAGCAGTATATCCTGACCACATGGGTAGAGGTGCAGATACGCTATAAGACGATATGGCTTATCGACCCCATCACCCTCATCCCTTACCCGGTGGAGGTGCTCTATGAGTACCGCATCTTCCACACGAAGCTGGTGAACAAGGGGATGGAAACGGTCATTTATCAGGAGATGGATGCAGACCAGCAGAAGCGCTATGGTGTTTTGCAGGAAACCAAGGGCGGCAGGCCGTATCTGTTCGGCGGCGGGCTGTTTTCAGGGCTGTTCGGCAGTTCGGGCGGCACCGGAAGTTTGTGGAGTATGGGCAGCAGTCCAGGTGCAGATTATCAGATTCCCGCCGAAGCTCTGACCGACCCGGAATTTGCTGCCCTGATGCAGGAGGCGCAAAAGCATCTCGGTACACCCTATGTCTGGGGCGGCTCCACCCCGGAGACCGGATTTGACTGCTCCGGCTTTGTCTGCTGGGTGCTGAATCAGTCCGGCTATGAGGTGGGGCGTACCACCGCCGAAGGGCTGTGGCAGAAATCGACCCCCATTTCCGAAAGCGAAGCAAGGCCGGGCGACCTGGTATTTTTTGAGGGCACCTATGACACGCCGGGCCGGAGCCACATTGGGATCTATGTGGGCGGGGGTATGATGATCTCTGCCGGAGACCCCGTCAAATACTCGAACATCCACTCATCGTATTGGGAAAAGCACCTGTCGGGCTTCGGCAGGATTTCCAAGGAATAAGGAGGCATTATGAGCGAAAAACTGGAAAAGCTGCGGGCTGATCTGGCCAGAGCGCGGGAGCGGCGCATTCAGCTCAACAACCGTATCGAACTGCTGGAACGCCGCATCGCGGAGGCGGAAAAGGTAGAGGTCAGCGAGATGGTGCGCTGCGCCAACCTTACCCCGGAACAGCTCGCCGCACTGCTGCGGCAGACGGCGGGCGGACTGCCGAGCGCCGATGCCCTGGCCGCGGCGCAGAAGGATGACGCAAAGGAGGAGTTTGCCCATGGGGATCAGTAAGAAATTTGGTGCGCTGCTGGTATCGGCAGTGCTGTGCATGAGCAGCCTTGCCGTGACTGCGTTTGCGTATGGCAGCGAGACGGTCGAGGTGGAACAGCCTGTCATGGAAGAGGATGTGATCACCATGACGGGGGAGGCATCCGGACCGCTGACGCCGGAGGGCAATCTGACGCTGGTAGATGATTATTACACCAGCTATTCGGACGGTTCCGGGCAGCAGTTTATCACGCTGGTATCCAAATCCGGCGCGACCTTCTATCTGGTCATCGACCGCAACGCCAAAGGCCAGCAGACCGTCCACTTCATGAATCTGGTGGACGAGGCCGATCTGCTGGCGTTGATGGAGGAGGAACAGGTGGATGCCCACAACGCGGAGAAGGAGG
>JBJERU010000089.1:0-5769 GCA_051882415.1 Faecalibacterium sp. | reverse complement strand
CCTTGGCGCTTGAGTATAATACCACACCCGCCTCGCTTTGGCAAGCCCTTTTTTCACTTTTTTCGATCTTTTTTGTACTTTTGGAAGGTTTGTCCAATTTTGATGCCTTTGACATCCGATTTTTTCACCTTGTTCTCTATTATATAATGTAATAATATAAAACAAGCGCCTTTTGCATGTCGAAAAAACAGGCAAAAGGCGCTTGCATTGCTTCCTTATTCCACTGGATTCTTTTTTGCTTCCTGCCAGGTCAGCCAAATGGCCAGAGCCAGTGCTGGCAGAATCGCAATCAGTCCCACGGGCATGGGGCCGAGCACCGAATAATAGACATCCTCCGGCCGAATGAACGCTGTAGCAATACCAGCCGTGGCATTGATCGCGCCATGACCGATCGCGGGCACCCAGATGCAGTTGGTCTTTTCATAGAGAATATCCAGCAGCGTGCTCCATGCAAAACAGACCACACAGAATACCGCCAGACCCAGAACCGGTGCGCCCAGATAGTTGATGCCATACTCATAGCCCACCAGAAGCATAACCGGCCAGTGCCAGATACCCCACAGCACGCCGCCGATGATACGGCCCTTCCACAGGCCAAAGCGTTCCTTGAGCAGCGGCAGCATAAATCCGCGCCAGCCGGCTTCCTCGCCCATTGCAAACAGCATATTGACCAACGGCGCATAAGTAACCGCCTGCACCCCGGCAATGAACGCATAGGTAACTGGTGTGATACCCTGCTGCGCAAGCTGCTCCATAGCAGTTTCTCCCACCGTCGCGGTCAGGTAGCTGCCGCTGGTATCAAAGCGGGCGGGAAAAATCAGAAAGTACAGCGCTGCGCCCAGCACCGCAAACACGGCCGGGCCAAACCATGCCGCCAGCCAGAACCGCATTTTTCCGCGGAACTGCGGCCGCCACTTCACGCCGGTGGAACGGCGGCCCAGCACCCGTGTGACCACCAGCACGGCCGCCAGCGGGCAAAACATCGTGATCATAAGGGCAATCTGATAAAACAGCGCGTTGCCCTGCCACAGAGCCATACATCCGCCGACCTGACAGATCCAGGCCAAGCCAAACGCCAGCGCCAAATAAAGGATCAGTTCATGTTTAGGTTTCATTTCAGCTTCACCGCCGTTCCGTATGCGATCACTTCTGCCGCACCCTGCATCACGCTGGCAGAGGCATAGCGCATGCCGACCACCGCATCTGCCCCCAGCGCTTCGGCTTCCTTGACCATGCGGCCCGTAGCGATCTGGCGGGCCTCGGTCAGCATATCCGCATAGTCGCGCACCTCGCCGCCCACCAGCGAGCGGAAGCCCGCCAGGATGTCATGGCCAAAATTGCGGCTCTGGACGGTGCTGCCGCGCACAACACCCAAAATTTCCATCTGTCTGCCGGGGACCTCGTTAATAGTCGCGATAAGCATCTTCTTCTCCCTTTCCGATCTCTTCGATCCGTTCCACCAAAACTTTCAGCGTACCCAGGATGCAGGCCACCGGGATGCCGAACAGTACCACCAGAAACGGCCAGGGCGGGGCTTCCTGCGGATCCACATAGAACGCCCAGGCCATGATCCCGATGAGAAAGGCCATCAGCGCAATGAACAGCGCTGCGCCGATGCAGGCTCCTCTGGTACGCTCCGCCTTTTTATCCGTGTGCTCGATGTTCACAAAGGTCACTCCCTGCTCTTCCCGTGCGGTCAGGCGTGCAAGCGCCTGTTCCACATCCAGTTCTTTCAGGCAACCCGGCTCCTGCTGCAACCGCTTGCAGAAGTCGATGGACTCACTCAGATCCTTTTGGCGGGCTTCCAGCCGCTGGCGCTGGCGGGCCATGCCCTGGGCCAGCGTACAGCTGCCCTCCAGCATCTCCCGGATCTCGGCCAGCGGCACATCCAGCTTACGCAGCAGCTTGATCTTCCGCAGACGTTCCACATCCGCCTGCGAATAGCTGCGGTAGCCGTTCCCCGGCTCCCGGCTGGGGGTGATCAAGCCTTCCTCCTCATAAAAGCGGATGTTTTTCTTGGTCACTCCTACAGCGGTTTCCACCTCATTGATCTTCATCGTCTGGCTGCCTCCTTATGTGATCAGTGTACACCTTCCACAAGGGGGAAGGTCAAGAGAAAGGATGCGATTTTTATAACATTTTTATAAACAACGTGCTTCAACCGCAAAAAAGCCCCGCAGACGGCTGCTGCGGGGCTGAAAAACCTTAGAAATAGCACTTGATCTGAAAGCGGTCGGCGTTGTCCTGCTTTTTTTCCACCACGATATGCTCATGATTGAAGTCAAAGTGGACCGGGGTACACAGCTCGGTGTTGCGGGTCAGGCGCAGCAACTCCTGCACACGCTTCTTTTCCTCCGGCACATAGAACAGGTAGCTGACGCCCTCTTTTTTTGCGCGGCCGGTGCGTCCGATGCGGTGGGTATAGTGTTCATTTTCACTGGGCACATCATAGTTGACCACTGCATCCACATCCGAAACATCGATGCCGCGGGCCGCCACATCGGTGGCCACCAGAACCGACAGCTTGCCGTCCCGGAAGGTCTGCATGATCTGGTTGCGCTCTTTCTGGGACAGATCGCCGTGCAGACAATCCACCGAGAAGCCCAGCCGCGCCAGCTGATTTGCCAGGGTAGCGGTGTTGAACTTGGTATCGCAGAACACCATCACCCGCTTGTAGCCCTCGCTCAGGATGATCTGGGCCAGGTCAGACAGCTTGTTGCGCCCGGAGGTCTCCAGCATATACTGGGTGATCTTGGGCTGGCTCTCTTCCATCGGCTGAACGGTGATCTCCTCCGCGTCCTTTTGATACAGCCATCCGATATCCATCACCTCGCGGCTGATGGTGGCCGAGAACATGGACAGGCTCTTGCGGGCCTTCATCATGTCAATGATATGCCGCACATCCTTATAAAAGCCCATGTTCAGCATCTCATCCGCCTCGTCCAGCACGATCTGGCTCACATGGCTCAGATCGATGCTGCGGCGCTTGTAGTGATCCATCAAACGGCCGGGAGTGGCTACCACGATCTGACAGCCCTCGGCCAGGCGGCGGGCCTGCTTGTCCATATTGGCGCCGCCGTAAACACAGGCCACCTGCACCCCCGGCATAAAATAGGTCAGATCGGTCAGCTCTGCGGCGATCTGCTGGGCAAGCTCCCGCGTAGGGGCCAGAATGACCGCCTGAGGATATTTTTGGGCAGAGTCCACATGCTCCGCCACCGGGATGCCAAATGCACAGGTCTTGCCGGTGCCGGTAGGGGCCTTGGCGATCACATCACGGCCCGCCATCATGATGGGGATGACCTTTTCCTGGATCTCGGTCATTTCGGCAAAGCCCATACGCTCCACCGCCTTGCGGATGGCCTCGCTGCATGATAATTCGCTGTAAAGCATTTCCTTATTTCTCCGTTTCCTCGTAAAGGGTACTTTCTCTCGTCTTTTTTCGCCGGTTTTCAGTATACCATGAAATACAGCACTTGTCAGCAGAAAAGTGGAGCACGGCGCGGTTTTCCTGGAAACAAAAAGAGCCGCCCGCCAACCGCGGCGGACAGCTCGGAGTGCGATGAGAAAAGATCAGGCCGTTTCCTTGACTTCAGCCTTGCCGGTCTCCAGCTTCTGCTTGAAGCGGCCGCTGGCCTTGAAACCAGGGATGGAAGTGGACTCCAGACGGCTGGAGACCTTGGTCTTGGGGTTGGTGTATGCCTTGGGCTTGCGGGGACGCATCTCAAAGCGGCCAAAACCGGCGATGGTCACTTTTTCGTCGGCGCGCAGGCACTCGGCGATCTGGTCAAACATAGCGTCCATCGTGGTCTCCACCTGTGCTTCGGTGAAGCCGGTCTTGCGGGCCACAGTTTCGATCATCTGCGAACGGGTCATATATCGATATCCTCCTGGAGCGTGTAAAAGTAACGTCTTTTGGCAAAATTTGCGTGCATGAGTATAACAAAAGCTGCGGTTCTTGGCGAGTATTTGCGCACGAAACGCCTTATATTGCGCACGAACCTCAGTCTTTGCGATACAGAGTGGCAATGTCCACCAGCTCGATATTCTTCAGGCTGTGCTCGCTGCGCAAACAATCCACCAAAGCGTTGGCCGTATCCACCGCGGTGATGCAGGGGATGCTCAGTTCCACGGCCTTGCGGCGCAGACGCACCGAGTCTCGCCTGGGATCGCGGCCTTTGGCGCTGGTAGAGAACACATAGTCCACCAGACCGCTTTGCAGCAGATCCACGATGTTGGGCGACTCGCCGGATATATTGCGCACCTCGTTGCAGGGCACCATATGCTTGTTCAGCCAGGCGCAGGTGCCAGAGGTACCATAGAGCTTGTAACCCATATTCTTGAGCTTCCAGGCGATATCCACAAATTCGGGTTTGTCGCTGTCCTTGACGGTAAAGATGCAGCAGCTGGCGGGGCCGGGCGTCTTAAAGGTATAGCCCGCACCGATCAGGCCCTTGAGCAGGGCATCATGATAGTTGGGGGCGATGCCCAGCACTTCGCCGGTGGACTTCATCTCGGGGCCGAACTGCGTATCCACGCCGTGCAGCTTTTCAAAGCTGAACACCGGCACCTTGACCGCCACATAGGGAGCGTTGGGGTGCAGACCGGTGCCGTAGCCCATATCCACCAGCTTTTCACCCAGGCAGCAGCGGACGGCCAGATCCACCATCGGCACGCCGGTGACTTTGGAGATATAGGGCACGGTGCGGGAGGAACGGGGGTTCACTTCGATAACGTACACCTTGCCGTTGGAAACCGCATACTGCACGTTGACCAGACCCACGACCTTCAGCTCGCGGGCAAAGCGGCCGGTGTAGTCCACCATGGTGTCGATGACCCTTTTGGTCAGATGCTGGGCCGGGTAGACACAGATGGAGTCGCCGGAGTGCACACCGGTGCGCTCCACCTGCTCCATGATGCCGGGGATCAGGAAGTTTTCACCATCGCAGATGGCGTCCACTTCGCATTCTACACCCTGGACATACTTATCCAGCAGCACAGGATGATCCATGTCCACATGCTCGGTGATGACGCCCATATACTCGATGACGTCCGCTTTGGTGTAGGCCACGATCATGTTCTGACCGCCCAGAACGTAGGAGGGGCGCATCAGCACCGGCAGACCGATCTCATCGGCGGCAGCCAGCGCCTCTTCCAGATTGAACACGGTGCGGCCGGGTGCACGGGGAATGCCGCAGCGCTCCAGCAGTTCGTCAAAGCGTTCGCGGTCCTCGGCTTCGTCGATGGCATCTGCCGGGGTGCCCAGGATGGGCAGGCCGATCTCATCCATGTGCTTGGCCAGCTTGATGGCGGTCTGGCCGCCGAACTGCACCACGCAGCCATCCGGCTTTTCGGTGGCGATGATGTTGTCCACGCTCTCCGGATTCAGCGGGTCAAAATACAGGCGGTCGCCGGTGTCAAAGTCGGTGGAAACGGTCTCCGGGTTATTGTTGACCAAAATGGCCTCGCAGCCGTGCTTTTTCAGCGTCCAGACGCAGTGCACCGAGCAGTAGTCGAACTCGATGCCCTGGCCGATGCGGATCGGGCCGGAGCCAAAGACCAGGATCTTCTTTTTCCTGGGCAGACCGTCGGCTTCGTTCCGGGCATCCTTGGCCGCGATGAACTCGGCGGCTTCGTTGTCGCCGTCGTAGGTGGAGTAAAAATAAGGGGTATTGGCCGAAAACTCCGCAGCACACGTATCGACCATTTTGAAGCCGGCACGGTAATTTTCCACGGGGAGTGCATCCACCTGGGCCAGGCGCTTGATGG
>JBJERU010000088.1:0-5959 GCA_051882415.1 Faecalibacterium sp. | reverse complement strand
CTGCGGCGGTGCCAGTCGTACAAATAAAAATCGTGCAGCAGCGCGCCCACAGCCAGCGCCGTTTCGTCCGCACCCAGATTCAGCCGTCGGTTGAGCCAAAAGCTGACCAGAACCACGTTCTTGCAGTGCTGATAGGTCGTGACCGAACCATGCTGGATGTATTCCCTCATGCGCTGCACAGCGGGATGGTTTTCGTATTTTTCCAAAATGGCAGCAAGCTTTTCGCGTTCTGTTTCAGAAAGCTGCATTGGCATCATATCCTTTCCAGAGGTCAACAGGAGTTTGCGCAAATCTCAGGAGTGAAGCTGAACAGGGGCCGAATCGCCAAATCTCTCCGCGCTGGAAGGATTTTTCCGCCGGAGGGTCAGGTCTACCAGATACTGGTTCCCATCGCCCAGCGCTTCCAGCTCAGCAAGCTTAGCCCGCGCAGCGGCTTCATCCGGATACCATTGCAGCAGGAAGAAGTTTTCGCTCTCCACGCCGTAGTACAGCCACTGACCATCCACACGCAGATAATCGTCCAGATGCTCCACCTGGTCGCCATCGGTCAGGCCAAGACCCTCCTCCGCATAGACGCTTTCCGGCTCCACCTGGAGCACTTCGATCACCTGAATGGAGCTTTGCAGGTATTCGTCCTGGGAAACGCTCTTGTCCGAGCGCTCCCAACCGGTGAGAAACGCCTGGAACAACAGTTCCTGTACGGTAAGCTTGGGCAGCTGCGGATCCATCATCAACATCATTCTTCCCTCTTTTTCTCCGGTATCCAGCTTCAGTATACGCCTCATCTTCCAAAAATGCAATGGCATTTTTTTGGATTTTACCCAAAAGTAGTATTTTTAAAACGGCGCTTTAAACGTGAAATTCCAGCGTATCGCCCAGCCATTCCAGCGCCAGCTCCACCCAATGATGGCGATGAGCGCTGGGGCAGCCGACCTCCGCCGTGGAAATGCTGGTGCCGTGTTCCCCTTTTTCAAACAGATGCGCCTCACACCGCACGCCCGCCTTGTGCAGGGCGTTCAGCAGAAGAAGCGTGTTTTCCACCGGGACGGTCGTATCCTCCATCGTATGCCAGACAAACACCGGCGGAACGGCCGAAGTGATCTTATCCTCCAGCGAAAATACTTTCTGTGCCGCCCGGTCTGTGCTGGCGGCCAGCATTTCAAAGCTGCCCCGATGGGCATGCTCGCCCGCCGAGATCACCGGATAACCCAGCACTACCGCATTGGGACGCTGCTGCTCCCCTGCCGCCATACCGGGCAGATCCAGCACCGCACTGGACAGAGCCAGATGTCCGCCCGCCGAAAAGCCGCAGACCGCCACCTTGTCCGGGATAACATGCCATTCCTCCGCGTGAGCACGCACCTGTGCCAGCGCCTCATGGATCTGGCGCAAAGGCTGATAGTCTTTTGCCCCTTCCCCCACCGTATAGGTAAGTACCGCGGTGTGATAGCCCGCTGCGGCAAATTGCAGCGCCACCGGATCCGCTTCCCGGGCGCTGACATGGGTATATCCGCCGCCCGGCACCACCAACACCAATGGACGGCGCAGGGCCGCGGGCATGGTGTCCACCGCATCCCGCAGATATACCGCAAGATGTGCCCCGCCGCAAAGCTCCAACTGTTTCATCTCCATCGTTCAACCTTCCTCCTATTCGTTCCAGATGCCGTGCCGCCCCTCCGGGTGGCCGGAAACGAATTCCACACACAGGTCTGCGCACATGCGGCACAGCTCCGGGCAGGGACGCTTTTTATAATATTCTGCTGTGCGGGCCTCTGCCTGCGTGCCGCCGGTAGACACCGCCCCCGCCTTTGCCAGCAGTTCCCGGCAGACAATG
Organism: Faecalibacterium sp.; assembly: GCA_051882415.1. Taxonomy (GTDB): domain Bacteria; phylum Bacillota; class Clostridia; order Oscillospirales; family Ruminococcaceae; genus Faecalibacterium. The sequence goes on along the minus strand of JBJERU010000088.1, from coordinate 4,125 downwards.
CTATCTCCGCCGTTGCGGGTTTTGTACTCCGCCGCAGCTTCCTGCACCAGCGCGTACACCCGGGATTTATCCAGCGGATCTGCCGGATCCGCATAGACCAGCCCCAACACTGTGACTACCCCGCAGAACGCGCCGCACACTTCCCGCATGCGGCCCACCCCCGCGCCAAAGCCGGAGGAGATCCGCAGCGCCAGCTCTTCGCTCAGGCCCAGCTGCGGCGCAAGGGCCGCCACCACGCTCTGGCTGCAATTGTATCCTTTGAGAAAATACGCATAGGCTGCATCGCCCTGTTTTGACATCCGATCCACATTCCTTTCCTGCCCTTATTATAACACTTGGCGGAAGGAAGTAAAGAGCCACCGCAAACCCGGAGCAAAATCTGAACTTTTTATGAAACGGGGCGCAGAGGGCTTGATTTTTGCACGGCGGCGGTGTATATTAGCACTCGTAAACTTTGAGTGCTAAACCGTCTGGCGCGGACAGGCACAGTTTGAACAATGAAATGAGGTTTTGCATTATGGCGAAAAAAGAATTTCAGGCTGAAAGCAAAAAACTGATGGATATGATGATCAATTCCATCTATACCAATAAAGAGATCTTCCTGCGCGAGCTGATCTCCAACGCTTCGGATGCGATCGATAAGCTCTACTTCAAGAGCCTGACCGACACCTCCGTGGGCATGAGCAAAGGCGATTTCCGCATCCTGCTCACTCTGGACAAGGAGAACCGCGTCCTGACTATCTCGGACAACGGCGTTGGCATGACCAAGGAAGAGCTGGAGGAAAATCTGGGCACCATCGCCCATTCCGGCAGCCTCGACTTCAAGAAGGACAATCAGGATGAGAACATCGACATCATTGGTCAGTTCGGCGTCGGCTTCTACTCCTCCTTCATGGTCGCTGATCAGGTGACGGTCATCTCCCGCGCTTACGGTTCGGACGAGGCATGGCAGTGGGAATCCAGCGGCGCGGATGGTTATGAGATCAGCCCCGCCGAAAAGGAAACCGTCGGCACCGACATCATCCTGCACATCAAGCCGGACACCGACACCGATAAGTATGATAACTTTGTGGATGAATACGGCGTTGTGGCCATCGTCAAAAAATACAGCGATTATGTGCGCTATCCCATCCAGATGGAGCGCACCAAGAGCCGCCAGAAGCCGGAGCCGGATCCCAAGCCCGATGACTACAAGCCCGAATGGGAGGACTACACCGAGCTGGAGACCCTGAACAGTATGATCCCCATCTGGAAAAAGCAGAAGAGCGAAGTTTCTGATGAGGAGTATGCCAGCTTCTACAAGGACAAGTTCAACGATTATATCGATCCCGCCCGCGTGATCGTGAGCCGCACCGAGGGCACCGCCAACTACAACGCCCTGCTGTTTGTGCCGGGACACCGTCCCTATGACTTTTACACCAAGGACTATGAAAAGGGTCTGGCCCTGTATGCCTCTGGTGTGCTCATCATGGAAAAGTGCGGCGATCTGCTGCCCGACTATTTCAGCTTTATCAAGGGCATCGTGGACAGCCAGGATCTGAGCCTGAACATCAGCCGCGAGATGCTCCAGCAGGATAGCCAGCTCAAGCTGATCCGCAATGCGCTGGAAAAGAAGATCAAGAATGAGCTGCACGCCATGCAGATGAACGACCGCGAAAAGTACGAAGCGTTCTGGAAGGAGTTTGGCCGCCAGATCAAATTTGGCGCCTACTCTGATTATGGCATGCACGCCGAGCTTCTGCGTGACCTGCTGATGTTCTGGTCTGCCAAGGAGCAGAAGATGGTCACGCTGGACGAGTATATCGAGAAGATGCCCGCCGAGCAGAAATTCATCTACTTTGCCGCTGGCGAGTCCACTGACCGCCTGGCCAAGCTTCCCGCCGCCGAGCTGGTACTGGATAAGGGCTATGACGTGCTGCTGCTGACCGAGGACGTGGACGAGTTCTGCCTGCAGATCCTGCACAGCTATCCCCGCAAGGATGCCGAGGGCAAGGACGGCACGGTCGAGTTCAAGAACGTCAACAGCGGCGACCTGGGCCTTGAGACCGAGGAAGAAAAGAAAGCCGCTGAGGAAGCTGCCACCGAGAACAAGCCGCTGTTCGATGCCATGAAGGATGCACTGACGGGCAAGGTCAAGCAGGTCAAAGTCTCCACCCGTCTGAAGGATCATCCGGTGTGCCTGTCCTCCGATGGCCCGCTGTCCATCGAGATGGAGAAGGTGCTGTCCAAGCAGCCCGGCAGCGAGGACGTCAAGAGCGACAAGATTCTGGAGCTGAATGTGAACCACCCGGTCTTTGCAGTGCTTCAGGCTGCACAGGAAGCGGGCGATACCGAAAAGGTGCAAAAGTACAGCGAGCTGCTGTACGCACAGGCACAGCTGATCGAGGGTCTGCCGGTGGATGATCCCCTTGCATATGCTCAGGCTGTCTGTGAATTGATGAAGTAAAAAAGACTTCCTTTTCTGGCCGGCGCTCTGCATCGGCCAGTTTTGTTTTGGGTGCGCGATGCCGGCCCGCAGACGCAGAAAAATCGCAGACCTTCTTGCCTGGTCTGCGGTTTTTTGTTTCGTTGGATCAGAATCTTTTCCAGCGTATGTTATCCGTAATAAAAACAGGTTTAGGACTTTCCACGGCTGGACAGATCGAAATCTGTTCCGGTCAGGCCATCCAGATTCAGCATGCCTTCCAGCGCGGCAATATCCGCCGTCACATCCAGCGCATCGGACTGGAACAGCTTGTCCAGCTGATTTTCAAAGGCCGCTGTCAGCATATCCATGGAACGTTCGATGCTCCGCTTTGCATCGGTGATGTTCTGGCCCTGCACCCCCTGCGCCGAAAGCTGGGCATAGGTATTGAGCAGCTTGAGCGAGGTGGGCAGATAGTAGTCCATAAATTTTTGCATCTGCTGCTTTTTGGAGGGATCCTTCTGGGCCAGCGCAAAGATACGGGCGCTGATCTGCTCCAGGCGGGAGATCTTTGCGGTCATCACCGGGTCGGGAATGGCATCGTTGACCTCCCGAAGCTGCCGCAGCAGGGCGGTATAGGAATCCTCTGGCGCTTTGGGCGCGGCAGGCCCAGGTTCCAGCGCAGGCGGCACCGGCGCGGGGCCGCGCACCACCAGAGTATCTGTGCGGTTGTCAATATAAGCGTCCGCGCCAAAGTATCCGTGGTCGATGGCACTTTCCAGCACAGTGCGGCCTTGGGCAGGATCCACTCCCACGGCCGCGAACAGCTCGCTCAGGGCGACAGTATCCCGCTGGCCCACCACCTTGTCCAGCTGGCGCTCCAGCTTGCGGGTACGGTTCATGCGGGTGCCCAGCAGCAATGCACCGCCGCCGCCCACCGCCTGGGCCAGAGCACTGAGCAAGCTGCTCCACTGAGGCCCAAGATAAACCCACAGGCTGACAACATCTCCCAGACTTGCAAGACCTACCAGCAGGAAAATCGCACCGCCTACTGTGCACAGAGTGGTCAGCGTCTTTTGCCGTTGTTTGGCGCGCTTTTGCTCCGCAGTGGGGCGATCGTGGCCATATTCTGGCTCGTTTTTCTGCCGCGCCTGCGCAGAGCTGCGGGTATCGCGGGTATCCTCCGCACGGAAATCGGAAGTGTAGCTCTGCTGCGCCCGGGCAGCAGCCTGCTCCCTGCGCTCGGCATCCCGGTCTATATGCCTGAGAATCCACAAAATGATTCCGACCCACGGCGACATGGCAAACAGAACAAACAGCGCGATGGTGGGGATACGGGCAAAATAATGCTTGTGTGCTGACTCCATTGAACTCAAACCTCCCGGGCACCTGAATGCTTTTTTCTATTATAGCGGAATCCGGACGGTTTGTTAAGAGGGACATTTCGCGCCCGCCGCATGGGTCAAAGGAGCAGTTTCTTTTTTTCTTTTCTCGCTTTCTTTTCCCGCTTTTTGAAAAAAGCGGGGCAAAAACTTTTCAATCGGCCCATGCATACGCATGGGCCAGGTTTTTTATTCGCATAGGGCAGGCTTCGTCGCACTTTGTACGCGCGATACGGGCCATGGGGCGCTGGTGTAACTGTGCCTAAAAGTAGAGCCTCTCACTATTTGAACCTTGCGGAAGTGCTGCTTCATCTTTTACGCTTCTGCTGACAGCTCCAC
>JBJERU010000087.1:0-5972 GCA_051882415.1 Faecalibacterium sp. | reverse complement strand
AGTTCATGCTGTTGGCGGTGTACATGCCGGAGCAGCTGCCGCAGCTGGGGCAGCAATTGCAGGTGCAGTCCTCCAGCTGATCCTTGGTGATCATGCCGGCCTTATAAGCGCCAACCGCCTCGAACATCTTGGACAGGCTGACCTCATCGCCGCCGTAGGTGCCGGCCAGCATCGGGCCGCCGGAACAGACCACAGCCGGCACATCCATGCGCACCGCAGCCATGACCATGCCGGGCACGATCTTATCGCAGTTGGGGATCAGCACCAGACCGTCCAGCTGATGGGCCATCAGCATGGTCTCCACACTGTCGCAGATCAGCTCGCGGGAGGCCAGAGAATACTTCATGCCCACATGTCCCATCGCGATGCCATCGCACACGCCGATGGCCGGGATCAGGATGGGGGTGCCGCCCGCCATCTCAACGCCTGCTTTGACGGCATCGGCCAGCTTGTCCAGATTCATATGGCCGGGCACGATCTCACTGTGGGCCGACACCACGCCGATCAGCGGACGCTCCAGCTCCTCCGGGGTATAGCCCAGGGCGTAAAACAGACTGCGGTTCGGAGCGCGTTCCGAACCCTTGGTTACGTTGTCACTTCTCATGGGAGAGTCCCTCCTTACAAAAAAGCATCGGCTCCGGCGGCTTTGCCGTCGAAGCCGACACTTCAAACAATTCCAGCGAAAACTTACTTCTTCAGCCAGCTCATCATGCCGCGCAGCTCTGCGCCGACCTTCTCGATGGGCAGCTCAGCTTCCATGCGGCGCTTAGCCAGGAAGTGGACCTTGCGGCCGCCCTTATCGCTCATCTCGGTCAGGAACTCAGAAGCGAAGGTGCCGTCCTGGATCTCGGTCAGAACCTTCTTCATCTCCTTGCGGGTCTCCTCGGTGATCAGGCGCTTGCCGGTGCGGTAGTCGCCGTACTCAGCGGTGTTGGAGATGGAGTAACGCATCTTGGAGAAGCCGCCCTCGTTGATCAGGTCAACGATCAGCTTCATCTCGTGGCAGGTCTCAAAGTAAGCCATTTCGGGGGCGTAGCCAGCCTCCACCAGGGTATCGAAGCCTGCGTGGATCAGCTCGGAAACACCGCCGCACAGAACAGCCTGCTCGCCGAACAGGTCGGTCTCGGTCTCCTCCTTAAAGGTGGTCTGCAGGATACCTGCGCGGCCTGCGCCGATGCCGGAAGCGTAAGCCAGAGCGATCTCCTTGGCCTTGCCGGTAAAGTCCTGCTCCACGCAGATCAGGCTGGGCACGCCGTGGCCTGCAACGTACTGGCTGCGGACGGTGTGGCCGGGGCCTTTGGGAGCGATCATGATGACGTCCACGTTCTTGGGTGCCACAATGGTCTTGAAGTGGATGTTGAAGCCGTGTGCGAAGGCCAGAGCCTTGCCCTCGGTCATGTAGGGAGCAACCTGCTTGTTGTAGATATCAGCGCACAGCTCATCGGGGACCAGCATCATAACGACATCGCCGGCCTTGGCAGCCTCTTCAACTTCCATGACCTTGAAGTTCTCGTGGGTCTCAGCAAACTTGGAAGCCTTCTCCCAGTGAGCAGAGCCTTTGCGCAGACCGACGACGACGTTCACGCCGCTCTCAGCCAGGTTCTCGGAGTGAGCGTGGCCCTGGCTGCCGAAGCCGATGACGGCCACCGTCTTGCCGTCCAGCACACCAAGGTTGCAATCAGAATCATAATACTTCTTGATAGCCATAATAGATTTCTCCTTTTTTTCGTTCATCTACGGAACAGATTCCATTTTATACTATTTTTCGCCCTCTATCAACAGGCGGAAAAGCAAAAAGTTGAAAAATCATCGAGGGCAGCGTGTGCCGGGAAGCGGAAGCTGGGCGGCGCGCACTTCCTGCGGGGGCTTTTGCATGTGCTCGTGCATGCCGCCGCGCTCCAGCGCGGTGACACCGGTGCGGCACTGTTCCAGGATGGTGTACTCCTGGAACATCAGCAGGAATGCATCGATCTTTTCGGGCTTTCCGGTCAGCTCAAAGATCATGCTGTCCGGAGACAGATCGATGATCTTGGCCTTATAGATGCTGGCGATCTCTCGCAGCTCGGCACGGTTGGAAACGTCGGCTGCCACCTTGAGCAGCAACAGCTCCCGCTGCAAGGTATTTTCCCTGCTCAGGACGAACACCTGGCGAGTGACCTCCAGCCGCTCGGTCTGGAGGATAAGCTGGCTCAGTTCCTTTTCGCTGCCGGAAACGGCAATGGTGATACGGCTGACCGTGGGATCGTTGGTGGCCGAAACGGTCAGGCTGTCGATGTTGAAACCGCGGCGGCAGAACAGGTTGGACACCCGGGCGAGAACGCCGCTCTGGTTGTCCACCAGCAGGCTGATGACCCTGCGCTGATTGGATTCCATATACTGTGTCCTCCTTATTCCATAATAATGCTGCTGATGTCGCCGCCGCTGGGGATCATAGGCAGGACCTTTTCGTCCTTGTCAATGACGCACTCGATCCAGGTGGGGCCTTTGTTTTCCAGCGCCTCGGCAAAGGCATCGTGGAACTCCTGCAGATTGGTGCAGTGATATCCCTTCAATCCAAAACCTTCCGCCAGCTTGACGTAGTCGGTTTTGCGGTGGGGATCGGTCTGGGAATAGCGCTTGCCGTAGAAGGAGGTCTGCCACTGGCGCACCATGCCCAGGACCTGGTTGTTGAAGATGACAGTGATGATGGGCAGATCATAGCTGACAGCGGTGCAGGCTTCGTTCAGGTTCATGTGGAAGGAGCCGTCGCCGGTGAACATGACCACCCGCTGATCCCGGCCCAAAGCCACCTGTGCGCCGATGGCAGCACCATAACCAAAGCCCATTGTGCCCAGGCCGCCGCTGGTGATAAAACCGCGGCTCTTGGCGTGGCGGATGTACTGGGCAGCCCACATCTGGTGCTGGCCTACATCGGTGACATACACAGCCTCCGGGCCGCACTGACTGCATACCTCGCCAATGATCTGGTGCGGCATCAGGCGGGAAGCATCCGATACGGGATGGTAATCGTGAGACTGCCATTCGCGGATCATCGCCATCCATTCGGGATGCTTCTTTTCCTGGATCTGGGGCAGCATTGCGCGCAGCACATAGGCTGCATCGCCCACGATGGACAGGTCAACGTCCACGTTCTTGCCTACCTCGCTGGGATCGATGTCGATCTGGATGATGGTGGCATTTTTGGCAAAGGTCTTGGGATTCAGGGCCACACGATCCGAAAAGCGGGTGCCCACCGCGATGAGCACATCGCACTCACTGACAGCCCGGTTGGAGGTGTAGCAGCCGTGCATACCCAGCATGCCCAGATTCATCTCGTCGCCATAGGGCACCACGCCCGCAGCCATCAGGGTATAGGTGGCAGGGATCTCCGCCTTGTGCAGCAGATCGCGCAAAGGCTGGCAGCTGGCTGCGCTGCGCACGCCGCCGCCAAAATACACCAGCGGGCGCTTGGCATCGTTGATCAGATCTGCCGCCCACTTGACCTTTTGAGAGTCAAAGGTGGTCACGGTGCGGATCTGCTCGGGCTGCTTGGGCGCAAACTCACACTTTGCGGCGGTGACATCCTTGGGGATATCGACCAGAACCGGACCCTTGCGGCCGCTCTGCGCAATGCGGAAGGCCGCGCGCATGGTGTCGGCCAGATCCTCGACCCGGCGCACCGTGAAATTGTGCTTGGTGATGGGCATCGTGATGCCCTCGATATATGCTTCCTGGAAGCTGTCGCGGCCCAGGCCAGAGGTGGCTACGTTGCCGGTAAAGGCGACCATCGGCACCGAGTCCATATAAGCGGTAGCAATGCCGGTGACAAGGTTGGTCGCGCCCGGGCCGCTGGTGGCCAGAACAACACCGGTGCGGCCTGTAGCGCGGGCATAGCCGTCCGCCGCGTGGGATGCGCCCTGTTCGTGGGCGGTGAGCACATGATGGATGCGGTCGGAATTTTTGTACAGTTCATCGTACAGATTCAGCACCGATCCCCCGGGATAGCCAAAAATCGTATCCACGCCCTGCTCACAGAGGACCTCAACAAAGATTTGAGAACCGTTCAATTGCATGGTGATTTCTCCTGTTTCCTAATCCTATGATTCAGCGATGCTGCCTGGAGCAAAGGGAAATAAAAAAGCCTTCGCCCCCTGCAAATCAAGAGACAAAGACCTTGGAATTCAAGCTCTCTGCGGTACCACTCTCGTTGGCGCAAGCCGCGCCCTCTCATGGGCTTCCAACAAAGCCCCGCACGGTAACGGGTGCATCCGGCTCTGCTTAGCAAGGCGGCAGGGGCCGCATCTTCGGCAGGCTGCTCCGGGAGGACTTCACGCACAAAACGCCTGCTGCCTTGCATCCCCGGCAGCTCTCTGGAAAGCGTCCCCTTGGGCGTTACTTTTTCCCTTCTGCGCATTTGTTGAATCCAATTATACTATATTCATCCAGTTTGTCAATTGTGGATTTGTATCATAAATCATCCATGAAATGAAAGATTTTGAACATCCCTTGCGCCCGCAGCGGTTTCGCAGTATACTGATTATCGTGTGCAATTTTGGCATAGAAAAGGGATGGAAGTATGACGATACAGGAGATCAACGCCCGTCTGCATGGGCTTGTAGTATTCCGGGCACTGCGTCAGGATCCGGCAGTGGAACGGTTTACCGCGCTGTGCGGTCTGCTGGCCGCCGCGCCGCAGGATACCGCCGCCGTCTGTGATGCAGCAGGAGGATTTGAAGCGGTATTGTTTGAGCATGGCCCCAACTGGGGCAAATATCTTTCCAATGCCGTGCTGGAGACCGAAACGGTCTGCATGCGCAGTGCCGCTGTCGGCACCCTCTCGCCGGTGATGCAGAGCGCGCTGGACAGCGAGCTTGGATTTTTGCAGGCACTGTGCGCCACAACGCTGGATCAGCTGCTGGCCTGCGCGGGCGCGGATGCCGCTGCCCTGGCCTTTCTGCCGCGGTGGGAGGTACTATATGCCGACCTGACCGCCACCTATGCCCAGCGCATGAGCGAGGTAGGGCGCAAAGGTTATGGCATGTTTGCCAAGCATCATGTGTTCACAGTGGAAAACGGCCAGCTGATCCCGGTCAAGTACCCCGACCCCCAGCGTCTTACAGAGCTGCCGGGTTATGAAAAGGAGCGGGAAAAGGTCGTTGCCAACACAAAAGCGCTGCTGGCCGGAATGCCCGCCAACAATGTGCTGCTTTATGGCGACGCTGGCACCGGCAAGTCCAGCGCGGTGAAAGCCATCGCCAACGAGTTTGCCCCCGATGGTCTGCGCCTGGTGGAGGTAAAAAAGAATCAGCTTTACCAGATCCCCGACCTGATGGATCGCCTGGCGGCAAATCCGCTCAAGTTCATCCTGTTTATCGACGACCTGAGCTTTACCTCCAATGATGATAACTTTGCCGCGCTGAAAGCGATCCTGGAAGGCAGCGTGGGCGGCCGTGCACAGAATATCGCGGTCTACGCCACCTCTAACCGCCGCCATTTGATCAAGGAAACCATGACCGACCGCACCGGCGATGATATCCACGAAGCGGATACCCGCCAGGAGCTGATGAGCCTTTCGGCGCGCTTTGGCCTGACAGTCACTTTCCAGCGGCCCGAAAAGGCCCGCTTTGAGGCGATCCTCTCTGAGCTGGCGAAACAGTATGAGATCCAGATGCCCCTCGACCAGCTCTTTGTCAAAGCCGAAGCTTTTGCGATCCGCGCCGGTGGACGCAGCCCCCGCGTGGCGAAACAGTTCATTGAACAGTGCAAGGCCGGGGTGCAGAGGTAAAACGGGGATTTGCTGTTTTTTGTTCCTTTTTCGAGAAAAAGGAACCGAAAAAGCTTTTTTCTTTTCCCGCTTTTTGAAAAAAGCGGGGCAAAAACTTTTCAATCGGCCTGTGCATACGCACAGGCCAAAGTTTTTTATTCGCATAGGGAAGGCTTCGTCGCACTTTGTACGCGCGATACGGGCCATGGGGCGCTGGTGTAACAGTGCC
>JBJERU010000086.1:0-5995 GCA_051882415.1 Faecalibacterium sp. | reverse complement strand
GAATACGTCCGCGGCAAGCGCGGACGAAATAGCGCAACGGAAGCCTTAAACTTAGAGTGGAGCTGTCAGCAGTTGCGTAAAGGGAAAAGAAGCACTTCCGCAAGGTTCAAACAGGGCGAGGCTCTACTTTTAGGCACAGTTACACCAGCGCCCCATGGCCCGTATCGCGCGTACAAAGTGCAGCGAAGCCTGCCCTATGCGAATAAAAACTTTGGCCTGTGCGTATGCACAGGCCGATTGAAAAGTTTTTGCCCCGCTTTTTTCAAAAAGCGGGAAAAGAAAAAAGTTTTTTCGGTTCCTTTTTTTCAAAAAAGGAACAAAAAAACCGTATCCCGCAAAGAGCCAAAACGACAAAGGCGGCCCCGGTTTCGGAGCCGCCTTATCAACTGTGGAAATGGAAACTCATCAAGGGACAAAGGTTCAGGCGTCCAGCCACGCGCAGTCGAACTCTGAAAAGTCACGAATATACTTTTCCGCGCCTGCCGCCAGCAACTCCGGGGCCTGAGGCTTTTCACCGATCGCGATGATACGGCCAGCGCCGTTTTTCTTCGCAAGGGCAACAGCCGTCAAGCTATCCTCGATCACAAGGCATTGGGAGAAAGGCACATTCAGTCGCCGCGCAGCTTCCAGGTGCATTGCGCCCTTATCCGGGTACGTTCCATCATCAAAGACAACGTCCTCCCGTTTGAGATACTTTTTCAGAGGGAAGCACTCAAAATAGAAGTCCACATTCGCCGCGATGGACGCACTTGCCAGCGCATAGGGCACACCTTTCTGCCGCAGGGTCTGCAGGAACGTTTCAGCGCCTGCAACCAGGTGGACGTCTGCCGGATTCCTCCTGCACACGCTGCGGTACAGTTCCTCTTTCCGCTGGGAATACCAGCGGTTTTCCTCCGGGCTGAGCCAAGGGGCCATATTCTGCAATATGACCTCATTGCGCGGGCCGCAAATCAGCCGGGGATCCAGAGGTTCTGCATCCTCCGGGTGCAACTCCCGATAGATCTCTGACCACGCCTGCATGTGAAAGCGCGTATCAAAGAACAGGGTCCCATTAAAATCAAGCAGAACCGTATACATTTACGCCAGATGCCGGATCAGAAGATGCCGATCAGAGCGCCGACCAGACCGATGACCAGCAGCAGAGCGATGCACTGGACAGGCTTCCAGTTCTTCTTCTTCATCAGGAAGTACAGGCCCAGAGTCAGTGCCAGGGGGATCAGCTTGGGCAGAACGCCGTCCAGGATGTTCTGGATCACGATGGGGCTTTCGCCGTTCTCGATGACCAGGTTGATGGTGGTGCCGCCGTAGTTGGAGGTGAGGGCGCCAACGATAAAGACACCCAGCATGGAAGCCGCACGGGTAAACTCCTTGGCGTTGGCGGTCAGGATCTCGATGGCCTTGGTGCCCAGGTCATACGACCAGTACATCAGGAAGAAACGGCAGCCGAACTGCACGATGTTGAAGATCAACAGGAACATGATGGGGCCCATGATCGAGCCGTTGATCGCCATGTTCGATGTGATGCCTGCGGTGATGGGCACCAGGGTGAACCAGAAGATGGCGTCACCGATGCCGCCCAGGGGACCCATGGCAGCCACGCGGACCGCACGGATGGTGTTGATGTCAGCCTTCTGCTGCTCCAGAGAGAGCACGATGCCCATGACGAAGGTGACGAGGAACGGGTGGGTATTGAAGAACTCCAGGTTATGCTGCATGGAGATCTCCAGATCTTCCTTGTTGCCGGCGTGGATCTTTTCCAGGCCGGGCAGGATGCAGTACAGCCAGCCGGCCGCCTGCATGCGCTCGTAGTTGAAGGAAGCCTGCAGATTCAGGGAACGGAACACCATCTTGTTCAGCGTCTTGCGGTCAAGAGGCTGAGCAGGGGTCAGATTGTTGTAATGAGTTGCATTAGATGCCATCTTCGTCGTCGCCTCCATTCGAGCCAGCAGAACCGCCAGCAGCCTTGATCGCTACGCGGGTCTGATAATCATACAGAGCGATAGCAATGCCGACAAACGCGATCAGCAGCAGCGCAGAGCCGGACAGCTCGGGGATGTAGCCGATGATGGTTGCCAGTGCAAAGCCGGCGAGGTAGATGCCCCAGAAGTCATTGGACAGCATGATGCGAAGCAGAACGGCAAAGCCGACAAAGCGCATCATACCACCAGCGGTGCCCAGGCCGGTCATGACCCATGCAAACTTCTCGGACAGAGCGCTGAGGGTGTTGCCCATTGCGGCGCCGCCGACCATGCCCAGGGTGCAGACCACAGCAAACAGCAGGCCCAGGATGGCCATTGCCATATAGTTCAGGCGGACAATGCCCTTGGTGTCGCCCTTTTCAGCCATCTTATCGGCTGCGGACATCATGGGGGACATTGCGGTGAACAGCAGAGTGACCATGTACTGGCCGATCAGGGCAAACGGGACCGCCAGACCAACGGCTGCGGTGGTGTCCAGACCGGAAGAGATCGCGAACACGGTAGCCATAACGCCGCCGATGACCGCGTTGGGGGGCTGTGCGCCGCCAACGGGCATGTTGCCGATGGTCATCAGCTGATAGGTGCCGCCGACCACAAGGCCGGTGGGCAGATCGCCCAGGATCGCGCCGATGACAGCACCGGACACGATAGGCTGGTACAGGGATTCCAGGAAGTCAAACTGGTCGATCGCGATGATGAACACCCAGATAAAGACCAGAATGATCTGAATAGCACTAAAGCCCATGATAAATACTCCTTTTCAAGTATTTGGGGGAAGCTTTGGAAAAGCCCTTTGGCTGTTTTTTACTTAAACAGCTTTTCGATGCTCTCGGAAGCTTCGGTGGGAACACGACGGATCTCCAGCTCCACACCAAGGTCGCGCAGCTTGGCAAATGCAGCCACATCCTTGTCGTCCACGGCAACGGAACCCGCCACCTGGCGCTTGCCTTCGGACATGTGCATGTTGCCGATGTTGACTTTCTTGATGGGCACGCCGCCCTCCACCAGGCGCAGCACATCCTGCGGGTTTTCGCAGACGATGAAGATCAGCTGCTTGGTGCTTGCCTTGTGGATGGTGTCGATCGTCTTTTGGATGGTCCAGTAGCGCATGGATGCATAGGACGGGGCAGCCATGTCCATCAGGCCCTGACGCAGCTTGTTGCCAGCTACCTCGTCGTTGGCCACCAGGATCAGGTTGGCGCCGATCGCTCCGCACCACTGCGTTGCGACCTGACCATGCACAAGACGGTTGTCGATTCGGGTCAGAACAATGTTCGGCATTTGGGTTTCCTCCTTGAGATTTTTTCTGAGTTTCCAATTCAGAGTATCTACATTATAGGGCAATTGTGGATTTTTGTCTTTATAATTTTTAACAAATTGTTTCTAAAAATCGGTTAAATTCGGCTTTTCTTCTCATAATCTTTGGATTTCGGCGAAAAGACACTGGTCAATCTGAACAAAAAATGCTATAATTTTCGCACAAAGGAGGAACCTTCCATGCAGAATGAAACTTCCGGAGCTGCGTTCCTGGAGTATGGCTCCATTTACAAGCAGCCTATTGAAGCGGGAGCGCCTTTTTTGATCTCCCAGACCATCCGTTCCATCACAAAGCGCTATGTTTCCCAGTTCTATCAGTTCAACTGCGATACCTATATCCAGGTGCGCAGCGGCATCGGTGTGCTGCTGGTCTCACATACGGCCGATGCCAGGGATGTGCGGGAGTTTGCGCTCAACCGCCTGGTTCATATCAAGCCGGGGATATACTTTGCTTTTGTGGCCACAACGCCGGAACTGATCCTGACGCTGTACACCGACAGCACCTATTCGCTGCACGTTGCGGATTTTCCCGCGCCGTATGAGTTCTTGGCGGTGCTGCCGCGCATCGAGATCAAAAACATCCTGGGATACTACTACCGCATCCGCACTCAGAACTATACCTTTAAGGGCGAGCGGCACGACTTTTTTGAGCTGACCTATGTGGACAGCGGCGAGCTTCGGTGTGAGGTGGAAGGCGAGAGGTATATTCTGCGGGAAAACGACCTGCTGATCTTTGGGCCGGGGCAGTTCCATACCCAGGCCACCGATGATGAGCATACCGCCTCCTATATCACGATCCTGTTCGATATGCGCAACCTGACCCCGGTGGATCGGGAAGAATGGTATGATGCGCTCATCAACCATATTTTCCACTACGACCAGAAGATCAGTACCTTATTAAAGACCTTTGTGCGGGAGAGCACCACCGGCATCCCTTATATGAACAGCCTGATGCTCTGCCTGCTGACCGAGATCATCCTGCGGCTGCTCCAGGCCACCTATGCGACCCCGGCCATGCAGACCAGCAGCGCCGCGCACCAGAGCGCGATGGATGAACTGTTTGACCGCATCCTTGCGTACATCGATCAGAATATCTGCGATCCGCTGACCATCCCGGAGATCTGTGAGCATTTTTCGCTGTCGCGGTCGGCATTGCAGCTTCTGTTCAAGAATCGGGTGAACCAGTCGCCCAAAAAGTACATCAATGACAAAAAGCTGGAGCGAAGCTGTGAGATGCTGCGGGAGAACCGCTATACCATCAGCGAGATCTCCCTGAGCTTGGGCTACAGCTCCATCCATTATTTTTCCAAATCCTTTAATATGAAATATCATATGTCCCCCAGCGAGTATGTAAAACAGAACCGCCAAAATTGACAAGGAGGGCTTTGGCATGAACATCGGCGTTGTTGGCACCAGCACCATTTCCCGCACCATGACCGAGCAGTTCCGGAATACTGCCGCGCTGCATGTGCAGGCGGTCTGCTCCCGCAGCCCGCGCACCGGCGCGGACTATGCCCAAAGCTTTGGTATCCCGGCGGTGTATACCCGCCTGGAGGAGCTTCTGGCCGACCCCGCGATCGACCTGGTCTACATCGCTACCCCCAACAGCCTGCACTTTGCCCAGGCAAAAGCTGCGCTGATGGCGGGCAAGCATGTGCTGCTGGAAAAACCCTTTACCCCTACCGTGGCCCAGGCGGATGAGCTGATCGACCTGGCACGCAGGCGCGGATTGCTGCTGTATGAGGCCATTACGACCGCACATCACCCGAATTATGACCGTGTCAAAGCGCATCTGTCCGATCTGGGCGGCGTGAAGGTGGTGTCCTGTACCTTCTGTCAGTATTCCAGTCGGTACGAAGCTCTTGTGCATGGCAAGGCCGCCCCGGTGTTTGACCCGGCCTTTGCGGGCGGGGCGTTGATGGATATCAATCTTTATAATGTACACTTCGTGGTGGGGTTGTTCGGTGCGCCAAAGGCTGTGCATTATACGCCAAATCTTTGGGAAAACGGCGTGGATACCAGCGGTGTGCTGGTGCTGGAGTATCCGGGTTTTGTCTGCCAGTGTACCGGCGCAAAGGACTGTGCCGCTGAAAACAGCGTCCAGATCGTTGGTACGGCGGGAAGCATCGCTGTCCGGCCCGGCGCCAGCAATTGCCGCGAGTTCTCCCTCTCCCTCCGCGGCCAGGAACCGTTCTCGGTTTGCGTCGATGGTTCGCCCTGGTATCATGAGGTTCAGAGCCTGGAACGCCTTCTCCTTGCCGCTGATCCCTCTGCCTGCTATGCCGCCCTGGAAACTACCCGCGCTGTCGTGGCTGTGCTGGAGGATGCACGGAAGGATGCGGGGTTGGGGTTTTGATTACGAGGGGTTTTTGTTCCTTTTTTGAAAAAAAGGAACCGAAAAAACTTTTTTCTTTTCCCGCTTTTTGAAAAAAGCGGGGCAAAAACTTTTCAATCGGCCTGTGCATACGCACAGGCCAAAGTTTTTTATTCGCATAGGGCAGGCTTCGCCGCACTTTTTACGCGCGATACGGGCCATGGGGCGCTGGTGTAACTGTGCCTAAAAGTAGAGCCTCTCACTATTTGAGCTTTGCGCAAACTCTGCTTTCCCCTTTACGCTTCTGCTGACAGCTCTACCCTAAGTTTGAGGCTTCCGTTGCGCTATTTCGTCCGCGCTTGCCGCGGACGTATTCCCAAATCAG
>JBJERU010000085.1:0-6004 GCA_051882415.1 Faecalibacterium sp. | reverse complement strand
GGTCTTGAACATCAGGTTGAACTTGCGGATGGGGGTGAAGTCGTGCTTGCCGCAGACGGGGCAGACGATGTCCTCGTGCTCTGCGATGAATGCATCCATTTCGTCAAAGCTCATGGCATCCACGTTCACTTCGTGGTGCTCATCGCCGATCAGCTTGTCTGCACGATGGCGGGCTTTGCAGGCGCGGCAGTCCAGCAGTGGGTCAGAGAAGCTGGAAACATGGCCGGTAGTCACCCAGGTCTGGGGGTTCATCAGGATGGCGGCGTCCAGGCCCACGTTGTAGGGGCTTTCCTGCACGAACTTTTTCAGCCATGCCTTTTTCACGTTGTTCTTGAACTCGACACCCAGCGGGCCGTAATCCCAGCTGTTGGCCAGGCCGCCGTAGATCTCGGAACCGGGGAAGATATAACCACGGTTCTTGCACAGGCTGACGATCATGTCAAGAGTCTTTTCTTTTTGTTCCATACGAATAACATCCTTTCCGTCCGCGGCTGGTTTGCCGTGTCGTGATATGTTGTCTGCCGCGGCCATTCCCTCCGCCGCGGCGTGCGTTCCCTCACACATGGGGCGCAATATCCTTACTGTACCATGTTTTTCCCCGGCATGCAAGAGCTTTGGCGGCTACTTGTGGTACTTCATGCCCGCATTGATGGTACAGGCGCGGTAGATCTGCTCGGTCAGCACCAGACGGGCCAGCTGGTGGGGCATGGTGATGCGGCCCATGCTGAACCTGAGCGCCGCCGCCTGCTTGACCTCTTCTGAAAGGCCGTGGGAGGAGCCGATGACAAAGGCCACGTCGCCTGCGCCGCTGTTTGCACGGTCGGAAAGAAACCGGGCCAGCTCCTCGCTGGAGATCTGTTTTCCCTCGATGCACAGCGCTACCAGCGCCGCGCCTCTGCGCACGCTGGCGAGGATGGCTTTGCCTTCCTTGTCCAAGGCGCGGCGCACCACGGCGTCCGAGGCGTTTTTCTCTTCGATCTTTTCCTCCGGCAGCTCGATGATGCGGAAGCTTGCAAAAGCGGCCAGACGCTTGTGGTATTCGGCCACGCCCTCGGCAAAATATTTTGCGTTCAGCTTGCCTACACAAATCAGGTCGATGTTCTGCATGACAGCCTCCTTACAGCAGGGTCATCTGTTCGCTGGTCTCTTCCTCCCGCAGCAGTGCACCGGCGGCGGGCAGGCTGCGCACCCGGTAACGATGGGGGTTGGCCAGCTCCATCGTTTCGGCTGGGACGACCGAAACGATTTGCTGATTCTTTTTCAGCGTGACCACCGCCACGCCCTGGCTGTCGCGGGTAGCTTTGGCGGCGATCTGCGCCGAACCGACCAGCAGCATCCGTCCCGCGCTGGTGCGGATGGCCAGCTCGGTCTCATCGGTCAGGCAGATCAGAGCCGAGAGCGATTCCCTGCCGCAGTAAGCGTTCAGCAGCTTGCGGCGGTTCTGCTTGGTGGCGTAGGAGGACAGCGGGATCTTTGCGCAGCGTCCGCTGGCAAAGAAGAAGAGCATCCAGCCCGCGTAGTCACTGGTGAGCACCATCGAAAGGATGTTTTCGCCCTCCTCCAGGCCCAGGCGCCCGGGCAGATAAATGCCCATCTGGGCGACCTTGCCGTCCTCAAATTCGCTCAGGCGGGCCTTGTAGACCTGCTGGCGGTCGGTGAAGAACAGCGCATCCATATTGTTGCGCGTTTCCACCTGCTGGCAGATCTCGTCGCCCTCTTTCAGTTTGTGTGCGCCCGCAGAGCGCAGACTTTGGGGCGTGATCTTTTTCAGGTAGCCCTCCCGGGTAAAGAACACGGTCACAGGATAGTCCGGCACGGTGTCCTCGGTGCCCTCGTCCTCATCTGTCGGCAGCTCGTAGAGAATTTCGCAGCGGCGAGGCCTGTCATACTTTTTGGCGACGTCGTTCAGCTCGCTGATGATGATGCGGCGCACCCGGGCGGGCTTGTCGAGAATGTCCTTGAGATCGGCAATGTCCTTTTCCAGCTGTTCGATCTCGCTGGTGCGCTTGAGGATATATTCCCGGTTCAGGTGGCGCAGCTTGATCTCGGCCACATAGTCCGCCTGCACCTCGTCGATGCCAAAGCCGATCATCAGGTTGGGCACGACCTCGGATTCTTCTTCGGTGGTACGGATGATGCGGATGGCTTTATCGATGTCCAGCAGGATGGCGGCCAGACCCTGTAAAAGGTGCAGGCGCTTTTCCTTGCCATGCAGATCGAACCAGGTGCGGCGGCGTACGCATTCCATGCGGAAGGCGATCCACTCCTGTAGGATCTCCCGCACGCCCATCACGCGGGGCTGGCCGGACACCAGGATATTGAAGTTGCAGCTGAAGCTGTCCTCCAGCGGGGTGGCCTTGAAAAGCTTTGCCATAAGCTTTTCGGCGTCCACGCCGCGCTTGAGATCCAGTGTCAGCTTGAGACCGTTCAGGTCGGTCTCGTCGCGCATGTCGCTGATCTCTTTGAGCCTGCCCGCTTTGACCAGCTCAGCGATCTTGTCCATGATGGCTTCCACCGTGGTGGTGGGCGGGATCTGGGTGATCTCGATGAGGTTTTCGCCCGGCACCACCGTATAGCGGGCGCGCACCCGCACGCTGCCGCGGCCGTTTTCAAAGATCTCCCGCATCTGGGCTTCGTCATAAAG
This sequence comes from Faecalibacterium sp., assembly GCA_051882415.1. Classification (GTDB taxonomy): domain Bacteria; phylum Bacillota; class Clostridia; order Oscillospirales; family Ruminococcaceae; genus Faecalibacterium. The sequence continues at coordinate 3,360 of JBJERU010000085.1, read as the reverse complement.
GATCTGGCCTCCGCCCACAAAGTCCGGCGCGGGCATGGTAGAGGCAATGTCGTGCCGGGGATCCTTCATCAGGGCCACGGTAGTGGCGCACAGCTCTGCCAGATTGAAGGAGCAGATATTGCAGGCCATGCCCACCGCGATGCCCAGCGTATTGTTGGCCAGAATGGTGGGAAAAGTGACCGGCAAAAGGGTAGGCTCGGTGGTGGTGCCGTCGTAGTTGGGCACAAAGTCCACGGTCTCCTTGTCGATATCCCGGAACAGCTCCTCGCACACCGGTTCCAGCCTGGCCTCGGTGTAGCGGGCGGCGGCGCAGGACATATCCCGGCTGTAAGCCTTGCCAAAGTTGCCCTTGCTGTCCACAAAGGGCACCAGCAGGCTTTCGTTGCCGCGGCCCATGCGCACCATCGTGTCGTAGATAGCGGCATCGCCGTGGGGGTTCAGGTGCATGGTGCTGCCTACGATGTTGGCAGACTTGGTGCGCGCGCCCTTGAGCAGGCCCATGCCGTACATGGTATACAAAAGCTTGCGGTGGGCGGGCTTGAAGCCGTCGATCTCCGGCAGGGCACGGCTGACGATGACGCTCATCGCATAGGGCATATAGTTGGTTTCCAGCGTCCGGGTGATGGGATCCTCCAGCACGCTGCCCGCGTTGAGGATCTCCACCCCATCGCCCAGCTGCGGGCGCACCGGCTTGGAGGCTTTTTTGGTCGTTTTTCTTGCCATTTCGTTTTTTCCTCGTTAGGACACATCAAGGTCGTCCAGATATTCTGCGCCGTGAGCGGCGATATGCTCCTTGCGGCCGGACAGATTATCGCCCAGCAGGATGTCGAATATCCGCGCGGTCTCGGCCACATCGGTGGGCATCACCTTGATCAGGCGGCGGCTGGCGGGGTTCATGGTGGTCAGCCACATCATTTCGGGGTCGTTTTCGCCCAGACCTTTGGAGCGCTGGATGGTATACTTTTTCTCCCCGATCTTTTTCAGGAAGGCGGCCTTTTCCGGTTCGGTGTAGGCGAAATAGGTGTGATCTTTGGTGCTGATCTCATACAGCGGCGACTCCGCAATATAGACATAGCCTTTCTCGATCAGGGTGGGGGTGAGGCGGTAGAGCATGGTCAGCACCAGGGTGCGGATCTGGTAGCCGTCCACATCCGCATCGGTACAGATGACGATCTTGTTGAACCGCAGATTGTCCAGGTTGAAGGTGGCCAGCTCTTTGTTGTGCTTGCCGCCCAGCTCCACGCCGCAGCCCATGACCTTGATCAGATCCACGATGATATCCGATTTGAAAATGCGGGCGTAATCCGCCTTCAGACAGTTCAGGATCTTGCCGCGCACCGGCATGATGGCCTGAAATTCGCTGTCCCGGCTGGTCTTGACCGCGCCCATGGCCGAGTCGCCCTCCACGATATAAAGTTCCCGGCGGGAGGGATCCTTGGTGCGGCAGTCCACGAACTTCTGCACCCGGTTGGCCAGGTCGATCTGGGTGGCCAGGGTCTTTTTGATGCTCTGACGGGTCTTTTCCACATGCTCACGGCTCTGCTTGTTGACCAGAACCTGCTGGCAGATCTTCTGGGCTTCGTCCGGCTTTTCCAGGAAATAGACCTCCAGATAATGCTTCAGAAAATCGGTCATCGCCTGAGAAACGAATTTGTTGGTGATGGCCTTCTTGGTCTGGTTCTCATAGCTGGTGCGGGTAGAAAAGCTGGACGATACATAAACCAGACAGTCCTGCACGTCCTGGAAGGTGACGGCGCTTTCCCCCTTCTTATAGAGGTTTTTATCCTTGAGGTACTTGTTGATCTGATACACAAACGCAGTCCGCACCGCATGCTCCGGGCTGCCGCCATGCTCCAGCCAGGAAGAGTTGTGGTAGTATTCCAGCAGCTGCACCTTGTTGGAAAAGCAGAAGGACGCGCCCATGCGCACTTTATAGTCCGGCTGATCCTCCCGATCCCGGCCGCTGGCTTCGGATTCACAGGTGAACACCGGGGTCAGGGCGTCCTCGCCGGCGGTTTCCTGCACATAGTCGGCAATGCCGTGCTCATAGCACCAGCTTTCCTTCCATGCCTTGCCGGTGGCAGGGTCTTTTTCCTTTTCATCGGTAAAGTGCAGGGTCAGGCCCGCGTTGACCACCGCCTGACGGCGCAGCACATCCTTATAGTAGCTGCCGGGAACATCGGTATCGGTGAAAACTTCGTCATCCGGCTTCCAGTGGATGACGCTGCCGGTGCGACGGCCCTTGAACGGCTCTTTTTGCAGACCGCCCACGTTTTCGCCTTTTTGGAAATCCAGATGATAGTGCCAGCCGTCGCGGTAGATATCGGCGGTCATCCAGGCGGAAGCGTATTGGGTGGCACACAGGCCCAGACCGTTCAGGCCCAGGCTGAACTCATAGTTGTCCTCACCTTCGCCGTATTTGCCGCCTGCGTACATCTCGCAGAACAGCAGCTCCCAGTTGAAACGGCCTTCGCCGTTGTTCCAGTCTACAGGCATGCCGCGGCCAAAGTCCTCGACGATGACGCTGCCATCCTTGCAGCGGGTCACGTTGATGGTGGTGCCATGGCCGTCGCGGGCTTCGTCGATGGAGTTGGAGACGATCTCAAAGATCGAGTGGGCGCAGCCGTCCACACCATCGGAGCCGAAAATGACCGCAGGGCGCTTGCGCACGCGGTCGGCGCCTTTTAAAGAAGTGATGCTTTCGTTGCCGTATTCTTTCTTTCTTGCCATTGTTGTTCCTCCGGGCCATAGGTCTGGGATGGAATGTGCCCCAGAGCAGAAGGCTCTTATCTGTTCAACAACTAATTTAACCATATCCACAGGTCAAAAGTCAAACCGGGCATTTTAAATTAGACGAAGAAACGCTGTTTTGAAAGAAACTTTCATTTTTTTCAAAAAATTTTGGAATTTCCTCTTTACAAAATCCGAAATTCGGGTATAATAATCATCGTCCGGTGCGCCTCTGTAGCTCAGTCGGTAGAGCAGGGGACTGAAAATCCCCGTGTCATTGGTTCGATTCCGATCGGAGGCACCATTTATATGCGGCCGTAGCTCATCTGGTAGAGCGCCACCTTGCCAAGGTGGAGGTAGCGAGTTCAAGCCTCGTCGGCCGCTCCAGAGGGAGTGGTAATAATCACTCCTGATCTGGCCCGGTAGCTCAGTTGGTTAGAGCACCAGCCTGTCACGCTGGGGGTCGTCGGTTCGAGCCCGATCCGGGTCGCCACATGGGAAGCGAAAGCTTCCACCTACTTTGACTTGTTCAAGGCGCTTTGCAAAAGCGGGTGCAAGGGTAAATGCACCAGATCTGCGGCCGTAGCTCATCTGGTAGAGCGCCACCTTGCCAAGGTGGAGGTAGCGAGT
>JBJERU010000084.1:0-6078 GCA_051882415.1 Faecalibacterium sp. | reverse complement strand
GATGAAGCAGCACTTCCGCAAGGTTCAAACAGGGAGAGGCTCTACTTTTAGGCACTGTTACACCAGCGCCCCATGGCCCGTATCGCGCGTAAAAAGTGCGGCGAAGCCTGCCCTATGCGAATAAAAAAACATGGCCTGTGCGTATGCACAGGCCGATTGAAAAGCTTTTTTTGTTCCTTTTTCTCGAAAAAGGAACAAAAACCCCTCGTAAAAAACAACTACAACTAGGAGGACTTCCCCCATGGAAACCCAATACTTTAAAGATTACAGCCCCGCGCTGGGCCGGGAGATGGAGTGCAAGGTATACGGTCATGCAGGCCGTCCGATGCTGTTTGTACCCTGCCAGGACGGACGCTTTTTCGACTTTGAAAGCTTTCACATGACCGACACGCTGGCCCCATGGATCGAGTCGGGCCAGGTGATGGTGATCTCTATCGACACGCTGGACAAGGAGACCTGGTCTGACACAGCGGGCGACCCATACTGGCGCATCCGGCGCTACGAGCAATGGATCCGCTACATCACCGACGAGGCGGTGCCCAAGATCCAGCAGATCGCGCGCGAGCGCAACGGCTGGGACGGCACGCCGGGCGTGATCACCTTTGGATGCAGTCTTGGCGCGACCCACGCGGTCAACCTGTATCTGCGCCGTCCGGATTTGTTTGACGGCTGCCTGGCCCTCAGCGGCATCTACACCGCAAGCTACGGCTTTGGCGGCTACATGGACGAGGTGGTGTACGCAAACTCTCCTGTAGACTACATGGCAAACCTTCCCGGCGACCATCCCTACATGGGCCTGTACCGCAGCAAGAAGGCTGTTATCTGCTGCGGCCGCGGCGCATGGGAGCAGCCCGCTACCACCGAGCGCCTGAAGCAGATCTTTGAGCAGAAGGGCATCCCCGTATGGGTAGACCTGTGGGGCACCGATGTTGCCCACGACTGGGATTGGTGGTATAAGCAGACAGCATACTATATGCCGTATCTGCTGGGCTGAGCGGCATTTCTGCGGGAAAGTATTATTGGAAAGTAAGCGGCCTGTGTGCCGCAAAATAAAGAGGAATCAGAAAGAAGGCCAACCGATTATGAAAAACTTCATCTTCATCTCCCCCAACTTCCCCACCAACTACTGGCAGTTCTGCCACGAGCTGAAGCTCAATGGCATGAACGTGCTGGGCATCGGCGACCAGCCCTACGACGAGCTGATGCCGGAGCTGAAGGACAGCCTGAACGAGTATTATAAAGTCAACAGCCTGGAAAACTACGACGAAGTGTACCGTGCGGTGGCGTTCTTCACCTTCAAGTACGGCCGCATCGACTGGCTGGAGTCCAACAACGAATACTGGCTGGAGCGTGACGCTGCGCTGCGCACCGATTTCCACATCACTTCCGGCTTCCAGTCCGAGGATATGCCCCGCATCAAGTACAAGAGCAAGATGAAGGAGTACTACAAAAAGGCGGGCCTTTCCACTGCGCGCTACCATCTGGTAGATGACTTTGACGGCTGCCGCAAGTTTATCGACGAGGTGAGCTATCCGGTCGTGGTCAAGCCGGACAACGGTGTGGGCGCTTCCGATACGCACAAGCTGTCCAGCGATGATGAGCTGAAAAAGTTCCTGGCCTACAAGAACGCGGAACACCCCGATGTGGAATACATCATGGAGGAGTTTGTCCGCGCCGAGGTCAATAGCTACGATGCGATCATCGATGCTTCCGGCAACCCGGTGTTCGAGGCTGGCAATGTGACCCCCATGTCCATCATGGACATCGTCAACGAGAGCGATAACTCCATCTATTATATCGTCAAGGATCTGCCGGAGGATACCCGCGCCGCAGGCCGTGCTACGGTCAAGGCCTTTGGCGTCAAGAGCCGTTTTGTGCACTTTGAGTTCTTCCGCATGACCGAGGATCAGGCCAGCATGGGCAAAAAGGGCCAGGTCGTGGCGCTGGAGGTCAACATGCGTCCCTGCGGCGGTTTCAGCCCCGATATGATGAACTTTGCCCGCTCCACCAACGTGTATAAGATCTGGGCAGATATGATCGCTTTTGGCGGCACGGATCTGCCGGTGGGCGAGCACTTCTACTGCGCTTATGCGGGCCGCCGTGACGGTAAGAGCTTTATTTACAGCCATGAGCAGGTCATGCAGAAGTATCAGGGCAACATGAAGATGGTCACGCGTATCCCCGACGCTCTGGCCGGTGCGATGGGCAACCAGATGTATGTTGCCAACTTCTCCACCAAGGCCGAGATGGAGCAGTTCTACAAGGATGTTGTGGCTGTCAACGGCAAGGATACCGATGCCGCCATCCACGAGATGCTCTCTCTGGGCGAGCCGGACGCTGTTCAGAAATAACCTGGATCCTCAGCCCTCTGCGGAAGCTGCCGCAGAGGGCTTTTTGTTTGTGTGCGGGCGGAGAATGTGCTATACTAAAAAAGATTATAGATCTTTTCTTCTTTGCCCTGCTTTTTTAACAAAGCGGGAAAGACCACACAACAATCTATCTGAGGTATCCATTCATGAAAATTCCCGCAAACGGATTCACCCATGGCGGCAAGTTCCACGCAGACGACGTATTTGCCACAGCGCTGCTGCAGATCGTGCGGCCGGACATCAGGATCACCCGCGGCTTTGAAGTGCCGGAGAACTTTGACGGCATCGTTTACGACATCGGCTTTGGCATGTTCGACCATCACCAGGAGCCGCGCGAGAGCCGCGCCAACGGCGTGCCCTACGCGGCCTTTGGCCTGCTGTGGCGGGTGCTTGGCCCGGGCCTGGTCGGAGAGCGTCAGGCCCGGCTGATCGACGAAAACTTTATCCAGCCTCTGGATCTGAACGACAACACCGGCGAGCAGAACAGTCTGTGCGATGCGGTCGGTTTTTTCAACCCGGTATGGGATTCCGAAAAAGATCCCGATGCATGCTTTTTTGAAGCGGTCGCGATGGCAAAGCAGATCCTGGAACACCAGATCGACAGCGCCAACGCAGTGAACCGCGCGGACGAAAAGGTACAGGAAGCCTACAAAAGCTCGCGGGACGGCATCGTGGTGCTGCCCTGCTATCTGCCCTGGAAAAATGCGCTGTACAAGACCGGCGCGCTGTTCGTGGTCTATCCCAGTCAGCGGGGCGGCTGGAGCGCCCAGTGTGTGACCGACCACAAGACCAAAAAGCCCAAGCTGCCTTTTCCGCAGTCGTGGGCGGGGCAGCCTCCGGAGGTGATCGCGCAGAAAAGCGGGCTGGACGGCATCCGTTTCTGCCACGCCAGCCGTTTTCTGATCACGGCCAGGGACAAGGAGACCGCGCTGGCAGCCTGCCGTCAGGTGCTGAAAAACAACGGGAGACTCTGAGCGATGGCAGAGCAGAGCGAAAAACCAGCCTTTGTGTACATGGTGCGCTGTGCAGGGGGCCAGCTGTACACGGGCTGGACGACCGACCCAGCCGCCCGGCTGTATGCCCACAAAAGCGGCAAAGGGGCCAAATGCACCCGGGCGCTGGGCGCAAAGGGCTTTGCCTATCTGGAGCGCTGCGCGGACAAAAGCGCGGCCCTGCGCCGGGAGGCCGCGCTGAAAAAGCTGCAAAAATCCGAAAAAGAGGCGCTGTGCGGCAGCTGGGCAGAGCAGGCCCGGCCCCGGCTTTCGACGGCCGGCCGCGCGGACGCGGCGGAGATCCTGGAGATCTACAACTGGTATGTCCAGAACCACACCGCGACCTTTCAGATCACGCCTTCCACGCTGGAGGAGTACGAAACCTGGGTCGACCGCACCAATGCGGTGGCTCCGCTGCTGCTTGCGCGCGATGCGCAGGGGCATCTGCTGGGCTATGCCTGTGCCCACCGCTGGCACGAGCGGGAAGCCTTTGACTGGGATGTGGAAAGCACCGTTTACTGTGCGCCGCAGGCCCGCGGCCTGGGCGTGGGGGAAGCGTTGTATACGGCCCTGCTGGAGCTGCTGCGGCGGATGGGATACTGGAACGTGTACGCTCTGCTGGCCGACCCCAACCCCGCCAGCGAACGCTTTCACGAAAAATTTGGCTTTGTATGCACAGGACGCACACCGCACACCGGCTACAAGCTGGGCCGCTGGCTGGGATTGTCTACCTGGTGGCTGCCGCTGCGCAAAGGCGCTGCGGCCCCGCAGCCGGTGCATGCCCTGTCCCAGGCGGAGATCGCAGCCGTTTTGGAAGGAGAGCCGGAAGGCCGATAAGAACCTGTTTTTCCCTGGGATCCGTCAGGAACGCAGCGCAGAAAGACCCCGGAGCGGCAGCTCCGGGGCTTTTTTGACCGAAAAAACATGCATTGAATGCCGGGAATATGCAAAAATATATGCAAATAAAATGAATATATTTTAAAAAATGCGTATAAACATGCAAAGTGACATAAAACCCGGGACAAATGCCTGCCAGGTTTGGCGGTTTTCCGCATTGACGGAAAAGCGGCGCGGCGTATAATAAAAAGCGTGACGCGGGACAAGCGGTTCCCGCAACGCCCGGGAATGTGCCCGGGGTTTATAAAAAGTGTATGCGGAAATGCAAAGGAGCGAGTAAGTATGAAAAAGGAAAACATCAAGAAGGTCGTTCTGGCCTATTCCGGCGGTCTGGATACTTCCATCATCATCCCCTGGCTGAAGGAAAACTACAATAACTGCGAAGTCATCGCTGTTTCGGGCGATGTGGGCCAGGGCACCGAGCTGGAAGGTCTGGAAGAAAAGGCCAAAAAGACCGGCGCATCCAAGCTGTATGTGCTGGATCTGAAAAAGGACTTTGTCGAAAACTACATCTTCCCCACCCTGAAGTTTGGCGCAAAGTACGAGGATTATCTGCTGGGCACCTCCTTTGCACGTCCCTGCATCGCAAAGGCTCTGGCAGACATCGCCATTCAGGAAGGCGCGGATGCCATCTGCCACGGCTGCACCGGCAAGGGCAACGATCAGGTCCGCTTTGAACTGACCCTGAAGGCTTTCTGCCCGGATATGGCAATCATTGCTCCCTGGCGTGAGTGGGACATCAAGAGCCGCGACGAGGAGATCGACTACGCCGAGGCACACAACATTCCGCTGAAGATCAACCGCGAGACCAACTATTCCAAGGATAAGAACCTGTGGCATCTGTCCCACGAGGGCATGGATCTGGAGAACCCCGCCAACGAGCCGCTGTACAACAAGGAGGGCTTCCTGGAGCTGGGCGTGTCCCCCGAGCAGGCCCCCGATACCCCGACCTATGTGACCATCCACTTTGAGCAGGGCATCCCCACCGCTGTAGACGGCAAGGAGATGGGCGCTGTTGAGCTGGTGGAGTACCTGAACAAGCTGGGCGGCGCCAACGGCATTGGCCTGCTGGACATCGTGGAGAACCGTCTGGTGGGCATGAAGAGCCGCGGCGTGTACGAGACCCCGGGCGGCGCCATCCTGTACAAGGCCATCAACGTGCTGGAGACCATCACGCTGGACAAGGAGAGCGCACACTTCAAGGCTCAGCTGGCCCAGAAGTATGCCGACATCGTGTACAACGGCCAGTGGTTCACCCCGCTGCGCGAGGCGCTGGACGCATTTGCCAACAGCCTGGAAAAGACCGTTACCGGCGATGTGAAGCTGAAGCTGTACAAGGGCAACATGATCAACGCAGGCGTCACCTCTCCGTACACCCTGTACGATGAGCAGACCGCATCCTTTGGCGAGGATGAGGACTACAATCAGGCCGATTCTGCGGGCTTCATCAATCTGTTCGGCCTGTCCATCAAGGAGCGCGCGAAGCTTTCCAAGAACTGGCCTGCACTGGACTGAGACCCGCGCTGCGGGAGCGGGCCGCAGCATATTCTGGCTAATTTCCCCTTGGCGTGTTTTACACTTTCGCGCTAAGGTACCCCCACCGGCACGGTTGCCGGCGGCACCGCCGCAGGAGCGTTTCCCCTGCGGCGGCTTTGCCGTTTTATAGGGGATCGCCTTGCCGGACTGCTGCACCTTTGGTGGCATATAAGATGCATCCTTATAGAGCGCGGACGGGATGGGTCAGGCTTATGCCCTGTTGCCAGGGCGATAGCCGGTGGATTGTTCTCTTTTGTCTCGCCAAAAGAGAACCAGAAAAGCGA
>JBJERU010000083.1:0-6089 GCA_051882415.1 Faecalibacterium sp. | reverse complement strand
GGATTCATTGTGTAGCATAACATCCACCTTCTTTGTCTCTGTTATACCACTTTTTGCGAAAAGGTAAAGTGTCGTGCTTTATATTTGAAAATTGCTATAAACACCTATACTCATGTTCTACCCCAGATGGATGAAAAGGCTGCTGAAAAGCTGGACGAGCTGCTGTTTGCATCCAACGAGAACTGACCCTGACTTTAAAGACTGTTTTTCCTTTGAGGATGTCACGATCTTGTGGCATCCTCTTTTTTTACTGTTTGGGCGGCGTATAGGCGACAATGGATGACAGCATTATCATAAAAATCACTTTATAACGTAAAAAAGAAAGCCCGTGAAGCACGGGCTTTTTACAGAAAATAAGAAGGTGCGATTTTTGCTCTTTCTAACATCTATTCATCTGTTTTTTACCACTGACCCCTGATTTTACGGGATTTTGGGAATTTTCACCTTTATAAAGCCGCTTTTCCTTGGCTTTCCTTGACAAACGTCCTCTTGCCAGATTCCCGAAATGGCTCCTGCATCCACGGGAATTTCCGTCTGTCTCCCGGATTTCGGTCAACGGTTTCTTTTCTGTAATATTCTCTCCACTTCCACCATGCCCTGCCGACACTTCTGACGACGCCCTGCCGACGTCCAGTAGACTCTGTTTTTCTGCAAATTTTGCTCTGTGCCGCCCGCATGACGTCCAACTCTGCAGGACTGCTTCCGTCTAAACAAGGCTTGTTCTGTTTTTTATAACAGTTGCTCCTCTGCACGTTCCATGCGAATAACACAAAAAAAGACTTCCTACTGTGAAAAGTAGGAAGCCTTTGGTGGTTGCGGGGGCCGGATTTGAACCAACGACCTTCGGGTTATGAGCCCGACGAGCTACCAGACTGCTCCACCCCGCGATATTCTTTTTGCATCAGAGCTTTTCGCTTGCTGCTTGATTATAATACCACCGAACAGATGAAGTGTCAAGGCTTTTTCAAAATTTTTTGAAAAAAGGATACTCTTTTCTTTCAAAAATCTTTGGCGGCCTTGCAAAACCGCTAAGACAGGTTCCAAACCAAAACAGGCGCAGCCTGAAACGTACAGGCTGCGCCCGAAAGGATAGAACAAGAGAAAATCAGCCCTTAGAATGCTTGCGGCGGTGCCAAAGCAGGAATGCGGTCGCAAGAGCAGCTGCAAGCAGGAGGACAGGCCAAGCCAGGGCCAGCCAGACGGCGATGCCCTGAAGCCCATCAATGAAAGAACTCCAGCCGCGGCCAAAGGCAGAAAGAAACCGTGCGCCAAAGCTGTTGTCCGCCGGAGTATACTCCCGCACCTCGTAGAGAAAAACATCCACCGTGCAGCATGCTACCTGCCGGGCATACCAGTCCAGCTGGCTCTGCCAGCTTTCGATCTGATACTGTACATCGCTCAGACTGGATTCGATCTTCAACAGATCCTCCAGAGTTCCGGCCTGGGTGCGAAGCTCCTGCAGACGGGTGCGCTGGGCGGTCAGGTTGGCAAGGCGTGCCTCCACATCCATGTACTGCGTGGTCACATCTTCGGCCTGTTCGCTGCGGCTGACCAGGTTTCCGGCCTGCGCAGCGGCGTCCAGAAAGCTTTTGTAATTTTCCTGCGGGATCCGCAGAGTCATGGACAGGCTGCGGTCGCTGTCCGCGCTGGTAGATTCATCGCTGGATTCCAGATATCCATTAGCACTGCTCAGTGCATCGCTCAGCGCAATGCGTGCGGTATCATAATCCTTGCTTTCCAGTGAGATGCTGGCGCGGTAGATGATTTTGGCGTGATCGGCAGAGCTTTCGGAAGCGCGGCCATTGACTTCTGCGGCTGTTTCCTGTGTCAATATGGCACCGCCCGCAGGAAGGCCGTTGGAAGTTTCGATAGAGTCCAAAGAATAGCTGGCGGCCGCCGGAGCATTGGCAAAAGTACCTGCTCTGGATTGCAGCGTATAGCTGGAAGAAGAGTCGGAATATTTTTCAATGCCCAGAGGCGAGGCAAGGGAATTCATCGAAACGAAAACGTTGCAGCAGATCACGCCCGCCGCAAAACAGGCGGCCACGCCCAGCACGCGACGTGTTGGAAAGTTGATTTTTCTACCCTTTTTGCGGGCGGGCGCGGCTGTGATCTTTGGGGCGGGCGAGGGATTCGCCTGAGGCTGCATCGCCAGAAGCCGAGCCTTCAGATCCTCGGAGGCGTGGAGATCGTCCACCTCCATTTTGTATTCATACCATTTCATCTTCGATCTCCTCCTTCAGCATTGTATGTAGCTGTGTTCGTGCCCGCCTCAGCCAGCTGAGCACCGTGTTGGTGGGCGCGCCCATCATCCGGCCGATTTCTGCCGCCGTGTAGCCTTCGTAATAATGAAGATATACGGCATTGCGGTAATTTTCCGGCAGAGCGCGGACGGCGTCCAAAACGCTGCCGTCTGCCATTTCCGGGGCGGGCAGATTTTCATCCAGCTCGGTATCTTTCTGGTGTGCAGCCCGCGCCAGATCACGGCAGCGGTTGATGGCAACACGCAACAACCAGGCCTTAAGATGCTCCTCGCTCTCAAAGCTTCCGTCGTGGTTCAATAATTTTTCAAAGACGTCCTGCACAACGTCCTCTGCATCGGCGGCGCAGCTGCAATTATGCAGCGCCGCACGGTATACGGTATCACTATAGCGCTGTACTGCCAGCGCAAAAGTCTCTTCTTTTTTGTTTCGCTGTCCCATCGCGGTTACTCTCCTTTGAAACCCTGTACAGGGGCAGACCGGGTCTGCCGGTCGAAGGGGACATTCACTCTGGATACGTTTGAGCTGCCCCAAATATTGCACAAAATTTCCAAATCGTTCCTATCTGAAATGCAAACAAACTCTTTTTGGGTCAGAGGCGCATTGCAGATAGTATACCATGAAGAGTTTCAAAACAAAAGAGCCTTCCACCCGGATAAAGGCGGAAGGCTTATGGCATATTCTGGAAGGCTATCGGTACAGCCGCTGGAAAAGTTCGATCCGTCCGGCCAGATAGCGGTCAGCTTTGGGATGATGCAGCCAGCGTTTGCCTTTGGTACGGTGCACAAGCTGGCTGCCCAGCCTGGCGGGAGCAACATCCGCCAGGGCAAGATCTTCGGTGGTCAGCTGGATGCTCAGCGCACTGGCGCTGTCGGGCAAAGGCGGCAGCGGATCCTCCCAGAGAAAGGGCGGCAGAAGCTGTACGGCACAGCTGGAACGTGTGCATTCTTCGGTCAGCAGAAGCGCTGCGGGTGCGCCGTCCGCAGCTGAACACAACAGACTGCTGGAAACCTGCATTCTTCCGGCAGAAAGCAGTGCATCCATCCCTTCTGCGGGGGAGGAGGAAAGGATCAGGTAATTCGTCGCTTCGTCCGCATAGAGCCGCCGCGCCGGGGCGCGGAAAGCTGCATATAGGGCAGGCAGAGCCAAAATCCCCTCCCGGCCCAGCGCAGATTGCAGCAGCAGATAAAATTCGGTCAGCGGATGCGCAGGGTCTGCCTGCGGCATTCCAAAATCCGGACGGGTCAGATGGCCGCCGCCCATGCGCAGCACCTCCTTTTGGTCAGATCAAGCCGACTGCACCCAGCGCAATGCCGGCCACAGCGGAAACGCCGATGAACACAATGGGGTGCAGACCTTTGGTGTGCTTTTCTTTATTGGTCAGCCAGAGCAGAATGGCTGCTAACACAAGGCTGGGCCAGCGCAGCATGCCAGAACCATCGGAGCACAGGGTATTCCAAAGTCCGCTGGCAGACGCTTCAAAGGACAGATGCGTAAAGACTTCCAGCGCAACGGTCACGCAGGCTGCGCCGACCAGACCGGCGGAAGCAGGGCGCAGACCATAAAAGGCGTTCTGCACCAGTTTGCTGTCCCGAAAACGATTGAGCATGGCGGCTACCGCCAGGATGATAAGGATAGAAGGGGTAACTTCGCCCACCGTCGCGATGACCGCGCCGGGGATCCCGGCCACCGTATAGCCTACATAGGTGGCCATGTTGATCCCGATGGGGCCGGGCGTGGACTCGGACACAGCCAGCATATTCATCAGGTCAGCGCTGGTATACCAGCCGGTGCTTACACCAATGGCTTTGAGAAAAGGCAGGGTGGCCATGCCGCCGCCAACGGCAAACAGGCCGGTGCAGAAAAATTCCCAGTAAAGTTTCAGATAAAGCATCATTTCTGTTCTCCTTCCCACTGCCTGAGCAGAATGCCGGCAAGCGCGGCGAAGAATACGAACCATGCGGGCGAAAGATTGGACAGCAGGCCGCCCACCAGAACCAGCAGAAAAATGACGAGGGTGCGCTTGTCCACCAGGGCTTTTGCGGTCAGCTTGCGCACAGCGTTGAAGATGAGCACGCATACGCAGACCTGGATGCCCGCAAAGGCGTTCTGAACCCATTGCAGATGGGAAACGCTCTGGATCAGCCCCGCCAGCAGCGAGATGATGACCAGAGAGGGGAATACTACGCCCATCGTGGCAACGATGCCGCCCGCAACGCCGTGCTGCTTCTGGCCGATGAAGGTGGACGTGTTGACGGCGATGACGCCCGGCGTACACTGGCCGATGGCAAAGTAGTCCATCAGCTCATCCTCCGTGGCCCAGTGCCGCTGTTCCACGATCTCCCGTTGTAAGATGGGCAGCATGGCATAGCCGCCGCCAAAGGTCATAACGCCGACTTTTGCAAACGTTAAGAACAAGGTGCCCAGAGAGGGCTTGTTTTGCTCCATGATCGAATCGCTCCTTTTAAATAAGGTTTTAAAGCTTCGCTCCTTAGAATACCACGGATACTTCCATTCTTCAATCACAAAAATCACAGTCTGGCACGGAAGGCGGAAAAGCTGGCTGCCAACAAAGCGCCGGAAAACGGAACGGGAAGCCGTTCTTTCGGTTGACAACCCCCGGCTGCACCATTATAATAAGGGAAGTCAAAATGGCATTGCTGCGCAGCTTTGGAGCTGCGCCAATCAAATAGATGAAGGAGAGGATCCGTTTTATGGCACAAGAGATCAAAATGTCCGCCGCCGGCCTGAAGGCTATGCAGGAGGAATTGGAATACCTCAAAACCGTCCGCCGCAAAGAGCTGGCGGAAGAGATCAAGGAGGCCCGCAGCCACGGCGATCTGTCGGAAAACAGCGAGTACGATGAGGCAAAGAACACCCAGGGCCTGGTCGAGAACCGCATCACCGAGCTGGAGCAGATGATCAAGAACGCGGTCGTCATCGATGAGAGCGAGCTGAGCGTGGATAACGTATCGGTGGGCACCCATGTGCGCATCCAGCTGGAGGATGACGAGCCGGAAGAATACGATCTGGTGGGCCGCACCGAGGCTGACCCTCTGAAGGGCAAGATCAGCGATGAAAGCCCCGTGGGTCATGCTCTGCTGGGCAAAGCTGTGGGCGAAGAAGCCGAAGTGCTGCTGCCCAACGGCCAGACGGTGATCTACAAGGTGCTGGCCATCACCCATGCCGCAAACTGATGCAGAGGATGCAGGAGAGATCAATGGAAGAGCAAAAGAAGAACCCCGCCGCAGGCCCTACCGAGAGCGAGCAGGTGCAGGTGCGCCGCCAGAAGCTGGCAGACCTGTGCGCCGCCGGACAGGATCCCTTTACCCTGACCCAATATCCGCAGGATGCTTATTCCGCTGACCTGAAGGCGGAATTTGCGAATCTGCCCAACGAGACGGATTCCGGCAAAAAGGTCGCTTTGGCCGGCCGCATGATGTCCAAGCGCGTGATGGGAAAAGCCAGCTTTGCCCATCTGCGGGACGATAAGGGCGATATCCAGCTTTATGTCCGCCGTGACGAGCTGGGCGAAGAACCCTATGCAGCCTTCAAGAAGCTGGACGTGGGCGATATCATTGGTGTTAAGGGCGAAGTGTTCCGCACCAAGACCGGCGAGCTGAGCGTGCGCGCCGAGGAGATCACTCTGCTGGCCAAGAGTCTGCGCCCCCTGCCCGAAAAGTTCCATGGCTTGACGGATACCGAGACCCGTTACCGTCAGCGCTATGTGGATCTGATCGCCAACCCCGAAGTGAAGGATACCTTTATCAAGCGCAGCCAGATCCTCAAGGAGATCCGCGCCTATCTGGACGAGAAGGGCTTCCTGGA
>JBJERU010000082.1:0-6196 GCA_051882415.1 Faecalibacterium sp. | reverse complement strand
GGCATAAGCCTGACCCATCCCGTCCGCGCTCTATAAGGATGCATCTCCGATGCCGCTTGCACTTTCCTCTGCCGGACAAGTCATAGATTTTCTTCAAAGAACCTCTGTGCATTGCGGAAGAAGATCTTTTCCACCTCGTCCTCGGTAAAGCCCGCTTTGCGCAAAGCATCCTCCAGCATGGGTAGCTTCGAGCAGTTGTCCATCTCCAGTCGGCCGCCAATGCCGTCAAAATCGCTTCCCAGCGCGATAAGATCAATGCCGCCCACCTGTTTGAAATGGGCCGCGTGCTTTGCCATCAAAGCGGTGGTGCTGCGGCACAGCTCTGGCCGGGGCTGATCGTCCAGGAACTGGGTGCAGTAGTTCAATCCTACCAGACAGCCCCGCTCGGCCATCGCGCGGATCATTTCATCGGTCAGGTTGCGGCAGTGCGGCGCCAGGGCACGGCAGTTGGAATGGCTGGCTGCAAAAGGACGGGTGCTGTGCTCCACAATATCCCAGAATCCTTTATCCGACAGATGGCTCACGTCCGCTATGATATGCAGGCGCTCCATTTCGGACAAAAATTCATAGCCGCGCGTTTTCAGGCCGGTTTGGGTGTTGGGGCGGCAGGGCCACACCACATTGACGCCGTCACCGGGCACGACGTTTGGACAGGCCAGCTCGTTTTCATGGTTCCAGGTCAGCGTCATCATGCGCACGCCCAGCTCGTACATACGACGCAGCACACCCAGACTGCCCTTGCAGCAGCCTGCATCCTCGATGGTCAGCATCCCGCTGATCTTGCCTTCTGCCGCGTTTTTGCGGATATCCGCCGCCGTGTACACCGGCGCGATGCGGTCGGGGTACGCATCCATGATGCGCTTGAACTGGTCGATCTCCTCCAGCGCCGTGACCAGCGGGTCTGCGCCGGGATATTTGTCTGCCAGATTGACAAACACCGCAAAGCATTGCAGCATATAATCGCCCTGTTCCAGCTTTGCCAGGTCGATTTGCAGGTCATTGTGTTCAAAGCTTTTGGGTGCGCCGTCCCGCTCCGCATAGCGCAGTTCGCTCAGTGTATCACAGTGCAGATCCCATACCTTCATCTTCCATTCCTTCTTTCACGATCTCGTAGATATTGCGCCCGGTGCGGCGCTCAAAGTCCGCTTTCAGCGCAAGATTTTTATCCCATTTTTCCTGCGGATAACCCCCGTACCGGCGTTTGACGTCCTCCATCCGCGCTTCGATATCCAAGATCCCTTCCCCGCCCGCCAAACTGTCGCACAGCTGGATCAGGCGGTCATAGTCGGTGTACTCCGCCCGGGCCAGCGCCTGTTTCAGCGCATCGTATTCCGCGGCAGTCAGGTCGTTGCGGCCTATATAATCTTCCAGCGTCTGCCGGTTGAACGAGTGGGTCAGACAGATCCGGGCATTTTCCTCCCAGCCAAGGGAAAGCATGTACTGCCAGCCATCGTAAACATGGCGCAAATGTCCCTTGCCAAATCGTCGGCCGATGTCGTGCAGCAGACCCAGAACGTAGGCGGTTTCTGGGTCAAGCATGCCGTCCGGACAGGCGGCGGCAATGCTCTGGGCACAATGGGCCGCCAGACGACTGTGTTTTCCCCATGGCCCAGGGTTATGGGGCAGCGCCTCGGCCAAAACCGCCTCGGCCTGTTGTCTTGTAGGAAGCATAGCGTTCCTCCTTGGAACCGTTTTCATCACCAGAGTGTTTTTCCGCTCAAAAGATGCTGCCCACTGCATATAGGCTTTTGGCCAGATCCTCGCGGTAGAGGGCGCTTTTCGGGTCGAGACTGTTATACACCACTCCGCCGCTGGCCGCCGCGCCGGTTGAGTGGAGATAAAGCCCCTCTCCCAGATACAGCGCGATGTGTCCGGGAAAAAACAGTGCATCGGCGGGCTGCTTTTCCTCAAATGGGATAGCGTGCATAGGCCAGCCTTCCATCAGCTTTGCGTCCCGGTAAATCAACACGCCGCACTGCATGTAGGCGCTGCTGACAAGGCCCGAACAGTCGATGCCGCGGCCCGACTTTCCGCCCCAGCGGTATTCGGCGCCAAGATATTTTTTGGCGGCTTCGATGACCGCCGTACGAAAAGCCGTCTCGCTGCCGCCGTGCCATTTTTGGAGGATACGGGCAGTCAGCATTTCCGGCTTGCATCCCTCGGCCCGGGCCAGCGCCATATCAAAGGGCAGCCCCGGCCTCTGGGTCAGAACCGCGCTCTGCGCATAGCGCACCGGTTCCAGCGCGACATCCCGCACATATCCTTCCCGGCCATCGGCCAGAGCCGCCTTTGCCCAGCCGGGGGTCGGGTCGGTTTCCGGCAGACGGCGCAGCAGCGCTCCGCGTTCCAGCTCCATCAGGCGCACCGCCGCTACCCGCGGCCCGCTTTGGACATCCATTGCCCGGCCCGTCATCACCAGGGCCGCAGAAAGATACTCCCGCAGCTCCCGCTCCGAAAGGATGCGCAGTTCCCGGTAAAACACATAGCCGTGGTAGCCATAAAACGTGCAGATCTCCGCCATGTCGTCCGGCAGGCACACACCCTCTGCCGTCACCCCGCCGGGCAGAGTTCGCACCTGGCAGACCTGTCCATACAGGCCTTCGTCCCCAATGGCGGACAAAAGGCCGTCCTCCCCCTGTTTTGTAGTTCGGGGCAGATCATAAATGGTCACGACCGCCCGGGTGAAGATTCCATATTCCATCTCCGATTCCTCTTTTCTGCCGTATACAGCAGGTTTATCCTTCGCTCTCCAGCAGAGCCAGCAGTTCCTCCGGCTTCATCGACAGGATGCCGCCGTCTGCCCCGCCAGTCACCGTATCGGCAAGAGATTGCTTAGCCTGCTGCAATTCCAGGATCTTTTCCTCAATGGTGTCCTGCGCAATGAGCTTGTACACCTGTACCGCATTGTGCTGGCCGATGCGGTAGGCCCGGTCGGTTGCCTGATTCTGCGCCGCCAGATTCCACCACGGGTCGTAGTGGATCACGATATCCGCAGCAGTCAGATTCAGGCCGGTGCCGCCTGCCCGCAGAGAGATCAGGAACACATCTGTTTCGCCGCTGTTGAAGCGGCGCACCAGCTCGGCGCGCACCGGCTTGGGGGTAGAGCCTTGCAGGGTAAAGTGACGGATCCCCAGTTCATCCAGCCGCCCGGCCAGCAGTTCCAGCATGGTGGTGAACTGACTGAACAGCAGAATGCGGTGTCCGCCTTCCACGGCAGAGGATACCAGCTCTGCGCAGGCATCCAGCTTTGCGCTGCCGTCCTGCCAGTTGTCCGTAACAAGCCGGGGATCGCAGCAGATCTGGCGCAGCCGCATCAGCACCGCAAACACTGCCATTTTATCCTCTGGCTTGGCCGCATGCAGTTTCTCCCGCGCATCCAGCACCGCCGCCAGATACAGCCTGCGCTGCTGCTCTCCCATCTCGATGCGATAGACGTTTTCGGTTTTGGAGGGCAGCTCCCGCAGCACCTGTGCCTTCATGCGGCGCAGGATGAACGGGCCAGTCATCTGATTCAGGCGCCGGGCCGCTGCGGGATCCTGTTCCTGCACGATGGGTTTTTCAAACCGATTGCAGAAGCTTTTGTAAGGCGGCAGGTAGCCCGGCATCAAAAAGGAAAAAATGCTCCACAGCTCACTCAACCGGTTTTCCACCGGGGTCCCGGTCAGCGCAAAGCGCACCTGGCTGCGGATCCGACACACCGCCTTATATTTTTGTGTGGTATGATTTTTGATCGCCTGCGCCTCGTCCAGGATGCAGGCGTAGAAGGGCTGATCCTGGTACAGCTCTCCATCCCGGCGCAGCAGATCGTAGCTGGTAACTACCAGATCGGCCTCCGACCAAAGCCGGGCTGCCGCTGCACGATGAGCGGCATCTCCGTCCACTGTCACACAATGCATCTGCGGGGTAAACTTTTGGCATTCCTCCGCCCAGTTCAGCACCAACGACGCGGGACAAACGATCAGGCTGGGCAGGGTCTGGCCGCCCTCCTTGAGGGCCAGCAAATAGCTGAGCACCTGTACAGTCTTACCCAGACCCATATCATCCGCCAGAATGCCGCCCATACCGTAGCCATCCAATGTGCGCAGCCAGCGGTAGCCGTCCCGCTGGTATTTGCGAAGCACCTTTTGCAGCGAGGGCGGCGGAGCATATTCGCTGTCCTGCACGGCATGAAAGCTGCGGCTGATGCGGCGGAAAGCATCGTCCCGGTTAAACTGGATCCCGCTCTGGCCCGAAAATGCACGATCCAGGCTGGGCGCACGGTACAATGGCAGCTCGATATGCTTTTTATCCAGCCTTGCGCCCGACAATTCCAGCGTTTCATTCAGCTCGCCCAGCGCTTCCATCGAGTCGTCCAGACGCAGCAGACGTCCGTCCCGCAGGCGATGGTAGCGCTTTTTCTGGTGCAGAGAGCGCAGCAGCTCACGCAGCTCTTCCACTGGGAATCCTCCGGTATCCACCTCAAGATCCAGCACGCTGCCGTGCACCGATACGCCCACCGAGATCCTGGGCGGGGGAAGCTGCAAATTGCGGAAGGCCTCGCTCAGATAAACCTCGCCCTCGGCCATCAGCGCGGGCACGCCTTCTTCCAAAAAGCGATATAATTCCTCTTCGGTATCTACCCGATAGACCGCCGCGCTGCCATCCGCATCGGGAGTCAGCCAGGTTTGCAGCAGCCGGGCAGCACGGGCTTCGGCCCGCCCGTCCCGCAGCAAGCCCTTGGGCGGCAATGCAAAAGGGGTCACGCGGTCTTCGCCGTATACAAACTCCGCATGCGCCTGGATCGTCATTTCCCGTGGGGCATCCAGATAGAATTGTACCACTGGCTTCAGCGGGATCTGGTTCAAAAGCAGCCGATTTGGATCCTCGATGGTCAGCCGGCGGCCCAGCTCTGGCAGAACATAGCTGCACAGCTCTGTGGCATCCCGGCTGGTAAAAAACACGCTCCTTCCACACAGAGATCTCACCACCGGAAATAACCTCACCCAGTCTTTGTGTTCCAGCCGCCAAATGGTATCCGCATTGTAGAGATATCCGCAGTCCAAGCCCTCAAAACAGCCCAGCGCAGGCTGTGTATCCACCTGCACGCCGCCCTGCCGCTTGGACACCCGCATGGTCAAGGCAGGCAGCTCCTCTTTGAGATCGTAGCCGCCCACCTGCCCTTCGGCGCGGAACAGTTCTACCAAAGCATCAAAGGTTCCACCGCTCAAGGAGATCCCGCCTTGGGGCATTCCTATAGCTTCTATCGGGGACGCCGTCATGTTTTCGCGGGCATCCTGCTGGTGTCGCAGCAGCTCCAGGATCTGCTGCGCTTTCGGCGTAAAGGCATTTCTGCGATGGCAGAAAGACAGCGATTTGCCATAACTCACCGTTTTTTCCTGTTCCACCGCTTCCAGCAGGGCAGGAATGCTCTTGACTACATAGGGCCGGCCACCGTCCGATATCCTCAGACGCAGCCAGGGCCGCTGAACGCCCGTCAGGGTCAGCTCTGGCTCCAGCGAAACAAATTCCTTTCGCTGTGGATCATCGGATTCAAAGGAAAAAAGCGGCTCCCACGTTTCGGAACGATAGGCATTCAGCAGGGCAAGGGCGCTCAGATCCGATTGCGCTTCCTCCTCGCGCCACTTTTTGCCGAACAGCATTTGCAGACCGGCCGTGTAATTGTCCTTGCGGGGAAGCTCGGCCGCGCGAACCACACCGGGCAAAGCAGACGGACTGGAATGCGGGGGAGTGGCGGACTTTGCTTTTTCGGTTTCGTCTGTATATCGCAGCAGCACCGCGCCAATGTGCTTGCAGCAGGGCCCCTCTCCGTTCTGATTGTAGGGGCAGGAACAGCTGGCGCTGACAAAGCTGCCGTTTTCCCGCAGCCAGACCTGTGTAGTATAGCACTCCTCGCTACTTCCACGGACATTTGCCGTTAGATGATAGATGCCCTGTTCACTCGTTTCGCAGTCCAGTGTTTCCACATGCTTTTTGTAGGCTTTTGCCCGGCCAAAAATCGTATTGCCTAACAAATGACAAACTTCGTCTCGATCCATGCCGCCTTCCCTCCTCCGGCTCCAGATTTTTTACACTCTATTTGTTTAGGATACCGCGTTCAAACCCCAGATGCAAGAGGAAAATCTAGCGTATGAAGGGTCAACGTTTTTTGTTTCTTTCTTTTTTGTTCCTTTTTGAAAAAAGGAACCGAAAAACTTTT
>JBJERU010000081.1:0-6336 GCA_051882415.1 Faecalibacterium sp. | reverse complement strand
AGCGGCTGTACAGCTCGTTCAGCGTATAGCGCAGGCCCTTGGGGTCGATCTGCCAACCCCAGTCGCTGGCTTTCAGGTAGGGGTTGGGCACGCCGCCCAGCAGGTTGCCGCCGGTGCTGCCCTCGGTCTCGTGGGTGGTGACGCAGTTGGTCATGTAGTAGCTGAAGGTGTAGAAATCCACCACGCCTTCCTTCAGGATCTGCTCGTCGCCCGGCTCCAGCTGCAGCTGAACGCCGTTCTCCTCCCACATGCGCTTGGCAAAGTGGGGATACTCGCCGCGCACCTGCACGTCGCCGCAGTACCAGTTCATCTTGTTCATCTGCTCCTGGCAGGCCAGAACGTCATCCGGGTCACTGGTCAGGGGGTAGGTCGCGCCAAAGGCGATCATGTTGCCCATCTTGAACTGGGGATAGTTCTCGTGGGCGTACTTGACCACCTTGGCCGAAGCCACGAACTGGTGGTGCAGCGCCTGAAAGCGGGACTGGGGATCGTCCGGCAGATCAAACACCGGGCCGTCGTAGCCCTTGCAGGTACCGGTGGACAGCACCGCGCCAAAGGGCATCATAGCGGCGTTGATCTCGTTGAAGGTCAGCCAGTACTTGACCAGATCCTTGTAGCGCTCAAACACCACATGGCAGTACTTCTCGAACAGGGCGACCAGCTCCCGGCTTGCCCAGCCGTTGTATTTTTCCACCAGAGCATAGGGCAGCTCATAGTGAGACAGAGTGACCAGCGGCTCGATACCGTGATCCTTGCAGCACTGGAACACACGGTCGTAGAAGGCCAGACCCAGCTCGTTGGGCTGCTCCTCCATGCCGGTGGGGAAGATGCGGGTCCAGTTGATGGAGGTGCGGAACACCTTGAAGCCCATCTCGGCAAACAGGGCGATGTCCTCCTCGTAATGGTGGTAAAAGTCGATGGCCTCGTGGCTGGGGTACAGGCGATCCTCATGGATGTGGTTGGTCATCCACTTCGGCACGGTGTGGGAACCGTTGGTGCACATGTCGGGCACGCTGGGGCCTTTGCCGTCCACGTCCCATGCGCCTTCGAACTGGTTGGCTGCGCATGCGCCGCCCCAGAGGAAATTATCGCGGAAAACGCTCATGATCTGTTGCTCCTTTCGATTGTTTCGCAGCAAAAAGTTGTGTTTTTACTTGGTTGCCTTGACCTTGCTCTTGGCAGGCTCGTCGCTGTAGGTCAGGTAGGTCAGCACAAATGCGCCGGCCACAGCAGCCAGAGAGATGACGATGGAAGCGATCATGCCGCTGATGTCATTGGCGGCAGTGTTGATGTAAGCAGTGTAGCCGAAGATGCCCATACCAGCCATTGCGTAGCTCTTGCAGAAGATGCCCATGAACGCACCGGTGACAGCGCCGACGACGCAGGTGATGACGAAGGGCTTCTTCTTGGGCAGGGTCAGGCCGTAGATGGCAGGCTCGGTGACGCCGGCGATCGCAGAGATCAGGGCCGGGGGGCACAGGCTCTTGGTCTTGGCGTTCTTGGTCTTGAGCCAGATGGCGGCAACAGCACCGCACTGTGCGAAGGTGCAGCCAAAGAAGCCAACGAAGGCAGCGTCAAAGCCCTGGGTCGCCATATTGTTCAGCATGATGGGGACAGCCGCCCAGTGCAGGCCGAACATGACCATGACCTGCCACAGAGCACCGACCACGACGCCGATCAGGATGCCGCTGATGGATGCCAGCCAGTTGAAGAACACGCCGATCAGGTTTGCGGCACCGGAGGTGATGGGGCCGACGACCAGGAAGGTCAGGACGATGGTGACGGTGCAGGTGATCAGCGGGACAGCAAAGGCCTTGATGGTATCGGGAATGTACTTCTTGAACCACTTTTCAAAGTAAGCGGCAAAGGCCACCGCGCAGATGACGGGGATAACGCTGGAGGTGTAGTCGCCGGAAGGAGGCATGGAAACGGGGATGGCGTTCCAGAAGATACGCAGGCCTTCGGGGAAGGCAGCGCCCAGAGAGGAACCCAGCAGGGTGGGGTAGACCATGGTTGCGCCGATGATCAGGCCTTCCATCTCAGGCAGACCGAACTTTTTGGCGGCGGTGTAGCCCAGCAGCACCGGGAAGAAGTAGAAGAAGCTGTCGGCCAGAGCGTACAGCAGCGTATAGGTGCCGCCCGCGCCGTTCATGATATTGAAATAGGTCAGCAGGGAGAGCACGCCCTTGAGGATACCGCAGGCAGACAGGACGCCCAGGCAGGGGGTGAACACGCTGGTGACGATGCCGACAAACGCATTCAGCAGGTTGGTCTTTTCCTTGGGGGCATCCTCCTCAGCGGCAGAGCCGTCCTCGTTGACCGCGCCGCCGCGGGCGATGTGGCCCACAGAGCACACTGCGTCGTACACATCCGGCACATGGTTGCCGATGACCACCATGTACTGACCGCCGGACTGGATGACGGTGACGATACCGTCGGTCTCCTTCAGAACATCGGTCTGGGCCTTGCTCTCGTCCTTCAGCTTGAAGCGCAGGCGGGTGACGCAGTGGGTCAGGGAGATGATGTTGGACTTTCCGCCAACGTTCTGGATAATGATTCGCGCAAGGCCATCGTATTTGCTTGCCATAAGTTGATTCTCCTTCTCATAAGTTTTGTAGCTTTCAGGGGTCAGCTCCAGCCGGACCCTGCCATTGACCAGCGTACAGCGCTGGACCGCGGGCAGCGCTTCCAGCGCCGGAATGTCCGCAAGGCTCTGGTCTTTGAGCGTCAGGTTGAGCCGTGTCCCCTGCCGGTTGGCAGCGGATATATTCGCTTCTCCTCCCAGCAGCTGATACAGCTGGTGTTGAAAATCGTTCATCCGCAGCCCCCTTTCCTTGTGCCGGGTCATGTTTGCAAAAACCATTTATCGCCATCCGCCCTCGCGCGCCGGGCGGAATGTGCCAAAAGAAAAACCCAAAGCCAGGGCCGCCGCCCGATGCCGCAGGTGCATCCGCCGGAGCCTGTCTTTGGGTAACGCCCCGTGAGCTGTGCACGGGTAACGAGCCAACTTCAATTGTAAATGCCGGAGAAAATCAGAATATAAGAATGTAAGAATACGGGAAAATCCAGAGCAACGCTCCCGGCTAAAAACACAACGTTTTTTCGTGCCGTTATGCTTGCTCTACCCCCCGTGTTGTGACGCGGTTGTGACACGATGGATGTGCATCATCAGGTAGAGCTGCTCGTCCTCGGTGCAGTTCCATTGCCATTCCTTCTGGAAGTATTCTACCAAAGTCTGTACGCAGGCGTAGATCTCTGGAT
Organism: Faecalibacterium sp.; assembly: GCA_051882415.1. Taxonomy (GTDB): domain Bacteria; phylum Bacillota; class Clostridia; order Oscillospirales; family Ruminococcaceae; genus Faecalibacterium. The sequence continues at coordinate 3,075 of JBJERU010000081.1, read as the reverse complement.
ATTCGCGGCGGACCGCGCAGAACAGCTCATGGCTGGAGTTGGCCATCGCCGTGGACTTGCCACACATCATGCGCTGCACGAGATAGCGCAGATGCATCATGAAACGGGAATAGCTGAAGCTTTCACGATCCAGCTGAAGGTCAAAATACTGCTCCACCCGGCTTCCGATCTCGGAGATGATGCGGGCGGCGGTCATGGTCCGGTGAACGTCGTCCACTTCGGCTTCGGCATTGATCAGGTGCAGCGTGATGCTGACCGCCTCTTCCTCCGGAAGCTGAATGCCAAGACGTTCTTTCAGGATGGTCAGCGCTCTGCGGCCCAGCTGGTATTCCGCCGGGTAAAGGTGGCGCACATCATAGGCCAGCGGCGTGCGCAGGACGATCCCTTCGCGGCTGCGCTGGATGGCAAACGACAGGTGATCTGCCAGAACAAAGGGCAGATTGGGATTGAGCGGACAATCCAGCTCATCGGCGGCATCCTCCGCAATGGCATCCGCCGCCAGAAAAACATCATCGGGGATATCCTTGAGCAGGGCAAGATTTTTTGTACCCACGTCATAAAAGGTGCGCTGGATCCTGGAAAGATCGTCCAGCTCGTAGGGGGTGGCCGGAAAGCCGATGCCCTTGCCGAACACGACCAGCTCGTGGCCTTTGGCGTCCTGAGCAAGCGCCACATTATTGTTGATCTTTTTGACAATCTTCATGGCGCTGCTCCTGTATTTTGATGCTTTCCCAAAAAAATAACCCCTGCTGCACACCGCGCACAACAGCAAATAGAACCGCATTTGGAAGTATCTGCACGGTGCACAAGGTATGCCTCAGAGGAGTAACAAACTTGTCTTGACCTGCCCTTATTTTAACAGGTCGTTCACAATTCGTCCATCCGCTTTTTGACCAAATATATCAATTTCTTTTTGTCGAACTCACCTAAATCCCGTTCCTTTCCCGTGTGTGTCTGCAAGGGGTTGTCTATTCTGAACAAACCACCGCCAAATTTTTTGTCTGTCCGTCCCCCTGTTCAAACCGGATCCATACCGGTATAATGAAAAATGACAGCGCAGGTCCTGTGGGCAGACAGCCCGGCGGCCGCGCGGCAGAGGATAAGAAAGGATAGACAATATGGGAAAGCTTCTTTTTATTGACGTAGACGGAACTCTTGTCGATTACGAAAACAACCTTCCGGATTCGGCAGTGCAGGCCATCCGTAAGGCCCGCGCCAACGGCCACCGGGTCTACATCTGCACCGGGCGCAGCAAGGCAGAGGTGTATCCCCCGCTGTGGGAGATCGGTCTGGACGGCATGATCGGCGGCAACGGCAGCTATGTGGAAAGCGACGGTCAGGTCGTGATGCACCAGCTCATCACCGCACAGCAGTGCCGACACATTGTGGACTGGCTGCACAGCCGCGGGCTGGAGTTCTATCTGGAAAGCAACAACGGCCTGTTTGCCAGCGAGAACTTTGAGACGGCCGCCCAGTCCTCCATCCAGCTGTATTCCGCCCGCAAGGGCCGTCCGAACGCCGAAAGCCTGACCATCCGGGAGGTATTCCCGGACATGATCTTTGGCGGCGAGCTGTACCGCGATGACCTGAACAAGGTCAGCTATCTGCTGAGCAGCTATCAGGATTTTCTGGATGCGCAGAAGGAGTTCCCCGACCTGCAGAACGGCACCTGGGGCGGCGCGGGCGAGACCGCGCTGTTCGGCGATCTGGGCGTGAAGGACATCACCAAGGCCCACGCCATCGACGAGCTGCTGAACTATCTGGGCGCCTCCCGCGAGGATACCATTGCCTTTGGCGATGCAAAGATCGATATCCCGATGTTTGAATACTGTGCTCACAGCGTGTGCATGGGCAGCGGCGGCCCGGAGGCCAAGGCCGCAGCCGAGTACGTCACCGATGCCGTGGACGAAAATGGCCTGTACAATGCTTTCGTTCATCTGGGCCTGATCGAAGGGTAACAGATCTCACCCGGAGCCAAGGAGGAAGCTCCATGAAGATCGCAACGACTGCACAGATGCAGGAACTGGACCGCATCGCGATCGAAGAACGCGGCATCCCCTCGCTGGCGCTGATGGAGCGGGCCGCCGCCCATGTGACGGAGGCCGTTCTGGACATCGTGCAGAAGGCCCCGCATCCGGTGGTGAACGTGGTATGCGGCACCGGCAACAACGGCGGGGACGGCCTGGCCTGTGCGCGCCAGCTGATGGAAAAAGGTGTGAGCGTGAACCTTTATCGGGTGGGCGATCCCCGGCACCAGACCCCGGATTCCCGGGCCAACGCAGGCCGTCTGACAGAGATGGGCGGGCAGATCCATCCTTTTGAAGGAGCCGCATTCCCGCGCTGCGATTGTCTGGTGGATGCATTGTTCGGTGTGGGGCTGAACCGCGAAGTGGGCGGCGCATACCGGGCCGCTATCGAGCAGATCAACGCGCTGGGCTGTCCGGTCGTCGCCTGCGACATCCCTTCCGGCATCCACGGAGATACCGGCGCTGTCATGGGCACCGCTGTGCGGGCCGAACGCACCATCACCTTTTCCTGCGCAAAGCCCGGCCTGCTGACCGAGCCGGGCCGCAGCTGTGCGGGCACCGTATCGGTGGTGGATATCGGGATCCCGCAGGATCTGCTGGAACAGATCTGAACAAAACGCAAAATCCCCTGTGTCCGGCATACATGCTCCGGGCGCGGGGGATTTCTCTTGTGGGGGCTGTTTCTGAGTGACGTACAACAATGGTAAAAAAGGGATCCGCGTACAAATCCCTTGACGCATAGCGGCAAACCGTTTACAATTGATATGCGGGATAATAGACATACTTTTTGATCGAACAAGGAGATCACTGCAATGAAATTTGATATCATCATCGTGGGCGCAGGCCCCGGCGGTATCTTTGCCGCCTATGAGCTGATGCAGTTGGAGCCGGCCCTGAAGGTCGCTGTATTTGAAGCGGGCCACAGCCTGGACAAGCGCCATTGCCCCATTGACGGCGTAAAGGTCAAAAGCTGCATTGGCTGCAAGAGCTGTTCCATCATGAGCGGCTTTGGCGGCGCGGGCGCCTTCTCCGACGGCAAATACAACAT
>JBJERU010000080.1:0-6368 GCA_051882415.1 Faecalibacterium sp. | reverse complement strand
TTGTGCGAGCTGCGCGGTGCCTGCTTCACAGTCGTCCGTGCCGGTCAGCAGGGGCAGCTCCTCGTCCGACACTTTGAGGATATCCACCAGAGGCAGCGGTTCTTTCATTTGTGCGACAGCCGTGTCTGCGTCCGGCCAGAGATTGGCACGGTAGTTGGGGTCATAGGTAATGACGGCTCCCAAGGCTTTCGCGCGGCGCACCGCGTCCAGCGTCGCGGTGCGGGAGGGATCAGCGGTCAGGCTCACAGAGCCGAAATGCACCAGCGCCGCCTGCTTCAGCGCTTCGTCCGGGATGTCCTCCCTGCACAGCATCACGTCCGCGTTGGCGCTGCGGTAAAAGCTGAAATCCCGCTCGCCGGAAGCATCCACCGAGACCACCGCCATGGTGGTGGGGTGCTCACGGTCTACCGCTACGCCTGAGATATCCACCTTGTTTTCCTGTAACACTTCGGTCAGATAGCGGCCAAAGGCGTCCGCGCCCACCTTGCCGATAAAGGCGGTCTGTGCGCCGGGCGGCCTTGCCTCAGTCGAAGCGGCTGCGGTGCAGGTTGCGGCTGTCCTCCGCCAGCGTGGAGTCGGACTTGTAGCCCCAGCCATTGAGCTGGCCGATCTCATCGCCGCAGTTCAGCATGGGGAAGCCCTGCAAAAATCTCTTTCGATAGTTTTACCGCCTAGATTTTGTACTCCAAATCGTACTTGCGTTGATTCCGTGCCATTGTCAGTTTTCTCCTTATTCTCTTGTCTTTATTATCTGCTCTTTGAGTTTAAGGTGTCAACTTTTATTGTACTACATCATTGGAATGATTGACACAGTTCCGGAGGCAGGATATACTGTTATAAAAAGGCCCCCCTGCCCCCAATAGAAGGGAGAACGGTCGTCTGCGTGGAAAGGAGCCCGCAATGAAAGTAGCAATTGTAGAAGATGATGCGGTTGAATGTCAGCGCATGCGGGAGCATTTGCGGAGTTATGCACAGACACGCGGCCTTTTGATAGAAGCGCAGTGCTTTGTGGACGGCGAGGAGATTATCCGGCAGGGAACCGGAAATCTAGACATCATTCTGATGGATATTCAAATGCAGAAAATGGACGGCATGACTGCGGCTCGCCTCATCCGGGAAACAAACAGCCGGGTCGTGCTGATCTTTGTCACCAGCATGGTGACCTATGCACTACAAGGCTACCGCGTGGATGCGTTGGATTTCCTGGTAAAACCCGTGGAGTACTCGCTGCTGCAAAGTGCGCTGGACCGTGCGGGAGCACGCCTGGAACAGACGGCACCGCATTACATCAATGTGCGCATCGGCAAGGAGCTGCATCATGTGGACATCCGGCGGCTGCTGTACGCCGAAGCACAGGATCACAAGCTGCTGCTTCAGACCGAAGCGGGGCCACTGGTGTGTGCGGGCAGTATCCGTGCGCTGGAAAAAGCACTGGAGCCGGAAAGCTTTTTCCGCTGCCATGCGGCGTTTTTGGTCAATCTGGATCGGGTGGAACGGCTGGACGGCAGTGATGTGGTGCTGGGCGAACACCGGGTCCCAGTGAGCAAGCATCGACGCAAGCAGCTGCTGGAACAGCTCGCGGCATGTTGGGGGGCGGCACTGTAATGGAATGGAGCTTGTTGCTGACACAGCGAGGGCTCTCCTGTTTTCTGCGTGCACTGTGCGGTCTGGGTCTGCTGGTGGTTTTTCTGCAGAAAAAGAGGGCATACCCTTCTTTTGACAGGCGGAAGGCCGCGGTGTTTGCAGCCTTGCTGGTGCTGCTGACAGGTCTGCATGGATCGGAAGTGATAGGCACCTGGTACAGCTATGTGCACATGGCGGCTTGCTACGGGGTGTTCTGCTTTGCTGCGCAAACGTTGTTCAGAGAAAACGCCCGGTATAATGCAGTCCGGGTTCTGTGTTTTTACCTTGTACTGGACTGCACCGACACCCTGATCCGCTATTTTGGGATGCGTATTCTGGGTGTGGATTACCTGCGCAGCGGCCACTGGCTGTGCCAGTGCATGGCGGCGGCTGTGTGGTGCGGAGTCACTCTCCTGCTTTTGCTACTGGTGCGCCGGAATCTGCCCGCCGCCCCGGCGCAGAGCCTGGGCAACTCAGCGCTGTGGGCAGCGGTGCTGGCCACATTGCCCTATTTGTTTGTCTGTCAGATCACCTATTGGCTTCCGCTGCAAAATGAGGAGCTGACCGCGGCGGTTCCGCTGACCCTGGCGGCCAGTTGCCTGGTGGCGGTGCTATCCATCATCAACTTTATCGGCCGGGTGGATGCCGAGATCCAAAAACGCCAGGCCCTGCAGCGGCAGCACATGATGGAATGCCGCCAGCAGCAGTTTTTACTAAGCAAGCGTACAGCGGAAGCGGTGCAGCGCAATTATCATGACCTGAAAAATGTGCTGCTATATCTGGAACGTTCCTCGGATACAGAACAGACCCGGCAGTATATCCGCCGGGTGATGGGGCAGATCCACCCCTTTGAGGCGCTGGTAGAAACCGGCAGCGAAACCATGGATATCCTGTTGAGCGAAAAGCTGGCGCTCTGCCAGCGGGAGCAGATCGCCTGCACAGTGGATGTGGAGGGAAAGCTGTTCGAATTCATCGATCCGCTGGAGCTGTGCACGCTGGTGGGCAATGCCATGGACAATGCCATTGAGGCTTGCCTCAAGCTGCCGGAGCCGTCGGCCCGGCGGATCCTGTTCCGCAGTATGCGGCGCGGAAGCTTTGCGGTTCTGTGCGTGCGCAACAGCTTTGATGGCTGTCTGCCCCGGGGCGCGGAGCACACCACCAAGCCGGATGCGGAAAATCACGGCTACGGCCTTGCCAGCATCCGTCAGGCTGCTGCCGCCTATGGCGGTGAGGTGTCCTACGGCCCCCAGGGCAATGAGTTTGTTCTGACCATGCTGTTCCCCCTGCCGGAGGCGGCAGAAAAAGCAAACTGAAAAAACTCCGGATGCACAACAGATGAAGTGCATCCGGAGTTTTGCGCAAAGCGGAGGATTTTATACACGGGCCAGTACGGTATATATCCGCTCTGGCTCGTCGGAATGATAAAGGTAGGTTCCCAGGTCGGAGGTGGTCTGGTAGAAAACGCCGTCCGTCTGGCTGCGAGTACCCAGTCCAAAGCTCAGAACATCGCTGCCGGTTTGCAGTGCAAGGGTGCGGCGGCACGCATGACCGGGCAGACACCATGCCCCGGGCGTATATTCCGTATAGCCTTTTTCAGTCAGGTGATGGGCCGCATAGTCCAGCATCCGGGCTGTTTGAACTGCGTCCGGCCGCGGCTGTGCGGTGAGGGGGCCCACCGGCTGCCAGGGGACAAGAAGGATCTCGGGCGTATTGAAACGCACAGCCATCTGTATGCCCAGCCGGAAGGCGCTTTCTGTCTGACCGGGTAGGCCGTAAAGCAAACGGCCCTCATAGCTGCGCAGACCGTACATCTGGGGCAGGATCAGAGAGGTTTCGCTGCTACCCAGGCTCCAGCTCATTCCAAGCTGTTCCACAAGGGCCGAATGCCCAGTGACCAGCTCCAGTGACAGGCGGTTGACCCCTGCGTGCTGGAAAGCCACCATCCACCCGGCATTGACCCGGTTAGGCGCGGCCTCCACCGTGATCTCTGCATCCTTTGTAAAGTGGTAGAGCTGGCGTAGATGGCGGCAAAGCAAAACAAACTGCTCTTGTGGCAACAGGGTAGGGCAGCCGCCGCCAAAACAGACTGACTGCACTACCGAACCGGCAAAATCCGGCGCGGCGGCTTCGGCTTCCTTCATCAGGGCTTCCCCATAGGCCTGACGGGTGGCTTCGTCTGCCACAAAGATGGGTTTATTGCAAAAAGTGCAATGGGTGCGGCAGAACGGAACATGAAAATAAAGCTGCAGCGGAGCATCCGACATGGGAAAAATGTCCTTTCTTACTTTACAGGCTGGCGACGTACTGGCCTACCAGCATACCCTGGGTGTTTGCGATACCCAGGCTCTCGCCGGGGATGGAGGTGGAATACTGGAAGCCGAAGCGACCGCCGCAGTTGTTGCCGGCAGCGAACAGACCCGGGATCGGCTCAAAGTCCTCACCCAGCACCTGACTGTTGTCATCGGTCAGCAGGCCGCCGGTGGTCACCAGCATGCTGCCGAAGCTCTTGTCTGTGCCGTAAGCAAAGATGTGCTTGCCGGTCAGCGGGCGCATCAGGACAGGCTCCTTGGCAAAGTCTTCATCTACGCCCTTGGCGCACAGCTCGTTGTAACGCTCGACCGTGGCAATGAAGTTTTGCAGATCCTGGCCTGTGAAGCCCATGCGAGTGCCCAGTTCCTCGGCATCCTTGCCTGCGTAGACGGTGGTGGTGCTCATGCCGGTGACCTCGTAGCCAGCATCGCCTGCATCGATGGCGCCCTGCATGATGGTGTCCAGACCCTCGTCCTCGCCGCCTGCGTAGTTGATGGCCATGTGTCCGGGGGCCTGATAGGTGATGTCCTCGCGGATGGTGTCGTTGAACACGGTAAAGATCTTGCCCTGTGGTTCCTTTGCGCCTGCCATAGCGGCCAGAACGATGTCGCCGAAGCCTTCGTTGCAGTAGCGCTTGCCGTGGCAATTCACCCACAGAGCGGCTGTGGTGCCGATGGGGTCTCCGGGGCTGTTGCAGGGATAGACGTAGTTGCCGCCCATGCTGGACAGAGGACGGCTCTCCAGACGGCCGCCGACCCAGTAGCCCATCTGGATGCCACTGCCATCGTCGTCCATGCCGCCGATGCGGGTATCCTCCGAGCAGTAGTCGGTTATCTCAATGAGCAGGTCGCGGCACATTTCACTGTTGCCGCCGAAGCCGCCGCCGCACAGGATCACACCCTTGTTGGCGGTGAACTTGATGTACTTGCCGTCTGCATCCTGGCCAACAACGCCCACAACGCGGTCGCCGTCCTTGATGAGCTGGCAGCCCTTGACGCCAAAGTGGTAATCCGCGCCTTTTGCCCGAGCAATCTCCATGCAGCGCTTGACGGGGGAGGCATCGCCGTTCAGGGTCGGGGTGCCCACCCAGGTGCTGATACCACTCTTTTTCTGGGTGTAGTTCTTGCTCAGGGGCCACTGACGCACAGACCAGGTTGCCTTTTCTGCATCGGAGAAGCTATCGGTCATCCAGTCAAAGCACTTGCCGCTGTTCTTGGCGTAGGCCATGATCAGGCCGCAGCGGGAGCGGTTGTTGGTGCGCAGTTGCCAGTCGGTGACAAACTCATTGATGTCGATGGTGGGGATGCCCTTGCTGGCTAGGAACTTACTGTTCAGGTGGCCGATCTGTCCGCCGCCGCGGAAGCTCATGGAATCTTCCGCCTGGGATTCCACCACGATAACGCTGGCACCGGCCTCCACAGCGGCGCGGGCTGCGGGAGTGCCAGCCTGACCGCCGCCCACGATGACCACGTCTGCGGTGAACTCGCCGTCAAACTTGGTCACCGCCTCGGGTGCAGCGCGCCAGCCGGAGGTTTTAGCAGTCTGGCCGGGGGTGATGCTGATAACGGGTTCGCCCTTGGCCTGAGCGATGCAGTTGGCGGCAGCGTCCTTGACGGCATCGCTGGTAATGGTGCTGCCCGAAACGCCGTCTATCTCGGCGCTCTGGGCGGCGATGAGCTGGCCGGTCAGTTCATCACCAGCGTCTGCGCCGAAGCCTGCGGTCTCGCCGGAAACATCAATCTGGACATCGGTGATGCTGTTGCCGTCAAAGGTCATGGTGACAGTAACGTCCGAGGAAATGCCCTTGGAGGTAGCGGAATAGGTACCGGGGGTGTAGATCCCGGCTGCGCTGGAGGAAGCGGCAGTGCTAGAAGATGCGCTGTTACATCCGCTCAGCATACCAGCCATGGCGGCACCCAATGCGCCAACAGCCGAGGTGCGAAGAAAATCTCTTCTGGATACGTTGGACATGAAATCTTTCTCCTTTCAGTTCCATGCGCGGTCGGCGCATACCTGGATGCACCGGTCTTCGTTCTGAAAGAAAGTGTAGCAGAAAAAACTGTTAAAATCTTCACATTTTCCCAACTGGGCAGAAAATCCACGTAACTGGGCAACCGCAGCAGCTCGATTATTTCAGTGAATATTTTCTGTAAAAAACGGCCCCGCACGGAACTGCTCCCCACCGGAGCCGATGATTCTTCATTCGCCTCGGAGGAGGTCTTGCCCTGCTCCAGCAGGATCTGGTACATCACCAAGGGTCACTGCACCATTTCAGGTATATTCCATCTATAACAATTCATAAAAATACAGCACCAGACAAAATCATCTTTTCATTTTGCTGAAAAGTGGTATAACAGAGGCAAAGAAGGTGGATGTTATTCTACACAATGAATCCCGAAAGCTGCTTCTGGAAGCCTACGATAAAGGTGTAAGTG
>JBJERU010000079.1:0-6417 GCA_051882415.1 Faecalibacterium sp. | reverse complement strand
CCACCGGCAAAAAGTATGCCGACCATGCCGCTACCCTTCGTATCTGGGCGAAACGTCAAAAAACAGAGAAAAGGACTGTTCCGGGTATCCCGGACTACACTTTTGCGGAAGGAGAAAGCCTATAAAAACGATTGAAAAAATGCTGGAGCAGTCTGTTTCCAGTCTGCCCAACAGTACAGAAGATTATCACGGCGAAGATGGACTGCTCTACTGCGGCAAGTGCCACACGCCCAAAGAAGCGTTTTTTGCAAACGCCCTCATGGAGCAGGAAGTGCCTGTCCGCATGACGAACTTCGCCCGTATCCTGAACGAACTGAACAATAGCTTCTCTGGGCGGAATGAGGTCGTAGACAGGCTGTGCCGCTATCCCCTGCTCATCCTTGACGATTTCGGGATGGAGCGCGGCACGGAGTATGCTTTGGAACAGATCTACAACATCGTGGACAGCCGGTATCGCAGACGGAAACCATTGATCGTCACCACCAATCTGACGCTGGACGAGCTGCGGCACCCACAGGATACCGCCCACGCCCGCATTTATGACCGCCTGCTGGAAATGTGCGTTCCCATTTCCTGTATCGGAATAAGTTTCCGAAAAGAAACAGCGCAGAAAAAACTGGAGCGCCTGAAATCATTGATTGAATAACCCAAAAAAGACGCCCGAAAAAAGAATTGCCGGACAAACAACGGCGTCCGGCTACAAGAATATGAGGAGGCTTGCCTATGAATCTGAATCGGCCTGCAACGACCGAAACTGTGAAATCCAAAAATTATACGAAAAGAATCTTGAAACCCGTGACCGATTCCCGTACAATGGAAGTGGTCACTCAAACCAATGCCGTCAGGTCTCCAACTGACAGCCCGAACGCCACGCCGCTGGTGTACACGGTGGAACAGGTGGCGCAGATGCTGGCCATCAGCCTGCGCTCTGCCTACAACCTGTGCAATAATACCGGCGAGTTCCGTGTCCTTCGCATCGGCGGAAGTATCCGCGTCCCGAAGGACGGCTTTGATGCATGGCTCAACCGGGCTGCTTGAGAAAGGAGATAACTTATGGCATATATCACGAAACGCGGTAGCTCTTACAGCGTCCGGTACACTTATCAGGACGAGCACGGCAAGAGCTGCGACAAATGGGAGAGCTTCTCCACCAAGGAGGAGGCGGTCAAACGCCAGAAGCAGATCGAGCATGAACTGGCAACAGGCAATTTTCTGATCCCGTCCACGGTGACGGTAGCAGAGTTCCTGATGGACTGGCTGCCCAAGCAGTGCAGCAAGCACAAGTGGGCACCGAAAACCTACCAGTCTAATCTGGCCCTCATCCAGAACCTCATTATCCCTTATATCGGGGAAATGCAGATGCAGAAGCTGCGGCCCTACCACATCGAAGGGCTGTACACCACCCTGAGCAAGACACCCTGCGGACAGTATGTAGAAGGAAAGCGACGAGAACTCTCACCCAAGCAGCAGAAACGTACCCTTTCCGGCACGACCATTCATGAAGTCCACCAGCTTCTGCACAATTCGTTCCTGCTGGCGGTGGAATGGGGCATCCTCATCAAAAGCCCCGTTCCGGTGGAAGCTCCCAAAAAGACCACCCAGGAACGCGGCATCTGGGATGTGAATGAGATGCGGGCTGCACTGGACAGCATGGAGGACCCCATCCTGCATCTGGCTGTTCATCTCACGCTTGTGGGCGCACTGCGGGAAGGCGAGGTCGCCGGACTGACCCCGGAGGACATCGACTTCGATGCCGCTAACGGGATAGGGACGTTCACCATCAACAAATCCATGCAGCGCGTCCAGAAAGACACACTGGCGCAGGTGGATGGCAGCTGCATCCTCCGCATCTTCCCGGATAAGCTGGAAGGCAGCAAGACTTCCCTCATTCTAAAAGACACCAAGACTGAGGCTTCCTGCCGTACCATCTTCATGACCGCCGCCCTGCGGGACGAGCTAAAGCAGTGGCTGGAGCGTCTGCAACGAGAGGAAGCTCGCGATCCAGAGCGTTACCGCAACAGTGGGATGCTCCTGCGTCTGCCCAACGGTCTGGCGGTGGAGCCTGTGCTCATCCGCAAGAAGTTCCTCAAGTGGCAGGACGCACACCCGGAGTTCCCGCGCATCGTGTTCCACGGTCTGCGACATTCCAGCGCGACCTATCAGTTGATGATCTCCGGCGGCGACATCAAGGCCGTGCAGGGAACGACCGGCCACGCCAGCGCGGATATGCTGGTGAACACTTATGCGCACATCCAGCAGTCCTCCCGTGTGGAGCTGGGCCGGAAGTTTGAACAAGGCTTCTACGCGAACCCCGGAACACCCAGCCCGCAGGCTGTACCCGCCGAAGGTGAACCGACCATCTCCATGACAGCTCTGCTGGAATTGCTCAAAGACGCGGACCCCGAAATAAAGGCAAAACTCCGACTGGCACTGCTTACCTGATGCAAAATCTTACACTATTTTCCGAGCAATTACGGAGCTTGCAGAGGATTCCTATGAAAATGCGAACCGTGCAAAAACCGTGCACCGACCGTGCAGACCCCGATTTTTCGGGGTACATAAACGAAAAAGAGCGCCAAATCTTACGATTCAACGCTCTTTTGTGAGTGCACCTCCCGCGCACATATCCGAACTTTTTTCCGCTTCGGTCGCTTCCCCGAATGTGATCGTTTCGGTTCCTTCTTTATAGTTGAAAGCGATCAGCACCTTATCGTCGTAGAGATAGATAGAATTGACGAAGGTGTCTACCAACGCCTGCCGTTGTTCCGGCTGGGTCATATCCAGCTTACGGAAACGAAGAAGCCAGAATCGGACAAAGTCTTCTTTTACCTTAGGCTTTGCCAGCCGTTCCTCTGCAATGCGGATTTGCAGGTCCTTTTTCCGCTCCTCCAATGCCTCCAGTCGTTCTTTCGTGGAGCTGGTCAGGATACCCATCTGGATCGCATTCAGCATATTGGTGATTCCGACTTCCGTTTCCCTCAGCTGCTTTTCGTAGAGTGGCAGCTCGGTACTTTCCTGATTTTGCAGTTCCATCACCTTGGCGATGATGGCATTCATGGAAGCGTCATCCTCCACCAGTTTCATGGTCTCGGCAACCACCAGATCTTCCAGCCATTGTTTCCGCACCGCCTTTTTATCGCAGGTCTTTTTCTTCTTTGCTGCGGCACATTTATAATAGGTATACATCCTGCCGGTGTGACTGACACCGCTTTCGCCAAACATCAGCGCACCGCACTTGCCGCAGTACAGCTTGGTGGTCAGCAGATAGCTTTCCTCTGCCTTATGACGGGCAGGGGCCTTTTTGTTTTTTACCAGCTTTTCCTGCACACGATTGAACAGCTCTTCTGATACCAACGCCGGAATCGCGTTAGGCTGTACCACATCCCGCAGGCTCAGTTCACCGATATACCGGCGACTGCTCAGCATCCGCTGGATCGTGTTATAGCTCATCTCGCCGCCAGACGGATTCTTGATCCCCTTCTGTTTCAGCCAACTCTGAATTTCGGTCATAGTCGCACCGTCATCATATTTCTGGAAAATCTGCTCCACATACGGTCCAGTCAATGGATCAGGCTGATAATGGCGGGTGTCATCGATCCTATATCCAAACGGAACTTTCCCGCCATTATACACGCCTTTGAGCGTGTTTTCGGTCATGCCGCGCACGACCTTCTCAGACAGGTCAGCCGAATAATACTCGGCATAGCCTTCCAGAACGGATTCCAGAATGATACCCTCCGGGCCAGCCGAAATGACCTCCGTTGCCGATACCAGCTTCACACCATTGCGCTTTAACTGGGTCTTATACCGGGCACTGTCATAGCGGTTCCGGGCAAAACGGTCAAGTTTCCAAACGATGATAACATCAAAGATGCCGCGTTCACTGTCCTTGATCATCTGCTGGAACTGAGGGCGATTGTCCGTTTTTGCAGAGATGGCACGGTCAATATAGTGCTTGACCACCGTGAGGTCATTCTTCTCCGCATAGGCGGTGCATTCGCGAATCTGGCCTTCAATGGATTCTTCGCGCTGGCTGTCAGTGGAATAACGGGCGTAGATAACGGCAGTCATAGCGGGCACCTCTCTTTATACGTCATTGAACGGCGGAGCGTCCTTCCAAATCATATTTCGTATAACTTATATACCACACTTTGTGAGAGATTGCAAGAACCTTCTTTGTTCAATAGAGAGTCCTTTTGAAATCAGTTTCCCGTCCTGACCACCTGTTCGTCTCCAGCGATTTCATTCTTTACCAGCAATACCTGATAGGGAGCCAACGCCACCTCTGCCAAACAGATATTATCTCCATCAAGCGTCCGGTACTTGCCCTCCAGCGCATCCAGTCGAACTGCAGTAGAACGCTCAGTGAAGTTGAACAGTCCCACCAGCGTTTTCGCCCCGTACCTGCGCACTAGCGCCAGTACACCGGGGTCGTGGCTGTCCCAGGTCGTGACCCAGGCGTCCGGGGCAAAGCACTCGTCTGCCCGCAGGGCGCGGAGCTGTTCCAGCCCCTGCCAGAGAATATTCTGCACCGTACCGGAAACCGTACGCCGGGCGGCCTTGTCCCAGTCGAAGCGGCTGCGGTGCAGGTTGCGGCTGTCCTCTGCCAGAGCGGGGTCGGACTTGTAGCCCCAGCCATTGAGCTGGCCGATCTCATCGCCGCAGTTCAGCATGGGGAAACCCTGTAAAAAGGCCATGGCGCTGTGCAGCAGCAGGTCACGCCGCAAGGCCTGTTCCAGCGCTGCCTCGTCCCCTTTGTCCAGCGCCTGCTCCACGCCGCACAGGCTGGCGGCTGTGCCGCAGCTCCGGGCGTCGCGGGTGGCGGGGTCATAGTTGTACAGCTCCCCCTTAGCCCAGCTTCCGGGGAACTGACCCTCATAGAAATGATAGAGATATTCCTTGTGCGCCTGCGGGTCGATGCCGATGCGGCGCTCTTCCGCCTCGTCCAAGCCCCAGCCGATATCATCGTGGCAGCGCAGATAGTTGACGAACCAGCAGTTTTTGGGCAGCGCGTGCAGGGCATCCAGTTGGGCTTTCAGCAGTCGAGTGTCCCGGCTGGCCAGAGCGCTCCACAGGTTGACCATGGTAGATACATTGTAAAGCATATGGCACTCCGGCTTTTCGGGGGTGCCGAAGTAGGCGGCCAGCTCCTTGGGAGCCATGACCACCTCGCCTTTGAGCACCACCGCCGGGCAGACCACCTCCAGCACCATGCGCAGCATCCGAACGATGGTATGCACCTGCGGCAGATTGCGGCAGTTCGTGCCGAGCTGTTTCCAGATATAGGGCACCGCGTCGATGCGGAACACTTCTACGCCCAGATTCGCCAGATGCAGGATGCTTTTCATCATCTCCACGAACACTGCGGGGTTCGCATAGTTCAGATCCCACTGGTAGGTGTGGAAGGTGGTCAGCACCCACTTGTGCATCTCCTCACACCAACTGAAATTGCCCGGCGCGGTGTTGGGGAACACCTGCGGCACCGTGCGCTCATACTGGTCGGGGACGGTACGGTCGTCATAGCAGTGATAGTATGCCTGATAGACCGGGTCGCCCGCTTTGGCGGCTTCGGCCCAGCGGTGTGTGCTGGCCGTATGGTTCATGACCACATCCAGACACAGGCTGATACCGACTTTGCGCAGTTCGGTGGTCAGGTCCGCAAGATCCTGATTGGTGCCAAGGGCGGGGTCTACAGTATCAAAATCCTCCACCGCGTAGCCGCCGTCATTATGAGGGTGAGGCATCCGCAGCAGGGGCATCAGGTGCAGATAGGTCAGCTTCTTCTCCTTCAAATAGGGCAGTTTCTCTTTCAGCGCTTTCAGGTCGCCCGCAAAAAGATCGGTGTACATGGTCATGCCGAACATATTGCCCCGCCTGTACCACTCCGGGTCGGCGGTGCGGGCAGCGTCCAGCGCTTTCAGCTCCGGGCTGCGGGCATTCCACGCCTGTTCCATCTCGGATTCCAGACGGCCCAGCGCGGCACGGTCGTCGTACAGCTCCATAAAGAGCCATTCCAGCTCATCGCGGTGTTTCGCAAGGAGGAGGGGAAATTCCGGTTCGCCTACCATCGGTCAGCCCTCCACTTCTGCCAGCGTCGGCATGGCAGGAATCGCACCGCGGCGGCTGGTGGTGATGCTGGCGGCTTTGTTGGCAAAAACCAGAATTTCTTCCAGCCGGTCCGCGGTCAGTTCGCTCAGATTTTCCTTGCACAGTCGGGAAAGCGCTGCGCCAAAGAAGGTATCGCCTGCGCCATTGGTATCGCCCACCTTGCAGGGAACGCCCGCCACATGGCCGGTCTGATCGCCGAACCGATAGAACACACCGTCCGGGCCGAGCGTGACAAAAATCAGCCGGATGCCAACTTGTGCGAGCTGCGCGGTGCCTGCTTCACAGTCGTCCGTGCCGGTCAGCAGGGGC
>JBJERU010000078.1:0-6506 GCA_051882415.1 Faecalibacterium sp. | reverse complement strand
GATTGGAGTAGTGGCTGTCGCTCATGCTCACCATCACCCGGTCATGGCCGATGATACCCAGATGCCCCACAAGGGTCCAGTTGGGCTTACCGTTTACCATGGCACCGACCACGACTAATGGAGTGGGATACAGAGCCAGTTTGGAACCAAGATTTTTCTTCATTTTAGAATTCTCCTGTGATATGATATTGCTTTATTAAGAAATTCCGTTGTCCACGATCCAGCTTTCAATGCCGCTGTCATTGGCACCGCTTGCCCGCAAACCATCCCGCACGTCGGCATTCGGTTCCGCCGCCCGGATATCGGACACAGACCGGGAAATGCCGCTGCTGCCGGAAGTGCAGAAGGGCAGGACGGTCTTTCCCGAGAGATCGTAAGCATCCAGAAAGGTATGGATGATCCGAGGCATCGTGCCCCACCAGATGGGATAACCGATAAAAATCGTATCGTAAGAAGAAAGATCAAGCGTTTCGCTGCCAATAGCCGGGCGGGCGGATGCATCGTTCATCTCCCGGTTCGCACGACAGTCCTCGTTGTTGTAGTCCAGATCTTCTGCTGTGTAAGGCTCTGCCGGTACGATCTCATACAGTTCCGCTCCCGTCAGGTCCGCGATCTTTTCCGCCACGGCTTTGGTGTTTCCGGTCGCAGAAAAATACACGATCAGCGTTTTACCGGAGTCTTCCGGCGGCAGAGCACTCTCAGGCTCAGTTTTGGACGGCACAGAGCTTTCGGAGAATCGATCGCTTGCGGCTCCGATCATTGCGCTTTGGCTGGTACAGGCTGTCAGCATCACCAGAAGCAAGAAAATAGAAAGGTAGTCCAACAATTTCTTCATATGAATATCTCCTTCTTTCTTTTTATTATCCCGTCCCTGTGTTCCGGGGGGAGGGTACTTTTATTATAGATTTCGGAGAAAACAGGGTCAAGAAACCGCGTTCCAACCTGTTTCACCGGAGAAAGGAAAACAGCTCATTCCGTGAAACAGACTGAAACAGAGGCGATTGCTTCCATTTGTGCAAACGATTATACTGTTTCTATCGGATTTCAGAGCTTTGGAACGCACACAAGGAGGTTCAGAATGGAGCTTTTCAAAAGTGCCCGCGGGCAGGTGATGCCCGGGCCGACCCGCAAGCTGTCCCGTGAGGATTTTGCACAGCGTTCGGATACCGCTGTCACATGGCTTGGGAATGCGGGGGTACTGCTCAACAGCCGCGGCACCACCCTGATGATCGACCCGCTTCTCCAGGACTTTGATATGCCGCTTCTGATCGAGATGCCCATTCTGCCCCGGCAGGTGCCGCATCTGGACGGACTGCTCATCACCCACATCGACAACGACCATTTCAGCCGTTCCGGCTGCGTGGATGTAAAGGATGTATGCGGCAGTTACCATGCCCCGCAGTATGTTGCGGAACAGATCACTGCTCTGGGACTGCCCGGCACCGGCCACGACATCGGGGACAAATTTACGGTGGGCAATGTGACCGCCACCCTGACCCCTGCCAAGCACGACTGGCAGAACGGTTCCAAAAAGTGGGGCTACCGCCACTGGGAGGAAAAGGACTACTGTGGGTACTGGTTCGATACCCCGGATGGCAGCATCTGGCTGCCCGGCGATTCCAGGCTGCTGCCCTCCCATCTGGAAATGCCGCAGCCGGATATGATCCTGCTGGATTTTTCGGACAACGAATGGCACATCACCTTTGAGGGCGCTGTCCGGCTGGCCAACACCTACCCGGAGGCAAAGCTGCTGTGCATCCACTGGGGCAGCGTGGACGCGCCGGACTGGAGCACCTTCAACGGCGATCCGGCTGCGCTGGCGGCCCATGTGGTAAACCCGGGACGGGTGCTGGCACCCGCGCCCGGTGAATCGGTCCTGCTGTAACCGATTTTCTTTCGCACCGTCCTGAACAGGGCGGTGTTTTTTGTTTTGTCCTGTGCGGAAAGGCGTTTCATTCTGTTTCACACAGTTCCTTCCGCAAGCCCACAGCCTGAAACAGGCTGAAACCAAAACCATTGATTTCATGCGCTTTTTTGTGCTATCCTTTTCTCAGCGAAAGGGACGATGGTCCGGAACATCTCCCGCCGAAGGTTCAAAGAAAAAAGGAGAAATCAAAATGGCGAAAAACTATCAACAACTGGCGGAACAGATCCTCCCTCTGGTCGGCGGAAAAGAGAATATCCGGGGCGTGCGCCACTGCCAGACCCGGCTGCGCTTTACCCTTGCGGACGAATCCAGGGCAGATGACAAAGCGCTGGAGGCGCTGGACGGTGTGCGAAAGGTCATTCGCAGTGCAGGCGTCTATCAGATCGTCATTGGCACCGACGTGGCCGACCTGTTTGCCGTGCTGGAACCGCTGTGCGGCGGTTCGGATGCTGCCAAGTCCGAAGAGACCCCGGCGGAAAAGAAAAGCCCTGTCAGCGTAGTCATCGACTTTATTGCGGGTACCTTCCAGCCCATCATCCCCGCACTGTCCGGTGCCGGTATGCTGAAGGCCCTGATGGCTCTTCTGGTGGTGTTCAAGCTCGTGGACACCTCCAGCCAGACCTATTACATTTTCAATTTCTTTGCGGATGCGGCTTTTTACTTCCTGCCGATCCTCATCGCGTTCTGTGAGGCAAAGAAGCTCAAGTGCAACCCCATTATTGCCGCGACTGTGGCCGGTATCATGATGCATCCCAACTGGCTGGCGCTGGTCTCGTCCGGCGAGGCGGTCCGTTTCTTTGAGGTCGTTCCCTTCCGGCTGGTCAATTACGCCGGATCGGTCATCCCCATCATCCTGGTCATTCTGGTGCAGGCGCAGGTGGAAAAGCTGCTCAACCGCATCATTCCCAAGGCCGTCAACCTGGTGTTCGTGCCCATGCTCACCTTCCTTATCATGGGTACGCTGGCCATGTCGGTGGTCGGCCCCATCGGCAACTTCCTGGGCAGCTATCTGGCCATCTTCTTCACCTTCCTGAGCGAAAACGCAAGCTGGGCGCCTGCCGTCCTGATCGGCGCCTTCCTGCCCCCGATGGTCATGTTTGGTCTGCACAACGGTGTGGCTCCTCTGGGCGTGATGCAGATGTCCCAGCTTGGCTATGACAGCATCTTCGGACCCGGCTGCGTCTGCTCCAACATCGCGCAGGGCACTGCCGCTCTGGTGGTGGCTGTCCGCACCCACGACCCCAAGGTCAAGCAGCTGGCGACCTCCGGCGGCATCACGGCGCTGATGGGCATTACCGAGCCGGTTCTCTACGGCGTGAACCTGCCCAAAAAGTATCCCCTCATCGCCGCCATGATCGGCGGCGGCTTCGGCGGCCTGTATGCCGGTCTGACCCACACCCACCGCTATGCCACCGGTTCCTCCGGCCTGCCCGCCGTGCTTTTGTACATCGGTGAAAACAGCATGACCTGCTTCATCAATATCATCATTGCGCTGGCCATCACCGTGGCCGTCACCGCTGTGGTCACCTGGGTCCTGTCCTTCAAGTTTGAGAAAAAGGAGAATGCGTAATGGCACATCGTTTCCCGGAAGGGTTTCTCTGGGGTGGCGCGACAGCCGCCAACCAGTGCGAAGGCAGCTATGATGCCGACGGCCGCGGCCCCAGCCTGATCGATGTGATCCCCTGCGGCCCGGACCGTATGGCGGTCATGCGCGGCGAAATGCGTTATCAAGACGTTCCTGCCGACGCCTACTATCCCAGCCACCGCTCCATTGATCACTACCATCACTGGAGGGAGGATCTCGCACTGTTTGCGGAAATGGGGTTCAAGGTCTACCGTTTTTCCATCGCGTGGACCCGTATCTTCCCCACCGGCGAGGAAGAGACCCCCAACGAGGCCGGGCTGAAGTTTTACGATGAGCTGATCGACACGCTGCTGGGCTATGGCATCGAACCTCTCATCACCCTGTGCCACTTTGACCTGCCCATGGCGCTGCTGGAAAAATACGGCGGATGGAAGAGCCGGCGCACCATCGACGCCTTTGTCCGCTACTGCCGCGTCGTGTTCCAGCGGTACAAGGGCAGGGTGAAATACTGGCTCACCTTCAACGAGATCAATATGCTGATGCACCTGCCCTTCGGCGGCGCGGGAGCTGTATTTGAGCCGGGCGAGGACCCCGAAAAGGTCAAGTACCAGATCGCGCACCATGAGCTGGTCGCCAGCGCGCTGGCGGTTCGGCTCTGCCACGAGATCGACCCGGCGGCAAAGGTGGGCTGTATGCTGGCAGGCGGCACCTATTACCCCTGGAGCTGCGACCCGGAGGACGTGTTCACGGCGATCCAGCAGGATCATGTGAATTACTTCTTCTCGGATGTTCAGGTGCGGGGGCGCTACGCGGCCTATGCGCTCAAAGCCATGGCGCGCCGCGGCGTCACCCCGCAGATGGAGCCGCAGGACGCGGACATTCTGGCACAGGGCTGCGTGGATTTCGTCAGCTTCAGCTACTATTCCAGCCGATGCATCTCGGCGCACCCGGAAAAGACCGGTGCCATGCAGACCACCAACGCGGCAAAAACGCTGCGCAACCCGCACCTGAAAGCCAGCGAGTGGGGCTGGCAGATCGATCCGCTGGGGCTGCGCATCGTGCTGAACAACCTCTATGACCGCTACCAGCTACCGCTGTTCATCGTGGAGAACGGACTGGGCGCAAAGGACGTCGTGGAGCCGGATGGTTCCATCCACGACACCTATCGCATCGACTACCTGCGGGAGCACATCAAGGCCATGGAACAGGCCGTCAATGAGGATGGCGTGGAGCTGCTGGGCTATACCACATGGGGGCCCATCGACCTGGTGGCCGCCTCTACGGGGCAGATGAGCAAACGGTACGGCTTCATCTATGTGGATATGGAGGATGACGGTTCCGGGTCCAAGATCCGCAGCCGCAAGGACAGCTTTTACTGGTACAAACAGGTTATTGCGACCAACGGCGAAGATCTGGGTGAGGAGTAAGCAGGACTCCCCCGGACAGGGAATCCCCCGGACAGGGAAAATGATAAAAATAGATTGACAACCGGGCGTGCTTTTTCTTATGATAGAGAAAAAGCACGCCCGGAGGTTTTTTGTATGAATCTGCTGCACAAAGTGGAAGAAGCCATGATGCAATACGGAGGAAACTCCCGCCGCAGCATCGGCGAGTTTATCCTGAAAGAAAAGAGCAGCCTGCACAAGTACAGCCTGCAGGAGATCGCGGATAAAACCTATACCTCTAAAGCCGCTGTCGTGCGCTTCGCGCAGGCAGTGGGCTTTTCCGGCTGGAAGGAATTTGTCAATGCCTTTACCGAAGAACAGTCCTATCAGGCGCAGCATTATACGGATATTGACGCCAATTTTCCGTTCACAAAGGACAGCCGCCGCAAAGATATCGTCAATCAGCTTTGTTCCTTGCAGGTGGAAAGCCTGCTGGATACGGCTGACCTGCTGGACAAAGCCCCTCTGGATGAGTGCGCCGCCCTGCTTCTGGGCAGCCGCAGAGTCGCCATGTTCGGCCTGAACCCCAACCTTGCGCTTGCGGAGATGTTCAAACGCAAAATGCTCAGCATCGGGCGGCAGGTGGAGCTGCCGAATCTCGGCGATGTTGGTCTGTTGGCTCACTCTCTGGACAAATATGACTGCGCCGTTATCATCTCCTATTCCGGCAACTCTCCCACCGGTGCGCTGAGTGTTCTGCCCACCCTGAAACAGCGGAATGTGCCCATCATCGGTATTACCAGCGTAGGGGACAATCTGCTGCGGCAAAAAGCAGATTACACCCTGAGCATCTCGTCCTATGAACGGCTGTACAGCAAAATTTCCACCTTCGGCACGGAAAATTCCATCCTGTTTATCCTGAATGTATTGTTTTCCATCTGCTTTGCCGCAGACTATGACGCAAATCTGGAACGTAAAATCAGCACCGCGCGGGAACTGGAAGCGACACGCCAGACCAATGAGCAGACATTAAGAGAAGATGCCTTCGAGTTCCCGGAAAACACGATGCCGGACACCTCAACGCTCGAGACTTGAACGTTTCATCATGGATTTTACTATCGACGATTCTGCGATCCTGACACGGCATTTGGTTGAGTAACGGCAACGCAGTCCGCACCAAATGATAAGTCCTACTTTCGCCTCTTTATTGCAATAAATTTTACCAAATCCCATTGACGCATCCATAAATCCATGATATCTTTTTCACAATCTCACTGAATTTGTAGATCGGTCTAGCACCTTCTGCAAAAAGTGGTGGTGATCAAAATGAGCACCACCACTTTCAGTGGACGATTTCCCAGAAAGAACTGCCGCCGTGCAATCGCAACCAGACCTTTTTGCCGAACTTCGTCTCCGACAAAATCTTTTGGCTCCCTTGCATGGCGGCATTTTCTTTCTCTGTTCCTTGAAAATTTCATGAGCCGTCCGAACGGGATACCGGCTTTTTGGCCAACGCCGCTGCAAAACAGGGGCAGGAACTTCGTTCGGGACAAACGGCGACCACAGCACTGAGCAGGAAAAACAGATGACACAGTTGTGCGCTCTCGTT
>JBJERU010000077.1:0-6594 GCA_051882415.1 Faecalibacterium sp. | reverse complement strand
GTTACACCAGCGCCCCATGGCCCGTATCGCGCGTAAAAAGTGCAGCGAAGCCTGCCCTATGCGAACAAAAAAACATGGCCTGTGCGTATGCACAGGCCGATTGAAAAGTTTTTGCCCCGCTTTTTTCAAAAAGCGGGAAAAGAAAAAAGTTTTTTCGGTTCCTTTTTTTCAAAAAAGGAACAAAAACCCGTAAATCGTTTTATACACTCAACGAAGCATGCTGCTCCACCGCATCAGGGTTTGCGTCAAAGATCGGCTGAAGGACGTTTGCCACAAACTCCTCTACCTGCTGGGGAGCACGGCCAACAAAGTTTTCGGGAACAAGGCCAGCCTCGATTTCCTCGCGGGACAGGCCAAACGCCGGGTCAGCAGCGATACGGGCCACCATATCATTAGGCAAGCCCTCTTCCTTGACCTGCTTGCCGGCAGCAATCGCGTGCTGACGCAGGCGCTCGTGCAGTTCCTGACGGTTGCCGCCTTTTTCGACGGCCTGCATCATGATATTCTCGCTGGCCATAAACGGCAGCTCGGCCATCAGGCGGCTGCGCACCACCTTGGGGTACACGACCAGGCCATCGGTGACGTTCAGCATGATGTTCAGGATAGCATCTGCGGCCAGGAATCCCTCAGCCATTGCCACGCGCTTGTTGGCGCTGTCATCCAGGGTGCGCTCAAACCACTGCGTGCCGGTAGTAAAGCTGGGGTTCAGCACATCCACCATCAGGTATCGGGCCAGCGCGCAGATACGCTCGCAGCGCATAGGGTTACGCTTATAAGGCATGGCGGAGGAACCGATCTGGTTCTTCTCAAAGGGTTCTTCCATCTCCTTAAAGTTAGCCAGCAGGCGCAGGTCGGTGGCAAATTTCATGCAGCTCTGGGCGATACCGGCCAGGGCGTTCAGCACAAAAGCATCCACCTTGCGGCTGTAGGTCTGGCCCGACACCGGGATCACGGCGGTAGGCTCAAACCCCATCTCCCTGGCGATAGAGGCATCCACGGCGCGGATCTTGTCCGCGTCACCCTTGAACAGCTCCATAAAGCTGGCCTGGGTGCCGGTGGTACCCTTTACGCCGCGCAGCTGGAGGGTAGCCAGGCGATGGTCGATCTCCTGAAGATCCATCACCAGCTCATTGGCCCACAGGGTGGCGCGCTTGCCCACAGTAGTAGGCTGGGCAGGCTGACAGTGCGTATAAGCCATGCAGGGCATATCCTTGTACTGCCCGGCAAAGCGGCCAAGCTTTGCCAGCACACCGATCAGCTTTTTGCGCACCAGCTCCAGGCCCTGGCGCATCACGATGATATCGGTATTATCGCCCACATAGCAGCTGGTCGCGCCCAGATGGATGATGCCTGCCGCCGTGGGGCACTGCTGACCATAGGCGTAGACATGGCTCATCACGTCGTGGCGCACCAGCTTTTCACGCTCGGTAGCAACCTCATAATTGATATCGTCCAGATGGGATTCTAGCTCGGCGATCATCTCCGGGGTAATATTGGTCAGGCCCTGCTCCATCTCGGCGCGGGCCAGCGCCACCCACAGGCGGCGCCAGGTGCGGAACTTATTATCATCCGAAAAGATATACTGCATCTCATCGGAGGAATAGCGGGTGGAAAAAGGGCTGATATAGCGGTCATGCTGAGACATTCGATGTTCCTCCTGTGCTCTGACGGCGGTTTGCAGCCACAGCAGTCCGCAGCGCACCCACGCCCCAATGGTGCGGACGTGGGTGCGCCTGCGCAGGCTGTGTCTTTTTTCTTTATTGCAGCATCAGACTTTGAAGTAGTCTACGCCGCCCTCAAAGATGGGCTGATACTTATCGCCGGTGACGTTTTTATACAGATAGCGGCCACAGCGCTCGGAATGGCCCATCTTACCGAATACGCGGCCGTCCGGACTGGTAATTCCCTCGATGGCCAGAATCGAACCGTTGGGGTTGTAGCGCTGATCCATCGTTGGCACACCTTCCAGATCCACATACTGGGTGGCCACCTGGCCGCCCGCCAGCAGCTGATCCAGCACCGGCTGGGGAGCCACAAAGCGGCCCTCGCCGTGGCTGATGGCAACCGTGTGCTCATCGCCCACGCTGCACTTGCTCAGCCAGGGGCTGCCGGTGGAGGCGATGCGGGTGCGCACCAGCATGCTCTGATGGCGGCCGATGGTGTTAAAGGTCAGGGTGGGGTCGTCCGCCGAGATGGGGCGGATATCGCCGTAGGGCACCAGTCCCAGCTTGATCAGCGCCTGGAAGCCGTTGCAGATGCCCAGCATCAGGCCATCGCGCTTTTGCAGCAGCTCGCGCACCGCCTCGGTGACGGCGGGAGAGCGGAAGAAGGAAGCGATGAACTTGGCGCTTCCGTCCGGCTCGTCGCCGCCAGAGAAGCCGCCGGGCAGCATCACGATCTGGCTTTCCCGGATGGCGGCCACCAAAGCTTCGCAGCTGGCGGTGACATCGGCGGGGGTCAGGTTGCGCACGACCAGGATCCTGGGGTCAGCGCCGGCCCGCTCGAAGGCGCGGGCGGTGTCGTACTCACAGTTAGTGCCGGGGAACACCGGGATGATCACCTTGGGTCTGGCTGCGCCAATTTTGGGCGCGGCGGGTGCGGTCAGGCTGCCGGAGATCTTCTCCACGGCGGGGCCTGCCTTGCGGTAGGGATACACCGGCTCCAGCTTGGACTCCCACAGCTCCTGCAGCTGGACCATATCCAGTGTTTCGCCGCATGCCTTGAAGGTATACTCGCGGATGGTCTTGCCCAGGATCTCGCCCGCAGGGGCACCGGTGGCGATCTCCAGCACAAGGGCGCCGTACATGGGGGCGAACATCTGGCTGGTGGTCATGGACGCGGTCGACTCAAAGCCGATGTGGTTGCCCAGGCCCATCTTGAACAGCGCCTCGGCCAGGCCGCCAAAGCCCACCGACGACGCGGACAGCACACGGCCTTCGGC
This sequence comes from Faecalibacterium sp., assembly GCA_051882415.1. Taxonomy (GTDB): domain Bacteria; phylum Bacillota; class Clostridia; order Oscillospirales; family Ruminococcaceae; genus Faecalibacterium. The sequence continues at coordinate 3,653 of JBJERU010000077.1, read as the reverse complement.
CATGAGCTGCTCGGCCATGCGGTAGTTGGCCTTCAGAGAAGTAAAGTCCGGGCAGCCGCTCTCCGGGTCGATCAGGGGGCGCAGCAGCACCACGGTGCTGTTGGACTTTTTGAACTCGGTGGACACCACCTTGTTGGCGCTGCCGATGGCAGTGGCGAAGGAAACCAGGGTGGGCGGCACGTCCAGCTGCTCGAAGGAGCCGGACATGCTGTCCTTGCCGCCGATGGAGGCGATACCCAGGCCCATCTGGGCGTCCAGCGCGCCCAGCAGAGCGGCCAGCGGCTTGCCCCAGCGCTCCGGCTGGGTGCCCAGGCGCTCGAAATATTCCTGGAAGGTCAGGTACGCATCCTCATAGCGGAAGCCGGAAGCCACCAGCCTGGTAACGCTTTCCACCACCGCCAGACGTGCGCCGCGGTACGGATCGGCGCTCATCAGGTAGGGATTGTAGCCCCATGCCATGCCGGAGCAGGTATTGGTCTCGCCGTCCACGGGCAGCTTTGCGGCCATCGCCATCTGAGGAGTCAGCTGATATGCGCCGCCAAAGGGCATCAGCACGGTGGCTGCGCCGATGGTGGAGTCGAAACGCTCGGACAGGCCCTTCTTGCTGCACACATTCAGATCACTGACCATGTTCTTCATCTTTTGGCCAAAGGTGAAGCCCGACCACTGCGGCTGCCAGACCTTGCCCTTCTGCACATGGACGTTCTGGTGCTTTTCAGCGCCGTTGGAGTTGAGGAACTCGCGGCTGATGTTGACGATGGACACGCCGTTCCATACCATGTTCAGGCGCTTTTCCTCGGTGACGGTGGCCACGGGGGTGGCCTCCAGGTTTTCCTCGTTGGCCAGGGCGATGAACTTGTCCACGTCCTCCGGGGCCAGCGCAACCGCCATGCGCTCCTGGCTTTCGCTGATGGCCAGCTCGGTGCCGTCCAGACCGTCATACTTTTTGGTGACTTTGTTCAGGTCGATAAACAGGCCATCGGCCAGCTCGCCGATGGCAACCGACACGCCGCCTGCGCCGAAGTCGTTGCAGCGCTTGATCATACGGCAGGCATCCTCGCGGCGGAACAGGCGCTGGAGCTTGCGCTCGATGGGCGCGTTGCCCTTCTGCACCTCGGCGCCGCAGCTCTCCAGGCTTTCCAGCTTGTGGGCCTTGGAAGAACCGGTCGCGCCGCCGATGCCGTCGCGACCCGTGCGTCCGCCCAGCAGAACGATCACATCGCCGGGGGCGGGGCACTCGCGGCGGACATGGGAAGCGGGCGTTGCGCCCACCACCGCGCCGATCTCCATGCGCTTGGCGACATAGCCGGGGTGATAGATCTCATCCACCTGGCCGGTGGCCAGGCCGATCTGGTTGCCATAAGAAGAATAGCCTGCGGCAGCGGTCGTGACCAGCTTGCGCTGGGGCAGCTTGCCGGGCATGGTCTGGCCGACCGGAAGCAGCGGGTCACCCGCGCCGGTCACGCGCATGGCCTGATAGACGTAGCTGCGGCCGGACAGCGGATCGCGGATGGCGCCGCCGATGCAGGTGGCCGCGCCGCCAAACGGCTCGATCTCGGTGGGATGGTTGTGGGTCTCGTTTTTGAACAGGAACAGCCAATCCTCGTCCTTGCCGTTGACATCGCACTTGATCTTGACGGTGCAGGCGTTGATCTCATCGGACTCGTCCAGATTCTTCAGGATGCCCTGCTTTTTCAGCTCCTTGGCGCCGATGGTAGCCAGATCCATCATGCAGCGGGGCTTTTCGGTGCGGCCCAGATCCTCGCGCATGGCCATATAGCGGTCAAACGCGGCCTGCACCACGGCATCATCGATCTGGACATCGTCCAGGATGGTGCCAAAGGTGGTGTGGCGGCAGTGATCCGACCAGTAGGTGTCGATCATCTTGATCTCGGTGATGGTGGGGTCACGCTGCTCGGTGCGGAAATACTCCTGGCAGAATTTGATATCGCCCAGATCCATGGCCAGGCCCTTTTCGGCGATGAAGTCTTTCAGACCCTGCTCGTCAAGCTGGCGGAAGCCTTCCAGCACAGCCACGGCGGTGGGGACGGCGTATTCCATTTTCAGGGTGGAACGGGTGTCCAGAGAAGCTTCGCGGGCCTCCACCGGGTTGATGACATACTTTTTGATCTCGGCGACCTGCTCGGCGGTCAGAGCGCCTTCCAGCAGATAGACGCGTGCGGAGCGCACCAGCGGGCGCTCGCCCTGGCTGATGAGCTGGATGCACTCGGCGGCAGAATCGGCGCGCTGGTCGAACTGGCCGGGCAGATATTCTACGGCAAAGGCAGTGCCCTCAAACAGGGGCAGCTCACTATAAGTATTGTCTACCGGCGGCTCGCTGAACACGGTGCTGCTGCACTGGGCAAACAGTTCTTCGTCGATGCCCTCCACATCGTAGCGGTTGAGCAGACGCAGACCGTCCAGCTGCTTGATGCCCAGCAAAGACACCAGCTCGTTTTTCAGGCCGCCGGCCTCAACGTCAAAGCCCGGCTTTTTTTCAACATAAATACGATATACCATCGGGAAATCCCCCTCTTGTATCAATATGCTTTGGCAAAAATATCAGTCCGCCCGGGCCAGCGCCTTGAGCGCGCGCAGGCCGATGTCCGAGCGGCGGTGCAGCTTTTCAAAGTGGATCTTGTCCGCGGCGGCATAAGCGTGGGACAGCGCCGCGGGCAGGTCGGCGGCGGCAGCCGTCACGCCCAGCACGCGGCCGCCTGCGGTGAGCAGCTGGCCGTCCTTTACGGCGGTGCCGGAGTGGTAAACGGTCACGTTCTGCTCCCCTTCCAGCTGACCGTTGGTCAGCCCGGAAATGGGCTTGCCCTTTTCATAGCTGACGGGATAGCCGCCGGAGGCCAGGATCACACAGGCTGCCGCGCCGTCCGAGAATGTGACCTCGGTATCTGCCAGTGTCCCCTCGGTGCAGGCGGTCATGATCCGGAGCAGATCGCTTTCCAGCAAAGGCAGCACCACCTGGGTCTCGGGATCACCGAAACGGCAGTTGTACTCGATGACCTTGGGGCCGTCCGGGGTGATCATCAGGCCGAAGTACAGACAGCCCTTGAAGGGGCAGCCCTCGGCGTTCATGGCTGCGATGGTGGGCAGAAAGATCTCCTGCATGCAGCGCTCGGCCACATCAGAGGTGTAGTAGGGATTGGGGGCAACCGTGCCCATGCCGCCGGTGTTCAGGCCGGTGTCGTGGTCGTTGGCGCGCTTGTGATCCATCGAAGAGACCATCGGCTTGACTACCTTGCCGTCTGTAAAGCTCAGCACGCTGACCTCCGGGCCGGTGAGAAATTCTTCCACGACCACCCGGCTGCCGGAAGCGCCAAACTTTTTGTCCAGCATGATCTCCTTCACGCCGTCAGCGGCCTGCTCTTCGCTTTCGCAGATGAGCACGCCCTTGCCCAGCGCCAGGCCGTCCGCCTTGATGACCACAGGATATTTGCCCTCGGCGCGGATGTAGTCCATCGCTTTGGCGGGGTCGTCGAAGGTCTCATACTTTGCGGTGGGGATGCCGTACTTTTTCATCAGGTTCTTGGAGAACACCTTGGAGGCCTCGATGCGGGCCGCAGCCTTGTCCGGGCCAAAGGCCGGGATGCCCACGGCGGCCAGCGCATCCACCATGCCCAGCGCCAGGGGGTCGTCCTGTG
>JBJERU010000076.1:0-32041 GCA_051882415.1 Faecalibacterium sp. | reverse complement strand
AATATCATAATAACGTCAAAAATTTTGAGATTACACAAAAAATGGGACAGTCTCTTGAAAATTGCTATAATTGACTCAGCCCTCACGATGAACGGTTGGCTAAAATCACTTCCCGCAAAATTCTGGTTGGTTCTTCCGGATTTCCTGCTACACCAAGCACAAGCGGTGTATTTGTACTTTTTCTGGTCACCTTGATGGATTCCTCAATCGTCATACAGTCTGCTTTTTCCAGATCCGGGTAGAATACTTTTTGCACGCCCTTTTTGTTTCCCTCATTATATTCCAAACGGTTTGCATAAAGGGTCAGCTCACTCTTCTTTCGCCACTTTACCTTCATGATTCTCAACCAGCAATTTGTTGCAAAAAGAAGGCTGATGAGAAGATACAGATTGCTCATACTTTTATCCCGCGCTGAAGAATATCGCCGAACCTCAACACTCATCATATTTTGATATGCCACACCATTTATAACTGTCCAGCCACTTTCCCCTTCCACCTCAAAGTATCCATGTGTATAACCGATCGTATAACCTATCACTGCTGCAACCAGAAAGCCCAGAGCAATTATTCCAAACCAAATCGCTGATATTCTGAGCCTTTTGAGGCGTTTCTCGCTTATTCCCTGGGAATGGTACAATACCTTTTCTTCTTCCATCCTGTATTCCTCCTCTTTTCCATGATTTTTTGATATCCATTTAGATATCATACAGTCAGAATAGCACATCTCTGCGGTATTGTCAAGATATCCATTCAGCTATCAGGAGGATCATCTATGCCTTATTACCGCCGTCTGCGCGACCTGCGAGAAGACCACGACCTGACCCAGCGTCAGTTGGCCGCTATCCTGCGTATGCCCCAACCCCAGTATAACCGCTACGAACAGGGGCTGCGCGACCTGCCCACCCATGTGCTGATCGAATTAGCCGATCTGTATCAGACCTCCACGGATTATTTGCTGGGCCGCACGGAAAACAGTGCCCCGCCGGAATCTTTTCGGTAAAGCCTTGCGCGGCGGGCCTGCCGGAAAAATAGTATTCCAGCAAAAATGAGATAGGCGATCCCTTTCGGGAAAGCCTATCTCATTTTTGTTCGAGCCGTTTTGCGACAGCCCCTTTTTTGGAAACTCAGAGAAAAAATCCCCGGGAGGATCGCTTTTACAGCGCGGCCAGCACACTCTCGGCGGCGGCAATGGCCTCGGCTTCGTCCGGGCCGTCGGCAGTGACGGTCACGGTGTCGCCGCACTTGACCGCAAGGCCCATGACCTTGAAGATCTTCTTTGCGTCACCGCTCTTGTCGCCCTTGGTCAGGGTCACGGTGCTGGCAAAGCGCTTGACCGCATTGGTCAGCTGTCCGGCAGGACGGGCGTGCAGGCCCTCCTTGTCATGGATGGTGCAGGTATAGGTTTTCATATCGTTGGCTCCTTTCCGTTCAGCCTTGCAGCTTGCTCATCACAAAATCCAGGTCAGAGGTGGTTTTCAGCGCTTCCAGCGCCTCCTCGTCCTCCAGCAGATTGCACACGTTGGCCAGCAGATCCAGGTGCTCGTCGCCCACGCCGGCGATGCCGAACACCAGATAGGCCTTTTCGTCGCCAAAGTCCACACCCTCCGGATACTGTAACAGCACGACGCCGGACTTTTTGACGGTGCCCTTTTTCTGGCTGGTGCCGTGGGGGATGGCCACGCCCATGCCCATATAGGTGGAAACAAGGTTTTCGCGCTGGACCATCGCATCGATATAGCTTTCGTCCACACAGCCCAGCTTGGCCAGCAGCGCGCCGGCTTCGCGGATAGCGGTGTATTTGTCGGTGGAGGCACAGCCCAGCTTTACACCCTCGCGGCACAGCACGCCGTTCATAGCGGTGGAAGCTTCGGAGGTGTGGGAGACAGGCTCGGCAGCGGGAGCCGCTTCCTCGCCCGCTGCACTGGTCAGCGCGGCATAGAGGTTGTCCAGATGGGGATCCGCCAGGAAGTTTCCGATGGTGATCAGGGCCGCATTGGGCGCGCAGGCTTTGGCACGATCGGCCAGAACACGCTGGCAGACCACCACATCCGCATCGGCGGGGATGTTGTCCACGCTGGTGTTCGTGACCACCAGACCGGGCTTTGCGTCATGGATGCGGTTGCGGAACCGGGTGGCGCCCATCGCGCTGGAGCCCATGCCGGCGTCGCAGGCGAACACGATCTTGCGGATGCGGCCGGCATCCTCCGGGCCGACGGATTCGGTGGCGCTGATCGCGATGCCCTTGGCCTGTGCCTTCATCTCCTGCATCTGGGCCTGTGCGTCAGACAGGTTTTTGGTGGAGGTGAAGCGCAGGATCACAGAGGAGACCGCCAGGGAGACTGCCGCCGAAAGCACCACGCCCAGCAGAACGGTCAGCATCGAGTCGCGGGGCGCCATGGCCATATAAGCCAGGATGGAGCCGGGAGAAGCCGGGCCGGACAGCCCCGCGCCGGTCATGGAGTAGAAGAAGATGGCGCAGATGTTGCCCAGAATAGGGCCTGCGATGATGACGGGGTTCATCAGGATATAGGGGAAGTAGATCTCATGGATGCCGCCCAGCAGATGGATGATGACTGCGCCGGGAGCAGACTGGCGGGTCTGAGCGTCCTTGCTGAACGCCCAGTAAGCCAGCAGCACACCCAGACCGGGGCCGGGGTTGGCCTCCAGCATGTACATGATGGAACGGCCGGTATCCGCGGCCTGCACCGCACCGATGGGGCTGAAGATGCCGTGGTTGATGGCGTTGTTCAGGAACAGCACCTTGGCCGGCTCGATAAACACCGCCACCAGCGGCAGCAGGCCGTGATTCACCAGCAGATTGACGCCTGCGGTCAGGACGGTAAGGATCAGGGTCATCAGCGGGCCGATGACGTAGTAGCCCAGGATGGCCAGCAGCAGGCCCAGGATGCCGATGGAGAAGTTGTTCACCAGCATCTCGAATCCGGCGGGGATGCGGCCCTCGACCTTTTTATCAAAGGTGCGTATGGTAAGACCTGCCAGCGGGCCCATCGCCATGGCGCCCATCAGCATGGTGTAATCCGAGCCGCAGATGCAGCCCACCACCGCGATGGATGCGATCACCCGGCCGCGGTCCCCGGCCACCATGTAACCGCCCTGGCCGGCGATCAGGATAGGCAGCAGATAGTTGAGCATCGGGCCGACGATGCCTGCCAGCGCTTCGTTGGGAAACCAGCCTGCTTCGATGAACAGCGCCGTCAGAAAGCCCCACGCGATGAACGCGCCGATGTTGGGCATGACCATGCCGCTGAGGAACTTTCCAAAGCGGCCAACCTTTTCTTTCATGGGAACAAACTCCTTTCGGTCTCAGAGAGGAAATGCTTGGGCTTTCGCTGGGGGTTCGTTTCGCTTCGTTGGTTTCAGTTTACACGGGAAAGGGCTGGATTGCAACCAATGGTTTGGGCGGCTTTGGCATTGGGCGATGGTGCCAAAGGGCAGCTTGTTTCACAACCTGCACGAGAGGATCCCTAAAAATTTGTGCAAACCTCCCGTCGGTTTGCGCAAACCGGCGTTGCTGGCGTAGCATTGGCACCATCCGTTCGTGCCAAAAATCCGGCTGGAATGGTGGCATCCTTTCTTCGGCTGTGATACACTGTAAAAGAGGAATAGGAAAACCCGGAAAATAAAAAGCTGCAAAGCTTTTCCGGAAAAAATGAGGTACTGCACCATGTCAGAAAAAAGCACACTGCCCACTCTCAGCGCCAACGGCCGCAAGCTGATCCTGCGCCTGACCCAGATGCCCCGTGCCTGGACCACCACCACCGCCCTGGCCGAGGCTGTAGGCATCAGCCGCCGCACCGTCATGCGGGAGCTGCCGGGCGTAGAGGATTTTTTGCAGGCTGCGGGGTTTTCTTTTCAGCGCAGCCCTGGTCAGGGCGTGCGGCTGGACGAACCTTTGGAGCGGCGTGACGCGCTGATCTCCCTGCTGGACGAGCGCTCTGCGCCGGTATTTTCTCTCCCGCGGGAAGAACGGCGCCAGCGTCTGCTGGCCCAGTTGTTCGCGGCACAGGAGCCGGTCAAGACCTATGCGCTGGCGTATGATCTGGCCATCTCGGAAAACACCCTCAGCGCCGACCTCGACCGACTGGAGGAATGGCTGGCATCCCATGGACTGCGGCTGAACCGCCGGCCCGGTGTAGGCGTGTGGATCTCCGGCACGCCGGAACAGCGCCGCCGGGCGGTGGGCACCCTGCTGCGCAGCTGGCTGCCCTTGCAGGACTGGGACGCTTTTCTCAGCGGCGCGGCCATCGAGATGCTGCCCCTCTCGGAGCTGCTGGATCACAGCACCGCCCGCACCGTCTGGCGGGCGCTGGAACAATTTGAGCAGGAGGAGGAGCTGCACTTTACCGACGCGGGTTTTCTTTCTCTGGCGCTGCACCTGACGTTGACCATTCAGCAGCTTCGGGAGGGCGTGCAGGATTCGGTAGAGCTTGTGCCGCCGCTGGATCTCTCGATGGCCACCCGTCTGGCGCGCCGGATCGAAAACGCGCTTGGTCTGAATCTGCCCCGTTCGGAGATCAGCTATCTGGCTTTGTATCTGGATGCCTGCCGTACCAGACCCAACACCGACGGCCCGGACGCACGGGAGATGAACACCCGGTATCTGGCCGCCTGCCTCATCGACACTATGGCCCGGCAGATGGGGGTGGATCTGCGCCGCTACCCCAGTCTGGCGGATGACTTATATTGTCATCTGCGGCCCATGCTGCACCGTCTGAGCCAGGGCATCCAGACCGAAAACCCTCAGCTGGCTCTGATCCAGGAGCATTACCCCCGGCTGTGGCGGGCTACCCGCTTTGCCTGCGACGATGCCCGCGCACGCTTGAATCTCCCGGCCATCCCGGATGCGGAAGCCGGATATCTGGCCATGCACTTCGGCGCCGTGCTGGAGCAGGACGCAGCCGCCCGGATGCAGGTCAATGCGGTGGTGGTCTGTCCCTATGGCATGGCCAGCAGCCGGTTTCTGGCCTCTCAGATCGAGCGCGAATTCACCGCTTTCCATATCCAGAAGGTAGGAGCGCTGCGGGATCTGAACGCGGACGAGCTGCGCGCGCAGGGCATCGACCTGGTCATTTCGACGGTGCCGCTGGAGCTGCCGTTTCCCAGCGTCACGGTAGACCCCATTCTGAACGACCAGAATCGTACTGTTTTGCGGGCGGCCGCACAGCAGTATTCTCATAAAGGGGAGCGCCGTACCCCAAGGCCCGCTCAAGCCCCGGAAAACCGTGCCCAGGCCCTGCGCTATGCCGCACGGCTCAGCGCCGCCCTGCTGGAGCTGTTGGACGCTCTGGTGATCCGCAAGGCGGAGCTGCCCGGAAGCCGCACGGCCCTGATCCGGGAGGCGGCCCGGCTGTTCTGTTCCCAGCCGGAGGCGGCGCACCGGATAGAAAAGGCGCTGTTCCAGCGCGAAGGTATGGGCGAGACCTTTATCCCGCCGCTGAACGCGGTGCTGCTCCACTGCTTTACCCCGGAAGTGCCGGGCTGCCGTTTTGGATACATCAAAGCAGAGCCGCCTGTCTATGAAAATGGCCGCGCCATCCACGGCGCGCTGGTGCTGCTGGCCCCCGACAGCGAGGACGGCATCCCTGCCGATGTGATGCAGGCGGTCAGCGCGATTTTGATCGAACAGCCGGAGCTGATGGAGCAGCTGCGCCTTGGGCACCGGGATCAGGCCGCCGCCCTGCTGGAAAAGGGCCTGGGCGAGCGGTTCCGCCAGGCACTGACCATGCGCATCGGGAAAAGATGATGGGGGTTTTCTTCCTTTTTCGAGAAAAAGGAAGCGAAAAAGCTTTTCAATCGGCCCATGCATACGCATGGGCCAGGTTTTTTGTACGCATAGGCAAGGCTCTGTCGTACTTGCAAAGCCCGGGCGGACTGTAACACGAGAGTGTGCCGCTGGCGGCGGCCGGCTCCGCAGCAAAAAACCTTTTTTGAACAGGCTAACGCTTTTTGCGTTGGCCTGTTGTTTTTTGCTCAGAAAAGGCATGGCCGTACCGGGGAGAATGTGCCATTCCACATCCTCCCCGGAATTTTGGCACTGGCGGTTCGTGCCAAAGTGACCAGATGCTTTGCTTGCAATCGGGCCGCCGCGCCGGTATCATAAAACCAGAAGCTCCGGCAGCCAAATGCCGGAGAAAAAGGCTTTCGTTTCGTTCGTTTTTTCGCTGTTTCGTACTTTGCACAAACAGGAGGTCCCGTATGATTTACACCATCACCCTCAACCCTGCACTGGACAAAACGGTGGAGATCCCCCACTTTGCCCTGGACACCGTGAACCGCATCACGACCGTCCGCACCGACCCGGGCGGCAAGGGCATCAATGTTTCCAAAGTGATCGCCAAGCTGGGCGGCAAGAGCAAGGCCATGGGCATCCTGGCCGGCTCCACCGGCCGCGCCATCGCCGATCAGCTCACCCAGCGCGGTCTGGACTGCGAGTTCTGCTATGTGGACGGCGAGACCCGCACCAACCTCAAGATCATCGATCCGGAAGGCCACACCAACACCGACATCAACGAACCGGGCATCCAGGTCAATGAAAGCATCCTCAACGGTCTGCTCTGGCGGCTGACCAACCTGATCGAGCCGAACGACATCGTTGTTCTGGCGGGCAGCCTGCCCGCCGGCGCACCAAAGGACACCTACCGCAAATGGGTGTCCGAGTGCAGCCGCAAGGGTGCAAAGGTCTTTCTGGATGCGGACGGCGAGCTTTTGGCCGAAGGCATCCAGGCCGCACCCTATCTGGTCAAGCCCAACAACGATGAGCTGTCCCGTCTGGTAGGCCATCCGCTGGAGACCACGCAGGAGCTGCACGCCGCAGCCTGCCGACTGCTGGAGCAGGGCATCCGGGAGGTCGTGGTTTCCATGGGCAGCCGGGGCGCACTCTACGTCACGCGGGAAAGCTCCATCTACGCCGAGGGCCTCAAGGTCAAGGTGGGCAGCACGGTGGGTGCAGGCGACAGCGTTGTTGCTGCGCTGGCGTATGCCGCAGACCGCAAGCTGCCGCTGACCGATGCGGTGGTACTGTCCACCGCCACCGGCGCCGCCAACGTGATGTGCAGCGGCACACAGGCCGCCGAATACGGTGTCATCGAGACCCTGATGCCGAAGGTCAAATGGTACACTTTGTAAACCGGAAACACGGAAAACATTGTCTGTCTTTCAACAACTGAAAATAAAAAGGAGATCACGATTATGAAAGCCAAAGCTGTCCGTCTGCACGCCGCCAACGATCTGCGCATCGATACCTTCGAGCTGCCCCCCATCAAGGACGACGAGATCCTTGTCAAGGTCGTTTCCGACTCCATCTGCATGTCCACCTACAAGTGCGCCATTCTGGGCGTGGATCACAAGCGCGTCCACGAGGATGTGGCCGAGCATCCGGCCATCATGGGCCACGAGTTCGCGGGAGACATCGTGGAGGTGGGCAAAAAGTATCAGGATCAGTTCAAGCCGGGCATGAAGTTCACCATCCAGCCCGCGCTGAACTACAAGGGCACCATGTGGAGCCCCGGCTACTCCTATGAGTTCTGCGGCGGCAACGCCACCTACTGCATCCTGCCCGCCGAGGTCATGGAGTGCGGCTGCATGCTGGAATACAAAGGCGAAGCTTACTACGAGGCTTCTCTGGCCGAGCCGATGAGCTGTTCCATCGGCGCCTTCAACGCCGCCTATCACACCCAGATGGGTGTGTACACCCACGAAATGGGCATCAAAAAGGACGGCAAGCTGGCGATCATGGCGGGTGCCGGCCCCATGGGTCTGGGCGCGCTGACCTACGCGCTGCACCGGGACATCCACCCCTCCCTGCTGGTAGTCACCGACCTGAATCAGGAGCGTCTGGATCGTGCGGCCAGCCTGTTCCCCCCGAAGGAGTGGGCCGAAAAGGGCATCGAGCTGCACTTTGTCAACACGGGCAAGTATGACGACCCCGTGGCCGAGCTGATGCGCATCAGCGGCGGCACCGGCTACGATGACGTGCTGTGCTACGCGCCGGTGGCCTCCGTTGTCACCCAAAGCTCTGCCATTCTGGGCCGCGACGGATGCCTGAACTTCTTTGCAGGCCCCACCGACAAAAAGTTCAGCGCCACTATGAACTTCTACGATGTTCACTACAACTCCACCCATGTCATGGGCACCACCGGCGGCAACACCGCCGATATGCTGGAGTCCCTGCAAATGACCGCCGAAGGCCGTCTGGATCCGGCCGTCATGGTCACGCATGTGGGCGGCCTGAACGCCGCAGGCGAGACCACCCTGAACCTGCCCAAGATCCCCGGCGGCAAAAAGCTGATCTACACCCACGTCAACATGCCGCTGACCGATCTGGCCGACCTGCGCGCCAAGGGCGCGGAGGATGCCCGCTACACCGCCCTGGCCGATATCGTGGAGGCCAACAACGGCCTGTGGTGCCCGGCAGCGGAAAAGTATCTGCTGGCCAACTTCGTAGAGGAATAAACCACGAAAGGCATCGCCGCTTTGCCTTTTATCCATAAGGTTCTTCCATAATCCAGTACCGCTGAAAAGATAGCCGCCAGTGTACCATGGGATGTTTGCACCATGATACTCTGGCGGCTTTTTGCCGTTTCCGATCAGCCTGGCATCCTCTGCGTTGGAGACAGCCATACGTTTGAAACGATCGCGCAGGAATGGCTTGCTTCCATATCAAATTCATGCAAGGAATCCACCTGTGTCCGGTATCAGAATCTTCTGCAAGCCTATTGGGAGCCTCGCTTTCTCTGTACGAAAAAGTGTTTGAGGAAGTAACAGCCGAACCGCTTTTAGAGCATGCCTATCTGTCTGCCGCAAACGCGGCGTTGGCGGCAGGCAATGAAGCCCGTGCCATAAAGATCCTGGAGCAAAGCCGGGAACGGCTGCCCGAGGGCAGGAACGTGCGGCAAGCTGAAATGCTTGCGGATATTATCGCAGCGCCAGGGAGCTGCTGGAAGAACTGGTATCCCGGGGATACGCCGCCATCTCTACACGCCTGAATCTTGCAACCGTGCTTCAGGCACTGGATCTGTATGCACAGGCAAAGGATGTGCTGGGCGCTATGGCGTTGTTTTCCCAGGGGATCAAGAAACTGCGTTGGAAGCGAAATATCCATCACTCAATAGTAGTAAGCGGTGCATTTTTCCATACGGCTGCGATCCTGAAAACCAACTGTGTACAACTTCTGCCGCCTGACTTTGAAGAGCATGTCTCCTTTTGATTCAGCTGTCGGCTTTGTTACCGCGATACAGCACCGTCAGCATGGTGATATCATCAAATTGGGGCGCATCCTCCACAAAGGCGTCGATGGCGGCCCGGAGCTGTTTGGGAAGCCGGACAGCTTCCTCCGGACGCACCTGATCCAGCGCATCCAGCATCCGCCGGGTGCCAAACAGCTCACCGTCCGGGCATGTTGCCTCCGCAACGCCGTCCGTGTAGACAAACAGTCCGTCTCCGGGCGCCAGTTCCAGAGTATATTCCGGATATTTCACACCGGACATCACCGCCAAAGCCAGACCGTGCTTGTCCCGAAGCAGTTCAAACCGACCATCGGCACGGCGCAGGGCGGGATATTCATGTCCGGCATTGGCACAGGTCAGCCTGCCGGTCGAGATCTCCAGGATCCCCAGCCATGCGGTGGCAAACATCTCCTCGCTGTTGTTCTCACATAGCTGCCGGTTCACCTTCTCCAGGATCTGGCTGGGGGACAGGCCGCCCATCTGGGTGCTGTTTTTGATCATCGCCTTGGTGATCACCATGAACAGCGCCGCCGGAATGCCCTTGCCGGAAACATCCGCAATGACCAGCGCCAGATGATCGCTGTCCACCAGAAAAAAGTCATAAAAATCGCCGCCCACTTCCTTGGCCGGATCCATGGACGCAAAGATATCAAACTCGGTCCGCTCCGGATAGGGCGGGAAGATGCAGGGCAGCATGCTCACCTGGATCCGCCTGGCCAGATCCAGCTCTGTGCTGATGCGTTCTTTTTCCGCAGTGACAGCGGTAAGGTTTTTGACGTAAGCCGACAGATCTGTCTCCATCTGCCGCACGGATCGGTACAGCACGCCGATCTCATCGTTGGAGCGCAGACAGCGTTCCTCCAGCGCTGCCGGCGCAAGGGAATCGTCCTTTTGGCGGAGCGTAAAATCACGGGCTGCCGCTGCCAGCCGGATGATGGGCTTTACAAGCGTATGCCGCACGGCAACGAGGGACAGCAGCATCATCAGAAGCGCCGCCGCCAGCTGGATGCGCACAAGACGGAACAGAAAGCTTTGCTGTAGCAGCGCGACCTCATTCATCGGCAGATCCACCGTGACATAGCCGTGGGTGCTCCCATCCTCCGCACGGATGGGCACGCTGACGGTCAGTGCCTTCCAGCCATCCGCGTCATACAGGATCGGCGGGACCTCCTGCCCAGCCAGAATATCCTGCCGGTAGTTTTTGTAGTCTTTGAACTGGACATCGATAAGCTCGTTGGGGATCAGGGTGCCCAGCCCAAACTGGTCGCTTTCCGGGCCGGCGCTGAAGATGCAGACCTGCCCCTCCTGCGTGGGGTAGATCACGCAGGTCAGATCGGCTTCGTTGGCGGTCTGAACCGCCTGAACGCGCCCGGCGATCTCCTGATAGGCTTCATCCGTCTGCCCGGACCGGTAGTAATGCTCCACCGTGTCCGCGCCCACAAGCTGGCTGATGGTCTGGGCCACATGGGTAGCCTGCTGGATCTTCTGATCCTCCAGCCCCGCACAGTAGGTGCGATAGCTGAATGCCACCATGCCGACGCCCAGAAACAGGGTCATCAGAATAACATTGAGCGCGCTTTTCACACCCAGAGAAACCTTTGGCTGCCAATGTCCGGCACGGGCGGCTGTGTCCTGCATAAGGGAGCACCTCTTTCACAGTTTTTTTCGCAAAGTCAGGATGTTCTGTCCTTCCTCATAGGAATAGGCGGCTTCGTCCATGATTTTCCGGGCAAGAAAAATCCCCAGCCCTCCAATGGGGCGCTCCTGGGCGGACAGGGTGATGTCCGCCTGCGGCCGGGCCAGCGGATCAAAGGGGATCCCCCGGTCGGCAAAGCGCATCGTCAGCACAGGCGGCTGTCCGCTGATCTGCACCCCGATCGCGGCACTGCCCTCTCCATCCGGATAGGCGTGGTGCGCGATATTGACAAAGATCTCCTCTGCCACCAGACAGAGCTGCGTCTGCAAGCCGGGTGAGCAGGCACAGTGCTCCAACCGTTCCTCCAAAAATGCCTGCACATCCTCCAGCGCTTCGGTGCGCGCAGGAACCATCAATTCGTCCACCCTTCATCCCTCCCGCAGACCTGCTGGATCCGCCATATCCGAAAAAGCATGTCGGTTTATAACAGCAGAGCATTATAAAAAATCATGGTAATTATAGCGCACAAGGGCAAAGTTTACAAGCCACTCTCCGTCGGATCTCCGGGCAGAAGCGTCATTGCCGGGCTTTGCAAAAAGGCGAAAGTGCCCCGGATCTACAGGTCCGGGGCACTTGATTTTTATGTTGTTTCCGATGCGAGCAGCTCCGGAGTGATCTCCGGCGGGATGGGGCAATGATAGGGGTTGTTTCCCGTCTTTTCCTTCAGCTGCTTCCACGCCTGGGTGATGATGTCGGGCTGATCGCAAACATCGATCGCCGTTGCCGCAAGGATCTGACCCGCATACAGCATCCCTCTGTGCGCAAAGTCACTTTTGCCGCAGGCAACAGCCTGCCAGCTGTGAGCGGCCGTTCCCACCGGCCAGGTGCTTGTGCCGCACTGCGAAACCGGGCAGACCCAGCTCACATCGCCGGTATCCGACGAGCCGGGAATGGGCACATTGCCCGCTTTGTGGAAGGGCTTGACCTTCAGATCAAACGCGTGTTCCGGAAGCCTGTCGGCGGGATTCTGCGTTTTGACGATCTGCTGCGCAAACGCCATATCGGTCGCATGCTCAACAGGGTTGGGGATCTCGCACATATTGTTGTACATGACCTCGTCCAGCGCAGGGATCAGCACGGTATTGCTGATCCCCTTCAGAAAGCGGATCTCTACCTGCGTATCGGTCATCAGGGCTGCGCCTTTTGCGATGTTGTTGACCCGCTCATACAGCTGCGCAAGCTCCGGCGCAAAGGGCGCCCGGATCTGATACAGCGCGGATGCGTGGGACTGAACGATATTGGGCGAGTTTCCGCCGGTATCCGTAATGGCATAATGGATCCTGGCAGTGGACGGGATGTGCTCTCGGAGAAATTGGACACCGATGTTCATCAGCTCAAGCGCGTCCAGCGCACTTCTTCCCGCCTCCGGCGCCGCCGCCGCGTGGGACGCCTTGCCGGTAAAGCTGTAGCGGACGACATCGTTGGCCAGAACAGGGCCGGGAGGCATCATGCTGCAATTGTTCGGATGCCAGCTGAAGGCCGCATCCAGCAGATCAAAGCAGCCCTCGCGCGCCATAAAGGTCTTTCCGGATCCGCCCTCTTCGGCCGGGCAGCCAAAGAAAACCACCGTCCCGGGCCTGCCCTCTGTTTCCAGCGCATGCTTGAGGCCGACAGCGCCCATGAGCGCGCCGACGCCAAGCAGATTGTGGCCGCAGCCGTGTCCGTTCCCGCCGTTTTCAAGGGGCTCCTTCACGGCAACGCCTGCCTTCTGGCTCATGCCGGCAAGCGCGTCGTACTCTCCCAGAAAGCCGATCACAGGCTTCCCGCTTCCCCACTGGGCGCGGAAGGCCGTTTTCAGCCCTGCGATCCCGATCGTCACCGCAAAGCCTTCCGCCTCAAGAAAAGCAGCGTAATCCTGGACGGACTGCTTTTCTCCAAAGCGGATCTCCGCGTTTTCCCATATCTTGTCGCTGAGCGCATAAAAATCCGCCGCTCTTTCCTCCAGGTACTGGATGATGGTTCGCTTGTCCATATAGGTATCTCCTTTCTTAGGTTCCTTCATCGGCGGTGTCCACGCCTTTGGCTTCTCCTTTGCCGCGCGGCTTTGCTGTGAAGCACACGATCAGGATGGCGGAAAGCAGCAGTCCGGCGCTGCAGATCAGGCCGGCTGTGCGCAGCAAAAGGCCAAGCCTTGGATCCGGTGTTCCGGCTGCGTAGGCTTCCAAAAGATTCCGGTGGATCCGGAACTCTCCAAGCAGATAAATAATGAAGAACATCGCCAGCTGCTGCAGGATGCTGCCAGCCGTGTGGATCCGAAGCCGGGTAAGGGCGCGCTCCAGCGGCAAATGGCGGTCGTCATGCATGTAGCATGCGCCGGCTTGTGCCGCAACGATGCTGCCAAAGGCCCCGGAGAGCACAAGTCCGATCAGGTTGACAGCTTGTGACGGGACAGCCAGCAGAAAGGACAGCGCCGCCGCAAGCAGCATGGATATGCGGCCCAGCCGGTCGCCCGGCAGAAGCCTTGCCAGCGGCTTTTGCAGCAGCGCCGCCAGGATGCTGCCTATTGCGATGGCAAGATAGATCAGCGTTGCCATGGAGGTGTTGCCAACAGAGCTGTGATAGATCAGGCTGAACAGCAGCAGATGGCTTTTCACTGCGCCAGCCCAGTACGCCTGGTAGACAAACGCCACATAGTTGCGGCGCCGGCACATCTCCAGCACCACAAAGATGGCCACCATAGCCGGCGTCAGCCAGATCAGCATGGAGACACCAGACTGCTTGTATTGGCGCAGGATGAGCAGGCAAAGCATCGTCAGCGCGCCGAAGATGAAAAACACGGGCTTTGCCTTGCTGGTGTCAAAGGCCTTTTGCCGTGCGAACAGCGCATCTCCATCAAAGCGGAGCAGGATCCACAGCGCACAGGCGATATAAAACAAAAACAGGAGCGGAACGACCGGCAGGCGGCTTTTTTTCAAAAAAAGCGCCGACAGCATGACCAGCAGATACAGGCCCGTACCGATGCGCTTTGCCTGCTTGAGGGATGCGTCCTGCTGCGTTACGGCGGTATACAGCGGGATGAACATGGCGCGGACCGGAGAAAGCCCCACCCCGATCAGCAGTGCGCTGAGCATCAGCACAGGCCGGTACACGGAGGACAGCACCATCAGCACCGCGCCGGGAAGCGCCAGCAGCAGCCCGCCCCGCAGGATCCTGTAGGGATTGGTGATCTCGCCGAACCCGCGCAAGGCGACCAGGCAGGCCCGCTGGATGGAATACAGGATCACAACGGGCACAAAAAAGTTTACGGCCGTTGATTTTCCGGTCAGCAGGCCGGAAAACACAAGAAACGGCAGCATCATGTAGCTGTCCGACAGGCTGCACAGCACGCCCAGCTCCAGCCTGCCGATGGACGGTTTGGGGATCTGCATGGTGGATACGCCTCCTCTGGTGCGCTGCCCGCTCCGGCAGCACGGCATACGGATCCTGCGCCAAAGAGCGCTGTTCCTGTTTCCGGCCTTGCAGCCCAAGCAGGATGACACCTCCATTATAGCGTATCGCCTGGATTTAATCAATCAACAAAATCAGAAGCGACGATATCCGCCGCCGTCTGCGCTTGCGAAGCCCTTGAAGTTCCGATATAATGAGGATGTCAGGTTCTATTTGCGCACAAAATACGAAGGGAGGCGGGCAAAGCGCAGGGATGATACACAAACCAGGGACGGACGTCCCCCTTCTGCCTTGGAAACAGCCTGTGGGGGATCGGTCGCCAAAAAGCTGTTTTCAGGAACAAACAAAACAAATCATGGAAAGGATGATCCTTATGAAGAAAACCGGTATTGTCCTCACAGCCCTTGTGCTGTTCGTTTCCCTGGTCGGGATCCAGAGCTTTGCCTGTTTCCCGAGCTTTTCCTTTGCCAAAAGCACGCCAGCCAATCCGCACGCCGCCGAATGGCTGGACGAGACGATGAGCGCATCTCTGGATACCCTCAAGCGCGTGGATGAGGCAGGTTATTTCTACGAAATGACCTGCGATTACGACTATTATGGCAATCCTGTAATCACCACGCTCCTGAGCAAATTCGGTCAGTATGACGCGGGCTGCTCCGCATTCTCCACCTGGAACGAGACGGGCAGCAGCTTTCTGACCGCCAGAAACTACGACTACCGGCACACCGACCCCGACGGCGCGTATACCGGCCTGAATGTGGCCCTTCATTGCGCCCCGGAGGGAAAATACAGATCCATCGGCATTGCGGACGCATGCTGGCTTGGCCTGGCAGGGGGAGACTACTATGCCGGCGTGCTGGATGACGGAAAAACGGACACTTCGCTGGCTGTGCTGCTGCCGTATCTGTGCGTGGACGGAATGAATGAAAAGGGCCTGACGGTCTCTATTTTGAAGCTGGACGTCAAGCCGGGCGAGACCGCCGTTGACCAGCAGGAGCCTGGCAAGACCTCCATCGGCCATTCCGTGCTGGCGCGCTATATTCTGGACAGCTGCGCCACGGTGGAGGAAGCGATCGCCCTGGCCCGGCAATACAATATCCGCAATACGGGCGGCATAGATTTACATCTGTTCGTCACCGATGCCGCGGGCGCTTCCATCGTTCTGGAATGGCGCTACAACCAGCTGACCGTGACGGACACCAACGCCGTGACCAACTACTATGTGGGCTTTGATGACGCCGAGGATCGCTATAAGGACGGCATCTGCACGGAAAAGGCGACAGCGCTTGGCAACACCGTGCGGGAGTACCATTATGGCTATGGCCACGGCTATCACCGCTTTACCGGGATCGTCAGCGCGCTGGAACGCTATCTCGATTTTACCCAGGAAGGCTACATGACCAAAATGACCCCGGCCCAGGCAATGAAGATCCTCAGCGTTGCAGCACAGGATCCGGGCACAGAGGCGACCTCCATGACGCAGTACAGCGTGATCTACAGCGCGCAGGAGGCAAGCGCGACCGTCTGGCTGCAACAGGACTATGCTACGGCCTACCATCTGACGATAGAGTAAGCACCTGCATCACGCAAAGCCCCGGCCTTTCGATCGCGCGGGATCGAAAGCGGAGAAAGTGCCCATGAACGCGCCGCCGCGATGGAACCCAACCCAAAAACAGCAGGGCTGCACCCTTTCCGGCGTGCAGCCCTTTTTAAACGGGAAAAGAAGCGCCGCAAAACGGCCCAGACAAAAAGCCGGGTATCTGCAAAAAACAGATGCCCGGCTTTTCTTATCCTCTTTTTCGGGGGAACCGTTTCGCGGCAGCCCCTTTGTCCGCAGGGGGACGAGAAGGGCAGGCTCAGCCCTTGCAGCCCTGCTCCTCCCAGTCTCCAAAATCCTCCGAAACGGCGATCCTGGTCGGGTCAAAATTGCCCTTTTCGTCCTTGGGGGCAACGGCGGGGCCGGCCTCCACCGGGTTCACGATGGGGGAGTCCCCGGCGGGCTTGGGCGGGGCAGGGGATACTTCGGGAGCCGACTCCTCAGCGGGAGCCTCGGCCGAAGCTTCCGGCTCCTGCGCGGCAGCTTCCTGTGCCGGGGCAGCGCATTCGTCAGCGGCTTCCTGTGCCTGTGCAGCGGCATATGCCTCGGCAGTTTCGGCGGCGGCTTCGGCGTCGTCCTCTGCCTGCTCGGGGAACTCGACCGCCTCCACATGGAGCGGATCCTTCTGGTTCAAAAGCTTGTCCAGCGCAATGATGGCGGCACCGGTGGCGGCCACAGCCGCAGCTGCGCCCAGAATACGGAACAGAGTTTTCATGTGTTCAAACCTCCTTGGGGGAATGTTACAGCGTATCAAAAGCAGGGCCTGCGGCCCGGCTTTCCGGCAGAAAGATCAGGAGAAGGTCACTACATCGTTCAGCGGCTTGTGGCCCGGCTCCACCGAAACAGCGGTGAGCACAGGGCCTTTGCCCCGGTAGATGTTGTGGAACTTGTAGTTGACCCTGGCAGTGACCACCACCCAGGAGCGCTGCTCCAGCGCCTTATAATTCTCGTACACGCAGGGGAAGCCCACAAACTGGATATCCTGCACACAGCAGGTCATGGCAAAGCGGCCGGGCACAAAGCTGTTTTTGCCCGCGCGGTTGGTCTGGCACACCTGCGCCAGAAAACGCACCGTTTTGCCCACATACTTTTTTGGATCGTCCTGGCAGTCCATGTACCAGATGCCAAAATCCTCGTCGTGCAGCTCGATCACCGGCGCGTTGATATCAAAGGGCAGGGGATCGGGAATATCGTCATAGGCCACACTGCCGTCCGCAAACTCATAGGCGATATCGCATTTGCGGGAGGCCTGGCGCACCAGCTTGTGCAGCTCCTGCCGGGCATCGTCATTGTTCACCGCCTCGGCACGATTGAACACGATCAGCTCGCTGCGGGCGATCTTGTCCAGCAGCAGACTGCGCATGGAGTTGTCCCGCGCATAGGTCAGGGCCGTGGTGCCGTCCGCCGTGGCAATGCACTGATAAACGATCCAGTTTTCGGGCAGAGCCTCGGCCAGCTCCTGCAAAAGCCACATGCCGTTGTATTCGATGACCACACGGCCTGCGCCGGACTCCTTTTCCAGCCGGGCCAGATTTTCGGGGTTCAGCTGAGATTTATCTTCCAGCACGGCCACCGTCGTGCCGGGGAAGGCGAACCGGGAGGCATCGTATTCCTCCTCGCCCTCCTCGCACACCAGCAGCAGGGTCTTGTCGCCGGAATCAAAGTTTGCGTCCTCAAAGGTCTCCTGGATGAATTGGGTCTTTCCGCTTTCCAGAAAGCCCACGAACAGATAAACGGGGATCTCCTTTGCCATACAAAAAGCTCCTTCTGCTTACACACCGAACAGCGCCGCAATGCCGGCTTCGTCCATTTTGGAGCCGATCACGACCAGTTTGCCGCCCACATCCGCGCCGCGGGAACGCACTTCCCATTCGCCGGGAACGTAGTCGAACTCCAGCCAGCCGTCTGCGCCGCCGTCCACGATGCCCTTGGAGCGCAGGATCATGCCGTATTTGCCGCTGTCCAGCTCGGCCATGGCGTGCTCGATCTCAGCCTTTGCGATCTTGCGGGCAGTTTCTACGCCCCAGCTGGTAAACACCTCGTCGGCATCATGACCATGGTGGTGGTGGTGATGGTGGTGGCCGCAGGAGCAGTGGCCGTCCTCGTCGTGGTGGTGATGGTGCTCATGCTCCTCCTCGTCGTGGTCGTGATGGCAGCAATGGCCATCCTCGTCATGATGGTGGTGCTCGTGCTCGTCCTCGTCGTGATCGTGGCAGCAGCAGTGACCATCCTCGTCATGATGGTGGTGGTGCTCGTGGTCGTCGTGGTCATCGTCCTCATCGTGATGGTGGCCGCAGGAGCACACGCCGTTTTCATCATAGTGGTGGTGATGCTCGTGCTCCTCATCCTCATGGGCGTGCTCGGCGTTGGCCTGTGCCGCCATCGCCAGCAGCTGGGCCACAAAATCGTCTCTGGAAGCCATCGCAGTCAGGATCTGTGCACCGGTCAGGTCATCCCAGGGGGTGGTGACGATGGTAGCGGTGGGGTTCTTCTCCCGCAGCATCGCTACGGCGGCGGCCACCTTGTCCTCTTTGGCGGACTGGGTGCGGCTGAGGATGATGCAGCTTGCGTGGCTGATCTGGTCATCGTAGAACTCGCCAAAGTTCTTCATATACATCTTGACCTTGTTCACGTCCGCAATGGTGACAAAGCTGTTCAGCTCCACCTCCAGGTGCTTGGCCACGCCCTCGACCGCGCGGGTCACATCGGACAGCTTGCCCACGCCGGACGGCTCAATCAGGATGCGATCCGGATGATACTGCTCCACCACCTGCTCCAGCGCGGCGCGGAAGTCGCCCACCAGAGAGCAGCAGATGCAGCCTGCGTTCAGCTCGTTGATCTGGATGCCGGACTGCTGCAAAAAGCCGCCGTCAATGCCGATCTCGCCAAATTCGTTCTCGATCAGCACGACCTTCTGCCCCGCAAAGGATTCCTGGATCAGCTTTTTGATCAGCGTGGTCTTGCCAGCGCCGAGAAAGCCGGAAAAAATATCGATCTTGGTTGCCATAATTCCAATGCCTCTTTCTTTATCCCGGGAAAACGCACGCCGTTTCCCGCATTTACAAGCAAACCGGGCGGCCAGAATCCGTGCCGCCCCGCGTTTTGTCCACGGTACTATTATAACAAGGCTGTCAATGGAAAACCGGCCTTTTTCAAGAAAAAATTGTAACTTTTTTGCATTTTCAGCGTCCCCGGCGCGCCAAAGCCCGCCCCATCCGTCCAAAAGCGCCAAACAAACGCCCTTCCGCGGCATTTTCCCCGCGCGGGTTTGCATTCTGCCCGCGGGGATGCTACAATAGAGCCGATGCAAACCACCGCCGCCGGGCGTTTTTTCCGGCAGAAAGAAGGTCATCTTTATGAGCATGAACACTGTCAACGAACGCATCGCCGCGCTGCGCGCCGCCATGGAAGCCAATGGCTGCGCCGCCTATCTGATCCCCACCGGGGATCCCCACTCCAGCGAATACCTGCCCACGCATTACAATGCGCGGGAATACTTTTCCGGCTTTACGGGCGAAAACTCCAGCCTTGTCGTCACCCGCACGGGCAGCGCTCTGTGGGCGGACGGGCGCTTTTTTGTGCAGGCAGAAAAGCAGCTGGCCGGCAGCGAGATCCAGCTGATGCGCATGGCCGAGCCGGGCGTGCCCACGGTGGAGCAGTACTGTGCCGCCGCCCTGACCGAGGGCGAAACGCTGGGCCTGTGCGGGCTGACCGCCTCCTGCGGGCTGGTGCACAGCCTGCAAAAAGCGCTGGAAGCAAAGAACGGCCATATCAAGACCCTGAACCTGGAGGACGAGCTGTGGACCGAAGGGCGCCCGGCCCTGCCCGCGACCCCGGCCTGGCTGCTGAGCACCGAATACGCGGGCGCAACCCCGGCCGAAAAGCTGGGACGTCTGCGCGCAAAGCTGGCCGAGCTGGGCTGCACGGCCCAGCTGGTGGGCAAGCTGGACAATCTGGCCTGGCTGCTGAACCTGCGGGCCATGGACATCCGCTGCACGCCCTATGCCATGGCTTACTGCTACGTCACCGCCGAGCGTGCCGTGCTGTTCATCGATCAGACGCGGCTTGCCGCGCAAGCCGCCGCAGAGCTGGCGGAAAACGGCGTGGAGCTGGCAGACTACGGCGCAGTGCTGGATCTTCTGGCGGCGGAGACCGCGCCCCAGACCGTGCTGGCCGACCCCGCCTCCGTGAACTACGCGGTGTATGAAGTGCTGGAAGCCAATCCCGCCCTGACCGTCAAACTGCTGGCCGATCCGCTGCTGCCCATGAAGGGCGTGAAAAACGCCACCGAGCTGTCCCATCTGCGCGAAGCGCACATCCGGGACGGCGTGGCGATGGTGCGGTTCCAGATGGAGCTGGAGCGGCGTCTGGCCGCGGGCGAGGCCCTGACCGAGCTGACCGTGGACGAGATGCTGCACAGGCACCGCAGTGCGCAGGAACATTTCCTGACCGAAAGCTTTGGCACCATTGCGGCCTACGGCCCCAACGCCGCCATGATGCACTATCATGCCACCGAAGCCGACCACGCAGCCCTGCAGCGCCGGGGCTTTCTGCTGGTGGACTGCGGCGGCACCTATCTGGACGGCACCACCGACATCACCCGCACCTATGCGCTGGGCCAGCTGACCGAGGAAGAACGCCTGTTCTACACCTGGACGCTGCAATGCCACATCGACATCGCCCGGGCGGTGTGGCTGGACTACTGCGACGGCCACATGCTGGACACGCTGGCCCGCGAACCGCTGTGGCGCCATCTGATCAACTACCGCTGCGGCACCGGCCACAGCGTCAGCTTTGTGGGCAGCGTCCACGAAGGCCCCCACGCCCTGAACGGACGCAACACGGTGGTGTTTGTGCCGGGCATGATCGTCACCGATGAGCCGGGCGTTTACGAGGGCGGAAAGGTGGGCATCCGCATCGAGAACGAGCTGGAGTGCATCCACATCGCCGACAACCAGTATGGCACCTTCCTGGGCTTTGCCCCCGTGACCTTTGTGCCCATCGACACCACGCCCATCGTCCCCGGCGTGCTGAACAGGGAACAGCTGGAATGGCTGAACGATTATCATCGCCTGGTATTTGAAAAGCTGGCGCCCCGCCTGAACGATGCGGAACGCGACTGGCTGGCCAGAAAGTGCGCCGCCATCGGGGATTGAGCCTCTGCCGCCGCACGGCAGCATATCCTCTGACAGCAAAAAGTCCCGGGGCGGCACACGCTCCGGGATTTTGCGGTCTGTATGCGGCGCATGCCGGGGTCAGGATCCCTGCATGCGGCTGCGGGCTTCCTTTTCGTCCATCTCGGCGGCGGCCTTTTCGATGGTCTCCAGCATGTCCTCCGGGGTGGTCTTTCCAAGATACTCCATCAGCTTCTGCTTTGTGCCGGAGGGCCAGGTGCTTTCCGAAAAGCTGAACAGAAACTTGTGCAGCTGCTTTTTGGCCTCGTCGTACATACCAAGATCCTCATACAGCTTTTTGAAATAGCGGAACACCTGCACGCGGTTGGCCGCCACCGAAGCGGGATTGATCTGGGTATGGCAGATGCTCTGCTGGTTCTGCACATAGTTGTATCCGGCGGTGCCGATGGCGCAAAACACCTGCGCCGCCCGGACATACTGCATATTAAAGATCAGATCCTCGCTCCAGCGCACTTCGCCGGGGAAGCGGATGTTGTCTTTGACCAGCAGCTCCCGGCGGTAGAGCTTGTTCCAGACCACTGAATAAAAAAAGGTGGCGGGCTTTTCCAGCTGCTGGCGGGCATACATTTCCCGATCCATCACGCCGGGGGGCAGAAAGGTGTATTCCCGCGTTTCGGTCTCCCGCGGCTCGTGTTCCTTTTCGGGCAGGCGGAGCTTTTCCTGTAGACGGTTGAACGCCAGCTCCGAGCGCGCGACCACGTCCGGCGGGATGACCATCCGATAGGGCGCGATCACCAGATCCGCCCCGTTTTCCTCGGCGGCGCAGACCAGAAGCTCGGTGTAATCCGAATCAAGATAATCATCGCTGTCCACAAACTGAACATACTTTCCGCCGGCCAGCGCAAGGCCGGCGTTGCGGGTATCCGCAACGCCGGAGTTTTCCTTGTCCACCACCCGGATGCGGCTGTCCTGCTGCTGCGCGGCCTGGCACAGCGCAAGGCTGCCATCGGAGGAGCCATCGTTGAGCAGGATGATCTCAAGATCTTTCCAGCTTTGGGCGCGGATGCTGTCCAGACAGCGGGGAAGCTGCTGCTGCGCATTATAAACGGGAACAATGATGCTGACAAGCGGTTTTTGCATGGCGAGGCTCCTTTGACTCGGCAGATATTTTGATATCCAGCGCGGATTTTGTATTCTTTTATCTTACGTCCCAGTGGACAGAAATGCAATACATGCAAAAAAAATTTACAAAAGGGGACAATGCCATGGTCTTTCATATCGCCATTTGCAGCGCAGATCTCCAGCTGCGGGCACGTCTGGAGCAGCTGTGCATGGATTATTATTCCCGCCGCGCGGACTCCTGCATCGTGGAGCAGCTGCCGGATACGGCGGCGCTGCTGCGGCAGGACGAGGCCGGGGCGCGGTATGAGCTGTATCTGCTGGAGCTGAGCGCCGCCCTGCATCCGGAGGGGCTGGCCGCGGCCGCCGCGCTGCGCAGCCGGGGCTGCCGCGCACCGCTGGCATTTTTGGCCCGGACGCCGACCCATGCCTACAGCGCGTATCGAGTGGACGCGATGCAGTATCTGCTTTTGCCCATCCAGCGGGAAGAGCTGTTTGCCCTGCTGGACCGCGCTACCGAGCCGGAATACGGCCCCGTGCTGGCGCTGGCATCGGCCCAAGGGCTGCATGCGCTGCCGTATGCGGACATCGAATATCTGGAGTGCACCCATCATGTGGTGCACGCCCATCTGCGGGACGGCGGGGAGGTGGCCTCGCTCTCGCTGCGGATCCCCTTTTCCGCTGTGGCCGCCCCTTTGCTGGAAGATGAGCGCTTTATCCAGCCGCACCGCTCTTATGTGGTGAACCTGTCCCGCGTGCAGCTGATGGCCGCCGGGGAGCTGCGCATGGGCAGCGGCGCACGCATCCCCGTGCCGCGAAGCCGGGAACCCGAGCTGCGCGCCGCGTTCCGCCGATGGCTGGAAACCAACCAGGAACGCCGCTTTTGAACCCAGAAGCCTGCGGCATGCCGTCCAACGCTTTTTCTACGGCCCGCCCGGGCCTGGAAAGAGGGCTGGGCCTGCCCTATGCGAACCAAAAATCTGGCCTGTGCGGATGCACAGGCCGATCGAAACGTTTTTGCCCCGCTTTTTTCAAAAAGCGGGAAAAGAAAATAAAAAAACTGAAAGGAACCCTTTCCCCATGAATGAGAATGAGCACGCGCACGAAACCAAAGACTACAGCCGCTACATGGGCACGCTGAACCGCATCTATGGCCGCGGCAGCGATCTCAGATCCAAAAAGCTGGACGACGGCATCGACTCGTTGAAAAAGGGCGGCAAAGCCCCAGCCCGGCCCACCCCCGCCGACGGCAGAAAAGACCACAGCTTCTGGGTCACGCTGGGCATGGTGCTGGCGGCCGCGCTGGTGATCTGGCTGGTCAAGACCTTCCTGCTGTAAAAGCCCCCTGTGCGCGGGGCAAACGAAGAAGCGGCTTTCATAAGCATTGCACACCGTCTGAACGGTCTTTTTTCCGGCACACTCTGCTTATGAAAACACCATCTAAAAACAGGCCGTCCCCTGTTTGCAGGGGACGGCCTGTTCTCTTGATCAAAAGCCGGTCACAGCGTGCAGGTAGCCACCACGCGGCAGCCCTCGGGCAGGGCCATCTGCCCTGCCTCCTCGCCCATCTTCCAGACGATGTTGCCGGACCACTGGGAGGCCGCAGCCGTAAAGTGCAGCAGCACGACGCCCAGATCCAAGTCACCATCGATGCGGTCGGTGTAGGCGTCCGCCGTTTCCACCAGCGTGACGCTGGAGCCGCAGACCACAAAGCCGTAGGGCTGACGGTTCAGGTAGCTGGGAGAAAGGGATGCGGCATACAGCGCCTCCCACAGCATATCCTCATAAAAACCGATATGCTCATCCAGGCCATCCGTTTTGCCCCAGCTGTCCACAAAGGCCATATTGTACACGCCCTTTTTGGGGGCAAAATACTGACGCTTGGCAGCGTTGTCCACATTCTTCATGCTGAGAAGATTGAAGCGCAGGCGGCGCAGACCCTTGACCCCCTCGCCGAAGGCGGCGATGGCGGCCACATCCAGATCGGACTGGATGCCCAGCGCCTGCTTGACGCGGCCGCTGTCGGTAAAGGTGATCCAGCAGCTGCCCAGATCCATCTCGGTCAGCTTCAGGATCAGATCCTCCATGATATAGCCCGCGTTCATCACCGCGCGGGGATCCTTTTGGGACAGAAGGACCAGATAGTTGGGCGCGCCCACCAGGAAATCCTCATAGCCGGCAGCGCCCTCCAGCACCGCCTTGGCATCGGTGCCAAAGATGAGCAGCTCGGTATGGATGCCGGGCACCAGATGCTGGCAGCCATCCTTATAATAGGCCTCGATCTGTGCCACCGCTGCGGCAGGCACGCTTCTGGCCGAAAACTCACGGGCAGACTTTCGGTTCTGGATCAATGCGCTGTAATTCATGGATGCTCCTCCTATGATATGTCTATATTCCGGGGACACGGTACCGCGGCCGCAGATCCCTGACAGGGATGGAGAACCGAGAGCAGGCACCCTTTTGAATGTGCCCCCGCTTGGCGACCCATTTGGCTGTATAGCCTAAATTATATCACGAAGGCTGTGGGAAATCCAGTGTTTTGACCATGTTTTGGGAAAATAGCGGGGCGGCACCTTTTTTCTTTTTGATGCCTTTGGTCAGAAAGAGCAGCCCCACAGACAGGAACCGGCCCGGAACACGGCGCAAACTGCGCCGCACCGGGCCGATCCCTGTTTTTATGGAGGAATCAAAATGACCTGTAAAACGCTCAGACCGCCGCTTCGTAGTCCATCATGAACTGGGCGATGCCGTCCATCGCCAGCTCACGCGGGTCAAGCTTCAGCTCACCGGCACGGATCCGGGCATAGCTGAGGGGCATATACTGATGCAGCATATTCATGGGGATGGGATACTTGCGCAGGTTGTCGAACAGCTTATTCATGGCCGCCACGACCTCCGGCTGTCCAATGTAATACCGGGCGCGGTCGGAGTAGCTGTACTTGCGGCACTGGGCCAGATGCTTTTCATCGCCGTGGTAATGCTTGGCCCAGTTTTCGGGATGCGCCAGCATGCTCTGCTCCAGCGTTTCGATAAAGTTGGCGCGCTCGGCTTCGGGCACCAGCTCCTTTTCCATCATGCTCAGGGAGAACAATGCCTCGCGCAGGCCATAGGTGAGGGCGGGGCCGACCTTGAGGATGGCGATGCCGTCCGTGACCATATTATACAGATCCTCCGCCGTCTGATAGTCGGTGGAGTGGCCCTCGAAGCACACGTCCGGGAACTCCTTGAGCGCGGCCACCAGCTCTGTGGCGGCGGCGGGATCGTAGTCAAACACCTGCTCGTCGCCAAACTCCACGCCGGGCTGCACCACCACCGCGATGACATCCTTCATGCCGTCGCCCACGCCCGCTTCGGCCCAGACGCGCTGATAGGTGGAAACGGTATCCCGGAACGCCTCCGGCTTTGTGACGGCCAGCGTATCCTCGGCTTCGGTGGCACCGCCGGGGATAGGCACTTCGCTGCCGATGACGAACACCGGACGCATAGCGTCGGGCTTTTCGGCCTTCAGCTCCTCGTAGCCCTTCATGGCCGCTTTATACAGCGCTGCGCCGCGGCGGGCCACCACAGCCGTTTCCAGCAGGCCATCGGGATCATCGGCCACCTTCATGCTGGTATCCAGATGGATCTTGGTAAATCCGGCGCGGGCGTACTGGTACACCAGCTCTTCGGAGTTGGCCATCGCCTCGGCTTCGGGCAGCTTCTGCCAGGTCAGGGGGCCGAGATGGTCGCCCGCCAGGATGATCCTGCTCTCCGGCAGACCGATCTCTTTGGCCATGCGCAGCACCATCTCATAAAAATCCTTCGGCTTCATGCCGGTGTAGCCGCCAAACTGGTTCACCTGGTTGGCGGTGGCCTCGATCAGCACCGGGGCGTCGTGCTCCTTAGCGCGGCGCAGGGCGATCTCCAGCACCAGCTCGTTGGCGCTGCAATAAGAAGGAATGCCGCAGCGAACACCCTGGCGGCGCTTTTCCATCATTTCCTGTAAGGGATGCTTCATGAACTGTTCTCTCCTTATTTCCAAAATCATATCTCCGGCCGGGCACACGCTGGCGCAGCCACCGCGCGCGGGAGCGCGCAAGCCGGTGCCGCCCGCCGGCCTTTTTCCAAAGCCTTTTGCAAAACGCGGACGCGTTTTGCGAGAAAAAAGTTTTTCGGTTCCTTTTTTCAAAAAGGAACAAAACCTTCGTCCGTCTCCTTACAGCTTGGCCTGGCCCATGCAGTAGGTCTGGAGCACGTCGTAGTTGTCGTCCAGCACCACGATGTCCGCGTCCTTGCCCACCTGGATCGAGCCTTTGCGGTCATCCAGGCGCAGGCAGCGGGCGGGGTTGATGGTGCAGGAGTTCAGCGCGTAGTTGAAGGGCACCAGAGCGTCCTCCACCAGGATCTTAAGGCCCTTGTTCAGGTTCAGGGTAGACCCTGCCAGGCCGCCGGTGGAAGTCAGGTGCGCGCTTCCGTCCGGGTAGATGAGGATCTCATTGCCGCCAAACAGGTACTTGCTGCCCACGGGGGTGCCCTTGGCCATCAGCGCGTCCGAGATCATGATGGCAAAATCCGGGCCTTTGCTCATAAAATAGTTGTTCAGCGCCGCCGGGGTGGAATGGCATCCATCGCAGATGATCTCGCCATACATGGTGCGGATGCGGTAGGCCGCACCCACCAGGCCGTTGGCGCGATGGTTGAAGGGGGTCATGCCGTTATAAACATGCGTCATCGAGCGCGCACCGTTGGCATAGGCCATCACCGCCTGCTCATAGGTGGCGGCGCTGTGACCGATGCTGACCACCACGCCCGTGGAAGCCAGATACCGCGTGAGGGCAAAGTCCTCGTCGGTCTCGGTGGCCATCGTCACCAGGCGGATGTTGCCGTGCGCCGCCTCCTGGTACTGCTTGAACTGCTCAACGGTCGGCTTTGCAATGAACTGCTCCGGCTGTGCGCCCTTATACTTCATATCCAGATAGGGGCCTTCAAAGTGGATGCCCAGGATCTCGGCGCCGCTGTAGCCGCTTTCCATCACTTTTGCCACATTGGACACCGCGCCCGTCAGCACTTCCACGCTCTGGGTGATGGTGGTGGCCAAAAAGCTGGTCACGCCCTCCGATACGATATGCTCCGCCCAGTAGCGCAGACCTTCTTCGTTTGCGTCGTTGGTATCAAACTCATACGCGCCGTGGCAATGAATGTCCATAAATCCGGGCACAATGCGCTTGTCGCCGTAATCGTCATCCACCTCTTTTGTCCCGTGGGGGAAAATGCCTGTGATCTTGCCGCCGTCCATTTCGATGGCGGCCGGAACGAACTGGTCAGCCAGCCAGACCTTTTTGCTCTGAATCACCATAATTGCGATTGCCCTCCTTTTCCGAGCTTTTTTGCTGGTTTCATTATACCGCCTTCCTTTTCAAAAATATTTGTATTTTTCAACCAAAAAGTTATGGCTTTCAGTAAGTATCTTGTTTTCTGTGCACAGTGTATGATATAACAAAACCACCAAAACTACTTAGGAGGTAGAAAAGGATGAGCATTTTTAATCTGACGGATGAGAAGATGAAGGAAACGTCCTCCACCTTTACGATCCATGAGATCTATCAGCAGCCCGCCACCTGGCGCAAGACCTGCGCCCAGCTTGCCGCCTGCAAGGACGAACTTCAGGCTTTTATCGACCATGTGGTAAAGGCAGACGATTTTGACATCATTCTCACCGGCGCCGGCACCAGCGAATTTGTCGGCAACTCGCTGTTCCAGGCGCTGAACCCCAAGTATAACTTTAAAGTCAAATCCTACGCTTCTACCGACCTGGTGCCCTCGCCGGAGAACTTCCTGTCCCGCACCAAGCCCACCCTGCTGGTGAACTTTGGCCGTTCCGGTAACTCGCCGGAGTCTGTGGGCAACGTGGAGGCCGCCGATGTGGTGTGCCAGAACCTGTACCATCTGTTCGTCACCTGTAACTGCGAGGGCGCGCTGTCCAAGCAGGCCCAGGGCCGCAGCAACTGCTACGCCATCAATCTGACCCCCGAAACGCACGACCAGTCCTTTGCCATGACCTCCAGCTACAGCAACATGTATCTGGCCACCTATCTGGCCCTGAATCTGGATCAGCTGGACGAGATCACCGCCGAGGTGGAGCGTCTGTGCGCCGCGGGGCAGCACTTCCTGGATGAGCAGTACCCCGCCGTGGCAAAGATCGTGGAGGAGTTCGACTTTGACCGCATCGTCTACCTGGGCAACATCGGCCTGAAGGGTGTGGCACAGGAGTCCGCCCTGAAGATGCTGGAGCTGACCGCCGGCAAGGTAGCTACCATGTATGATTCCGAGCTGGGCTTCCGCCACGGCCCCAAGTCCATCATCGACGACAACACCCTGACCGTGGCATATCTGAGCGACGACGAGTACCGCCGCACCTATGAGCTGGATCTGGTCAAGGAGATGGCGCACCAGCGCAAGGGCAACAAGATCGCCGTGGTGTACAACCGTGACTGCGAGGGCATCGAGGCGCTGGCCGATTATCCCATCCAGATCAAGGTGGGCAAGGACGAGGAGAACGTCCTGCTGGGATTGGACTTTATCCTGTTTGCCCAGACGCTGGCCGTGCACAAGAGCCTGGCCCTGGGCATCACCCCGGACAATCCCTGCCCCACCGGTGAGGTGAACCGCGTGGTCAAGGGCGTCACCCTGTATCCCTACACCCTGAAGTAAGCCTTTTGCAGGAGGAAAACAACGATGATTGGTTTGATCGTGACCGGACACGGCCATTTTGCCGACGGCATCCACACCTCCGCCCAGATGATCGCGGGCGAAAGTGAGTATGTCCAGTACATCAATTTTGAGGAAGGCATGTCCACCGAACAGCTGGCCGACAAGCTGAACGCCGCTTTTGACCGCTTCAACGCGCTGGACGGCGTGGTGGTGCTGTCCGATCTGCCGGGCGGTTCTCCGTTCAAGACCGCCGTGGAGTGCAAGTTTGCCCGGCCCGAACAGAAGATCGAGGTCATCGCAGGCACCAATCTGCCCATGATCGTCACCGCCGTGACCATGCTGGACATGGAGGACGATCCCCGCTCTCTGGCCGACGAGCTGGCCGAAACAGGCAAAGACTGCATCGTTCGGTTTGAGCTGGCGGAGCACACCGACGACATCGACGAAGAAAGCGACGGCATTTGATCCATGGCAATCAACTTTGAAGTCATCCTGTGGACCTGCATCACTCTGGCCGTCATCATGGGCGTGATCGCCCTGATCCTGTATGCCATTTCCGCGGCCAACATGCGCAAAAAACGCACCGAGGTAAAGGATCTGCACACCGGCATGAAGGTGGGCGCCAAAGTCATGTTCGCGGGCGGCATCTACGGCAGGATCGTTTCGATGGATGAGGACACGCTGCGCGTGGAGGTGGCCCCCAAAGTGGTGATCGAGATCTCCCGCTATGCGGTGCAGGCACTGGTGCAGCAGTAACTTCCTTTTCCCGGAAAATCAGGCCCGGAGCGCACACAAGGCGTTCCGGGCCTTTGTGCGCCGCAATGGGGCAGGGGAGAGGTTTTTCCTTTTCCGGCGGGAAAAATTTGCCGCAGAGCGCTTGACAGGCCGCTGTTCCGGCGCTATAATACGACCATCATATTTTTCGGATGAACGAACCGGGAGAGACCGCTCAAGATGCGGCGCCGAAGGGGTAAGCAAAAACTCTCAGGCAAAAAGACCGGTTCGGGACGAAACTCTGGAAAGCGTTTTTTGCGCACCGAGGAAGCAATCTGGCCCGTTAAAAGGGCAGAGAATCTTTTCAGGTCTATGGACAGAGGCACTCCTACAGAGCGTAACGGCGCGCTGGGACTTTTGTCCTGCGCGCCGTTTTTTGTTTGCACCGTCCACAGGGAAAGGGATGCGGGCAGGTAGGAGCCGAAGGATATGGCAAATCGAGAGGGAGGTTTTCAATCATGATCCAAAGTTCCATTGTAGCAAACAGCCCTTTGCTGTATGCGCTGATCGCCATCGGCCTGTTGATGGTGGTGGTGTTTGCTGCCATCAGCGCGGTAAAGGCGTCCCGCCGGTGCATCGAGCTGGGCATCAGCAAGGAAACCATCAGCGGCGTGGTCAAGGCCAGCGTAGCCTCTGCCATCGTGCCCAGCATCGCCATTCTTCTGGGATTTCTGACCCTGAGCGTTTCGCTGGGCGCGGCATGGCCCTGGTGGCGTCTGTCGGTCATCGGCTCGCTGTCGTATGAAGTAATGGCCACCCAGTACACCGCCAACGGTCTGGGCGTTGCCCTGGGCGAGATCCTGACCTCGCCCGCCAACGTATTTGGCGCGGTGATGATGGTCATGACCATCGGCATTATGATCGAGCCGCTGGCCGTGGTGTTCGTGGGCAAAAAGTACTCCACCGGCATCATGAAAGCCAAGACCGGCTCCAGCGAGTGGGGCCAGATCATGTCCGGATGCTTCTTTCTGGCCATGTTCGCGGTGTATCTGCCCATCATGATCTTTAGCGATCTGCCCACCACCTTTACGCTAGTGACCAGCCTTGTGGTCACGCTGATCTGCGGCGCGATGAGCAAAAAAGCACCCTGGCTGAACAACTTTACCATGGCCATTGCGATGATCGCTGCCATGGCATCCAGTGTGCTCTGGGTCAACCTGTTTGGTTAAGGGAGGGACTGTAACCATGTCGAAAGAAAAATCTTCCAAAAACGCCACTGCAATGGATCCCTTTGTACAGTGGGCGCACCGTTTTGGCCGGGCTACGCTGGCCTGCTTTGTGGCGTACATGCTGGCGATGCCTTTTATTGTATGCACGGTGTATGACTGCATGCCCACCTTTACCCAGGTGCTGCCGGGTCTTATCACGATCCTGGCCATCATGGTGCCCACCGGCATTGCGGAGATCGCCAGCTTTACGCCGATCCTGGGTTCCAGCTGCTATCTGACCTTTGCCACCGGAAACCTGATGAACCTGAAGATCCCCTGTGTGGTCAACGCCCAGAAGCTGGCCAAGGTAGAACAGGGCACCCCCGAAGGCGATGCTGTCGCCCTGATCGCCACGGCGGTCAGCTCCATTGTCACCATCGTAGTGCTGGCAGTGGGTCTGGTGCTGATCGTGCCCCTGCAGCCCATTCTGAGCAACCCGTATGTGGCCACGGCCAGCAACTACATTCTGCCTGCCCTGTTTGGCTGCATGTCCCTAAGCTTGATGGGCAACGGCAACAGCAAGTCCTATGTCAAGAACCGTCTGCTGTGCGCGGTCGTTCCGGCCGTTCTGGTATCGGTGCTGACCATCATGGGCATTGCCTCCAACGGTCTGGCGGGCTATCTGTTGCTGATCATGATCCCCGTCACCATCCTGTGCGCCCGCATTTTGTGGAAAAAGGGCCTCGTCAAGGTGGTCACTGTTGAGGATGCCAAAAACTGAAAACAGACGATTTTCAGAAAATATTTTATTTCAGAACCTGTTTTTATAATCATCATCGGTCGGATATCGGCAAAAGGCCGTCCAGACAGCATGCAATGGTTATGAAAACAGGTTTTTTGTATTTTGGCGGCTGGCCGCCGAGGGGCTGGTTTGTGCATCCTGAAAGATCGCGGACGGGATGGGTCAGGCTTATGCCCTGTTGCCAGGGCGATAGCCGGTGGGATGTTCTCTTTTGTCTCGCCAAAAGAGAACCAGAAAAGCGACCCGCGTTGAGATGCTCGGCGGTGGCGAAGCCAGAAAAGCCCCAGTGGGGCTTTTCAGCCGACAGTCCGGTTTGCGCAGCAAATGCCGCGTGTTTAGCGCGGCAAGGACAGGGGGCACGACCAGGGCGCTGCCCTGGACTCTGTGCATCCTGAAAGATTGCGGACGGGATGGGTCAGGCTTATGCCCTGTTATTCAATCGATAGCC
>JBJERU010000075.1:0-32099 GCA_051882415.1 Faecalibacterium sp. | reverse complement strand
CCATCATGAGCGGCTTTGGCGGCGCGGGCGCCTTCTCCGACGGCAAATACAACATCACCAACGACTTCGGCGGCACGCTGTACGAATATATCGGCAAAAAGCAGGCTTTGGATCTGATGCACTATGTGGACGAGATCAACCTTCGCCATGGCGGTGAGGGGACCAAGCTGTACTCCACCGCGGGCACGCGGTTCAAGACCCTGTGCATCCAGAACGACCTGCATCTGCTGGACGCTTCGGTTCGTCATCTGGGCACGGACATCAACTATGTGGTGCTGAAGAACCTTTACAACGAGCTGAAAGAGAAGGTACAGTTCTTCTTTGATACGCCGGTGGTGTCCATCTCGGCCGCAGACGGCGAATATGAGGTGATCTGTGCGGATACCTCCTACCGCTGTACCGACTGCATCATTTCGGTCGGACGCATCGGCAGCAAATGGATGGAGTCCGTCTGCCGGGATCTGAAGATCCCCACCAAGTCCAACCGTGTGGACATCGGCGTGCGCGTGGAGCTGCCCGCCACGGTGTTTGCCCACCTGACCGATGAGCTGTATGAAAGCAAGATCGTCTACCGCACGGAGAAATACGGGGACAAGGTCCGCACCTTCTGCATGAATCCCAAGGGCGCGGTGGTCAACGAAAATACCAACGGCATCATCACGGTCAATGGCCACAGCTACGAAGATCCTTCCCGCCAGACCGAGAACACCAACTTTGCCCTGCTGGTGGCCAAGCATTTCTCCGAGCCGTTCAAGGATTCCAACGGCTACGGCGAGTCCATCGCCCGGCTGAGCAACATGCTGGGCGGCGGCGTGATCGTCCAGCGCTTCGGCGATCTGATCCGGGGCCGCCGCTCCACCACCAGCCGCATCGAGGATGCCTTCATCACCCCCACCCTGAACGCTACCCCCGGAGACCTGAGCCTGGTCCTGCCCAAGCGCATCCTGGACGGCATCATTGAAATGATCTACGCCCTGGACAAGGTCGCTCCTGGAACGGCCAACGACGATACCCTGCTTTATGGCGTGGAGGTCAAATTCTACAACATGGAAGTGGAAGTGAGCGAGGAGCTGGAGAGCAACTACAAGGGTCTGTATATCATTGGAGACGGCAGCGGCATCACGCACTCCCTCTCCCACGCTTCTGCCAGCGGCGTCCATGTGGCCCGCAGCATTGTCAAAAAACAGGCCTCTGTTTAAAAGACTGTACAACGATATAGAGATAACAGAAGTCCCCTCGACTGTCATGGCCGGGGGGATTTCTGTTATGTATCACAAAAGTGTTGTCCAAGGTGCTTTTTGCCCTTGACGGGTGATCGTTGAGCGATTACGTCAGGTCCTTCTGCAAACCGGAAGGGCTTGACCTGCCGTACCACTGCATATAGGATGTGGATCCGGTTTCTGTACGACAGTCGTATTTTGTAAATCCGGATCCATTTTCTGCGTTTGTTGTTTGCTCCACACGCTTTTGAGCGCACAACCCTCTTCTGCTATATCAGATATTACGCTTTCTCCGGATAACAAGCCTTATAAAGCTTTTCTATCATAGCGTTCTCGTGCTCTCGATACAGTGTATCCTTCCAATACAGACTGGCAGTCTTACCGTCGCCCTCTTTAGTAAGTTCACTCATGATCCGAAGTTTTATACTGCTCTTCGAGATCATTTCCTTAAAAGTGCTCTTCTTTGCTTCCGGCGACATGTTCGAAAACTTTGAATTTATGTTTCTCTGAATAATGCAGAGATTTCCAAATCGATCCACTCCCTCCATCCACGATTCAAAGGTTCCTTCTGATGGATTTTGTGGATACCAATGTTCCACTGAATTTCTAAATTCAAAAGTAAAGTCATCGTACTCTTTCGGCTCGGCCCTCCACAGAAGGTAATCCAGATAGTTAAATACAATATGAGGAGTATTTATTCCCATTTCGTATACACCATCTTTGCAAACATCAAAGAACTGTTCACGCACTGCATCCTTTGCGATCTCCTCAATAACATCACTGAACACAGACAGATCGTCGCCAAGAGCATTTGCATAGTTCTCTTTAGAAAGCCAAATCAATAGCTGTGTGATCCAGCGCATTCCTTTTGGAGAAGTATAAGAAACACGCAGTGCTGACTGAAGCATGATGTTTTGTTTGTTGCGCTCGTTACTTCTTTTTTCCTGGTTATGCTCTCCTCTGCGGGCGAACCAGGTATTTCGATAATATGGTTTCTTTTTGGATTGTTGGCCGGACACATAAAGTGACTTGAGACTCCATTCTCCGTCGGCATTCTCGTTCGCGTACTCTCTTTTTACAATGTACTTATCGAACAAGAACCTTGTCCGCAAAAGACAAATGATAAACTCTCTTGAAAAGGCCTCTTTGTCATCTGCAATTCTGCCCTGATCATTCACGCCGTGTGTCGTGACACGATGAAAGCTTTCGATGAGCTTTTTATCGTCAAGCAATTGATCTATGATCTTTGAGTCGGCATTTTCCTGTGAAATGCCTTTTATCGCAATATAGACCTTTAATGTATGGAGGAGAAAATACGGGAACTCGATAACGCTTTCAAACCTTACTCGGATATCATCATCTGAATACCCATCATCCGTATCCACCCGGAAATCAGCATTTATGATTTCCTTTATGGTGTAGCCAACGCCATTCAGGGAAGTTGCTTTGATCTTTTTCTGATAGTTAGTCCAGCGCTCCGAAGGCATATCATTCCAGTGCCCTCCGAAAACAGCTTCACGGACTTCATTTCCCTTACTGATAAAATGCATCTGAACATAACCGTTCATGTCACTGCAGGCATCCCAGATCTTAGCAAATATTGCTTTGTCTTTTTCATCCTTGAGATAGCTCATCAGTGTCGCCTTCAGAATGTCGTGCTGCTCCAGCTGCTCGCCACGGGTATTCATGATCTCAAAGTAGCGATTCAGATCCGTATTTTCCGGTACTTCTATCCGATAAACAACCACATGTGAAAGCTTTTCACAGAATTTATCTTTGTCAAATCCTTCCCTCTGCATTTCCTTCATAAGGATTTTTATGCCACTCTGAATACCAGATTCTATTCGCTCCATATCTAATTTGCTGCGGTTCATCTGAATCAGTTCCTGGATGTTCTGAAGGGTATAATTTGATTTTTCTCTACAGGCAAATGTCAAAGTATTCTGCACTTTATAGCCCAGACAATTCAGCAAAAGATACAGTGACGTCAAACGCTGCTGCCCATCTACGACCTCGAACTTATTTCCCTGTCTTGAAACGATCAATGCACCGATGTAGTAATTCGCATCATCAGCAACATCGTTGATGTCCTCAATCAATTGCACAAGCTGCTTATCCTCCCAGGCATACGCACGCTGATAAAGGGGAATTACATACCCCATGTCGGTATCAAAGATATTGCTGCCATCACCGACAATAGGAAGTTCGGCCACCAGATCACTCATTTGACGCCTCCATCAATCCGTTCATGATCTTCAGCTTTTTATAAAGATCATTCCACTTATCATGCTCCGCTCTGTCTGGATCCCGCTTTACTTTTATCTGTAAACTGGAAATCTCATTATGCAATCGAGCCAAGCTGATCTTTGAGAACATTGCGACTGCATTGGTATATCTGGAGTTTTCATCATTGCCAATGGCATATTTATTGATGCTATCAAACCCTAAGTTTTCCATGTCTACTCGAATCATAAAGGCCCAGGTAAATAATTTTTTTACTGCCATTTGATCAAAGTTGTGGAACTTATCATAGTAGCAAAGCAGCGCACAATAAAAGAGATTTCTTGCATACGCAAAACCCGCAGAACCGTATTTCACCGAATCCATTTCCTTTATGCTTGCTACCTCTTTACCATTGCATATTATAGACTTCATGTCGGCAAAATCAGGGTTGTGAAGGATCTCGGTTTTAATATCTCTAAGCAAGTACAGGTAATGGTCTACCATTTCAAAAAAATCATTTCCCGATATAAAGGTCTCTGTGATCTGGAAGCAAGGCATTGCTTTACCAGTTCGTTTTGCATAAGAATAGGTTGATGATTCCGGGACACCTTTATAGGTATCGATCTCCTTTGCAGTGAATGGCTTGCTTTTCAATCCTCGTGACCAATTCCAAACAGGGAAGAGGAATAAATCAAAAAGTTCTCTGATCTGAAAAGTATCTTTTGCTTCCCACTTTGTTACCGCATGTTCCATTTCATATGGATACTTCTTCATCTCACGAAGATGATATGCTTTCAGAAGATCATGCGGATCAAGCGCTTTGCCCCGTGTATTTTGGGAATCAAAAATCTGGAATGCTTCCGATACTTTCCCCACACTCACAATAACTACCTCCAGTATCTCATCAAACGCACGAATAAAGTTCTTCTTATCATCGTCATTCTTTAGGGAAAACCATTCGCGAATAAATATGTAGTTGTTGTGAATGTTTGCCTGGGTTACTTTGTTTGTAAATTGCTTCTGAAAGACAGGTGACTTGAAGGCAGGCTCAATACACTGCTTTATAAGAAGCAATGAGATGATGCGCTGCTGCCCATCCACAACGTCAAAGACTCCACGGTCATTTTTATGTAGAATAATCGTTCCAATACGATATTTGAAAGGGGTTTTATATTTG
The DNA here is from genome assembly GCA_051882415.1 of Faecalibacterium sp. Classification (GTDB taxonomy): domain Bacteria; phylum Bacillota; class Clostridia; order Oscillospirales; family Ruminococcaceae; genus Faecalibacterium. The sequence continues at coordinate 27,479 of JBJERU010000075.1, read as the reverse complement.
CCCGCATCCTCAATCGCAGCGGCGATATCTCCTAACAACTCTTCGATATTGTGAATCGTCCACTTATATGGCCGTTGATAATCGGGTATGTCAATTTCCATTTGGAGTAGTTTGTTTATGCTTTTTATCTCGGCCATATTTATCCCCTCACCTGCTGCTTCATAATCTATCCTGCACCATTAGGTACACAATATTTAGGACTCATTTAAAATCTTTCGTTTTTTCCCTGTTTCTCCATCATTCTTTTATCAGGCTTGACGTACTCATGATTTCGCCCTTTGTAACAGAACAAAAGATCAAAATGATCCACAAGCATTATACACTATTATAAACTGAATGGTTGTTATTTTCAACGTTCTTTGCAAAACATCATATTTTTTATGTCATGATTTCTGCACAACATGTGACCGTGCAAAAACCGTGCACTTACTCTGAAATAGAGGCCGAATCCTGGCTGCACTTGAGCAAGGAACTGTACGAGTGAGCAAAAAAGAAGCACGAAGGCTGAAACCTTCGTGCTTTTTTGGTGGGCCAGGCAGGACTTGAACCCGCGATAACCCCGTTATGAGCGGGGAGTTCTAACCACTGAACTACTGGCCCTTATGGAATTGAAATGTACCTGTGAGAGTGCGTTCAAATGCTCCTTCGCAGGTAAAAAATAGGCAAAACCGCTTTTCTGAAGTGTTGTGCTTCAAAAAATGACGAAAACAAGCGATTTTTGAAAGCGAAAATCGCCACGTCAAGCAGTCATGAGCCGCCAGCTCTGACCAGCTGAGCTGCTGGCCCAAGGCCTGGATGCCATTCTATTATAGCAAAAATCAAAACAATTGCAACGATTTTTTTCGTGCGGTCATTTGGTGCGGTGCGCGTCCAGCTTTTGAAGCAAAAACGCATCCAGCACAGCGGGCTGGAACAGCGGTTCCCCATAGCCAAAGGATTCCCGGATAAAGATCAGAGTCACAACGGTCTGGCGGCCGGGGTCCAGCCGCAGGGTATACAGGGTATCCAGCGGCTGCTGGGTGGGCTGGTGCAGGGTCAGATGCAGCAGAAAGCCGCCGTCCGGCTCGCGGCGGCACTCGTAGGCAAACACATCCTCCGGGCTGTGTTCGTCCAGACGGTCAAAGCAGTCGTCCAGCGGCAGATCGGTGCGGAATTCGCTGAGCCCGGCGGGGCCGTACTGCGTGCGGCGGTTTTTTTCCTGCCGGGAGAGCATAAAAATAAGCAGGCCTGCCATGCAGGACAGAAGAAGGATCGAAAATACAGCGTTCATGGCTACCTCCGGGGGAAAAGAGTTTTCCTTATTGTAACACAACCTGCGGGCAAATGTGTTATAATATTTGAAATTTGGGAACATCAAATCGATTGGAAAGCCCGCGCAGCGCCGCGGGCGGGAGGGGGATACGATGAGATCTACATTAAAATTCACACGCAGGACCTGGTATTTCTTTTTGCTGGCGGCGGCCGGGATCAGCATGCTCAACGGCTTTGCTGTGCTGGCCGGGCAGGATCTGTCCTTTCTGGAAACGATCTCCTTTTGCATGACCGCCATCGCAGTGCTGTTTCTGGCGGCCCGCAAGGGTGCGCCCTCCCGGGAAAAGGGCCGTTACTTTGGCGTGTTCATGATCCTGATGCTCAGCTATCTGTTTGCAGGATGGATCGGGTACATCGCTTCGGCGCTGGCCTGGCCTGCGCTGCTGGCCGTGGAATACAGGCGCGGCGCACCCATTCCGCGTCTACTGCAATTGGTGGGCCTGACGGAAGCGCTGCACCTGATCTTTGTGCTGTTTACGGTTTATGGCGGGATCGGGGCGCTGAGCTTCTGGAGCAATGTGCTCTGGGTGCTGCTGGCCGCAGCCCGCGGCGCGGCTGCCCTGAAGCTGTACCAGTGGCAGGAGGAGGAAGCATGACCCAGCGCCGCCGCCTCCGCAAACGCAGAGCGTTTGGCCGCAGGGTCTTTCTGGCGGGAGCCGGGGCTGCGCTGTGCGGAACGGGATTGTTCCTGCGGTACCACCGCATGCATTCCCACACAGCGGATGCTCCGCAGCCGGGCCTCCAGCCCGATCCCTCTCTGCCCTCCGGCGAGTGGAGGGCCGTCTGGGTGAGCTATCTGGAATGGGCACAGATGGATTTTTCCTCCGAGGAAGCGTTCCGTTCGGGGACGGCTCGGATGCTGGAGAATTGCGCCGCGCTGGGGCTGAACACCGTCATCGCGCAGGTGCGGCCCTTCGGGGATGCGCTCTACCGCAGTGCGCTTTATCCCTGGAGCCATCTGTGCACCGGGACGCAGGGGGCAGACCCCGGCTTTGACCCGCTGGATGTCCTGATTACGGAAGCCCACGCCCGCGGGCTGTCGCTGGAGGCGTGGGTGAACCCGTATCGTCTGCGCAGCTCGGAGCGCATGCCTCCCAGCCTTGCCCCCGGCAATCTGGCCAACACTCACCCGGAATGGGTCTGCGCAGTAAACGGCGGGCTGTACCTGAACCCCGCCGAGCCGGACGCCGCCGCCTATGTGGTGCGGGGCGTGGAGGAGCTGGTGCAGAACTATGCGGTGGACGGCATCCACTTTGACGATTATTTTTATCCTACCACAGACCCTGCTCTGGATGCAGCGCAGTTTGCGGCTTCCGGGGCGCAGGATCTGGCGGCCTGGCGGCGGGAGAACGTGACCGCGATGGTCAAGGCCGCCCGCGACGCGGTCAAGGCGGCAGACCCCACCCTGCGCTTCGGGGTCAGTCCGCAGGGCAACCCGGACAACGATGTGGGCCAGCAGTACAGCGATGTGTACGCCTGGCTGGAAGCAGAAGGGGAGGACGCGGTGGTGGACTATCTGTGCCCGCAGATCTACTGGGGCTATGGTTACACCCTTTCCACCGGCAGCACCCGCTTTGCGTTTGAAAGGATCGTACCCGAATGGCTGTCCATGCCGCGCAGCGGGTCGGTGGCACTGTATTTTGGCCTGGGCGCATGGCGTGTGGGCACCGGGGACGGCGGGGCCAACGAGGACAGCACCGCCCAGTGGTGCACGGGCAGCGCGCTGGCGCGGCAGGTGCAGGATCTGCGCGCACAGGCGGCCCAGGGATGGGCGCTGTACCGGTACGGCTCGCTGTTTGGGGACGGACTGCCGGAGCTTGCCGCCGCAGAATGCGCAGCGCTGGCGGCGCTGGACGGCACAGAGGCAGAAAAAACCTGAAATTGGGCGGCAAACCGCACAAAGGGATCAGCCTTCCCTTGTACACAGCGTCAAAATGCGGTATACTAAAGCGAATCCAAATGGAAAACACGATGTGAATTTTGCTGAGGAAACAACAATGAGGATAACAAAACGCATCTTTGCTCTGATTCTGGCCGCAGCGGTGCTGATCCTGTCTCTGACAGGCTGCAAGCAGACTCTGACCAACGTGGCGCACAAGATCCTGGGCACCTCCAACGAGGTGGAAGAGGAGGATACCACCCGCTGGGCCGAGGAGATCGGCGGAGACCTGATCCTGGAGGGCATCGCAGACCCTGCTGCCAAGTATGACAGCGCCATGGCCAATGGCCATCTGTCGGTGGTGTTCAACGGCATCTGGAGCCGCAGAACGGCTTACTTTACGGTGCCCAGCGGCACCCTGACCATCACGGCCAGCGGCACCGCTGAGGGTACCCAGAAGTTCAAGGTGGCCGTCTGGCAGAAGGTGGAAGGCGGCGCACAGTATGTGACCGGCAGCACCGGCTATTTCAAGACCGGCGGCGCGGTGCAGCAGTACACCGTTACCGGGCTGGATCCCAACGCAAGCTACCGCCTGACCATTTCCTATGATTCCAGCCGATACTATCTTTACGGCCTGCTGAAGGCAGAGGGGGTCGCCTGATGAATATACAGACCCGGAATTCTCTTCTGCTTTTGCTCTGTGCGTTCATCTGGGGCACCGCGTTTGTGGCCCAAAGCGCCGGTGCGGGCCTTGGGGCGTATACCTTTCTGGCCGGACGCAGCTGGCTGGCGGTGATCGTGCTGCTGCCCACCGTGTACCTGTTCGACGGCATCCGCCGCCGCACAGGTGCGGATTACGGTTGGCCCAAAGCCTCTGCCGACCGCAGGACCCTGCTGCTGGCGGGCCTTGTGTGCGGCACCTTTCTGTTTGCGGCATCGGCTGCCCAGCAGATGGGCATCACGCTGGATCAGTCCACCGCCAAGGCGGGCTTTCTGACCGCGATGTATGTGGTGCTGGTGCCGGTGTTCAGCCTGGCGCTGGGCCAGCGCAACCATATCCGGCTGTGGGTGTGCATGCTCATCGCGGTGGGCGGGCTGTATCTGCTGTGCATGAAAAATGGATTTGGACGCCTGAGCGCCAGCGACCTGCTGCTGCTGGCCTGCGCGGTGCTGTTCAGCTTTCAGATCCTGGCGGTGAATCATTTTTCGCCCAAGGTGGACGGCGTGCGCCTGAGCCTGCTGCAATTCCTGGTGGTGGCTGTCGAGAGCACAGCGGCGGCGCTGCTGTTTGAATCTCCTTCGCTGGCGGAGATCTCCGCCAACGCCCTGCCCATCCTTTATTGCGGCGTATTATCCAGCGGCGTGGCCTATACGCTGCAGATCATGGGCCAAAAGGATCTGAACCCGTCGATCGCCAGCCTGATCATGTGTCTGGAAAGCGTGTTCAGCGCGCTGGGCGGCTGGCTGTTGCTGCACCAGAGCCTGACCATGCGGGAGCTGCTGGGCTGCGGGCTGATCTTTGCCGCCGTGGTGCTGGCGCAGCTGCCTGTGGAGGACTGGCTGCACAGCCGGGCGCGCAACGGGTGAGGGCTTCATCTGTGGAGACCCGCCAGCGCTCGGCCGGGGGGATCTCCTACGAGGTGTCCCGGCGGAGAGTGAAAAATCTGAACCTGCATGTGCGCACGGATGGCACCGTGGCGGTGAGCATCCCGCTGCGCACCACCTGGCAGGAGGCGGATGCCTTTGTGCTCGACCACATCCAGTGGATCGAACAGGCGCAGCAGCGCCAGAGCCGGCGGGCGGCCTGGATGGAGCGCCCGCTGCCCGACCGTGCCGCCGCGCTGGACTGTTTCAATGCCCTGAGCGCCCAGGTGTATCCGGCCTTTGCCGGGGTGCTGGGCGGGCAGATGCCGGTCATCAAAGTGCGGGATATGACCAGCCGCTGGGGAGTATGTGCTCCGGGAAAGCGGCAGATCACCTTTGCGCTGCGGCTGTATGAAATGCCGCCCGCGGCGCAGATCTATGTGGTGGTGCATGAATACTGCCACTTTATCGTGCCCGACCACAGCCCGGCTTTTTGGGCAGAGGTGGAAAAGCTTCTGCCGGACTGGAAAGCCCGCCGCGCGCTGCTGCGGCAGCCCGGATCGTAAAATCATTTCTGAATCCAAAATTTACAGGAGGGGACATCCCTTGCCGAACGAGAATGCCTCCGGCGCAGAGCAGAACCGCTACTCCCGTCTTGCCGGAAATACCCTGATCTTTGCAATTTCCAGCTTTTCTTCCAAGCTGCTCACCCTCATCGTCCAGCCGTTCCTGACCTACGCCATGGCCGAGATCTCGGATCTGGGCCTGTCCAAGCTTCTCAGCCAGTATGCGAACCTGCTGATCCCCTTTGTCTCGATGGGCATGTCCAATGCCCTGATCCGCTTTGGCCTGGACAAGGGAAACAGCAAAAAGCAGGTGTTTACCAACGGCCTGCTCACCATTCTGCTGGGCTATGCCATCCTGCTGGTATGCTGGCCGCTGGTGCGGCGGCTGCCGGATATGACCGAATACGGCGTCCTGCTCTACATTTATGTGCTCACCAGCTGCCTGCGCACCCTGTGCACCCAGTTTGTGCGCAGCCGGGAGCTGAACCGTCTGGTGGCAGTGGACGGCATTCTGTGCACCTTTTCCACCCTGATGTTCTATGTGCTGTATCTGGTGGGCTTGCGGATGGGCGCGGCAGGCTATCTGCTGGCCATCATCTGCGGAGATATGACCAGCATTTTGTTCCTGACCTTTCGCTGCAGGCTGTGGGAGTATGTGGAGCTGCGGCGGCTGAACCGCCCGCTCTGGAAGCAGATGCTGCGCTTTTCGCTGCCCATGATCCCGGCCCAGATCAGCTTTTGGGTCATCAATGCATCCGATCTGTTTTTTGTGCGCCAGATGTGCGGCGGTCTGGACGGGCACACCGGCGAAGCCTGGAGCGGTCTGCTTTCCACCGGCTACTTCCTGCCCACCATTCTGAACACGCTGGGCCTGATCTTTTACGAGGCGTGGCAGCTGTCGGCCGTGACCGAGGAGAACGGCATCGAAAAATTCTTTTCCAATGTCTTTTACAGCTATTCCAGCGTGCTGTTCTGCTGCGCGGCGGGCATCCTCTGGCTGTGCCGCCCGCTCATGCACGTCATGAAGGCCAATTATTACTATTCCTGGCACTTTGTGCCCTTCCTGACGCTGGCGGCTGTCTGCACCTGCTTCAACCAGTTTCTGAACAGCATCTATGTCCGCTATAAAAAATCCACGCACAGCCTGTACACCATGCTGGCGGGCGCAGTGGCAAACTGCGTGATGAATTACGCCTTTATCCGGCTGTGGGGGCCGCTGGGCGCTACCTATGCATCCTTTTTGAGCCTGGCGCTGGTGTTTGTGCTGCGCGCGGTGGATACCCACCACATGCTGCGGATGGATACCCATCCCCGCCGGGTGATGCTCAATGCAGGATTGCTGGCGGCAGAGGCCTTTGTCCTGCTGGCAGAAACGCCGCTGTATGGTTTGTGGACCGGCCTGTTTACCGCGGTGATCATTGCTCTGAACTTTGTGGGCGTGTGGGGCATGGCACGGCTGCTGCTGCCCCGCCTGCTGGGACGCCGGGGCAAGGCTCTGGTGGCGGCCGTAGACCGCCGCTTTCCCGCGCTGCAAAACCACTGACCTCTCCCCAAAACGCACAACGCCCCGGCACAGCCTTTTAAAGAGCTGTGCCGGGGCGTTGTTCTGCCGGATCGTTACATTTCGTAGATCTTCTGGCGGCAGGCCGAGCAGATGCAGTAGCCTGCATAGTGGACGGCGACGGGATCCACCTCTCCGCAGAAGTCGCAGCTGCCGATGGGACGGTGCTTTTTGAGCACGATGGCATCCCCATCTACAAAGATTTCAAGTTTGGAATCGGCATCCAGCTTCAGAGTGGTGCGCAGCTCTTTGGGCAGGACGATCCGGCCCAGAGAGTCGACGCCGCGGACAATGCCAGTGCTTTTCATGATGATGATCTCCTCTTTTACTACCATTTTGGTTGCAGGGAATCCTGCAAGGACGGGAACACAACGGAACACAATGGAACACAACAGAACACAATGGAATAATAGGATAAATTTTCCATTTATGGTTCAACATAAGTATACAAAACCAAACACTATTCGTCAATCGTTCCGTGCCATTTCGACAAAAAAATATAAATAAGAACTGTTCTTGGAAAGAAAAACACCCGGCGGGGAAAACCCGTCGGGCACTTTTCGCTCCAAAAAGCTGTTTTGCAAGTTTTTACAGCTGCATCAGGCCCACCTTTTTGTAGACCTTCTGCACCATGCGGTCGGCCAGAACACTGGCCTTGGCTGCGCCATCCTTCAGCACGGCGTCCACATAGTCCTTGTCGGCCAGGATGCGGTTGTATTCGCCCTGGATGGGGGCCATTGCATCGGCCACGGCTTCGCCCACGGCCAGCTTGAAGTCTCCGTAGCCCCTGCCGGCAAACTCGGCCTCGATCTGCTCCATCGACTTGCCGGTGAATACATTATAAATGCACATCAGGTTGGACACGCCGGGCTTTGCGGCGGGATCGTAGCGCACCACGCCGTCCGAGTCGGTGACAGCACGCTTGAACTTGCGCAGGATGGCGTCCTTGTCATCGGTCATCAGGATGAAAGCATTGGCGTTGGTGTCGCTCTTGCTCATCTTGCGGGTAGGTTCGGCCAGAGACATGATCTTGGCGCCCTCCTTGGTCACATAGCCTTCCGGCAGGGTGAAGGTGGGGCTGTAGGCGTTATTGAATCGCTGGGCCACGTTGCGGGCCAGCTCCAGGTGCTGGGTCTGATCCTGACCCACGGGCACCAGATCTGCATTATAAATAAGGATATCTGCGGCCATCAGAGCAGGATAGGTGAACAGGCCGCCGTTGACGTTGTCAGGGTGTTTGGCGCTTTTATCCTTGAACTGGGTCATGCGGCTCAGCTCGCCAAACTGACTGTTGCAGCACAGGATCCAGTTCAGCTGGGTGTGGGCAGGCACCTGGCTTTGGACAAACAGGATGCTCTGCTGGGGGTCGATGCCGGCGGCCAGCAGCATGGCGGCGGCCTCGCGGGTGTGGCGGCGCAGCTCTGCGGGGACCTGGCGCACGGTCAGCGCGTGCAGATCAGCCACCATATACAGGCAGTCGAACTGATCCTGCAGCCTGGCCCAGTTGCGCACCGCGCCGATATAGTTGCCCAGCGTAAAGGTGCCGGTGGGCTGGATGCCCGAAAGAATGCGTTTTCTGCGCTCGACTTCACTCATGGTACTCTCTCCTTTGCGGCGCACGGCCGCCTTTTAAAAAAACAAAAACGTCCCCAACAAAGCGCCGATGTTCCCGGCTGCTTTGTCAAGGACGAATAAGCGCTGTTATCCGCGGTGCCACCTTGCTTCACGGCCCGTGTGCAGGCCGTGCCCTTGGCGGGATGCCATCACACCCCCGGCGGCTGACGGGCGCCTGTCCGTCGCGGCATAGGGGACGGCGCCGTACGCCTGCCTTTTCTCCGCGCCCTCTGCGGCCCACGGCAGCCCGGCGTGCCCCGCCTGCTTTTCAGCTTCCGCAGGCTCTCTGGTGGGGACGGAATGGGGCTGCACCCTCCGCTTCAACGGTTTTGTGTAACAACAGGATAGCACTTTCCCGCAGAGCTGTCAAGCAGGGACGGACAGTTTTGCACGCCGTTGACAAATCCCCGCGCAGAGCGTAAACTACAATCATCCAGCAAAAGCGATTTGTTTTTAGTATAAAGGAGCGTTTTTCTATGCCGACCAATAAAGTCCGCACCCGTTTTGCGCCGTCGCCCACCGGCTATATGCATGTGGGCAACCTGCGCACCGCCCTGTACGCCTATCTGATGGCCAAGCACGAGGACGGCACCTTCATCCTGCGCATCGAGGACACCGACCAGGAGCGCTATGTTGAGGGCGCGGTGGACGTGATTTATAATACCTGCCGTGAGACGGGCCTTGTCTGGGACGAAGGCCCGGATATCGGCGGGCCGGTAGGCCCCTATGTGCAGAGCGAGCGCATGGGCATGTTCAAGCGGTACGCCGAGCAGCTGGTGGCAGAGGGCAAGGCCTATTACTGCTTCTGCACGGCCGAGCGCCTGGAGGTGATGCACGCCGAACAGCGCGCAAAGGGCGAGATGACCCACTACGACGGCTGCTGCCGCGAGCTGCCCGCCGAAGAGGTCCAGCGCCGTCTGGAAGCAGGCGAGCCGTATGTCATCCGCCAGAAGATCCCCCGCACCGGCGTGACCGGCTTTGATGATGTGGTATACGGCCACATCGAGGTGAACAACAGCGAGATGGACGACCAGATCCTCATCAAGACCGACGGCATGCCCACCTACAACTTTGCCAATGTGGTGGATGACCACCTGATGGGCATCACCCATGTGATCCGCGGCAGCGAGTATCTGTCCTCTACCCCCAAGTATAATCTGCTGTACCAGGCATTCGGCTGGGAGATCCCCACCTATATCCACTGCCCGCCGGTGATGAAGGATGCCCAGAACAAGCTGTCCAAGCGCAACGGCGATGCCAGCTATCAGGATCTGGTGGCCAAGGGCTATCTGACCCCGGCCATCCTGAACTATATCTGTCTGCTGGGCTGGAGCCCCCGCGGTGAGTACGCCGAGCAGGAGATCTTCTCTCTGGACGAGCTGGTAAAGATCTGGGATCCGGCCGGCATCTCCAAGTCTCCGGCCATCTTTGACCCGCTCAAGCTGCGGGCCATCAATGCGGAATATATCCGCCGCCTGTCCCCGGAGCAGTTCCAGCAGATGGCCGAGCCGTGGATCGACCAGGCCGTGCACAGCCCCATCGATAAAAAGCTGCTGTGTGCAAACCTCCAGCCCCGCTGCGAGGTGCTGGGCGAGATCCCTGCGCAGCTGGACTTTTTTGACGAGATGCCGGACTACGATGTGAGCATGTACGCCAACAAGAAGCAGAAAACCACCCCCGAGACCGCAAAAGAGGCGTTGGAAGCTTTGCTGCCGGTGCTGGAAGGGGCGGATTTTGCCGACCGCGATGCCCTGTTCGAGGCCTGCAAAGCGAAAGCTGAAGCGCTGGGCAAGAAAAACGGCTGGCTGCTGTACCCGCTGGGCATCGCCCTTTCGGGCAAGCAGCGCACCCCCGGCGGCGGTACCGATCTGGCCTGCATGATGGGCCGCGAAAAGACCCTTGCGCGCGTAAAAGCGGCCCTTGCAAAGCTGGGCTGAGCCGGAGAGCGGGACAAAATAAGGACAAATCCAAATCAGGAGAGGCCGCTGCCTAAAAACAGATGCCTCTCTTTTTGCATGGGAACGGTACGATTCCGGAATTGCCGGAAAAAGCCTTGTGCTTTCGGGAAGAATGTGATATCATACCCCCATCAAAATTTCCTTTCCCATATTTTGGAATCCATATTTGAAAATAAAGAGAAAAATCACAGGAAGATGAACGACCAGAGTCGAGAGCTGATCCAAGGAAGGGTGGAAAGATTTTTATGAGCGGAGCAACCGTAGCATATTCAAAGGAGACCAAGCGCCGGAGCGTTTTCACGCTCAGCGGCCGGATCGATTCCAACAATGCGGCAAAGGTGGAGCAGGAGCTTCTGGCCCTGCGCAAGGCACACCCCCAGAAGATGGCCTGTCTGGACGCGGAGGGGCTGGAATACATCTCCAGCGCCGGTCTGCGGGTGCTGATGCGTCTGCGCAAGGCAGAGCCTTGCCTGGAAGTGTGCAATGTTTCCCCCGCTGTCTATGATGTACTGGAGATGACCGGATTTTTGACCCTCCTGAATGTCAAAAAAGCGATGCGCACGATCTCGGTGGAGGGCTGCGAGGTCATCGGCCGCGGCGGTCAGGGCACGGTCTACCGGCTGGATAAGGATACCGTGGTCAAGGTGTACAATCCGGGCTATGACCTGGAAGCCAGCGAAAAGGAGCAGCAGTGCGCCAAGGCTGCCTTTATCAACGGGATCCCCACTGCCATCTCCTACGATGTGGTGCGCTGCGGCGAGGATCAGTACGGCATCGCCTACGAGATGATCCATTCGGATACGCTGGCCCACGCCTATCTGACCCAGCCGGAACGCTTTGAAGAGCTGACCCAACAGTATGTGGATTTTGTCCGCAGCTTGCAGCAGAACCACCTGCCGCGGGGCGTCTTTGAGAGCTTCCATGAGATGCAGAACCGCCGCGTGGATCGGCTGGCGGAGTTCTGCGCCCCGGAGGAGACCGAGCTGCTGCGCAGCCTGATCGCGGAGATGCGCGACGCTGACGAGCCGGTCCACGGCGACCTGCACCCGGGCAACATCATGATCCAGGACGGCGAGATGCTGCTGATCGATATGTCAGAAATGACTACAGGCCCGGCTGGTTTCGACATCGGCGGGATCTACCGCGATCTGCTTTTGATCCCCCAGCGCGACAAGGCGCTTTCGGAGCGGCTCATGGGGATGCCGCAGGAGCTGACTCTCCGCATCGCAAACCGCTTCTTCCAGCTGTATACCGGCATCACGGATCCTGCACAGCTGCAGGCCTATTATAAAAAGCTCATCCCGCTGGCCTGCTTCAGCATGTTCCTGGTCATGGGCCGTCAGAACATCAAGGCCCTGGCTCACCTCATCCCAAAGGCGGCACAGGCCCATCTGCGCGGTGTCGTGATCCCGAACGAAAAAGACCTGCGGGAGCTGCTGCGTTCTCTGTAAAGCGGATCCTTTTTCCTCAAAAAACCAAAAGCCCCCTCCCTTTTGCTGTGGAACCTGCAAAAGGGAGGGGCTTTTTTGCGCACACGCACCGGTTTTGCGCTTTTGCGGCAGATGCTGGAACTTCTCTGTACTGCGGCAAAAAATGCCGTGCGCCCGCGCTACAGTATATGCAGAAGGCGCGGGAGAAAGAACCGGCCGGAGCATGCGGAGAGGCCGATGCGCGGGGCCTGGGCCGCGCCCGGCGGCGGACAGGCGCATCGTACATCCTCCCCGCCCAGATACAGCGAGGAGGGTTTTCTTTTATGATGGAACAAACGGCAATGATCACTCTGCATCCGGCCAAAAAGGTGCTTGCGCCCCGTGCGGCGCTCCGCCCGGCGCTGCGCCGCCTGACAGCCCTGGCAGTGGGCTTTGCGGGTGGATGGGCGGTTCTGTATGGCTCGCTGGCCCCCTTTGGGCTGGGTCTGGCATTGGGCGCTGCGGAGGACTGCTTTGCGGCCTGCGCTGCGGGGACGGCGCTGGCCGTCCTTCTGCGGGGAAGCGGGCTGCATGGGGTCTGCCTGCTGTGCGGGCTGGGGGCAGCCGTGGCAGTGCGCTGGCTCTGCCCCCGAAAATTCGGCCCTGCCGCCGCCGCGGGCTGCGGCGTGCTGGCAGTGTCCGGACTGTGCTTTGCCTCGGCAGAAGGCATGGAACTGGCTCTGTTTGCCGGGGCGGATGCTTTGCTGGCAGGAGCCTTTGGCTGGGCGCTGCGGCGTTTCCCACCCGAACGGCCCGGCGCGGGGACCTTGCTGACCGCGGCAGCGGTGGTGTGTGCCCTGGCGGAGATCTCGCTGGGGCCGTTTGTCCTGGCGGCGGCGGTATGCGCCGCCGTGGAGCTGGCCTTGTGCTGCCGGGGACAGGTGCAGGCCGCGCTGACGGGGTGCGCGGTCTGCGGGGCAGCCCTGTGCGGGGCAGACCCCGGCCTTGCCTGTGCTGCGGCGGCGCTTTCCTGCGGCACAGCGGCGGCGGCAGTCCTTGCGCCGGGGCGCCGGCTGGAAGGCTTTGCCGCCTATGCCGGGGGATGCGCGGTCGGGCTGCTGTGCGTTCAGCCGCCTGGAGATGCCTTCGCCTTGTTGTTCAGCGCCGGGGCGGGGCTGGGCGTGTTCTGGCTGCTGCCCCGGCGCTGGCTGACCCCGGATGCACCGCTGCAAGATCAGGCTGATGCGGGACAGTCGGAACGTCCGCGGCTTTCTGCGGCGGCCACCCGCCTGGAGCTGGCGGCAAAAAGCCTGTCCTCTCTGGCCGAAACCGTCAACGATGTATATGATGCTCTGCCCCATCGGTGTGAGAGCTACCGCTGGGTGATCGACAACATACACGACAGCCTTTGTGCCAACTGCGGGCGCTGCGAAGAATGCTGGAAAAAGGAATATTCCTCCATCCTCGAAGGGATGGAGGCGCTGCGCCCGATCCTGGAGCAGCAGAGCCAGCTGTCTCCCCAGCAGCTGCCGGGACAGCTGGCCCGGTGTATCCACCCGGCGGCGCTTTGCGCGGCGGCGGGCCGATCTTTTGCACTTTATCGCAGCCGCAAGGAAGCACATGTCCACTCCGAGGCCATGCGCACCGCCCTGACCGAACAATACAGTGCAGTGGCCGAGGCGCTGGGCGTTCTCAGCGAACAGCTGGGACGTCCCGGCGACCCCGAACCTTATAAGACTGGCCGGGTGGCAGCTTTTTTTACCTCTTTGGGCGCGCCGCCGCTGGAATGCGCGGTGACGCTGGACGATCTGGGCCGCACCCGTGCGGCAGTGACGCTGCCCCGCACCCGGTTCTCGTCGGCAGAACTGGACGCACTGGCCCAGGAAGTGGGGCATATCTGCCGCCGCCCGCTGGATACGCCCCAAAAGCTTTCCTGCAAGGGCATGACGACCCTGATCTTTTGCGAAAAACCGGCGCTTCGGGCGGTCTTTGGCATGGCATCCGCGGCCGCGCGCGGGGAGATCTCCGGCGATGCGGTGCAGCAGTTTTGCAGCCCGGCTGCCGCGCAGATGATCCTGTGCGATGGGATGGGCACCGGCCGCCCCGCCGCAGTGGACGGAAATCTTGCGGCCGAGCTGACCGCACGGCTGCTGAAAGCCGGATTTACCGCCGAGCTTGCCGCGCGGCTGGTCAATGTTGCGCTGGCGCTGAAAAGCGAAGAAGAAAGCGGCGCAACGCTGGATCTGATCAGCATAGACCTTTACACCGGAACGGCGCGGCTGTTCAAGGCGGGGGCCGCACCGGGATTTATCGTACATGGAGGCCGCGCCCGCGCGGTTGGTGAGGCCAGCCTTCCGGTGGGCATTCTGGGCGGGGTCAATGGCCAGAGCAGGGTGGTGCATCTGGCCGCAGGCGATCTGGCCGTGCTGGTATCGGATGGACTGCTGGTGGATGGAACGGGCTGGGTGCTCAAACAGCTGGAGCTGAGCGCCGCAGCAGGGGATGCCCCGGACAAGCTGGCGCAGATCCTGGTGGAAACTGCCCGGACGCGGGCCGAGGCTGCCGGAAGGCCGGACGATATCACGGCCGCAGTGGTGAGATTGGAGGGGATCTGAACGCGAACAAAACATGCACCCAGCCTTTCTTTGTCCTGAAAAAACGTGGCCCGCATGGAATGCGGGCCGATCAAAACGTTTTTTCGGTTCCTTTTTTTCAAAAAAGGAACAAAAAAGAACAAAAATCAACAACTTGTATCAACAATTTGCATTTTGCGGAAAGGTGGTATATACTAAGCCAAAACCATAACAGGGAGGCGCGGAGCCATGCTTACCATTTACGTTGCGCAGGACGGCAGCGGCAATTTTGCCAGCATCAGCGAGGCTGTTCTGGCGGTACCATACGAAGAAGCGGCGGAGATCCGGATCGGGCCGGGGATCTATCGGGAAAAGCTTGCGTGCGAAAAGCGGGACATCACGCTGCGGGGCGCAGGAGCGGATCAGACCCGCATCGTCTGGGGGGATGGCGGAAAGCTTCCGCACCCGGACGGCAGGCCTACCCACACCTTCCGCAGCTACACCGCCTTTTTCAGCGGCGAGCGGTTGACCGTGGAGGATCTGACCATCGAAAACGATGCCGGGCCGGGCAGCCGGGCGGGGCAGGCGATCGCGGCATATGTGGACAGTGCACGGGCGGTGTTCCGGCGCGTGCGTCTTTTGGGCAGCCAGGACACGCTGTTCTGTGCGCCGCTGCCCGAAAAGGAACGGGAAAAAGACGGCTTTTTGGGTCCGCGCGGGCTTGCACCCCGCCGCCCCAGCGCCCAATACTACCACAACTGCGAGATCGCGGGGGACATCGACTTCATTTTTGGCGGAGCGGACGCGTTGTTTGAGCAATGCACCCTGCGCACGGTGGACAACGGCCTTGCCCACAGCTATGTCACCGCGCCCTCCGGCTCTGCGGATGGGCTGGGCTTTGTGTTCTGGGACTGCGACTTTGTGTCCGGCTGTCCGGCGGGCACCATCTATCTGGGCCGCCCCTGGCGTCCCACGGGAAAGACCGCGGTTTTGAACAGCCGTCTGGGAGCGCACATTGCGCCGGAGGGCTTTGCGCCCTGGAACGACCGCACCGACGGAGACCTTGCCTGCTTTGCCGAAAGCGGCAGCACCGGCCCGGGCGCGCATGCGCGCGGGGCATGGGTGCATGCGCTGGACGCCGCAGAAGCCGGGGAGCTTTTGGCGCGGGCGCGGAAGCTCTGCCGCCCATAAACGGCGCGCCGAACACAGGGCGGGTGCAGGCTGTGCCTGCCCGGGAAGATGAGGATACAGGATGAAAAAGCTGCCGAACTGGGTCAAATGGATCATTGTGATCGCTGCCCTTGCCGCGATGGGCTGGATGATGTGGGCGGTCAACGACCGCGCTTCCCGCGTGAAAATGCCGGAACCGGACAATACATTTGGGATATATTCCTCCAAAGGCTCCGCTTCGTAATGCGAAAAAAGCCGAATTTGGGCAAAAAAGCCTCCCGCCAGGGTCCTGAAAGATCCTGTCGGGAGGCTTTTTGTCGCATCAACGAAAACCCGGCTCAGCTTTTTGTGCCGGAGCTGTTTTCCGGCGGCGGAGTCATGATGAACCAGAAGGCTGTGCCTTTGCCCACGGTGCTCTGCACGCCAAAGCGGAACCCATGCTGCTGGAAGATCGCCTTGGTGATGGAAAGGCCCAGCCCGGTGCCCACCTTGCCCGCGTCCGAGCGGGAACGGTAATACCGGTCAAAAATATAGGGCAGATCCTCCGGCGGGATGCCGGGGCCGTGATCTTCCACCTCTACCCGGATCCCTTCGGGGCAGGGGCCGGCCCGCAGCACGAACACGCCATCCGTGCCGATATGGTGCATTGCGTTGCCCAGCAGATTGTGCAGCGCCCGCTGCATCATATCCGGGTCGGCCCAAACCATCAGCGGTGCGTCCGGAAGCTCCAGCTTCAGCTGCCAGCCGTTCTGGGCGCACACAGCATCGTACCGCTCGCTGACCTCATCGCACAGCTGCGCCATATCAAAGCGCACCCGCTCGCATTTTTCTGCGCCGCTGGTCACTTTGCTCAGCTCCATCACGCTGGAAACCAGCCCGGTCAGGCGGTCGGCTTCGTCCATGATGATGTTCATCTGCTCGTCCCGGTGGGCTTTGTCATCGCCGGTCAGGTCGCGCACCGTTTCGGCATAGCCTTTGATCAGGGTCAGCGGGGTGCGCAGATCGTGGGAAACGTTGGCCAGCAGCTCCCGCTGCATCTGGGCGGCGTGCTGCACCTCCTGCGCCATATGATTGAATTCCTGCGCCAGAGTGCCCAGCTCATCGGCGCGGTTGGCATCCACCTGGATGGCGTACTCCCCGCGGGCCACCTGCTGTGCCGCCGCCGACAGCTGACGCAGCGGTTTTGTGAACCACTGGCTGAACAGCCACGCCGCCGACAGCGAGAACGCAAAGATCAGCGCGGCCACCAAAGGCAGCAGGGTGGTGCTCAGCACCTCGCCCGCTTCGCCCACATGCACAAGGCTTGTGGCCACCAGAACCGTATATGCGCCGTTCGCTGTGGTGCCGCCCATCACCATCTGGGAGTTGCCGCCCGGCGCGTTGAGCGGATGGCACAGGCTGCCGTTGGCGCGGCATTCCTGCCGCAGCTGGATCACGGTCAAAGCGTTGGACTGCTCATTCTCGTCCGGAACGGTGCTTTCGTGCACCAGACAGGGATACTGGTTCTCCACCTTGAACACCTGGCGCAGCGGTGCGTCCGAGATATCCACGCAAAAGCTGCTCATCGGGCTGGAACAGTACAGGTCGGAGCGCAGGGCGGAGAAAAACTCCGAATTGATGCGCAGCGTGCCAAAAGACCGGCTGGACAACACGGTGCCTTCTGCAATGGCCTGATCCATGCGGGAAACGATCGCGTTCAGCTGGATGAAAAGCTGCTTTTCAATGTGCCGGATATACAGCGGTTCCAGCAGCTGGGTGCACAAAAACCAGAACAGGCCCAGCAAAAACAGGCAGATCAAGCTCAAAAAGCACATCAGCTGGGCGCGGATGCCCAGAGAACGGCGCTGGCGATGGGGAATCTGCATAGAAAACCAACCTCATTCAGCGGGCAGCGTCCGGGTCGAATTTGTACCCAATGCCCCAAACGGTGGCGATATAGCCGCGGCATTTGCCCAGATGTCCCCGCAGCATCTTGACATGGGTGTCCACGGTGCGATCCTCGCCAAAATAGTCGTAGTTCCACACCTTTTGCAGGATCTTTTCCCGGCTGAGGGCGATGCCCTTGTTGGAGGCCAGAAAGACCAGCAGATCGAACTCTTTGGGCGTCAGGCTGACTTCCTCTCCGGCTACCCGGACGGTGTGGCTGGCGGTGTCAATGGCCAGATCGCCAAAGGTCATGCAGCCTGCGGCGGCTTCGGCCCGGGGCAGGGTGCGGTTCAGCACCACCCGCACGCGGGCCACAAGCTCCCGCGGGGAAAAGGGCTTTACCACATAGTCGTCTGCGCCGCCTTCCAGCCCGGCCAGCTTGTCGTATTCCTCGCCGCGGGCGGTCAGGATGATGACCGGGGTGCTGATGCCTCGGGTCCGCATCTCCCGCAGGCAGGTCATGCCGTCCATAAACGGCATCATCACGTCCAGGATCATCAGGTCGAACCCACCGCCGGACAGCATGGCCAGCGCAGCGGAACCATCGCCCGCTTCTTCGCAGGCGTAACCTGCATATTGCAGATGCTCCCGGATCAGCTCCCGGATCCGCGGCTCGTCGTCAACGATCAATATTTTGGCCATAGGAATGTCCTCCTTGAAAATGCCGTGACAGCATCAAAAGACCCGCCGCGCTGCAAAAGCGCCGGATCGGATGGATGTGCAGTGTTTTTTTCAAATCCAGTATAATCGATCTTTGGGGAAGAAGTGTGAAGTTTGCGTGAAGCCTTTAAAAAAACTGTACCATACTCAGTATAGCATATCCATCCCGGTGCGGGCAATCCGTTTGTAGCTGCCGGATGGTTTGCACCCCGGCACAAACTGTGCTATACTAAAACGATATCAGAAGCCTGCGGGCAAAAATGTTGAAACTGCAAAAGGAATCTGCCATGCGAATTGGATTGCTGGAACTTTGTCTGATCATTCTCATCGCGTCTATCGCCATCGGGCCGACCGTGACCCTGTGGGTGGAGCGCTGGATGCGCCGCGCAAAAAAGACCAACGCGGCCGCCGCCCGCCGCCGCGCCGCGCAGCAGGCCCAGTTTGCCGCCGAGCGGGAGGCCGTTCTGCATCGTTTTCAGGTGGTGGGGCTGATATTTGCTGCTTGTATGGTGGTGGGGCTGGTGTATACGCTGGTGCTGCGGCCCATCGAGTCCCCGCCGCAGACCTATTCTGCGCCTGCTGTGCGGGACAGCGCTGCTTTGGCGGCCCAGATGGGCGGAGCGCTGCCCGTGGAAGGCTGCCGGAGCCTTTCCTGTATCCGCCAGCGGGAGGGATGGCTTTACTTCTCTGCGCAGGACAAAAGCGGCGCGGGATATCTGCTGCGCATGCGGGAGGATGGCAGCGGCATGGGCACCGTGCTGACCGTGGCCGGCGAGATCACCGGCTTTGATTTTGACGCGGAAGGCAGCCTGTGGCTGGCTGTGCTCACCGAAAATGGAGGCGCGCTCTGCCGGGCCGGATACGACGGCTGGGGCGCCGCGATGGAACAGGTGGTCACGCAGATGGATGGCCGGGCGCTGACGGCGCTTTCCGCTGTGGCGGCAGGCCCGGACGGGAAGATCTACTTTGCGCAGACGGCGGAAGCTTCGGCTCCGGACGGCCTGGAGACGGCTCTGCGCACCGAGCTGATGTCCCATACGGCCACCGGGTCGGTGTATGTGTATGATCCTTCGGCCCGCACCGTGCAGCAGGTGCTGGGCGGCATCGCGGGGGCGTCCGGTCTGGCTTTTGCGCCGGACGGCCAAACGCTGTATGTTTCGGATCTGGGCACGCGGTGTATCTGGGCGGTGTCCCCCCAAAGCCGGGAGCTGACCGCGGGCGGAAAAGGCTGCGGCGTGTTTGCAGACAGTCTGCCGGGATATCCGGGCGCGCTTTCGGCGGCGGAGGATGGAACGGTCTATGTCAGCTATCGCTGGGCTTACAGCGGATGGCTGGAGGAGCACGCGGACGGAACACTGCTGCGGGGCGTGGCCCTGCGGCTGAGCGGGCAGATGCAGGCGGGAATGTTTCGCCTGCCGGCCTCTGCGCCCTCTGCGGAGGCTCTGGATCTGGACGGCGTGCCGCGGATGGCGTTTGCCGGCAGAGAACTGGGCAGCGCGGCAGCGGTTTGTCCGGCGGGCAGCCGGGTCTATCTGGGCAGCGCAGATGGCAGCCTGCATTGGCTGCGGATATGAGGAACCTGTTTTCAGGAAAATAGAGGTGTGACAAATGACAGAAGAAGAAAAGCGGCAGATCGAAGCGCAGGCTTATCAAGCCGTCACCGAGCTTTTGGCTCAGGCAAAGCTGTGCGCGGGGGATGTGTTTGTAGTGGGATGCTCCTCCAGCGAGATCGTGGGCGGACACATCGGCAGGGACAGCAGCCTGGAGGCTGCGCGGGCGGTCTATGCGGGCATTGCGCCGGTGCTGGCGCAGCAGGGCATCTGGCTGGCAGCCCAGTGCTGTGAGCATCTGAACCGTGCATTGATCGTGGAACGGGCGGCACAACGGGCCTATGGATGGGAGGAAGTTTGTGTCGTGCCCCATCCCCATGCGGGCGGAAGCTGGGCTACGACCTGCTGGAAGCAGTTCCGGGAGCCGGTGGCGGTGGAGGCTGTGCAGGCCCACGCAGGGCTGGACATCGGTGGGACGCTCATTGGCATGCATCTGAAGCGGGTGGCCGTGCCGGTGCGGTTGAGCCTTGCCCGTATCGGAGAAGCCAGCATTCTGTGTGCCCGCACCCGCCCGAAATTGATCGGCGGCGAACGGGCAAGATATACGGAGGAGGATTGAACGAGATGGCGGAAAAAACTTTGGAACAAATGCGGGAAGCAGTGGAGGAGATCCGGGCAAAAATGGCTGTCGCCGCCCGTGAAGCGGGCCGCGATCCCGCGGCGGTGCAGCTGTGCGCCGCCTGCAAGACCCGCACAGCCGACACGGTGGCGGCCAGCGCGGGGCTGGCCATCGATGTGTTTGGAGAAAACCATGTGCAGGAGCTGTGCGCAAACTTTGACGCGGGCGCCTATTGTGGAAAGCCGAGCCATTTTATCGGGCATTTGCAGACCAACAAGATCAAAAAGGTGCTGGGCCGCGCCAGCCTGATCCAGAGCGTGGACAGCGAGCGCCTGCTGGCAGCCATCGAGAAGGAAGCGGCAAAGCTGGAACTTGTGCAGGATGTGCTGCTGGAGGTGAACATTGGCGGGGAGACCAGCAAGAGCGGCGTGGCTCCGGAACAGCTTTGGCCGCTGCTGGACGCGGCTGCCGCCCAGCCGCATATCCGGGTGAAGGGACTGATGGCCATTCCGCCGGTCAACGATGATGACGCGGCAAATCGGGCGTATCTGGCGCAGGTATATCGGCTGTTCGTCCGGGCAGGGGAGCGCGGTTATCCGAATGTGCAGATGCAGACCCTCTCGATGGGCATGAGCGGCGATTTTGAAAATGCCATCCGCGAAGGCGCTACCCTGGTGCGCATCGGGACGGCGATCTACGGAGAGAGGGATTACGGGGCGAAAGGGTAAACGGGGATCTTGTTCCTTTTTCGAGAAAAAGGAACCGAAAAAGCTTTTTGATGGCAAAACGCATGCGCGTTTTGCACATGAGCAAATAAAAAAGAGAGCGGCAGAGCCATTGCGCACTCCCGTGCGCGGCGGCTGCGCCGCAGCCACCCGGAGCGGCCGGGAAAATCAAAAACAGGAGGAAGCATGCAAAGCAACCAGACGACCAAAAAGAACACGGCGGCCCGCCCCGCGGATCCCAACGCCCGCCATACCAGCAGCGCTGCTCTTATCCGGCGGTTCCTGCCGTATATGACACGGTACAAGAAAACGCTGTGTCTGGACTTGTTCTGCGCGGCGCTGACCACGCTGTGTGACGTGGTGCTGCCCAAGATCATGAGCGCTTTGACCAACGCGGCGATGGGCACCGGTATGGTGCTTACGGTGCAGGTGGTGCTCAAGCTGGCAGCGCTGTATTTTGCGCTGCGGGTCATCGACGCGGCAGCAAGCTATTATATGTCGAGCATCGGGCACATCATGGGCGTCCACATCGAAACAGACATGCGGCGGGATGCCTTCGATCATCTGCTGCGGCTGGATCACACCTATTACAACAATACAAAGATCGGCACCATTATGGGGCGCATCACCAACGATCTGTTCGAGGTCACGGAGTTTGCGCACCACTGTCCGGAGGAGTTTTTCATTGCGGGAATCAAAGTCGTGGTGTCGTTTGTGATCCTGTGTCAGGCCAGTGTGCCGCTGACGCTGGCAGTGTTCGCCTGTGTGCCGCTGATGGGCGTGGTATCGGTCAAACTGAACCAGAAGCTGCGCGCGCGTTTCCGCCAGCAGCGGGTGCAGATCGGTCTTTTGAACTCCACCATCGAGGACAGTCTGCTGGGACAGGGCGTTGTAAAGGCTTTTGCCGCCGAGCCGGAGGAGCGGGAAAAATTTGAGGACGGCAACCGCGAATTTGAGCAGATCAAGACGCTGGGCTACTATGCGATGGCGGCGTTCAATACCTCCACGCGCCTGTTCGATGGCCTGATGTATCTGGTGGTCATTCTGGCGGGCGGCTTGTCGCTGGTATACGGAGCCATCAGCGCGGGCGATCTGGTGGCCTATGTGCTGTATGTTTCCACCCTGATCGCTACGATCCGGCGCATCGTGGAGTTTGCCGAGCAGTTCCAGCGCGGAATGACCGGCATCGAGCGCTTTGTGGAAATCATGGATACGCCGATCGCGATCCACGATGCCCCGGACGCAAAGCCTTTGCAGCCCGGCCCGGGCGCTATCTGCTTTGAGGATGTGAGCTTTGAATATCCGGACGATCACAACAAGGTCCTGCATCATGTCAGCCTGGATATCCGCGCGGGCGAGCGCCTGGCGTTGGTGGGGCCTTCCGGCGGAGGAAAAACGACTTTGTGCAACCTGATCCCGCGCTTTTACGAAGTGACCGGCGGACGCATTCTGATCGACGGGCAGGACATCCAGAAGGTCACGCTGGAAAGCCTGCGCCGGGAGATCGGCATCGTGCAGCAGGATGTTTATCTGTTCAGCGGCACGGTGGCGGAGAACATCGCCTACGGCAGACCGGGCGCGACCCGCGCTGAGATCGAGCAGGCGGCGCGTCTGGCGGGCGCAGAGCGGTTCATCCGGGCGCTGCGGAATGGATTCGATACCGATGTGGGCGAGCGCGGCGTCAAGCTTTCCGGCGGCCAGAAACAGCGCATCGCGATCGCGCGGGTGTTTTTGAAAAATCCGCCCATCCTGATCCTGGACGAAGCCACCAGTGCGCTGGACAATGAAAGCGAGATCCTGGTAGGCCAAAGTCTGGAACAACTGGCGCATGGCCGCACGACCCTGACCATTGCCCACCGCCTGACCACCATCAAGGACTACGACCGGATCCTGGTGCTGGGCGCGGACGGCATCGAAGAGGAAGGCACCCATGAGGAGCTGCTGGCAAAGCAGGGCGTTTATTACCGCTTGTGGAACCAGCTGCCCGGAGAAGATACCCTGTAACACAAAAAACTCTGCCGTGCCCCAAAGGGCGGCAGAGTTTTTGTGTGTTTGGGTCAGCGGATGCCGGCTTTCTGGATCAGACCAAGGATGTGGTGGGCCAGCACGTCCACGGCGGAGGTGTTTTCGCCGCCGTTGGGAACGATGATATCGGCCCGGCGCTTGCTGGGCTCCACAAACGCTTCGTGCATGGGTTTGACGGTGCCGCGGTACTGGCAGATCACGCTGTCCAGCGAGCGGCCCCGTTCCTTGACGTCCCGCAGGATGCGGCGCAGAATGCGCTCGTCCGCATCGGTGTCCACAAAAATTTTGTAATCGAACAGGGCACACAGCTCCGGCTCCACAAAGGGAAGGATGCCCTCCACGATGAGCACCGGCGCAGGCTCGATGTGCTGCACCTGGTCGCTGCGGTTATGGGCAGCGTAGTCATAAACCGGGCAGTCCACGGCCTGGCCCGCTTTCAGGGCTTTCAGGTGCTGGATGATCAGATCGTTGTCAAAGGCGTCCGGATGGTCGTAGTTCAGCTTGCAGCGCTCGGAATAAGGCAGCTCGTCGTGGCGCTTGTAATAGCTGTCGTGGGAGATCAGGCGCACCTCGTTCTCCTCAAAGCGCTCCTTCAGCCGCAGGGCCAGCGTGGTTTTGCCGCTGCCCGAACCGCCCGCGATGCCGATGATAAGGTTGTTCATGTTTTTCAGGCTCCTCCTGCATGGACCGGTCTGTTCCCTCTGGTAAAATGGGGCCGGATGCTTTATACTGGGATCGTTCCGGGCATGCTGCGCAGCATGCCGGAGGTTCTCTACACATCATAACACAAACCGCCCGCTTTGGACAGCCTGCGGCAAACGTTTGGAGGAAATTTTTTATGAAAAAGATCGTTTTGGCTCCCTATATCGATCAGACTGAACGCTGGGTCAACGGCTGCGAAAGCATCAGCGCGGTGATGCTGCTGCAATCCATGGGTCTTGCGGTGGAGCCGGATACCTTTATTGCGCGGGATCTGCCTCACGCGCCCTTCTGGGAGGAGGATGGAGTGCTCTGCGGCCCGGATCCTTACCATGTGTATCCCGGCGACCCGCATGACCAGACAGGCTATGGCTGTTATGCGCCCTGTATCGTGCAGGCGCTGCAAAGCGCGCTGGATGCCTGCGGCGCGGCCGAACAGTTTGAGGTGGTGGACGAGACCGGCAAAACGGCGGAAGAACTGTGTGCGGAATATATCGATGCGGGCATGCCGGTGGTATTTTGGGCTACGCTGGACTTTCAGCCTGTGCCCGGGGTGGATCACTGGCGGCTGCCGGATGGTACGGATTTTGCATGGAAATGCAGGGAACACTGCCTGCTGCTGGTGGGATACGATGAGGAAGGGTACTGGTTCAACGACCCCTGGCAGAATCATGGACTTTGCCGCCAGCCCAAAGAGCTGGTGGAACAATGCCATGCCGCACAGGGCATGTTTGCGGTCAGCCTGCGGCGGCGGGTCTGAAGGAAAGGAAAAATCAAGTGAAAGTATTGATATTGATGGGAAGCCCCAGACTTCATGGGAACAGTGCGGAGCTTTGTAAATATTTTATGGAAGAGCTGGCGGCGCAAAAAGCAGAGATCAAATACCTGGAACTGGAACGGATGACCATAAATCCCTGCAAGGAATGCTATGCCTGTCAGGATGTAGCGGGAGAGTATGGCTGCGCACAGAAGGATGATATGTCAGAAATTGCAAGGGAAATCTTATGGGCAGATCTGATCATTTTGGCGACCCCGATCTTCGCCTGGTACTGTACAGCAAAGATGAAAGCGGTGCTTGACCGCCATTATGGATTTAATAAATATTACGGAAGCGCAGAAGGATGCCTGTGGGAAGGAAAGCGGGTCGGCATTATTGCCACGCATGGTTATAAGGGAGATTATGCCACAGAACCATTTGAGATCGGTGTGAAACGGCTGTGTAAACATTCCAATCTGAAATATGCAGGGATGTATTCCGTACAGGATACCGATAACCTTGCATCGTTTCAGACCAAAGAGGCGGTAGAAGGCGCAAAAGCCTTTGCCCGGAGCATTTTGAACGAACAGACTCAGACCCTGTAAGAGCCTCTTATTTCCAGTGCTTCAGGTTTGGGAGCAGGGCCTCCATGTGTGCCCGCACCTGTTCGGCGGGCCAGGCTTCGGTGGACATGTGCTCCACGCAGAAATCGATCAGCTGTTCCTTGCTGGTATAATGGAACTGGCCGTCGGTGTAGCACCATTTGCAATAATCCTCGTTGAAATCTCCGTTCGGCTCTCTGCTGAGGGTGGAGTCGTCCAGCGGCATGCCGCAGCACTGGCAGATCAGTCTGCGTGGCTGGCCTAAAAGGGTGTTGATGGAAACGTCCAATACTCTGGACAGCAGCTTGAGGGTATCGGTGTTCGGGATCGTTTCGCCGTTTTCCCAGCGGGAGACCGCCTGCCGTGTGACCAGAACTTTTTGCGCAAGCTCTTCCTGAGACAAGCCGCTTTTTGTGCGCAGCTCCAAAATGATGTCTTTTGTTTTCATCGGTTCAACCTCCTTGCCCTGAGTATAGCAGGCTCTGCCTCTGCCCGCAAGCAACCCGCTGTTGCGCGGAGGGATGTTTTGCCCTGGATTGGACATTTGGGCAGGAACGCGCTATAATAGAAAAAATCCAATGTCCGTAGTAAAGGGGGAGAGCATTTTGCAGCCGAAGCAGCTGAAAGAAAATGTAAAAGAAAAGGTTCGGGATTTTGGGGATTCGGGCCTGAATCTGCTGAAAAAAGGCCAAAAGGGAATGATACATGCCATTTTCAGCCGTCTGGGGCTGATCCTGCTGCTGTTCCTGCTGCAGGTAGGATTGATGGTTGGGATGTTCCATTGGTTCAGCCAGCTGCTGCCGCATTACTATGGCCTGTACACTGTCGTTCTGGCGGTGATGGTGCTGCATCTGCTGAATACGGATATGGACAACAGCGCCAAGATCACATGGCTGGTCGTGATCATGATCATGCCGGTGGTGGGCGTGTCGCTGTTTGCCTATGTGCGGCGGGATGTGGGACATAATGTGCTCAAGCGGCGCTTGAAAGCGCTGGAGGGCCAGACCAGTGAGCAGCTGCCCCAGTCAAAGGATGTGGTGCAGCATCTGCAAGAGCAGAGCAGCCCCGGTGTGGTTTCGCTGACGCACTATCTGCGGAGATGGGGCGGCGGATTCCCGATTTATGAAAATACAGAAGTGACCTATTTTCCGGGCGGCGAGGAAAAGTTTGAGGAGATGCTGCGGCAGCTGGAAACAGCGCAGAAGTATATTTTTTTGGAATACTTTATCATTGATGAAGGGCTGATGTGGGGCAAAGTGCTGGAGATCCTGGCCCGCAAAGCGGCCGAGGGCGTGGATGTGCGGGTGATGTATGATGGAACCTGTGAGTTTTCGACCCTGCCGCGGGATTATCCGACGCGGCTGGCACAGCTGGGAATCCGGTGCAAGGTGTTTTCGCCCATGACGCCGTTTGTGTCCACGCATTATAATTATCGGGATCATCGCAAAATTCTGGTCATCGATGGACAGGTGGGCTTTACAGGCGGCGTGAACCTGGCGGATGAGTATATCAATCGGGTGGAACGCTTTGGACGTTGGAAGGATGCGGCCATTATGCTGAGAGGCGAGGGTGTGCGCTCGCTCACGGCGCTGTTTTTGCAGATGTGGGGGATCATGGAAAAGGAGCCGGAGTTTGAGCAGTTCCTGAACCAGCCGATCCTGCCCTGCGCTGCGGAAGGCTTTGTTGCGCCCTATGGCGACTGCCCGCTGGATAGTGAACGAGTGGGCGAGATGGTTTACATCGACCTGCTGAACCGCGCGCAGCGGTATGTTCATATCATAACGCCGTATTTGATTTTGGATGGAGAGCTGGAGGCTGCGCTGAAGTTTGCGGCGGAACGCGGCGTGGATGTGCATCTGATCCTGCCGGGGATACCGGATAAAAAGTCTGCCTATGCCTTGGCTAAAACGCATTATTCTGTGTTGCTGAAGGCGGGCGTGAAGATTTCGGAGTATACGCCGGGATTTGTGCACGCTAAGGTGTTTGTAGTGGATGACAGCGAGGCTGTTGTGGGAACCATTAACCTGGATTATCGCAGCCTGTATCATCATTTTGAGTGCGCTGTCTGGATGGTGGGAACGCGGTGTATCCCGGAGATCGAAAAGGATTTTCAGAATACCCTCGCTCAGTGCCGTACCGTTCACCCGAACCGCCAGAGCATCTGGCAAGGGAAAACCTGGCTGCGCCTTACGGGACATCTGCTTAAAGTGATCGCACCACTGTTGTGATCGGTACGGGGGTTTTTGTTCCTTTTTTGAAAAAAAGGAACCGAAAAAACTTTTTTCTTTTCC
>JBJERU010000074.1:0-32516 GCA_051882415.1 Faecalibacterium sp. | reverse complement strand
ACAGCGGAACCGGGAACTCTACAAACGCCAGAATATAAGCGATTGCGGATAGAAGCGCAGTCATGGTAAGGGTACGGACAGAAAGTTTGGTTGCGGGAACAGTACGCATGATTCTCCTTTTGAGATATGATTTGGATTTAAGGCAAAACCCCGCAGATTGCTTTTTTACATCTGCGAGGTAAGTCTTATCACATCTTCTTTCCTCCGGACTATACCGTCGGCTGCGGGATTTCACCGCATCAGCGTTTCCGCTCGCAGGCTGTCACTGCCGGTCAGGGATTTCACCTTGCCCCGAAGATTTCATTGCTGTTCTTCTTAAAACTCGTAAGGAGGATTGCCGGAGAAGTCAGCAATCACGCCGTGGGGATCTTCCAGATAGAACACCTCAAAGATGGGATTGTCGGCGGTCTGGTACTGACCCTTGACGATGGGATTGTTCATGCAGCCTTCTTTGACAGCCATGTTGTTCTCAAACACCGCCTTGCCATGCAGCCGAATCCAGGCGTAGCTGGGGCTGGAGACGGACACCTCCACATAAGGGCTTTCCTGCATGTCCTTGTAGACATCCTTGGTGTTGTTGGTGCAGAACCAGAGCTTGCCGTCCTGCTCGAAGCAGAACATGAAGGGACGGCACTTGGCTTTTCCGTCACGGCCAACAGTGGCGAGATACTGAACGGGGTTTTCCTGCAAAAACTGGGCGACTTTTTTCATGATAATTACCTCCAGAGCGTATTTTGTTTGGGAAAGGTTGCTTTTTCCTTTCGCTGGTATTATAATAACGCCGTAGAGCCAATTCGTAAAGTAAGCACAATATTGTGCCGTAGTTACCAAAAGGAAACTATTGGAGGATATAATATGGAAGATATCAAAACAATCGAAGCAACACCGGCAAAAGATTTACCTGCCTGCCCGGTGGAAACCACCCTCATGCTGATCGGCGACAAATGGAAGGTTCTGATTCTGCGAGACCTGATGCCCGGAACCAAACGCTTTGGGGAATTGAAAAAATCCATTGGTCATGTTTCACAAAAAGTCTTGACGGCTCAACTTCGGGATATGGAAGCAAGCGGGTTGGTAAACCGTAAGGTCTATGCAGAGGTGCCGCCGCGAGTGGAATATACACTGACCGAACTGGGATACAGCCTGAAGCCAGTACTGGATGCGCTCTGGAATTGGGGCGAAGAATATAAGGCCAAACAATAAAAAGCCGAAGCAATGCCTTAATGAATGTAAGGGTTGCTTCGACTTTTTATTTTTTATACTTCGGGCTAAATCATCTGAAAATACTTTAAGGCCTCCATAATCGCCTTTTCCTTCTCCGGCGGGCATTTCGGCTGGCGGCTGTTCTCAGATTCGGGCTTGTTATAGTTCGCCCTCTCCTTGATACCGCACTTCTGTTTCACCTGCGCGATATAGAGGTTGCTCACGTTCAGGCCAGTATGCTCCTTGACATAGTCCTGAATCTCATCATAGGTGGCTTTCGTTTCCGCAGCGGTTACATCCAGTTCATCTATCTTCAGATCGTCTGTGAGCCTCTGGTGAAGTCCAGTTTGGACAATGCGCATACCGTCTCCACATGTTCCGTATGCGGGAACATATCCACCGGGACAAAGCCCTCTGCACGGTAGCCCTTGTGAGTCAGATGCTCCAGGTCGCGGGCCATCGTTTCTGGATTGCAGCTCACATATACCACGCGGCGGGGGGACATTTTTGCCACGCTGTCCAGGAACTGCGGAGTAGAACCTTCCCTAGGCGGATCCATCAGGATCACATCTGCCCGCTGTCCAGCAGCTGCGGCCTGGGCGATCCACTCGGTAGCATCGGCGGCAAAAAAACGGGCATTCTTCACACCGTTGTGCCGGGCGTTGCCGATGGCATCCCGCACCGCGTCCCGGTTTCGCTCCACGCCGATGACCTGCCCGGCCCGATCTGCGGCGGTCAGGCCAATAGTTCCGATGCCACAGTAGGCATCGATGACGGTCTCCCTGCCGGTAAGCTGAGCCGCTTCCACCGCAAGGCCGTAGAGCACCGCCGTCTGCACAGGGTTCACCTGGTAGAAGCTGCGGGGGCTGATGGCATAGGTTTTGCCGCAGAGGGTGTCCAGAATAAAACCCTTGCCGTACAGCACTTTTTCCTCGTTGCCCAGCACCACGCTGGTACGGCGGGGATTGATGTTCTGTACAATGGTGGTCACGGTCACGTCACGGTGGCGGGCGGCTTCCAGCAGAAGGCGCGCAAAGTTCCTGGCACCGGGCAGTACTGCCTGAGCTGTCACCAGCACCACCATCACCTGTCCGGTGGCCACGCCCCGGCGCAACAGACAGTGGCGCACAAGGCCAGTGCCCTTGTCCTCATTGTAGGGCTGGTAGCGGCAGGCGCTGGCAGCCTCGCGCACCGCCTGCATCGTTTTATCCAGCACTTTGTCCTGAAGCAGACAGCTTTCCACTGGCAGCACACGGTGTGTTCCGGCAGCATAGATGCCGGAGGTCAGCGTCCCGCCCGAACCGGGGGCAAAGGTGGAGATCACCTTGTTGCGGTAGTGCCATGGATCTTCCATGCCGCGGATGGGGTGCACCGGACCAAACTTGCCCAGCAGGGAGCGCACCTTTTCTTCTTTCTGGCTCAGCTGCTGGGCATAGTCCAGCTCCAGCAGCGGACAGCCGCCGCAGTTTTTTGCGCGGAGAGTGCAGTCCATAAAAGTCTCCTTTTTCTCGCTTTTCTTTTCCCGCTTTTTGAAAAAAGCGGGGCAAAAACTTTTTTCTGGCAAAATGCGTTCGCATTTTGCGGAGATGAGTGGTCAAAAGGCAGGGCGGCGGCAAAAGCCTTTGCGCACTCCCGTGCGCGGGGGCTGCGCCCCGCCGTCCTCAGCCGTAGGGGTCATACAGATCGTCATATTCGGCGGCCTCAGCGTGCTTTTCCTCCAGCACTGCCATGGCCCGTTCCAGCTGTCCCGGCGTGCATCCGCTCTCACTGATCAACGCCCGTACCGCTTCGGCAATATCGCCGTCAAACAGCGTATCCAGCCGCTGGCGCATACACCACACGCCATAGGCACGTCGGGTCACTGTGGGGGTATAGGTATTGCGGTTTGCATCCTTGCCGCTTTTTACCCAGCCCTTTTCTTCCAAACGGTATAAGAAGTTCAGCACGGTTGCGGCAGCCCAGCCTTTTTCCACCAGCTTTTCACCGATATCCCGCCGCGCGGCAGGGCTTCGGCAGCTCCACAAAGCCAGCATCACCTGTTCCTCCGCCGCCGAAAGCGGTTTGAGCCTGTCCGGAATGCCATACATGGAGCATATCCCCTCCTTTTACAGGATTTTTTGTTTTACATTCGTCTTTGTTATAAAAAGAATAACACATTTTGATGTTTTCAACAAGGGGAAATCTGCTGGATATGCCAGGCTTCTTACATTGTTTTTACACTCGTCTTTTATTTTGTCCGTGTTACAAAGACATTTGTGTGTTCTGTGCTTTCGTCTGGAAGCGGACAGACCATTTTTTGTGCAAAGATGCTCTTGTTTTCAAAAGGGAAAAACCGTTATACTATGCCCAGTTCCTTGAGGGGGCCGCAGCACTTCGGCGGCCCGGAGATGAGTTTGAAATAGGAAAGGGAGAATTCATTTATGGCACGAGTATACAATTTCAGCGCTGGTCCCAGCATGCTGCCCGAAAAAGTTCTGAAGCAGGCACAGGCCGAATTGCTCGAGTATGGCGACAGCGGCCAGAGCGTTATGGAGATGAGCCACCGCAGCAAGTGGTTCGATGCCATCATCAAAGATACCGAAGCCACTCTGCGCCGGGTCATGAACATCCCCGACAACTACAAAGTGGGCTTCTTCCAGGGCGGCGCCACCCAGCAGTTCGCCATGATTCCGCTGAACTTTATGACCACCGGTAAGGCGGATTACATCGTTACCGGCAATTTCTCCAACCTGGCCGCCAAGGAAGCTGCCAAGTTCGGTGAGGTCAAGGTGGTCGCCAACAGCAAGGACAAAAATTTCACCTATATTCCGGATGTCAACTCCATCGACTACAACAAAGATGCCAGCTACATCCACATCTGCCAGAACAACACCATCTTCGGCACCCAGTATGTGGATCTGCCCCAGGTGGAGGGTGTGCCTCTGGTCGCGGACATGAGCTCGATGATCCTTTCCAAGCCCGTGGATGTTTCCAAGTACGGCTGCATCTACTTTGGTGTGCAGAAGAATGTTGCTCCTGCTGGCATGGCCATCGCCATCGTGCGGGAGGATCTGCTGGGCCATGCGGCAGCCAATGTTCCCACCATGATGAACTACACCACTCTGCTGGAAAAGGAGAGCATGTACAACACGCCTCCCTGCTGGTGCATCTACATGACCGGCCTGGTGCTCAAGTATCTGGAAAACGACATCGGCGGTCTGGCCAATATGCAGAAGATCAACGAAGCCAAGGCCAAGATCCTGTATGATTATCTGGACAGCCAGGAGTTCTACAAGAACCCTGTACAGCCCAAGTATCGCAGCACGATGAACGTCACCTTTACCAGCCCGGATGCGGATATGGACAAAAAGTTCTGCGCCGAGGCCGCAGCCGCCGGTTTCGTCAACCTGAAGGGCCACCGTCTGGTAGGCGGCATGCGCGCCTCCATCTACAACGCCATGCCGACCGAAGGCGTGGAGAAGCTGGTCGACTTTATGGAAGATTTCCGCAAAAAGAATGTGTGAGGGACAGAACAATGTTTACGATCAAAACTCTGAACGCCATCAGCCCGGTGGGGCTTGCCAAGCTGCCCAAGAACCTGTTCCAGGTCGCGGTGGACACCGATACTCCGGACGGCATCCTGGTGCGCAGCGCCGACATGCTGAACATGGATTTTAACGAAAATCTGCTTGCCATCGCCCGTGCAGGCGCCGGCGTGAACAACATCCCTCTGGATCGCTGCAGCGAGCAGGGCATTGTAGTATTCAACACCCCCGGTGCAAACGCCAATGCCGTGGCGGAACTGGTCGTCGGCATGCTGATCGCGGGCAGCCGGAACGTTGCTGCCGCTGCACAGTGGACCCTGGGCCTTGCTGGGGATCCCGCTATGTCCAAGACCGTGGAAAAGGGCAAGAAGCAGTTTGTTGGCAACGAGATCAAGGGCAAGACTCTGGGCGTCATCGGCCTGGGTGCCATCGGCTCCCGCGTGGCCAACTGCGCCATCGAGCTGGGCATGGAGGTCTATGGCTACGATCCCTACATCTCCATCGATGCCGCATGGAATCTGAGCAGCCAGGTGCACCACTGCGTCAATCTGAACGATATGCTGCCCCTGTGCGATTATCTGACCATCCATGTTCCCTATCTGCCCACCACCCGCGATACCATCAACTCCCAGACGCTGGCGCTGTGCAAGGACGGCGTAAAGATCCTGAACTATGCCCGCGGCGAGCTGGTGAACAACACCGCCCTGCTGGAGGCTCTGGAGACCGGCAAGGTGTCCGCCTATATGACCGATTTCCCCAACGAAGCCATCCTGGGCAAGCCGGGCGTCATCTGCACCCCGCACCTGGGCGCTTCCACCCCGGAAGCCGAGGATAACTGCGCAGTCATGGCCGCTCAAGAGATCAGCGACTACCTAAAAAACGGCAATATCACCCACTCGGTCAACCTGCCCGAGGTGTGCCAGCCCCGCGCAGGTGGCAAGCGCATCTGCATCATTCATAAGAATGAGCCGGGCATGATCAGCCAGATCACCGCTCTGACCACGCAGGCGGGCCTGAACATCGAGAACATGGTGAATAAGAGCAAGAAGGATATGGCCTATACCATGCTGGACGCTACCGGCGCAGTGGATGCCAGCCTGAAAGAAAAGCTGTCCTCGATCCCTGCCGTGATCCGCGTGCGCATCCTGTAATCAAGCCTTTCACTACCCTTTCCACCGCGGCGGACGTTCTTCGGAATGTCCGCCGCGGTATTTTTGCGCCTTTTCTGTCACACCCTGCTGTTGCAGCCCGCCCGGGCCTGAAAAGTGCCACAAAGCCTGCCCTATGCTTATAAAAAACGTGGCCCGCGCAAGCGCGCGGGCCGATCGAAAAGTTTTTCGGTTCCTTTTTTCAAAAAGGAACAAATCCTCGTGTTGTTACTCCAGTCCCTTTTCCTGCGCGTACTCTTCCAGCAGCTCGCGCTCCAGAAAAGGCGTTTTTTCGCCCATGCGGTCGCGGTAGGTCTCATGCCCCTTGCCGATGACGGCGATCAGGTCGCCCGGCTCGGCATGATCTACCGCATAGTGCAGTGCATCCAGACGGTCAGGGATCTCCACAAACTTTGCGTCCGGGTTTCCCCGATCCATGCCCACGCGGATATCCGCCAGGATATCCTCCACCTTTTCAAAGCGGTTGTTGTCCTCGGTCAGGATAGAGAAGTCTGCCATTTTTGCGCACACCTCTCCCATACCATAGCGGCGCAGCCTGGAGCGATTGCCGCCGCAGCCAAACACCACCACCAGCCGATGCGGGTCATAGGCCCGCAGGGTGGTCAGCAGGCTCTCGGTGGACACCTCATTATGGGCATAATCCAGCAGGATGGTAAACTTTTTGCTGATGGGCACCAGCTCCACCCGTCCCTTGACCACACAGGTGGCAAGCCCTTCATGGACAGCTGCATCCGGCAGGCCCAGCGCCTTGCCCACGCAGAGAGCTGCCATTGCATTGTAGACGCTGAACTCGCCCGGCATATTCACCTGCACATCCATATCGTCCGCGCCGGACACATGGAACTTCACGCCCAAAAAATCATGAGTACGCAGCAGCTCACAGCCTTCGGCGCGATAATCCGCCGCTTTTCCGCGGCCATAAGTGACCAGGCGGCAGGTATGGCCTTCCAGCAAAGCTTCGGTGTTGGGGTCATCGATGTTCACCACGCCCACGTCACAGCGCTGGAACAGCCTGCCCTTCCAGCCGCGGTACTCCTCAAAGCTTGCATGCTCGCCGGGGCCGATATGATCGGGGGAAAGATTTGTAAACACCCCCACATCATAATGCACGCCTGCCACGCGGTCCATCATCACGCCCTGGCTGGACACCTCCATCAGCGCCGTGTCACAGCCCGCATCCAGAAATTCCCGGAAAGTCTTTTGCAGCTCATAGCTTTCCGGCGTGGTGTTGGCCGTATCCTTATGACAGCCCGGATAATAGATGCCATTGGTCCCGATCATGCCCACCTTGCGGCCTGCGGCCTCCAGCACGCTTTTGATCATGTGGGTAGTCGTGGTTTTGCCCTTGGTGCCGGTCACGCCGATCATGGTCATCCTGCGGGAGGGATTCCCAAACAGATTGCCGCTCATCAGCGCCAGTGCCAGACGGCTGTTTTCCACCCGGAGCACGGTCACATCGGGCATCCCGGACAGGTCGATGTCGTGCTGCACCACCAGCACTTCCACACCTTTGGCCGCGCAGTCCGATGCAAAATCATGGCTGTCCCGCTGGGTGCCCACGATGCACACAAACAGGCGGCCCGGCGCGGCCTTGCGGCTGTCATAAATAATATCCTCGATCTCATGTTCCAGCGTACCCTGCACCAGCGTGCAGACCACGCCTTCCAGCAATTGTGTCAGCTTCATTCTCTGCATCCTCCTTATTGCTCCGCCTGCTGCGGCACGGCGGCAGGCTCTGCGGCCTCGTCCGGGATCGTCTCCTCTCCATCCAAATCTTCCGTTCCTTCTTCTGGGGCCTCTTCCACCGGGGCTGGGATCACATATCCCGACGGAAGCGACGGTTCGCCCTGGGCCAGGATCGGCCGCAGCGTACCATCCGAACGCACATGGCTGCAATCCAGCGCGCCGGTATCGGTCTCCGCGCAGCCCTTTCCGTCTGTATTATGCAACAGATACGCCGCAAAGTCCAGCTTGTAATCCAATTCGTTCAGGGTCCCCAGCAGCACGCTGATCCGATCCTGATACAAAAACGCGATCTCGTCGATTTCCGCAAACTCGATGCGGGTCACATCGGCCAGCAGGCCGTGTTTTTCCAAAGAAGCCAGCAGCGTGTTCAGCGATTCCAGACGCGTATCCGCCGGGGCCGACGCTTCCTCCCCATCCGGATCGTCCGCATCCGCTGCGGCGGGCAGCGCAAAGCTGAGCTGTTCGCCGGGAATGCTGGAAACCGGTTCCCCGCCATACAGCGTGGGCAGGCCGGGTGGTTCCAGACTTGCAGACAAAATTTTGAGCGAAGCGGACAGGGTCAGCCAGCTGCTCCGGGTCTGCATACCATAGGCGGGTTCCGCTTCTGTCACCTGCACCACCACCGCATTGGGGTAATGGCGCACCACCTTGATCTGTTCCAGAAGAGGGAACACCTTTTCCAGCGCAGCGGCCTTTTCCTCCGGCCGGAAGCTGAAGATGTTTTCTTCCAGCTGCACCCCCAGCGCCTGAAGGATGGCGCTGCTGGAATAGCCGCCCACCTCCTGCACCACCGCGCCATCCGCCGTCTGCACCTGGATGGAATTGATCTTGAACAGCATGGTCACGGTCAGATACACACCCGCGCCGATGACGCAGAGCGTCAGCACAAAAGCGGTCAGGCGGCGCATCATGCGGCGGCGGCGCACCTCGGCCCGGGTCAGGCGGCGGCGTTTGCGTTTTTCACGGCGGGCGGGGTCGCGCACCACCTTCTGCCCCTGCGCTGGGCGCAGACGCTGGGTGCTGCGGCCTAGCTGCCGGGAGCGCTGCGGGGCGCTGCTGCGGACAGGATCCTGCGCAGAAGGCCGCCGGATCTGCTGTACAGGAAACTCGATGCTGTTATCCCCTGCCGGGCGGTTCTGCGCGGAACGGCGCGGGGCCTGCTGTGCGCTCCGGGCGCTTTCAAACGAAAGCGTCTGTTCCCGGTAAGGGTTCTGCTGTCCCTGCCTGCGGGCAGAGGCTGAGGCGGAAGAAGTACGCCGCGGGCTGCGGCTGCGTCCATTCTGCCCGCCCGTCTGACTTGTATTTGCGGTGCGCCGCGAATCCTGCTGCCAGTCCCTTGGCTGCTGTCTGCGCTGGTCGGCCATCGGCTTCCGCCTCCTTTCACTCAGGGTTTGTTTTTACGGGCATCACGGGGTTCTGACCAAATCGAGCAGAGCGCCTGCAATGCGGTCCAGGCTGTCATCCACCGAAAGGGCGCGGGCATTTGCACCCATCCGGGCCAGTCTGCCCGCTTCCTTCAGCAGGGCGGACACAGTCGAGACCAGCTTTTCGCCCGTCAGATCTTTTTCCTCGATCACCACGGCGGCGCCGGCCTTTTGCAGCTCCAGCGCGTTATAATACTGATGGTTTTCTGCCACGTTGGGGCTGGGGATCAGCACCGCGGCACGGCCCACCGCTTCCAGCTCGGCCAACGTCAGCGCACCCGCGCGGCTGATGACCAGATCCGCCGCGGCCAGCAGCTCCGGCATATTGTTGATGTACTCCTGCACCACCAGACTCCTGCCCGGAGCAAAGCCCTTCTGCTTTTGCAGATCCCGGAACAGCTCCACGCCATACTGACCGGTGGCATGCAGGTGCAGCACGTTTTTATTCTCCTTCTGCTCCCAGGCGCACAGATCTGC
This sequence comes from Faecalibacterium sp., assembly GCA_051882415.1. Classification (GTDB taxonomy): domain Bacteria; phylum Bacillota; class Clostridia; order Oscillospirales; family Ruminococcaceae; genus Faecalibacterium. The sequence goes on along the minus strand of JBJERU010000074.1, from coordinate 22,973 downwards.
CACCACCTCATTGATGCGGCGTGCCCCCAGGCTTCCGCCAAAGGACAGGATCACGGTGCGGCTGCCCGCGCCAAGGCCCGCGCGGATCTTTTCCCGGTTGGGTATCTGGCTGAACACCTCCGGACGCACCGGATTGCCCACCACCATGGTCTTTTGGGGCGCGCCCAGCTTTTCCACTGCGGCGGGCACTGCGGCAAACACGATGTCCACATCCGGGGCCAGCAGCTTGTTGGTCACGCCGGGAAAAGCGTTCTGCTCATGGATGGCGGTCTTGATGCCCTTTTTGGCGGCGCAGCGCACCACCGGGCCGGAAACATAGCCGCCGCAGCCGATCACCAGATCCGGCTGGATCTCCTGCATCATGGCGCGGGCCTTGGGGCCGGAAAGCGCCAGGTTCCACAGGGTCACGATGTTGCGCTTGATATTGTTCAGCGACAGATGCCGCTGGAAGCCGGTGATCTCGATGTGGTGGAAGGGATACCCTGCCTGTGTGACCAGGCGGTGTTCCATGCCCTCTTTCCGGCCCGCAAAGTGGATCTCCACCGAAGGATCGGCCTTTTTCAGCGCTCCGGCAATGGCCAGGGCTGGGTTGATATGTCCGGCAGTGCCGCCGGCTGCGATCAAAACACGCATCGTTGATTCCTCCCTACAAAAGAAGCCTCAGAATCTGTTTTCACAACCATTGCACGCCGTCCATCCGGCATCCTCCGGAGATGAAAACAGAGGTTCATTCCTGTTCCATGCGCATCCGGCGCGCGTTTTCCAGAACAATGGGGGCATGGGCCTGCTGTTCGTCCCTGCGGCGGGCTTCCCGCTCGGCGCGGGCACGCTCGCGCTCAGCCTCGGCCCGCGCACCATTGCGCCCGATGTTGATCATCACGCCCATCTCCGCCAGCAGCAGGATCAGACTGGTGCCGCCGGACGAGAAAAACGGCAGACTAATGCCGGTATTGGGCAGGGTATTGGTCACGACCGCGATGTTGCAGAACACCTGCCAGGCGATCTGTGCCATGATGCCGATGCCCACCATCGTACAATAAAGGTTTTCTGCGTGGAAAGCCAGCCAGAACCCATGGATCAGGAACACCACAAACAGCAGGATAATGAGCACCGCGCCCACAAAGCCCAGCTCCTCGCACACCACACTGAAAATAAAGTCATTGGTGCTTTCTGGCAGCCAGAGCTGTTTTTCCACGCTGTTGCCCAGGCCCAGGCCAGTCAGCCCGCCGGAGCCGATGGCATACAGGCTTTGCAGGGTCTGGTCGGTCATCTGGGTCAGATCCTGCGTCCAGCCGTCCAGACGGCTTTGCAGATACGGGATCGAGTCCACATGCTGCAAAATCGTTTCCAGCAGAAAGATCAGCGCACCCGCGCCGCCCCATGCGATGATGCCGCCATTGCCGCCCAGCAGCAGGATCGTGCCCACGATGGCGCATGTGAGCACGATGCCGGACATGTGCGGCTCCAGCATCAGGAGCACCACCACCGGGATCAGCCACATCAGCGGATACGCCAGCTCTAATATCAGCCGGTGGTACAGCCAGGTGCGAAAAGGCACTCCGTTTTTGCCAAAGGGCCACCAGCGTTTTTTGTCCGGATCCAGCAGCTCGATGCGTTTGGTCCCGCTGGCGATGTGGGCCGTGAGCAGGATCATCTCAAACTTCATCAGCTCGGACACCTGCACGGTCAGGCCGCCGATGCGCAGCCAGCGGCGGCAGCCGTTCAGCGGTGTGCTGAACAGCACTGCGACCAGCAGGAGCAGTCCAATGATATACAATGGCCAGACCAGCTTGCGCAGAAAACGGTGATCGACATACGAAAATACCACCATCACCGCAAGACCCAGCAGCATGCAGATGATCTGGGATTTGATATAGTGCAGGCTGTCTCCCATGCGCAGATAGCCGGTGGTATAGCTTGCGCTGAACAGCATGACCAGGCCAAACACCATAATGATGCCCAAAGTTGCCAGCCAGTTGATCAGCACATGGCTCCACGGCCCGGGGTCGCGCTGGAACACAGGCACCCGCACCGAACGTTTTTTTCGATTCGCCGCCATAGCAGCACCCCCTTTTTCAGCTCACGCGGGCCAGGCCGACCGTCAGCATCATGCCGCAAAATGCCAGCAGACACATCCGATAAAAAATGCTGATCGGGCTGCATCCGTGCTTTTCCAGCCAGCGGTGCAGCGGCGCAGTTCGAAACAGGCCCTTTCCGGTCAGCCGGACGGCCAGGATCTGCGCCAGAAGCATCCCCCCTTCCAGCCACCAGGGAAGCGCCAGCGGAACCGCCAGCCCCGGCCAGCCGATGCACAGCGGGACACACCCCACCGCACCGGCCAGGAACAGGCTTCCGGTAGAGCCAAGGCGCACCTTTGCCGGGGGAAAGTTCCACAGCAGAAAGGCCATCAGCGCCCCGGCCAGAGCCGCCGGCAGAACCGCCAGCGGGAACCAGCCCAAAATGGTCAGCACACTCATCAGGCCCAGCATCGCAGCAAACGCCGTACCGCAGGCCACGCCGTCCGCGGTACCGGCTGCGCGGGCACTCTCGGCCAGGGCGACCAGCTCCAGCCCCCACAAAGGCCCTGCTGCACCGCCCAGCTCCCAGTATCCGGTGCCCGGCAGCGAAAAGCCGGTGGTCAGACAGCCGCTGACCGCCAGCAAGCCCAGGATCAGCGCAGCTGCACCGGCTTCCAGCAGCAGCCGCACCCCCGGGCGCAGACCCAGCGGCTGGCGGCGGCGCAGGCGGTACAGATCATCCGCCATCCCCACTGCGCCAAACAGCAGCGCACCGCCCAGCGCCAGCAGCAGCCGGGTGGTCATCTGGCCGCTGCCCAGCAGCTCCGGCTGGGCAGCGCAGGCCGCCGTCCAGCCCACGCCCACCGCGGCCAGAACGCCCACCATCAGGCACAAACCGCCCATTGTGGGCACGCCGTCCTCCAGCGCGCCCCAAGGCTCACCCGCCTGCATAGGCGCTTTGGCGGGGTTCAGCGCTTTGAGCAGCGGAACCATCAAATTCCCAAGCGCCGCTGTCAGGGCAAAGCCCAGCACCGAGGCGACGATCAGGGCAAAACGAATCATCACTTGCGTTACTCCAGAATATCCGGCACGGGATCCGTGCCCTTATTTTTGCTCACTGTAGAAGATCTTCAGCGCGTTTTCCAGCGCCATGCCGCGGCTGGCCTTGACCAGCAGCGCATCGCCCGGCTGGATCCGCTTGAGCAGAAAATCCGCAGCCTGACGGTAGTTATCTGCGTGCAGCGTTTTCTGGCCCTTGGCGGCGGCTACCACAGCAGTGCGCTTTGCCTGCTCGCCGTAAGTCACCAGGCAGTACAGGCCGCTGTCCGCAGCCAGGCGGCCCAGCTCCTCATGCGCCGCACGGCTCATGCCGCCCAGCTCCAGCATATCCCCCAGCAGCGCGAACCGCCGCTTTGCCGGGAACTGAGAGAACATGGTCAGCGCAGCCTTCATGCTGTCGGGGTTTGCGTTGTAGCAGTCCTCGATCACGGTCACGCCCTTGCTGTCCACCACCTTCTGGCGCATGCCGGTCTGCTCGAACAGCGCCAGATTCTTGGCTGCCGCCCGCGCGGGCAGGCCCAGACGGGTAGCGGCACAATAGGCCGCCAGCGCATTGGCCACATTATGACGGCCCAGCGCCGGGACATGGGCCATAAACGAGCCATTTTCCTGATCCTCCAGCAGGAAGCTCATGCCGTCCGATTCCTGCCGGATGGCCACCGCGCACACATCCGCGCTTTCGTCCACCAGACTGAACCACACCGGATGGATATGGGCGGGCAGCCTGGCCCTGCGCAGATAGGGATCATCGTAGTTCAGCACCAGCGGCGCGCCCTCCGGCAGACCGGCACAAAGCTCCAGCTTTGCCTTGCAGATATTCTCCTGGCTGCCCAGATTGCCGATATGCGAGGTCCCGATGCAGGTGATGATGCCCACATCCGGCCGGGCGCAGCGGGCCAGGCGTTCGATCTCGCCCGCATGGTTCATGCCCATTTCCAGCACCGCATACTGGGTATCGTTTTCGATGTGAAACAGCGTCCGGGGCAGGCCCAGCTCATTGTTCTGGTTCCCCTCGGTCTTTACCGTTTCGCCAAAGCCACTGAACACCGCATAACAGAACTGCTTGGTGGTGGTTTTGCCCACGCTGCCGGTCACGCCCACCACTTTGGGGCTGAACTGCGCGCGGTAGTTTGCGCCCATCTGCATCATGGCGCGGTAGCTGTCCGGGCACAGCACCGTTTTTTCGGCGGGCACGCCCTCCACCGGATGATTGAGCACCACACAGGCCGCGCCCTTTTCCAGCGCCGCGGCCGCAAAATCGTGGCCGTCAAATCTTTCTCCGGGGAAGGCCACGAACACACACCCCGGCTGAACCTCACGGCTGTCGGTGGTAACAAGGCCGATCTCCACGTCCGGTGCAAAAAACTCCGCCGGGGCCAGCCCTGCCAGGAGCCTGCTTGCCAAAATCTGTTCCATAATCGTTTCCCCTCTCGATTTGTTGTGAATGGTCGAAATTACCCGCAGGTAATGGTAACGATGGTACCGCGCTGCACACTGGATCCGGCTTCCTCGCTCTGGCTTTGGACAAAGCCTTCGGCGCTGCCCTCTATGGTACAGTTCAGCCCGGCCGCCGCCAGCATCTGCCGCGCAAAGTCCGCGCTTTTGCCGCTGACATCCGGCACATCCACAAAACTGCCCTCGTAGGTATCCGTATACAGATAGATGGTGGTGCCATAGGGCACCTCCGCTCCCGCATGGGGGTACTGATAAGTGACCAGTGCAGCCACCTGGCTGGCCTCGCTCTCCATCAGGTGATGGCTGAGGCCCTTGATGTTCAGCGAGACCTGCGCGTTGCTCCATTCCTGGCCGACAAGGTTCGGGACCTTAACGACCGTCTGGCTGCGATCCACACCGTCGGTGGCAATGCCCAGATACGGCGCGATCTCACTGATGATATTGCCCACCACCGGCGCGGCCAGGATGGACGAATAGTCGGTTTTTGCGTTGTTGGGGTCATCCAGCATCACATAGACCAGGATCTCCGGGTCTTCGGCGGGCAGCACCGCCACAAAGGAGGCCACTTTTTTATAGTCGCCGTCTGCGCGGCGGTCCATGTTCAGCTGCTCGGAGGTGCCGGACTTGCCGCCGATGCGATAGCCCGCCACATAAGCGTTGACGCCGCCGCCGGATTGGGTGCCGTCGCCCACCTCATATTCCATGATCTGGCGCACCGCGTCGCTGGCCTTTTCGCTGATGACCTGGCGGCGGACCGTGGTGCCGATCTCCTCCACCACATTGCCATTGTGGTCGGTGATCTTGTCCACAACGTGGGGAGTGACGAGATAGCCGCCGTTGACCGACGCGGCGATCGCAGCGCAGGTCTGAAGCGGCGTGATGGCCATCGCCTGGCCAAAGGAGGAGGAGGCCAGCTGCACCTCGCCCATGTTCTTGTCGGTATAGTACTGCATAAAACCGGTCTCGTTGGGCAGATCCACGCCGGTGCGCTCGGTAAAGCCAAACGCTTTAAAATAATCGTAGAACAGCGAAGCGCCCAGCCGCTGGCCCAGCTGGATGAAATAGATATTGCAGCTGTTGCGCAGGCCTTCGGCCAGATTCTGCATGCCGTGAGCCTTGCGTCCGGCGCAGTGATAGGTCTCCTTGACCACGCCGTATGCGCCCGAACAGTTCAGCGTAGTATACAGCGATGCATTGCCGGAATCCAGGCCCATCGCCGCCGTGATCACCTTGAACACGCTTCCGGGATAGTACAGCTCGGTGATCGCCTTATTTTTCCACTGGATATCGCGGAAATAGCCGGAATAATCCGCGTTCTGATCCAGGATCTTATTTCCGTCCTCATCTATAACATAGGTGCCGTCCTCGTTTTTGAGGTAGATCCCGTACAGCTCCGGCTCGGCACGCACCAGCTCGTTGAGGTAATCCAGGTTGGCGCTGTAATCCAGCGGAGCGTTGGGGTCAAAATCCGGTTTGGAGGCCATCGCCAGGATCGCGCCGGTATTGACATCCATCACGATGGCGCAGCCGCGGTTTTCCACGTTGTTGGCCGCGATCGCCTCGTTGAGGTAGCGTTCCACGACCTCCTGAACATTGACGTCCAGCGAAAGCAGCAGGTTATAGCCGTCCTTAGCCGCATAGGTCGTGGCATTTTCGTCTGCGATGGCGTTGCCGTAGGCATTGCGCAAGGTGATGGTACGCCCCGCCACGCCCGCCAGGGTGGACTCATAGGATTTTTCCAGGCCGTAAGTACCCTTGCCGTCCGCATCGCAGAAGCCCAGCACGGCAGCCGCAAACGCGCCATAGGGATAATTGCGCTGAAAGCTCTTGGTAGCAGAAATAGAGATACGGCCCTTGCGGGTGGTCTCGGTGGCCTTTTTATGGGCCTTATTGTAAGCGGAAACATACTGCTCGATGGAGAGCTTGACCGCATTGTTCACCCTGGTGGCCAGCACCTGATATTCGGAGCTGAGCCTGGACAGGGCGTTGTAGACCGTTTCGTACTGTTTTTTATATTCCGCCGAAGCGGTGTCCACCTTGTCCAGGCTGGTCCCATCGCCGGACAAAAGCCGCAGGGTCAGCTCCCGGCTGACCTCCGCGCAGGCGGCGATGTCCAACGTGCGTGTGGTCTCGCCGGTATCCTCGTTGGTATGGGTGACATAAAGGGCGCTGCTATAGTTGGGGTCTGCCCAGATGGTCCACACCACGCTGGTGGAAGCCAGCGTGATCCCATTGGCATCGTAGATCTCGCCGCGCGTCGCGGGCAGCTGGCTGTCCAGCAGCTGCTGCTCCGCCGCATACTGGCGGTACATCGCGCCGTCCCGGATCTGGATCCGGTACAAGCTGCTGACCACGATGCCCGATGCCAGCAGCACCACCGCGATGGCGGCCGCAAAGCTCAGCCGGCCCAGCGGCTGGCGGATCCGATCCTGCGGACGGGCCGTGCGGATGCGGTAGCCCCGGTGTTGTTTTTTGGGTTCTCTCTGCATTCTGTTCTCCTGCAAAAACCGAAAAAGCGTGCGCTGCCGCACGCTTTTCCGTTTTATTCAGTGGTTGTCCCCCACGGCGCCGAAGATGGTCACGGCGCCATCGTGAAGGAAGTCGGTCCACTGCCGCACAGCAGACTCCTTGCGCACCAGGGCGCTTTCTTCGCTGAGGCGGACGTAGGTGATCTGGCTCTGGTCGATCTTCATCAGACCAAGGCGGCCTGCGGCCTCCTCGATGCTGGTAATGCTGGTTTTGCTGTTCAGGGTGCTGGTGTAATAAGTATACTGGCTTTGCTCGCTCACCAGCTCCGCTTTGGCGCGCTGGATCTGGTCGTTCAGCTCCACCAGCTGTGCCTCGCTTTGCAGCAGGCAGACGGCGATGCCCACCATCAGGCCCATTGCCAGCAGCTGCACGACATGGCGCATGGCTGCCTGGAACGGCGTGAGCCGGGGCTTTCCGCCCTTTTCTACCCGCAGCGGCGGGCGCTGAGGCTGCGGTGCTTTTCTGCGCCGCACCTCGCTGGTATTATATTCCTTGTATGCTGCCTGGCCCATCTTCCTGTCTCCTCCTCATCATCGTTATTTTGAAGGAATGCCTCAGCATTTTTCGATCACACGCAGGCGGGCGGAACGGCTGCGCCGGTTCTCTTCCAGCTCCTGCGAATCTGCTTCAATGGGTTTGCGGGTAACGAGCCTTCCCCGGGCTTTGCCGCCGCACACGCACACCGGAAATTCCGGCGGACAGGTGCAGGCCGTGGCCCAGCGGCGGAACTTGTTTTTCACCAGCCGATCCTCCAGCGAATGGAAGGTGATGACACACAGACGGCCGCCCGGCGCCAGCCGGTCGAACAGCGCGTCCAGCCCCTCGTCCAGCGCGTCCAGCTCGTGGTTGACCGCGATGCGCAGCGCCTGGAAGGTGCGGCGGGAAGGGTTTTTGTTCTTGCGGCGCTCGGCCGGGGGCATCGCGCTGGCCACCAGCTCGGCCAGCTGCATCGTGGTCTCGATGGGCGCAGCCTCTCTCGCCTCGGTGATCTTTCCGGCGATCTGCCAAGCATAGGGTTCTTCTCCATAATCCCGCAGGATGCGGGCCAGCTCCTCGCGGGAGGCGGCATTGACCAGATCCGCGGCGCTCTCGCCCTGCTGACTCATGCGCATATCCAGCGGCGCATCCGCCCGGTAGGAAAAGCCGCGTGCCGCATCGTCCAGCTGATGGCTGGAAACACCCAGATCCAGCAGAGCACCGTTGATGTTTTGGATGCCCAGCTCGTCCAATGCCTGGGCCGCATAGCGGAAATTGATCTGTACAACGGCAGCCGGCAGCCCTGCCAGCCGGGAACGAGCCGTCTGCACGGCGTCGGGATCCTGATCCAGCGCGATCAGCCGTCCGCCTGCTGCGGCGTCCAGCCGAAGAGCGATCTGGCGGGAATGGCCCGCGCCCCCAGCGGTGCCGTCCAGATAGATGCCCGCCGGGTCGATGGCAAGACCGGTGAGGCATTCTTGAAGCAGGACCGGAATATGTTCAAATGAAGCGGGGTCAAAGGGCTGGAGCATCGGTTCGGTGTCCATCGGCCTCGCCTCCTTTCCTGAGATCATCTTATTTTTTTGGGTTCAGACGTGCAGCTCCCGCAGGCGGCGGGCACGTTCCTCGTTGGTGATGGCGGCGCGGCGTGCGTTCCAAACCGCCGTGGCCCAAAGCTCCACATGGGTGCGGTTGCCGATGATGGTCACATCCTTTTCCAGCCCGGCATACGCCCGCAGCTCGGCGGGCAGCAGGATGCGGCCCTGCTTGTCCGGCGCCACCTCACAGGCCGTGCTGAACAGGTCGCCTGTGATCTCCCAGCTGTCCATCAGCTCGTCCGCACCCAGCTTTTCGGAGAGGCGTTCCACCTCGCTCATGGGCAGGGCAAACAGGCAGCGGTCGATCCATTCCATTACAACGAAGCTCCCGCCCATTCCGTCCCGGAATCTGGCGGGGAAATTCAGGCGGCCCTTTGCGTCTATGGTGTAATCAAACCGGCCAAAGAACACACGCGCCGCCCTCCTTTGTGCGGGGCATCGGGGGCGATCGTCCCACTTTTACCCGCTTTGCCCCACTAACACGATTTTATTGTAACAAAACAGGGCAGCGAATGCAAGAGGAAAGCCCTGCTTTTTTATACAAACCTTTCGACGGATTCCCAGCAAAACAAAACTCCCGCAGCAGCCAAAGCTGCCGCGGGAGCGATGCGTTCCTGCGTTATTTTTTGGTTTTTTCTTCCAAAGAGGCTTTCTTTTTGGGGAAGAAACTCTGCCTCAGCCGGATTTCTTTGCGTTCTGGCGCAGACTGACGCGCAGGTTTTTGACCTCCGCGGCGTTTTTCAGCATGATCTCCTCGCTGGAACGCAGCAGATCCTCGCAGTATTCCGAGGTCGTCTGCCGCATAGCGCGGGCCTCGGTCTGGGCCGCGGCCACGATCTCGGACGCGCGCTGCTGCGCGGCCTTGACGATCTCCGATTCGCTGACCAGGATGCGCGCCCGTTCCTCCGCCTTTTTGACGATGGCCAGAGCCTGAGCGTTGGCGGAATCCACGATATGGGCCCGGTCGCTGACGATGGACTGGGCCTGCTGGATCTCCGCAGGCAGATTGGCGCGCACCTCGTCCAGGTAATCCCGGATCTGTTCCACGTCCACGATGCGTTTGCCGCCCGACAGGGGCATGCCGGCGCTTTCCTCCAGCGCGTCCTCGATGGTATCCAACAGCTCGTTTACGTTCATTCTTGCGGACCTCCCTGTCCCTCTTCCACAGGCTGGGCAGCCTTGCGGTAGTTCCACAGCAGCACCCGGCCATACTTGTATTGCTTTTTCAGCGTCAGATCTCCCACTTGTGCGGGCAGCACCAGTCCGCTTTCGCTTTCGCACAGCACGATGCCGCCGGGCGCCACATGGGATCCCACCGCCGGAAGGATCTTTTCCAGCGTACCACTGCGAAAAGGCGGATCCAACAGCACCAGGTCGAAGGCCTCCCGGCAGGCGGAAAGATACCGCGCCGCCTCGCCCACGTTGACTCGGCTGCGGTCGAACACGCCGCAGGCCTTGCAGTTGCGCAGGATGATGTTGACCGCCTCGCGGCTTTCATCCAGAAAGACGCACCGGGCCGCCCCGCGTGAGAGCGCCTCGATGCCAAGCTGTCCGCTTCCTGCATACAGATCCAGCACCCGTGCGCCGGGCAGCTCAAACTGCACGATGCTGAACATTGCTTCCTTTACCTGAGAGAGTGTAGGCCGGGTCACGTCTGTGCCGGGCAGGGCCTCCAGCCGTCTGCCGCGGGCTTCGCCTGCGATCACGCGCATAGCAGCGCCTCCTTTTTTCCTGCGATTCTTCGTACCTCTGTTTGTGTCTTTCTATTATTCACAAAGCGCGCCGCCTTGTCAAGGGCGTTCGTTGCACATGCGGCCGGTTTGTGCTACAATGCCAGTATCCTTCCGGTTTTTCCGGAAAAGAATGGGGAGGTTTTTGTGATGAAAGTCTTATTGTTCAACGGCAGCCCCCACGAAAAAGGCTGCACCTACACCGCACTGTCCCTCATCGCCCAGGAGCTGAACGCGGCGGGCATCGAAACGGAGATCCTTCATGTGGGCGGCCAGCCGGTGGGCGGCTGCATCGGCTGCGGCGGCTGCGCCAAAGGCGAAGGCTGTGTATTCGGCGGCATCGTCAACGAGGCCATCGAAAAGGCCAGGACTGCCGACGGCTTTGTGTTCGGCAGCCCGGTGCACTACGCCGCCGCCAGCGGGAACATGACCAGCTTTATGGATCGCCTGTCCTATGCGGGCGGCAGGCATCTGGCCTACAAGCCTGCCGCCATCTGCTGCTCGGCCCGCCGCGCCGGTACCACCAGCACCCTGGATCAGCTGTCCAAGTATCCGGAATTCTTCCAGATGCCGCTGGTCAACGGCTCCTACTGGGCCATGGTGCACGGTTCCACCCCCGAACAGGTGCTTCAGGATGCCGAGGGCTGCGCGGTGATGCAGGAGCTGGGCCGCAACATGGCCTGGCTGCTGCGCTGCATCGAGGCGGGCAGGGCCGCCGGGATCACACATCCGCAGAACCCCCGCCGCCCGATGACCAATTTTATCCGCTGAGAGAGATCGCTTTCCCCCGCAGGGCTTTGCGGGGGATTTTTGTATATTTTCGGCAGAAACAGGCCTAAAATCTGCTTTTGAAACCTTTTTTCGTTCATAAGTTTGTGGTAGCATAGAAAAAGGTATAAAATCTCACTCACAGGGGGCATGAACGGATGATCGAGCATTATGACTGGAACGATGGCTGGACCTTTACCCCGCGGTTCTCCCCTGCTCTGGTGCGGCCGGACTGCCCGGAGCTGGAGCTGATGCCGGTGCGCATCCCGCACACGGTCAAAACCCTGCCCTACAACTACTGCAACGAGAACGATTACCAGATGCTCTGCGGATATCGGCGGGAGTTTTTTGCCCCGCCGGAGTGGGAGGGCCGCACCGTGCTGCTCACCTTTGGCGCGGTGGCCCACGATGCCACTGTATTCTGCAACGGACGGCGGCTTTTCCATCATGGCTGCGGCTATACTGCTTTCACCGTCGATCTGACCAGCGCACTGCGGCTGGGGCAGAAAAACGTCGTGGCCGTGCGGTGCGACAGCCGCGAAGACCTTGACCTTCCGCCCTTTGGCGGCCAGATCGACTATCTGACCTATGGCGGCATCTATCGGGCCGTCAGCCTGGACATCAAGGAGCCGGCCTATCTTCGGGACATTTTTATCGAAGCAAAAGCCGAAGGCGATTTCCGCATTTTCACCTCGGCCGTGGGCGAAACGGTCGGCTGTGCGCTGCAAGCCGAGATCCGCAGCCCGGCGGGAGGCCGCGCCGTTTATGGAGGCAGCCTGTCCCTTCCCATCACAGGGACCCTGAACGGGGTGCATCCCTGGAGCCTGGATCACCCCTTCCTGTACACCCTCACCGTACAGCTGATCCGTCCCGGCACCGGCGGCCTGCCCGACCGCGTCCTGGACGAAAAGAGCACCCGCTTTGGATTCCGGACGCTGCAGTTTGTGGCCGGCGGGCTGTACCTGAACGGCCAGCGGGTGCAGCTGCGGGGTCTGAACCGCCACCAGAGCTATCCGTATCAGGGCTATGCCATGCCGGACAGCCTTCAGCGGCTGGACGCAGCCACCCTGAAAAAGGAGCTGGGCTGCAACGCTGTGCGCACCAGCCACTACCCGCAAAGCCCGGCGTTTCTGGATGCCTGCGATGAGCTGGGCCTGCTGGTCTTTACCGAAATGCCGGGCTGGCAGTATATCGGCGGCGATGCCTGGAAAGCCCAGGCGCTGCAAAACTGCCGCGAAATGGTCTGCCAGTGCCGCAATCATCCCAGCGTTTTCCTGTGGGGCGTGCGGGTCAACGGCAGTGTGGATGACGAAGCATTCTACCGCCGCACCAACGAGACGGTGCACCGGCTGGATCCCACCCGGCCCACCGGCGGCGCACGCAGCACCAGAAAAAGCCAGCTGCTGGAGGATGTTTACGCCTACAACGATTATTCCTATGAGGGACGCGGCCCCGGCTGCCAGCCCCGTGCCGCCGTTACTTCGGACACCCGCAAGGGCTACCTGATCAGCGAGTTCGGCGGGCAGCAGTTCCCGGCCAAGCCTTTTGATGATGAGCCGCACCGCCTGACGCAGGCGCTGCGCATCGCGGCAGTGCTCAACGACGCCACCGCCCAGCAGGGCGTGGCAGGCACCCTTGGCTGGTGCATGGCGGACTACAACACCCATCGGGAATTTGGCAGCGGCGACCGCATCAGCTACCACGGCGTGCTGGATCCCTTCCGCAATCCCAAGCTTTCCGCCGCCGTCTATGCCAGCCAAAAGACTCCCCGCGCTCCCTCGGACATCGTGCTGGAGGTCTCCTCTAACATGGCTCCGGGCGACCATCCCGGCGGCTTTGCAGGGGCGTGCTGGGTATTCACCAATGCCGAAAGCGTCCGCCTGTACCGTGACAACGATTTTGTGGCGGAATTCAGCCCCGACCGGCACGGCCGGTTTGCCGCGCTGCCTCACCCGCCCATCGAGATCCACGATTTTGTCGGCTCACTGCTGGAAAAGTACGAAGGCATGGATCGCGCTTTGGCCGCGCAGGTCGCCGGCATCCTGAACGAGATGCGCCGCGATGCAATGGAGCTTTCTCCCCTGACAAAAGCACGCGTCCTTTCGCTGCGGCTCCATTGGGGCGAACTGCTGCGGATGTATTACAAATATATCGGCGTGCTGGGCAGCCCGGCCGGGATCTATCGCTTTGAAGCCGTCTGGCATGGCCGGGCAGTGCGCACCGTCATCAAAGAGCCGGTGCAGCGCGTCCGGCTGGAGTGTATCGTTCAGAACCCCATCCTGACCGACGGCCCCACCTGGGACTGCGCCGCCATCCAGCTGCGCGCCATCGACCAGAACGACAACCTTCTGCCCTACTGCGGCGAGGCCGTGCAGCTCCGCGTGGAAGGCCCTGTCCGGATCATCGGCCCCAGCGTGGTGCCGCTGCGCGGCGGCATGGCCGGGACGTATCTTGCCACCACCGGCGAGGCGGGACGCGCCGTGCTGCGCTGTCACATGGAAGGCGCGCTGGACACCGAGGCTTCGCTGACGGTCCGCCGCCGGGAAAATTAAATTTCGTCCACTCTTTCATGATAGATTTTCACCCTGTTCAAAGTTTCATCATGATTGACTGGTATGCTGGGAATCGAACAAATCCTGTGGAATTTTTCCGTTCTGCTCAAATACTTTAAAAAGGATCTGAACGTATGAAAGAGAAACTTCGCCGCTTTATGATGGGCCGCTACGGTACCGACGCACTGAACCAGTTTTTAAGCGTTTCGTCCATCGTCCTGCTGCTGATCGCCATCATCAGCCGGATCAATCTGTTCACCTGGCTGGGCCTGGCCGTGCTGATCTGGTGCTACTATCGCACCTTCAGCCGCAACATCTCCAAGCGCACCGAGGAAAACTACAAGTTCTACAACATGAAGGAGAGCATCGAGAGCAAGTTCCGCGCTTTGAAGGGTCAGTGGGCCAACCGCAAGGTCTACCACTACTATCGCTGCCCCCAGTGCCGCCAAAAGCTGCGCGTTCCCCGCGGCCGCGGCCGCATCCAGATTTCCTGCCCGCGCTGCGGCACCCAGTTCATCAAAAAGAGCTGAGGCCCGCCTATGTTTGGTTATATCATTCCCAACCAGTCCGCACTGGAGCCGCAAGCGCAGGCGCGCTACCGCTCCGCCTATTGCGGGCTTTGCCGTCGCATTGGCCAGCGCCACGGTCTGCGCGGCCGCCTGACCCTGAGCTATGACCTGACCTTTTTGGATCTGCTGCTGTGCAGCCTGTACGAGGACATAGTGCAGTGCGAACAGGGCATCGGGCGCTGCCCCATCCATCCTTTGCGCGGGACGGCCTGGCGTGCCGCAGACCCCACCGATTACTGCGCCGACATCGGCCTGGCGCTGCACTATTACAATGCCAAGGACAAATGGCAGGATGATCACAGTCTGGCGGGCCTTGCCTGCCAGAAGATGCTGGAGGACGAACGCGCCAAGGCCGAACAGCTCTGGCCGCGCCAGTGCGGTGCCATCCGCTCCTGTCTGGACAAGCTGGCCCGCTATGAGGCCGCCGGCAGCCAGGATCTGGACGCCGTGTCCGGCTGTTTCGGCGCTCTGATGGCAGAGCTGTTCGACTATCGGCAGGATCATTGGTCGCCAGAACTGCGCAGCATCGGCTTCCATCTGGGCAAATACATCTATCTGCTGGACGCCTACGATGACCTGGCGCGCGATCTGTGCAAGGACGCCTATAACCCGCTGCGCTCCCTGAGCAGGCAGCCCGGTTATGAGCAGGAGATGAAGGAGATCTTTGAGCTGCTGCTGGCAAAGTGTGCCCAAGGCTTCGAGCGCCTGCCCTGCATCCAGGATGCCGATCTGCTGCGCAACATCCTGTATTCCGGCGTATGGCTCAAATACAACTGCAAAACCGCCAGGGACGCCAAAAAATCTGCCTCTCATTCGTAAAAAAGGCGGGTTTTATCTTGATTTTTCCGGCTCTGTCCGGTACACTAAGTATTCAGTGGCCCGCAGACGCGGGCTTTTTAGAGAGACGTGAGGAAGTAGATCGATGAAAGATCCCTATGAGGTGCTTGGCATCCAGCGCGGCGCCAGTGATGAAGAGGTAAAAAAGGCATACCGCGCCCAGTGCAAGCGCTGGCATCCGGACCTGAACCCCAACGACCCCACCGCTGAGGAGCACTTTAAAGAGGTGCAGGCGGCCTATGACGCCATCACCAAAGGCGAGACTGGGCCTCAGGGCGCAGCAGGCGGTTACGGCGCACAGGGCGCAAACCCCTACGGCGGTTATGGCTATGGCCAGCAGGGGTATCAGCAGCAGAATTACGGCCAGCAGAGCGGCTTTGACGGCTTTGATCCATTCGGCTTTGGATTTGGCTTTGGCGGCTACCAGCAGCAGAGCGGCGCAAGCTATTCCGGTGCAGACAGTCCCGAAATGCAGGCCGCGCGCAACTTTGTTTCCACGGGGCGCTATGCCGAAGCACGCCGGGTGCTGGATGGCATCAGCAGCCGCAACGCGCGCTGGTACTATCTATCCTCGCTGGCCAACCAGGGTCTGGGGCGCAGCATCGACGCATTGCAGGATGCCCGCCGTGCGGTCCAGCTGGATCCGAACAACACCGAGTACCGCATGCATCTGAACCGGATGCAGAATCCGGGCCAGACTTACCGCACCCAGACCACCTATGCCCAGCCGGGCGGCATCATGCAATGGTGCTGGAGCATGATCCTGCTCAACCTGCTGTGCAACTGCTGCTGCGGCGGCTGGGGCTTCCGCTTCCGGTTCTGAACCGGCATTCCCTTTGATCGCATACCCAAAAAGACCGCCGTGCATCTGAAATGCACGGCGGTCTTTTTTATTGTTGGTTCTTTTCGATCACGAAACGACCTTGATGGTGCGGGAGATGTTAGCACAGGAATAGTTTCCGCCCAGCTTTGCCGTTTGGATATACTCGCCCGGCTCGGTGGGGAATCTGCCCGGCTCCGCGTAAACGGTCGTGCCGAACAATCCCGTCTTTTTGTAGGTATAGCTCACGCTGGCTCCCGGATAGACCTGGCCATCCACCTCTGTCACGGCGGAAGCCTCCATCGAAGCGGCCTGTTCCACCGTTATCGTGGCCGGGACATCACTTGCCCAATACATGCGCACGCCTTCGGATCTCGGCTTGATCGTAAAGGCTGCCACGCCTGCCGTGTTGAGATCCTCGCCGCCCAGCGCCACCGCGCCGGCAATATAAGAGCCTGCGTCTGTGGGCTGCTCGTCCAGGTAGATACGGGTGAAAGCATCCTCCGGCAGATAGCAGCGGATCAGATTCAGCGCAAGCTTGAGACCGCTCGCCACATCGTTCAGCGCCGGGGCATAGAACTTGAGCACATCCATCACAGATACCACTTCGTCTGCCACCCGCAGCAGCACGCCCACATCATTGCCGTTGATCAGCTGGCGCAGATAATCATAGACGTTGAACTCCTCTTCCTGGTCGGGGTTGGCAGACATCTTTTTGGGCAGGGGGATCAGCTTGAGCAGCGTGCGGTATTTGTCCGAAAGCATCAGGGTAACATACCCTTTTGCCTCGCCCTTTGTGCCCATGACCACGCCGATATACTGGGTGCCTTCCGGCTTTGTTTTGACCGTGATCTCCAGCGGCGAACCATACACCAGATCGCCGTTGGCCTGAAGCTGGATCGAGACCGGCTCATTGGTCAGCTCCAGCGCCTGCGCCGCGGGAAGAAGTTCTTCCTCAAGCGAAACGGCAAGCGCCGGCGCCGCCGCCATACTCAGCATCAACGCCGCGGAAAGCATCAAAGAAAGGATTTTTTTGGCTTTCATAAAACCAAGACCTCCTGTTTGCAGTTCTCATGGAATACGCCCCCAAAAGCTTTTGCCTCATCGCCGGCATACTTTTGGGTGTACATTGTAATTTTACTGCAAAACGATGTTTTGGTCAAGGACGGGACTCAACCCGCCGCCCGCAAAGGAAATATTTTACAATTCTGTCACAACTGCAAAACAAAAAACTTTTGAAACCGGCTGTCTTTGTCGGCGGATGTGGGATGGACAGCCTGCAAAGGTGCTGAAAAGAGATCCCCGCATATCCTCTCCACGCAAAAAGCTCCCCCGGAAATACCGGAGGAGCCTGTTTCTTTTCTTTTTTGTTTATGGAAATGGACGCGCGTCCCTGACGTGTATACGCGAAGCCTTATTTCAGATATTTTGCCACGGCGCGGGCCACGATGCCGCCCAGAATGCCGGAGACGAGGAACTCTGCCACGCCCTGCACGCCGACCAGCAGCACCACGAACATCAAGGGGTTTGCTGCGCCCTTGGCCGCCACAAGGCTCTGGACATAATCGCACTGATAAAAGGCCAGCACGATATAGCCCATAAAGAACAGCGTGTTCAGGGCCGGAGCGCACATAGCGCTGACCAGATAGCTCCAGCTTTTGGAGTGATCCAGGTTTTTCAGCGCCTGGAAGATAAAGCCGACACAGGTACCCATCAGCACGCGCATGCCCACACACAGGATAAAGGTGTGCACAGGGCTGACCTGGAACAAGGCGCCGGTCATGGCGGAAGCTCCGGTCACGGCATCATAAAAGCTGACCGCGCCAAACACGCCGCCCAGGATCGCACCGGCTGCGGGGCCCATCGTAATGGCACCCACCGCGATGGGAAGGGTCAAAAAGCTCATGTAAAGCGGGCCTACCGGGACGCTGCCCAGGCCGATGGCCTTCATGACCAGCTCGATGGCGACCAGCAGTGCCAGCCGCGTAAGAGTGCGGATCTTATCGTTGGTTTTCATATTCGATTTTCCTCCTGCTGCCGTTCCGCCCTTACGTCGGATACGGCGCAAACCTGCCCGCTCTGTGCGGGTTCTGTGTGAATAAACGAAACTTGCTTTGGAGCGCTTGTGTCAGGGACAGGCCCAAAGAAAAGCGTGGAAAAGCGTTCAGAGGATGCGGCGGCTGTCGCAGGGGAACGCCAGCCCTGCCGAACGGCGGGCTGCGGTCAGCACACGGCTGACCGCCACCGAAGTATCCAGCATGCGGCTGCACAGCTCCTGATCTCCGCCTTCGATGGCGCGGGCAAAGGCCTCGAACTCTGCCGCCTGACGGGGACGCTCCCCGTTCAGGTTCCAGTGCTCTTCCTTGCCCTGGTTGGGGTGGAAGGTGACGCCGCCGCAGAAATTTGCGGTGGATTTTTGCAGGATATAACCCCTGGTGCCCTGGATGATGTACCGCGCGGGCGAGCCGCAGTCCTTGGCGGCCATAGAAACCGCCTTGAAGCTCTGGTAATCCATCGTCAGGATGCCGCTGGTATCGATGCCGCGTTCGATGTTGGCGGCATAGCGGGCGGCCTGCGGTTCTCCGAACAGGCCCACTAGATAGCTGATGTTGTAGACATTCAGATCCATCAGCGCGCCGCCCGCCATGGCAGGATCAAAGGACGGGGCGACCTGTCCGGCGCAGAAAGCATCGTACCGGCTGGAATACTGGCTGAAATTGCACTGTACCAGCTTGACCGTGCCCACGCGGGGCAGCAGCTCCCGGATCTTGGCGTAGTTTTCCAGATACTGTGTGGTCACAGCCTCAAACAAAAAGACCTTTTTCCTCCGGGCCAGCTCCGCCAAAGCCTCCGCCTCGGCCGCACAGGGGGCCATGGGCTTTTCCACAATGACGTTTTTGCCTGCTTCCAGCGCAGTCTTTGCATAGCGGGTGTGGTGGATGTTGGGTACAGCGATATATACCGTATCCACCCTCCGCAGCAGCTCCAGATAGTTGGTGGTGTGATGGGGCACACCGTACTGTGCGCACAGCTGCGCAGCCTGTTCCGCGCTGCGTTCGGTGCTGCACAGGGCTTCCACCGTAAAGGGCGAGGATTCGGCCAGCCAGGGAAGAAATTCCCGGACGATCATTCCCGCACCCAAAATTCCTAGCTTCATGGGGCCTCCTTGGTCGTTCATCCCACCTGCGCCTGCGGCTCAAGCCGTTCCCGGCGGGCAGGACGAGAGGGTCTGCAATGTTTTTTTCCGGCTGGGCCGCGTCTGCCGCCCGTGCCGGTCTGCGGCTCGTTCAGGCGGTAGAGCAGAGCCAGGCCCTTCATCAGCAGCTCCGGATCATACGTCAGCGGATGGCGGCACAGCGGAATGACATACTTGGCCAGGCCTCCCGTCACCACCAGGGTGGCCGGCCGGCCAAGCTCTTCCTCGATGCGCTGGACCATGCCGTCCAGCAGCACCGCCGTCCCCATCACCGAGCCGGAGAGCATGCATTTTTCGGTATCGGTGCCGATGGCTGCCTTGGGCGCGGTCAGATGCACCTGCGGCAGCTGGGCACAGCGGTCGCCCAGCGCGCGCAAGCCTGTAGAAAGCCCCGGACAGATCACACCGCCCCGGAACACGCGGTTTTCGTCCACTACATTAAAGGTGGTTGCGGTGCCAAGATCTACCGTAACGACCGGCAGCGGAAAATTGGCTGCCGCATACGCTGCGTCCACCAAACGATCCTTGCCCACAGAGTAGGGATCCGGCACCCCCATCGTCAGTCCGGTGCGGATCTCCGGCGAAACGATCACCGGCTTTTTGCCGGTATAATAGCGGGCGCACTCGGCCAGCGCCCCGGTGATCTGGGGCACAACGCTGGTGAGCACTGCGCCCTCGAACCGCACAGGACGATCCGGACGGCGGCGATGAGAAAACACTTTTTCCATCTCGGCGCGGTACTCCGCCGCCGTGCGGGTGCGCACCGTATCCATGTGGGCCACAAAGCATACACGTCCGTCCTTGATGCCGCCAAGGGCGACGGTGGTGTTGCCTATATCAATGGCTAAGATCATATTTTACGGGAAACCTTTCGGCCCTCCTTTTTCAATGGGTCTTCCCCGCACGTCAGGCGGGGCATTTGGTCAAGCTGTATTTTACCGCATTTTCTGCCAAGATACAAGACCGCGCAAAGATTTTGTTGTGCTGGCGGACAAATTGCATTATACTAAGGTATATTCCCAGAGCAGCAGGAGGTTTTTTTGTATGGATCTGAACGGAAAATGCGTCCTTTTGGGCATCAGCGGCGGCATTGCCGCCTATAAAATGGCCAATGTTGCCAGCGCGCTGCACAAGCTGGGCGCGGACGTAGAGGTGATCATGACCCGCAACGCCACCCAGTTCATCACGCCGCTGACCTTTGAGACTCTGACCGGCCACAAATGCATGGTGGACACCTTCGACCGGGACTTCAAGTTTGATGTGACTCATATCTCTCTGGCCAAAAAAGCGGACGTGATCCTGGTGGCCCCTGCAACGGCCAATGTGGTCGCTAAAATGGCCCATGGCATTGCGGATGATATGCTTACCACGGTGGTACTGGCCGCCAGGTGCCCCAAGCTGGTTTCTCCCGCCATGAACACCGGCATGCTGGAAAATCCCATCACGCAGGACAATCTGCGCACGCTGGAGCACTATGGATTCACGGTCATCCCGTCGGAAAGCGGCGTGCTGGCCTGCAAAGATGTGGGAAGCGGACGTCTGCCCAAGGAAGACGTGCTGATCGAGTACATTCTGCACGCCATCGCCCGGCCCAAGGATCTGGCGGGCCTGCGCGTAACTGTGACCGCTGGCGCTACGCAGGAAGCGCTGGATCCGGTGCGTTATCTGACCAACCATTCCACCGGTAAGATGGGCTATGCCCTGGCCCGTGCCGCCGCCATGCGCGGGGCAGATGTGACCCTGATCCACGGCCAGACCGCATTGGAGCCTGTGCGCTTTGTGCAGGATATGCCCATAACCTCGGCGCAGGAAATGTACGAAGCGGTCGCCGGACGGTTTGAGAACACCGACATCCTCATCATGGCGGCTGCCGTGGCGGATTATCGGCCCGTGAGCATCGCGGAGGACAAGATCAAGAAAAAGGATGGCGACATGAGCATTCCGCTGGAACGCACGCCGGACATTCTGGGCACGCTTGGCCCGCACAAAACGCATCAGTTCCTCTGCGGCTTTTCGATGGAAACGCGCGATCTTGTGGAAAACTCCGCTGCCAAGCTGTCCAAAAAGAATCTGGATATGGTGGTGGCCAACAACCTCAAGGTGGCCGGCGCAGGCTTTGGCGTAGATACCAATGTTGTTACCCTCATCACGGCAGACGGCATGCAGGAACTGCCCCTGATGAGCAAGGCCGAAGTAGCCGACAGCATCCTGGATGCGATCCTTGCACGGAAAAATCGCGGCTGAACCGGATATCATGCCGTCCTCCTGTACACTTATACCAAAAGTTCCGGATGATTTGTAGTTCTTTCCGAAAATTCGGTCAGAAGTGTTTATTTTGCAGGCCAAAAATTATATAATAGGATAGTATCTCAGCGATTCAGGCAGAATTGGCCTGTCCTGCGGGCGTATATGATGGAGGTTTCAATATGTTCATGTTCACCGATTATACCCAGCATTTGCTGGATGATGTGAAAAAAATTCATTTTGTCGGCTGCGGCGGCAGTGGAATGTATCCCCTGATCCAGATCCTTGCCGCAAAAGGCTATGAGATCTCAGGCAGCGATGTGCTGGACGGCAGCATCATCCGTGCCGAACAGTCTATGGGCATCCCGGTTTCTTTGGGGCACAAGGCGGAAAATGTGGATGGCGCAGATCTGGTCGTCTACTCCGCTGCTATCTCCAAGAGCAATGTGGAGCTGGCCGAAGCCGAGGCCCGCGGCATTCCCACCGTGGAGCGCAGCGTTCTGCTGGGCTATGTGAGCCGCCTGTACAAAAACAGCATCTGCGTTTCCGGCACTCACGGCAAGACCACCACCACCGCCATGATCACCACCGCTCTGGAGCTGGCCGGACGCGATCCCAGCGCCGTGATTGGCGGCAAGCTGCCTTTGATCAACGGCTATGGCAAGGCGGGCAGCGGCGATGATATCGTGATCGAAGCTTGCGAGTACGCCGAGACCTTCCTGAAGCTGACCCCCTATCTGTCGGTGGTGCTGAACATCGACAACGATCATCTGGATTACTATGGCAGCATGGGCGAGCTGAAGTTTGCCTTCAAGCGTTTTGCTCTGATGAGCCAGTTCATGATCTTTGCCAATGCGGACGACAAGAATACGATGGATGTTATGTACACGCTGGATCGCCGTGTGCGCACCTTTGGCATTGAGAACGATGGCGATTACTGCGCTGTGAATCTGCAGGAGTACAAGCCCGGATTTTTCGAGTTCGATCTGAAAGAGTGGAGCAAGATCACCGGACACATCCGTCTTGCCATCCCCGGCCGTCACAATGTTTACAATGCTCTGGCCATGTGCGCCGTCTGCCGCTTTACGGGCCTGACGGTAGAGCAGTGCGCGGAGGCCGCTGCCAGCTTCAAGGGTGCAGGGCGTCGGTTTGAGGTCTATGGCGAGTGCAACGGCGCTGTGATTGCGGATGATTATGCACATCATCCCACCGAACTGCGGGCCACCCTACAAACCGCCCGCCAGCTGGGTTACAAGCGGGTGATCGCTGTGCATCAGCCGTTTACATATAGCCGTACTAAAATGCTGCTGGATGATTTTGCCGATGTGCTCAGCCTGGCAGACGTCGTGGTTCTGACCCCGATCCTGGGCAGCCGTGAACCGAAGGATCCGTCCATTTCCAGCGCAAAGCTGGCGGCCAGGCTCCCCAATGCCGTACTGGTGGACAGCCTGGAGGCTGCCGCCGACTGGGTGAAGCACAATGCTCAGGAAAGCGATCTGGTCATTACGCTGGGTTGTGGCGATGTGTACAAGGCGAGCAAGATGATGGTAGAACAGTAAAAAGTTTTTTCGACCCGCACTGCGTTGTGCGGGTCTTTTTTTGTTTCTTTCTTTTTTGTTCCT
>JBJERU010000073.1:0-33045 GCA_051882415.1 Faecalibacterium sp. | reverse complement strand
ACAGCACCAGCAGCAGGTGGCTGGTGTCCGCTTTGTCGCAGCCCAGCCCGCCCGCAAGCTCTACTGCGTGGGCAAGCATCTGCCCCGCCTCCCGGGAAAAGCCCTTGTACTGTTTTTTGCCAAATCTATCCCAAATGCTCATGTGTGCGCTCCTTGTTCTGCACTGGCCGCGCGGATTGCGGCCGCAGTAGAAGTATAGCCCCACTTTGGGCGAAAAAAACAGTTGTTTGTGTCGGCCCCGCGTACTTTGGGCAGCAGATACCTGAAAGTGAGCCGAAATGCTTGAATCCGGGCATCATTTTCGCTATGATAAAAAGAACACATAAGCTTTTTGGAAAACCGGGAGGGAATCATGCACGCACTTTTTATCCTGAATCCTGCCGCCGGACGGCAGGACTGCACGATCCAGCTGCCGCCGCAGATCGAAGCCGCAGCAGCCCGGGCAGGGCTGACGACAAAACAGCTCAGCATCCTGCGCACCGAGCATGCGGGCCATGCGCGGGAGCTGGCCGCAGCCGCAGCGCGCCAGGCGGAACAGGCCGGGGAGGAGCTGCGCATTTTTACAGCGGGCGGCGATGGCACTTTTAACGAGGCGCTGGCAGGCGCGGCAGGCTTTTCTCACACGGCGGTGGGATGTCTGCCTTTTGGCAGCGGCAACGATTTTCTGCGAAGCTTTGGCACAAAGGAGGAGTTTTTGGATCTGGATGCCCAGCTGGGCGGCGGGGCGGCAGCCATTGATCTGATGCAGACCAGTCTGGGCCTTTCCGCCACCATCTGCGCGGCAGGCCTGGATGCGCAGGTAGCCTATGGTATCCCAAAGTTTCGGCGCCTTCCCTTTTGCGGGGGAGAAGCGGCCTATCTGCTGTCCATCGTGGAACAGGTCTGCGGCCATATCGGGCGTACTGTGCGGTATGAGATCGACGGCGAGGTGCTGGATGTGGACTGTCTGATGTGTGCAGTGTGCAATGGCCGAACCTATGGCGGCGGGTTTATTGCCGCGCCGGAAGCCCGGCCAGACGATGGATGGCTGGATGTGTACATCGTGCGCACGGTCGGGCGGCTGACGATCGCACGTCTGCTGGGCATGTACAAATCCGGAAAGCATTTTGTGGACGGTCGGCTGACAGAACAGGCAAAGCCTTATTTCATCTACCGCCGTGCCAGGCGTGTTTCACTGCGCCCGCTGGATGGCCTTGGGCCTGTCATCGCAACGGTGGACGGCGAATGTGCGCCCTGCTGCAGCGTGGAGGTGGAAATGCGTCCGCTGTCCGGGCGCATCCTGCTGCCAAAGCCCGCTTATGAGCGCTTTGTGCGCGATGCAGCGGCGGTAAAATAAAGCAGGGAGAAGGAAAAGATAAATGTGTCTGATTTGCGACAGGATCAAAATGATCCGGGAGGGAACGAATCCCTTTTTTGTACGGGAGCTGGAAACGGGATACGCCGTGATAGGGGATCACCAGCATTTTAAAGGATACACCCTGTTTCTCTGCAAGGAGCACAAAACTGAACTGTTCCAGCTGGATCCCGGTATAAAAATAAAGTTTCTGGAAGAGATGTCCCTTGTCGCCGAAGCAGCAGCGAAGGCTTTTGATGCGCAAAAAATGAATTGCGAACTTCTTGGAAACGGAGACAGCCATCTGCATTGGCACCTGTTCCCCAGAAAAAGCGGCGATCTGGAGGGCTGCGGCGATCATGGAAAAGGGCCGGTCTGGTGGTATCCAAGGGAAAAGATGTACAGTGATGAGAACCGGCCTTCGGAGCAGGAACGAGAGGAACTGAAAGCAAAGCTGCGGCAGGAACTGGAAAAGCTTCTGTAAGGCGTACAAAAAAGGGTAGGCGGCGTTTTCCTGTTGTGGGGAAAGCGCCGCTTTTTGTGATCTGCATCCTTCAAATGGGATCGCTTCAAACAGGGGGCAGAAAGTTTTGGATGGCGTTTTTGGTCGATGACAAGCGAATTTGTAGGCGGTCATAAATATTTAACAAACAAATTCTCACAAAGGGCTTGATTTTTGCGGAAAGAATGCTAAAATACACTTAGCACTCAGGCAAATGGAGTGCTAAACAGCCCGGCGGCAGACGAGCTGCCTGCTGGCCAAAAACGTTTTACAATTTATATTTTTATTATAGGAGGGCAAGACTTATGAAGATTATTCCTCTTGCAGACCGTGTTGTTATCAAGACCGTGGAGGCCGAAGAGACCACCAAAAGCGGCATCATTCTGACCGGCAGCGCCAAGGAGAAGCCCCAGGTGGCTCAGGTCGTCGCAGTTGGCCCCGGCGGTCTGGTGGACGGCAAGGAAGTCGAGATGATCGTCAAGGTCGGCGACAAGGTGCTCACCAGCAAGTATTCCGGCACCGAGGTCAAGGTGGATGGCGAAGAGTGTACCATCGTGCGCCAGAGCGACATCCTGGCCGTGGTCGAGGACTGAGACAAGCCCTTTTTGTGGTTTTGCAATCATTATCGGAAGGATTTAAGGAGAGATAGATTATGGCTAAACAGATCAAACAGGGCGAGGATGCCCGCAAAGCACTGTGCGCTGGCATTGACACGCTGGCCGATACCGTCAAGATCACCCTGGGACCCAAGGGCCGCAACGTGGTGCTGGGCAAGAAGTTCGGCGCACCGGTCATCACCAACGACGGCGTGACCATTGCCAAGGAGATCGAGCTGAAGGACGAGTTTGAGAACATGGGCGCACAGCTTGTGCGGGAGGTCGCAACCAAGACCAATGACGCAGCAGGCGACGGCACCACCACCGCCACCGTGCTGGCACAGGCGATGGTCACTGAGGGCATGAAGAACGTTACCGCAGGTGCAAACCCGATGGATATCCGCCGCGGCATGAGCAAGGCTGTCAGCGCAGCGGTGCAGTCCATCAAAGCACACAGCCAGAAAGTCAAGGATACGAACGACATCGCCCGCGTCGGCACCATCTCTGCGGGTGATCCCGAGATCGGCCGTCTGATCGCCGAGGCTATGGAGAAGGTCACTGCCGATGGCGTCATCACCATCGAGGAGAACAAGACCACCGCTGATACCTACAGCGAGATCGTTGAAGGCATGCAGTTCGACCGCGGCTACCTGACTCCGTATATGGTCACTGATACCGATAAGATGGAGGCTGTCCTGGATGAGGCAGTCGTCCTGATCACCGATAAAAAGATCAGCGTCATTCAGGATCTGCTGCCCGTGCTGGAGCAGGTCGTTCAGAACGGCATGAAGCTGCTGATCATTGCCGAGGACATCGAAGGCGAAGCTCTGTCCACCCTGATCGTCAACCGTCTGCGCGGCACCTTCACGGTGGTGGCAGTCAAGGCTCCCGGCTTCGGCGACCGCCGCAAGGAGATGCTGCAGGATATCGCCACCCTGACCGGCGGCACTGTGATCTCTTCTGACTTGGGCTATGAACTGAAGGATGCCAGCCTGCAGATGCTGGGCCGTGCCCGCCAGGTCAAAGTGACCAAGGAGAACACCACCATCGTGGGCGGCTATGGCGACAAGGCAGCGATTAGCTCCCGCGTGGCACAGATCCGCAACCAGATCGAGAGCGCTACCAGCGACTTCGACCGCGAGAAGCTGCAGGAGCGTCTGGCAAAGCTGGCCGGCGGCGTTGCAGTCATCAAGGTCGGCGCTGCTACCGAGGTCGAGATGAAGGACAAGAAGCTGCGCATCGAGGATGCTCTGAATGCTACCAAGGCAGCTGTGGAGGAAGGCGTTGTCGCAGGCGGCGGCACCGCTCCCATCAACGCCATCCCCGCTGTGCGTGAGCTGTGCGATACCCTGGAGGGTGATGAGCGCACCGGCGCCAAGATCGTTCTGAAGGCTCTGGAGGCTCCTCTGCGCCAGATCGCAATGAATGCCGGTCTGGAAGGCAGCGTCATCATCGACAAGATCATCTCTGCCAACAAGCCCAACTACGGCTTTGATGCGCAGAAAGAAGTGTATGTGGAGGATATGATCGAGGCCGGCATCGTTGACCCGACCAAGGTCACCCGTTCCGCTCTGGAGAATGCCGCTTCCGTGGCCGAGATGGTTCTGACCACCGAGAGCCTGGTTGCCGATCTGCCGGAACCCCCGGCTCCGGCTGCACCCGCAGGCGGTGACATGGGCGGCATGTACTAAGCCGTACCGCATATCCCCTGACTGAATACGCCGGGAGGCGGAGCTTCGTTGGAAGCTCCGCCTCCTTTTTTGTGCGGCGATCCGGCTGAAAAAGCTGCTCCGGGCATGCGTATTGTGCAAAACCCCTGCTTGGCCGGAGAAATTCTTCTTCAAAACCGGCATAGTGCGAAAAAAAGCGCCAACCTCTTGCCAAATGCGAGGAAAAGCGGTATTCTATAGTCGTTATTTACTGATTTAGCGCAGTAAAGCGGTAAAATCAGACTGCAATGCATTTGAGAGGGGATTATTTATATGAAACGTGTTGTATCTATGTTCCTGGCTGGAGCAATGGCGCTGGGCCTGGCAGCCTGCGGCGGTTCGGCCAGCACTGCAGCTTCCACTACTTCTTCTTCCGCTCCTGCATCCTCTGCGGCGGCATCTGCCAGCGCAGCTGCGGACAGCGACCTGGCCTACATCCAGGGCAACGGCAAGATGATCATCGGCTATACCGTGTATGAGCCGATGAACTACACCGATGCAGACGGAAACTTTACCGGATTTGATACCGAGCTGGCGGTAGCTGTGTGCGAAAAGCTGGGCGTGGAGCCGGACTTTGTGGAGATCAACTGGGAAACCAAAGAGACCGAGCTGGCAGCCAAGAGCATCGACTGCGTTTGGAATGGCCTGACCCTGACCCCGGAGCGCGAGGCAAATATGGCCTGCACACAGGCATATGTCAAGAATGCTCAGGTGGTTGTTGTAAAGGAGGGCGCTGCCTATACCTCTACCGCTGACCTGGTGGGCAAGACTGTGGTGGCCGAGGCCGGTTCTGCAGGCGAGACCACCATTCAGGAGGACGAGAACCTGTCTCAGGCGGATTTCGTGGCCAAGAGCGTGCAGACGGACTGCCTGATGGAAGTGGCCGCAGGCACCGCAGATGCAGCTGTTCTGGATCTGACTTTGGCCAGCGCAATGATCGGCGAGGGCACCAACTACTCCAACCTGATGATCGTGGACGAGCTGAACGTGGAGGAATACGGCGTAGCGTTCCGCAAGGGCAGCGATGCAGCCGATGCGGTGAACGCGGCGTTTGACGAGCTGATTGCCGACGGCACGATGGGTTCTCTGGCAGAAAAGTACGGCCTGACCCTGGCGGAGTAATTTCATAAGCATCTGAAACACGAAAGCAACGGCGCTGGCCCTGCCTGGTATGGGCGGCCAGCGCCGCATTCTTATTGCCGGGCATGCCGTCTGCAAGATCCGGTGCGGCCGGAACGCAGAACGACAGGACGTGTAAAAGGGAAGGGGAAACGAAGTGGCTGTCATTTTGGAGCGCCTTGCGGGTGCATTTTTGCTGAACTGTGAGCTGTTTGGTCTTACGCTGCTGTTTGCGCTGCCGCTGGGACTTGTGGTAGCCTTTGGCTCCATGAGCCGTTGTACACCGCTGCGCTGCGCGGTCAAGACCTTTGTCTGGATCATCCGCGGTACACCGCTGATGCTTCAGATCATCGTCATCTATCTGGGCCCCGGCCTGATGGGGTTTGAAAATCCCTGGCCCTCCGGTTCCAGCGGCCGTCTGGTGGCGGCGGTGGTAGCATTTACCATCAATTATGCCTGCTATTTTTCAGAGATCTACCGCGGAGGCATCGAGGCGGTGCCCAAAGGCCAGACCGAAGCCGGCGAGGTGCTGGGCATGACCAAGACCCAGATCTTTTTCAAGGTCACGCTGCTGCAGGTAGTCAAGCGCATTCTGGCCCCGATGGGCAACGAGATCATTACGCTGGTCAAGGATACCTCGCTGGCTAACACCATTGCCAACAAGGAGATCATCATGATGGCCAAAGAGTACAGCGCAAAAGGCCTGATCTGGCCGCTGTTTTCCACCGC
Source organism: Faecalibacterium sp. (assembly GCA_051882415.1). Lineage (GTDB taxonomy): Bacteria > Bacillota > Clostridia > Oscillospirales > Ruminococcaceae > Faecalibacterium. Next base: position 27,057 of record JBJERU010000073.1, on the reverse strand, counting down.
GATCTTTTTCCTGGTGTTCGTAGGCGCGCTGACGCTGCTGTTTGGCTGGGCCGAAAAGAAACTGGATTATTTCCGCTGCTGATAGAAGGAGGAAAAAACGATGGCATTGTTGGAGGCCTCCGGCATTGGCAAAAATTTTGGCGACACGAAAGTGCTGCGCGATATCTCCCTGACGCTGGAGCAGGGCGAAGCGCTGGCGATCATTGGTTCGTCTGGTTCCGGCAAAACGACTCTGCTGCGCTGCCTGAACTTTCTGGAAAAGCCGGATAGCGGCGTGATCCGTGTGGGCGGGCAGGTGATGTGGGACGCCGCCGACCCTGCGACCCAGCGGGAGAGCGAGGTGCGCAAAAAGCGGCTCCACTTTGGTCTGGTGTTCCAAAACTTTAATCTCTTCCCCCAGTATACCGCACTGGAAAATGTGATGCTGGCGGGCCAGCTTCTGGCTAAGGAGCAGCCGGACTATAAGACTCGCAAAAAAGAGATATTTGCGGAGATCGAGCGTCAGGCCCGCGAGCTGCTGGCCCAGATGGGCCTGTCCGAGCGGGCGGGCCACTATCCGCATCAGCTTTCCGGCGGCCAGCAGCAGCGTGTGGCCATTGCCCGTGCTCTGGCGCTTCATCCGGATATCCTCTGCTTTGATGAGCCGACCAGTGCCCTTGACCCGGAACTGACCGGCGAAGTTCTGCGGGTCCTGCGGGATCTGGCCGACCGTAAAACGACCATGATCATTGTCACCCATGAGATGCACTTTGCCCGGGATGTGGCCGACCGCATCATGTTTATGGATGGCGGCGTGGTAGTGGAAGAAGGCCCTGCAAAAGAGGTCATCGACCATCCCAAGGAAGAGCGTACCAAGCAGTTCCTGGCCCATTATAGCGAGTGAAAGGCCTGTAAAGAAGATATACTTTACAGATAAATCGATCGAAAATTCGATAAAAATCAAAAAGCGGTACCCGAAAACGGGCGCCGCTTTTTTGCGCAGAAATAGAAAGCCGAGATGCCGTTCTTTGCTCCGGATGGCCGCAGCCAGCTCTGAAAACAGAACAGAACACAGCCGTGCGGGTATCCAATCATGCAAAAAAGCGATCCGGTGCACGGAAAGAGTGAGACATCCATGACGTCTTTACCAGATTTTCGTGCGAAAGGGCTATCAAACTTGTGCGCTGAAAATCTTGAAAAAGTGCAGCGCCTTGCTATAATACATCTGATAACTGCGGATGCCGGGCGCATTGTGCCCGGAGATGTGCAAAAGGAAAGATGAGGAGAAAATTTTATGACAAAGGATATGACCCAAGGCAGCCCTCTGCGGCTGATCCTTGCGTTTGCGGTGCCGTTGATGCTGGGCAGCCTGTTCCAGCAGTTCTATAGTCTGGCAGATACCATCATCGTGGGCCGGTTTGTGGGCGTGGACGCTCTGGCCGCAGTGGGCAGTGTGGGCGGTCTGAACTATCTGGTGCTGGGCTTTGTCAATGGCATCGCCTGCGGTTTTTCCATTCCGATCGCATGGAGCTTTGGCGCAAAGGATTACAGTGAGCTGCGCCGTTATACTGCAAACACGGTGTGGCTGTCGGCAGCGTTTGCCGTTGTGCTCACGGTGGCTACGGTGGCCCTGACCCGCTGGATCCTGGTGCTGACCCATACGCCGGACAATATTCTGGATCTGGCGGATGTATATATCCGCACCATCTTTGCGGGCATCCCATTCACCATGCTGTACAATGTTACCAGCGCACTGATGCGTGCGCTGGGCGACAGCAAGCGCCCGCTGTATTTTCTGCTGGCGGCCAGCGTCCTGAACATTGCGCTGGATCTGGTGTTCATTCTGGTCGTACCCTGGGGCGTGTTTGGCGCGGCCTTTGCCACGGTGGTCAGCCAGGCCGTGGCGGGTGCGGGCAGCCTGCTCTATATCGTGCGGAATTATGATATCCTGCGCTGGAGCAGGGAAGAAGGCCGCCTGAGCCGCCGCCACTGCCTCAAGCTGTGCAATATGGGTCTGCCTATGGGGTTGCAGTGCAGTATTACGGCCATTGGCAGCGTCGTGCTCCAAAGTGCGGTGAATGGTCTGGGCAGCGCGATCGTAGCGGCGCAGACCGCGGGCAGCAAGGCGGGACAGTTCCTCTCGGTACCGCTGGAAAGCATCGGAACCGCTATGACTACTTATGCCAGCCAGAATCTGGGCGCAAATGATCTGCCCCGTGTGCGCCGGGGCGTGGGTACTGCGCTGGGCATTGGCTGTATCTACAGCGTGGCGGCTTTTGTGCTGCTGCAATTTCTGGATAAGCCTCTCATCAGCCTGTTTGTGGACAGCGGTGAGGTGGAGATCATCGCCAATGCCCAGCGCTTTTTGTTCTGGAACAGTGTGTTCTATGTCCCGCTGGCGGTGCTCATCGTCTATCGCTATACCATCCAGGGGCTGGGCTATTCGAGCCTGGCCATGTTTGCGGGCGTTGCGGAAATGATTGCCCGCGCGCTGGTCGGCTTTGTCTTTGTGCCGCTTTGGGATTATTGGGCGGCCTGCATCGCAAACCCGGCAGCATGGTTTTTTGCCTGCTTCTTCCTGATCCCGGCCTATATCTGGGTGATGAAAAAGCTGACTGTCCGTCTGACAGAGCACCAGAAATCCTGATAGAGCAAAAAGAGCTTCCCCACATTGGGGAAGCTCTTTTCTGTTTCAAGAAATTATAGCAGCTTCATGACCAAAGTGAACACGCCCAGTACCAGCAGTACGGCGCCCACAACACGGTTCAGCTTGTTGATCTCGCACTTGTTGGCAAAGCGGGCCGATACCGCCGCGCCAAACACGCAGGAAGCCACGATCAGCACCAGCGGCCCCATAGGAACCGAAGCGCCCATGCTCAGATGACTGACCGCGCCGGTCAGCGCCACCACCGTCATGATCATGGTGCTGGTGCCCACGGCGATCTTCAGATTGTAGCCCAGTACCAGCGTGAACACGGTCAGCATCAGGATCCCGCCGCCCGAACCGGTAAAGCCGCATACCCAGCCGATGCCCGCGCCCAGAAGGACAGCCAGCGCAAGCCGGGCTTTTGCGGCTTTGCTTTGCAGCGAAACAGCCTCGCTGCTGCCGCCCGTGACCGGGCGAAGCATAAACTTGATGCCCAGGAACACGGTGGTCAGCATGGATAGATATCCCAGACCGTCCGGCTGCTGCTGGCTGAACAGATAGCCGCACCAGCTGCCCACGACCGAGCCAATAAAGGCAGTGACAGCCACCATTGAGCCGCGCCGAATATCGATGTTTCCATTTTTGTAATAGGTATAAGCAGAATACAGGCTGGCCAGAACATCGGATGCCAGCGCAACCGTCACCGCGTCGTACCCGGCCCAGCCGCACACGCCGCTGAGAAGCGGGGTAATGACCACGGCAGCCGAAAGTCCCGCCAGTCCGGTAACGATGCCCGCACCCAGACCGGCGATCAGATAGATGAAAGAAACCATCCGGAAAACCTTCCTTGTCGCAATATGATTTCAAAGCTCCGGCGGGCAGTTTTATGCCCTTGACCCAAGCAGCACAGAGCATTATAATAAAATTGAATTTTATACACAAGAAGCAATCATGAACACAGTGTAAAAAATTGGATAATCTTTTACCTTTTTGGCAGGATTGGAGGCCGCTATGAAAAAGACCTGCCGCAATGCACTGCGTTCCAAAGCGATGATCCGGCAGGCATTTCTGGAACTGCTGGAGGAAAAAGAACTGGCTGAGCTTCAGCAGCAGGCGTATGCCGGGCTGATGAGCGCTTTTGACCAGGCCCTTGGCAGCAAATGCCCGGAGGATCTTCTGCCCATGCTCAGGAGAGCTGGACGCCCGATGTGCTGTCGGGATCATGGCAATGCTTGACAAGGTATTTGCAAAAGAGCTATAATACAACTACATTGGTGTGCCGTTTCCTGGATGAATCTGCTGGGAAACGGCCATCCTGTTTTCAAGCCTTTTCTGCGCCGCCGCTGCGCGGTGCAGAAGCGGGCCATGAAGAGATGATAAAGGAGGTTTTTTGTGATGGATGCAAAACAGTTGATGAAGGAAGCCGCTGCTCTGCAGCCGGATCTGCAACAGATCCGCCGCACCCTGCACCGTCACCCGGAGGTAGGCTTTGATCTGACCCAAACCAAAGCTCTGGTCAAGGAAAAGCTGTCTGAAATGGGCTACGACCCGCAGGATTGCGGTAAGTGCGGCGTGGTGGCGCTGGCCGGCGGCAAAAAGCCCGGCAAGACCATCCTGATCCGCGGCGATATGGACGCTCTGCCTTTGCAAGAGGAAGCAGAGGTGGATTACCGCAGCGAGATCCCGGGCCAGATGCACGGCTGCGGCCATGATATGCACACGGCCATGATGCTGGGCGCGGCCAAGCTGCTGAAGGAGCACGAGGACGAGCTGGAAGGCACTGTCAAGCTGATGTTCCAGCCTGCCGAGGAGATCTTTCAAGGCTCGGACGATATGATCCGTGCCGGCGTGCTGGAAGATCCCCCTGTGGACGCTGCGGTAATGATCCATGTTGTGCCCGGTCTGCCCATGCCCTCCGGCGTTCTGCTGGTGCCGGGCAGCGGCGGTGTGACGATGGCCTCCTGTGAGCAGTATCATATCACGGTCAAGGGACGCGGCGGTCACGGCTCGATGCCTTCTGCCTGCATCGATCCCGTCACAGCGGCTGCCCATATCCATCTGGCGTTGCAGGAGATCAACTCCCGCGAGCTGGATCCCAACGGCTATGGCGTGTTTACCACCTGCCGTTTCGAGGCAGGCAAGACCTCCAATGTTATCCCGGACTTTGCCGAAATGTGGGGCACCATCCGCACGGTGGATCCTGACGGAAAGACGGGCGAACAGATCCGCACCCGCATGACCGAGATCGCCGAAGGCGTGGGCAGAGCCCTGCGCTGTGAGGTCAAGGTGGAGTTCTATGACTTCTGTCCCTGCATGCTGGCAGACCCGGCCCTGGCCGCCGATACGCTGCGCTATATGACCGAGCTGGTCGGCCCCGCCGCGATGGATATGTCCAAGCTGAACGGCGGCAAGGCAGGCGGCGGCAGCGAGGACTTTGCCTTTATCAGCCACAAGGTCCCCACCGTTGGCATGATGCTCTCCACCGGAAACGCCAAGGAAGGCTATTGCTATACCCAGCACAACCCCAAGGTCAAGTTTGATGATTCCGTGCTCTACTGCGGCACGGCGGCCTATGTTTATGCCGCTGTCCGCTGGCTGGAGGATCACAAGTAAAAGACCAAACGCTCTGCGCCGAACAAAAGCCGCCCTGTTCCGTCGGACAGGGCGGCTTTGCCGTTCTGGGATCAAAAATCAGCTCTTGGTCGTATAGGTCAGATCCAGAACCGGGCCAAAGGGGTCAAATACCAGGCCATCCACACCATCCGCGATCAGAAGGCGTTCCTGCTGGGCAAACAGCGGCACAACAACGCATTCGTCCAGCAGCTGACGCTCACAGGCGGCCAGAAGCTGGCAGCGGTTTGTACCGGTGGTACGGGTGCTTTCCTCCAGCCGGGCAGAGTAAATAAGGTCAGACCAGCCCGAAAGCCCGCCGCCGGCGGAGGTGAACTGATGCAGCATGGAATAAACGCTGCCGCTCTCTGCGCTGATGGGGGCCAGCGCAATGGTATAGTTTCCATTGGCCAGCCGCTTGTCAAATTCCTCCTGCTCTGCCTGTTCGATGGAGAAAAACAGGGCAAACTGCTTTTGCCATACGCCGTTGATCTGCCCGGCCAGCTGCTCCAGCCCGCATCCGGCGGGCAGCAGCAGAGTTACCTTGTTGAAATCGGAATTGACCATTCCCTGCCTTGCGCTGCGATACAAGGACGGAATGTCCCGCTCCGGGGAAACATAGTTTCCAGCGGCCGCCCGGTAATCTATGCCGTCCACGTTCAGTCCCTCCGGGATCAGGCCGGTAGCCGGGGTATAAAGTCCCATGTTCGGAACCTCGGCAGCTTCGCGGGCTGCGCCTGCCAGTGCCTGCCGCAGTCCAGTGTTGGAAAAGACCGAGCTGCAGTTGAACATCAGGCACCATGTCGTATCGGAAAACGAAACGGAACGCAGGGTCGTCTGCGCGCCGCTTTCGTCCACATCGGCGGTGCAGCGCTCGTTCAGGATGCGCTGTTCGGCGGTCTGGACCGAGCCGCTGGTGTCCTGCACCAGGCGCAGACTGTCCACCAGAGTGCCCGAGGACTCCCGCCGCAGGAACAGGCCGCTGGCCGTCCAGTTGTAAAGGTAAAAGCTTCCGCTGGAAAGGGTGGAGGCTTTGGTCAGACCATAGGTGCCGCGGGTGCTCTCAAAAAATGCCTGATCACAGGGCATGGCTCCGGGCAGGGTCAGCTTGGAGAGGAAGGTGTCATCCCGCTGGCTGAGCCGGATCACCAGCGTGTGCTCGTTTGCGGCACAAACGCCCAGAGCAGAAGCGGCCATCTGGCCCGACAGCACAGCAACGCTGTTTTCTATGGCAGAAAACTCCACCGCATAGGGCGAATTGGTCACTGGATCAAATACCCGCTGGAAGGCAAACACAAAATCCTCTGCGGTGATGGCATAGCTGGTGGCCGCGCCCTTTGCTGCCCGGTAGGTCAGCCCCTGCCGGATGGTAAAGGTGTAGGTACGGCCATCGGGCGAAACCTCCCACCGCTCGCACAGCTCAGGCACCAGCTCGCCATCCGGGGAACGGCGCACAAGCCCGCTGTACAGATTTTCGCATGCGATCACGTCCGAAGCCTCCGACGCCACCTGTGGATCAAGGTTTGCGGGGATGGTATCCACAAACCAGGTAAAGCTGTTGGAGCCGGAACCGCAGCCGGTCAGCGACAGCGCAAACGCAGCCGTGAGCACGGCTGCGCAAAAACAAAACCTAAAATGTTTCAAAAATGTATCCCTCTCTGTATGTAGTGGAGCTTTGCTGCAAACGGGGGCGGCGCGGCCCGGGAGAACCGCGTGATGTACCGTTAAAAACCCCGGATTTCAGTGTATCAGAAAGCATCGAAAAAGACAATTGACTTTTTGTGGATTTCCCTTTGGTTTTCGTGCGGGGTTTTGGGTTTTCCGTTGCCAATCGAGCGCAAAAAGGCTATAATGGATCCGTGCGATCCGCTCTGCCCGCTTTTTTGGCGCGGCAGGGTCAACATAACGATATCGAGGAGGAACTATTTTTATGCAGAAAGAACAGCAGCGGCTGGCGGAGCTGGTTCGCGGCAAAAAAGTCGCCTTTATCGGTGCGGGCGTCAGCCATAAAACCCTGATCGAAGAGTTTGTGGAGCTGGGCGCACAGGTGACGCTGTGCGACCGCAAAAGCAGCATCGAAGATTTTGGCGACTATGCCGCTGTGCTGCGCCGCCTGAACGTAGCGCTGAGCCTGGGCGAACAGTACATGGACGGCTTCAAGGGACAGGACATCATCCTGCGCACACCCGGCTTTGAATACTACCAAAAACCCCTTCAGGATGCGATCGCCGCCGGAACGCTCGTCACCAGCGAGGTGGAGCTTTTCTTTGACCTGTGCCCGTGCGAGATCGTGGCCGTGACCGGCTCGGACGGAAAGACCACCACCACTACCCTCATCTCCAAATTCTTCGAGGCCGCGGGCCGAAAGGTGCACCTGGGCGGCAACATCGGCGCAGCGCTGCTGCCCATGCTGCCAGAGGTCCGCCCGGAGGATGTGGCCGTGGTCGAGCTGTCCAGCTTCCAGCTCATCAGCATGCGCAAAAGCCCCAAGGTGGCGGTCGTCACCAACGTCACCCCGAACCATCTGGATCATCACAAGGATATGCAGGAGTATATCGATGCCAAACGCAATATCCTGCTGTACCAGGATGCAGGCTGCCGGGCGGTGCTGGGCTATGAGAACGAGGTCTCCCGCGCGATGCAGGCAGACTGCAAAGGGGAACAGGTCTGGTTCACCCGGCTGCACACCACCGACAATGGCGCCTTCCTGCGCGAGGACGGGATGCTCTGCATGGCGGAAAAGGGGGTTGTGACCCCCTTCCTCGCGCAGAAGGATGTAAAGCTGCGGGGCCTGCACAACATCGAGAACCTGCTGGCTGCGGCTGCGGCTGTCTGGGGCCGGGTGCCGGTGGAGGCCATTCGGAAGGTGGGCAGCACCTTTACGGGCGTGGAACACCGCATCGAGCCGGTGCGTGTTCTGGACGGCGTGACTTACTATAACGACTCCATTGCTTCCAGCCCCACCCGTACCATTGCGGGCCTGCGCAGCTTTGACCAGAAGGTGATCCTGATCGCAGGCGGCTATGACAAAAAGATCCCCTACGAGCCGCTGGCCCCGGAAATTTTGCAGCACGTCAAGGTTCTGATCTTGATGGGCGCAACCGGCCCCCGCATCGAAAAGGCTGTGCGGGAGCACCCGGATTTTGCTGCCAGCGGGCTGGACATCCAGCACGCGGAAAGCATGGAGCAGGCGGTGCAGCTGGCCCGCGCCGCAGCCCGGCCCGGCGATGAGGTGACGATGTCCCCGGCCAGCGCCTCCTTTGATCTGTATCCCAACTTTGAGGTGCGGGGCCGCCATTATAAGCAGATTGTCAACAGCTTATGATCGCACAGGTCAATACCCCGCAGCGGCGTATGCGCTACCGGAACGCCTGCCGCGGCAGGCTGTACCTGGGGGCAGCGATGCCTTTGTCGCTGAAGCTGTTCGGAAAAAGCCAGCCCTGGCGGTTTTATGCCGGCCCCACGCTGGCGCTGGATGTGGGCGGTTCGGCGGCCCGGATGTCGGGCCATGCTGATCCTGAGGAGCTGGCCAGCTTTTTGACTTTCTGCGGCTGCCGGGCGGTGATCCTGGATGAAAAGGACGGCACTCCGCCAGAAGGCTGGCGCCGGGAACGCAACCATCATATCTTTGCGCTGGAGCCGGGTGTATCGCTGCCGCTGCCGCCCGTGGATCAAACCCTCTGGGACAGCCTGGCCCTGAATGCCGATCCCTCCTCCGGCATGGTGGCAGACGCTCTGTTTGCAGACCGGCCAAATCGCCGGGATGACTTTTACTCCGAGCTGTGTACCAAACGCAGCCACGGCGCGGCAAGGGTCTGGACGCTGGAACGGCAGGGGAGAGTGCTGTGCACCGTAGGTGCTTATGCCCTGTATGACGGACAGGCCTATCTTGCCTGTGGTCAGACGGAGCCTGCGCTGCGGGGCCGGGGCATCGGTGGGCGGCTCATCGTGCACACAGCCAATTCTCTGGCCGCTGAGGGCTGGCGGGTGGATTTTTTGTGCGCGGACGAACGAGTGCATTTTTATACCCGTCTGGGATTTGCCCATGCAGGGCTTCTGGCACGCTATACCGCCCCCTGATCTGCTGTCATCATCCAAAAAACGCAGAATGCGTTTTTTCCAATAAAAAGTTTTTCGGTTCCTTTTTTCAAAAAGGAACAAAACCCCCGTTTATCAGGAAAGGAATCACATCAAACCTTATGTTGGAACGTTTTTTTGACTTTAAACCCGAAGTGCTCGCTTTGGACGAGCAGGCCATGCAGCTGTGTCAGCCCTATTTCCGCCATGTGGAGGAGATCCGGGATCACAACCAGCTCAAGATGCTCAAAGCCTTTTCGGACACGCAGATGTCCTCTACCGACATGCTGGGCACCACTGGCTATGGCCTGTGGGACAGCGGCCGCGCCAAGCTGGAGCAGATCTTTGCGCAGGTGATGGGCTGTGAGGACGCACTGGTGCGCAGCCAGTTCATGAGCGGCACACACACGCTGGCGGTGGCTTTGTTCGGTCTGCTGCGCACAGGGGATACCCTGCTGGCTGCAACCGGCCGTCCGTACGATACGCTGGAAGGCGTGATCGGTCTGGATGGCAAGGGCAAAGGGACCGGAACCCTGATGGACTACGGCGTGCTTTATGACGAAGCCCCGCTGCTGCCCGACCACACGCCGGATTATGCCCTGATTGCAGAAAAGGCGCCCCATGCCAAGGTCTGCCATATCCAGCGCAGCCGCGGCTACATGCAGCGCACCGCTTTTGATCTGGACACCATCCGCAAGATCGCGGACACTGCCCGCGGTGCAAACCCCGGCATCATCATTTTTGTGGATAACTGCTATGGTGAGTTTACCCAGACCCGGGAACCCTGCCAGGCAGGGGCAGACCTTGTGGTGGGCAGCCTCATCAAGAATCCCGGCGGCGGCATCGCCCCCACCGGCGGCTACATCGCGGGCCGCGCCGACCTGGTGGAGCAGTGCTCCTACCGCCTGAATGCGCCCGGCCTGGGCAAAGATCTGGGCTGTACGCTGGATACGCCGCGGGATATGTATCTGGGTTTCTACTATGCTCCGGGCGTTGTGTGTGAGGCGGTCAAGACTGCCATCTACGCCGAATGCCTTCTGGAGCTGTTGGGCAAAAAGCCCGTCCCACGCTATTGCGAGGATCACAACGACATCGTGACCTGCTTTGACGCGGGTACTGCGGATGCGCTGGTGGGCTTCTGCCGCGGCATCCAGTCTGCAAGTCCGGTGGACAGCTATGCCGCGCCGGAGCCGTCGGAGGAGCCGGGCTATACGGATCAGGTGGTCATGGCCAGCGGCAGCTTTACCCAGGGCAGCACCATCGAGCTTTCCTGCGACGGCCCGCTGCGTGCACCCTATACCTGTTATCTGCAGGGCGGTCTGAATTTTGCGGCCAGCCGCGCAGGTGTGCTGCTGGCAGTGCAGAATGCTTACTTTGCAGAAAAATAAGCAGTTTGCTTGCAAAAACCAAAAGGCATGTTATACTGGATAACAGTAAAATCAAAAGAAGGTTTTCCCGGCATATCCGGGTTGCAAAAACAAAGGAACGGTGATAAGAATGAATCAGGTTTCCCCCATCAGCGCACAGATGCTGGAGCGTTTGGAGCAGGGCTGTGCTGCCCGCCCCGAGCTGGGTGTGATGTCGAATGCCATCTCCCGCACTGCGCTGGACGATGCGGCTTTTGTGCCGGCAGGCGCGGCAAAGCTGCGCATGGATTTTTCTGTAGTGGTGCCCACCAACGGCATTACCAACCAGAAGCAGAGCGGCCGCTGCTGGATGTTCTCGGTCATGAACCTGCTGCGCCAGCGGGTGATCGAAAAGTGTGGTCTGGAAGATTTTGCCCTGTCCGGGACCTATCTTGCCTTCTACGACAAGCTGGAAAAGGCCAATCTGTTCTTTGAAAATATCATCCATTTTGCGGGCCAGGAGCTGGATGAGCGCGAGACCTGGATGCTGCTGGAAAAGCCTCTGCCGGACGGCGGCCAGTGGGATATGGTCGTCAGCCTCATCCGCAAATATGGCATCGTGCCCGATTGGGTCATGCCGGAAACGGTGCATTCCACTGGCACGGCCAAGTACATGCCCATCCTCAACCGTAAGCTGCGGGAGGACGCGCTGGAGCTGCGTGCGCTGGTGAAGGAGGGCAAAGACCCTGCTGTGCGTCGGGAAGAGATGCTTCAGGAGATCTACAATGCCTTGCGTGTGCTCTACGGCCAGCCCCCCAAGACCTTTGACTTTGTCTATACGGACAAGGATAAGGCTTATCACAGCGATAAGGGCCTGACCCCGCAGCGCTTTTTCCAGAAATACATCGGCGATGACTTTGATGATTATGCGGTCATTATCGCTTCTCCCATCCATGAACTGAACCGAACCTACTGCCAGCCCTTCATGGGTGATATCGTGGAGGACAACATGTTCTGGCTCAACCTGTCCCAGCCGGAGCTGGAAGAGCTGGCCATCCGTCAGCTGAAGGCAGGGGAGCATGTCATGTTCAGCTGTGACTGCCATCCGGATGGCGACCGCAAGAACGGCTATTGGGATCAGGATACCTTCCAGTACGGCGAGGTGCTGGGAGGGATGACCTTTGGCATGGACAAGGCCCAGCGTCTGCTCACCCGTGACAGCACGATGAACCACTGCATGCTGCTGTGCGGTGTGAATCTGGACGAGAATGATCGGGCCGACCGCTGGAAGATCGAAAACAGCTGGGGCGATGCCTCCGGCCAGAAGGGTTACTTTGTGGCCAGCGAAAAATGGTTCCAGGCAAACGTCTACCAGATCACAGCGCGCAAGAGCTTTTTGTCCGATGCCCAGCGCGCCCTGCTGGGTCAGCAGCCCCTGCCCATGAAGCTGTGGGATCCGCTGGCATAACATTTCCCCGGAAATAAAAAGGTTCCCTGTACGGAAGATCCATACAGGGAACCTTTTTGCTGTTGCGGCCCGCTCCAAAAGCTTTTTTAGTCCCTATCCGTCCAGCAGCGGCAGCCGCAGCGTAAAGCAGCTGCCCACCCCGACCTGGCTTTCCAGCGTGATTTCGCCGTGGTGCAGCCGTGCCAGTTCCCGGGCAATGGTCAGCCCCAGCCCGGTGGAATCGTGCTTGGTGCGGGCGGTGGTATGAAAATAGCGGTCGAACACGGCGTCCTGATCCTCCGGCGCAATGCCGCAGCCGGTGTCTCGTACCAATACCAGGGCAAAGTTCTCCTGCAGGCGGCAGTCTACCTCCACCCGGCCCCCGGCGGGAGTGTAGTGGATGGCGTTGGTCACAAGATTCTGGATGATCTGCTCCAGCCGCATCTCATCGCCCCACACGGGCAGCTCTGCTGTGCGGTGAAGGCGAAGCAAAACGCCCTTTTGTGCGGCTTCTGTCTGGCAGGCATCACACACGGCGGCTGCGGCCCGGTCCAGTAAGGCCCGATCCTCGTTGAGCATCAGCTGCTTCTGTTCCAGCTTTGCCGCCAGAAACAGATCTTCGGTCAGACGGCGGACAAAGCCGATCCGCTCCTGTAAAGCGGGCAGCAGCGCGGGCAAAACCTGAGGCGAAGAAGCCAGCGTATCCAACCCGCTGCTGACGGCAAACAAGGGGCTGCGCAGGTCATGGAAAATGTTCACCATCATGCTTTTGCGCGCTTCGGTCTGTTCGGTCAGGGCCTGGGTGCGCTCGGCGACTCGTCGATCCAGCTCCCGCGCAAGCTGTTCGGTACGGTCAAACTGCAAGGCAAACCGGCGGCAGACATAGACAAGGCATCCCAGCGCAAAGGGCAGATCGTAAATACGGGCACAGCGCAGCACATACAGGGGAAAGCACTCCACAAAAAAGCTGGCCTGTAGGCCCGGAAGAAGCGCCCAGACCCGCAGCCCGACGGTGACTGCGCAGGGAAGCAGCAGGAGATGCGCCCCTTCCACCCCGCGCGCCAGCGCCCGGGTCAGCAAGGCAAGCCCCAGCGCCATGCCCAGGATCAGGGAGCTGCACCGCACCCACGGCGAAGAGCTCAGCCCCAGAGTCAGCAGCCCCGCCAGCACCAGCCCCCAGAGCAGGGTTTGCCGGGGCGTCTGTGGGCGGCTGACCCCGGTCAGCGCGCTGGACAGCCATAGCTGCGCCAGCACCGCGAAGGAAAAGAACAGCCGCAGTACCGGCTGGAAGATGCCGCCCTGCCCCACCGGGGCCAGGAACACCAGCAGCCCCCAGAAGAACATGATGGTCAGGTAGATCAAAAAGCACCCCAGCTCCCATTGGCGCTTGTAGTGGAACAAGGCAAGTACGCAGGCCGTCATGGTGGCAAAGGCGGTCAGGCACATGAGCTGGAGGATGGTCCGCATCTCGTTGCTGCGCTGGGCGTGGGTGGGGGTCATCAGCCACGCCCGGGGCTCTGCGGCGGAACGGAGCGCCAGCACCACTCTGCCGTCCGGCTGCGGATCGATCAGGTACCATTCGTGAGAGCCTTCGTAGGAGACCAGCCCGTCGTCGGCTTCGACCGCGTTCCAGTTGGCCAGGCAAAGCGCCAGCGTCCCGGCTCCCGGCTCTGCGGAAAAGGCAAACTGCCACTGATCCGCGCCGGTCTGTTCCCATCCGTGCAGGGCCACGCCCTGTTGGAGAGCTAGGACAGTGACTGTGCCGCCGGTTTCCAGCGGCGGGATGCGGTGGTTCAGCAGGATGCCTGCCGCCGCAAGGAATACGGCGGTCAGAATAGCCACCGCCGCAAGCATCGTTTTTCGGGTCTGCATCATCATTTCCTCCTTCAAACCGGTTGTGCCGGGGCCTGAAATACGGTATACTAGAAACAGTATAGCAAATCTGGGCTGAAAAGGGGAGACTGGACTTATGATCCGCGTGCTGATGGTGGAGGATGATCCGATCATCCGCGAAACGACCCGCTGCTTTTTGGCTTCGCAGCCAAATTTTGAGGTAGTCTGTGCCGACACCGGAGCCGCCGCGCTGCGCCTGGCCCGGCAAAGGTTCGATGTGATCCTGATGGACATCCTTCTTCCGGATGCCAACGGCGTGGATCTGTGCCAGCAGCTGCGGGCAGAACACCGCTGTCCCATCATTTTTACCTCCTGCCTGGACGACACCGACACCATCGTCCACGCGCTGGAGCTGGGCGGGGATGACTTCGTGGCCAAGCCCTACGACAATAAGGTGCTGCTGGCCCGCATCCTGGCCAACGTGCGGCGTGTGCAGATGGATGCCTCGGAGCCGCAGGCAGCAGGCTACCGCTGCGCTGCATTCACCCTGAACGCGGACAGCCATTGTGTGGAGCGCGGCGGGCAGAGCATCCATCTGGCGGATATGGAATACCGCATCCTGACCTTGTTTGTGCGGTTTCCCAATACCTTTTTTACGGCCAATGAGCTGTACCAGAAGATCTGGGGCAAGGACAGTCTGGGCGACGTGCGCACCGTGCAGGTCCATATCCATAACCTGCGCAGCAAGATCGAGCCGGATCCGGCAAAACCGGTCTACTTAAAAAACGTGTGGGGAAAAGGCTACGTCTTTCGGCCGGAAGGTGGACAATAAAAACATAAAAACAGCGCAGTACCGTGTGATTTGTCGACATGACCTGCGCTGTTTTTTGTGCGGGGAAAATGTTTAAGAAATCTTAAAGAGTGAAAAAGCAGTTCCTTAACAAATCTTAAAGGACAGAAAGCAAAAAATCTGTTAAATTATTATCAGACAAGGCGCGCCTGGCAGGAAAGGCCGCCTGCACACGAAGAAGGTACACCGCTGAGATGAAGAAAGGAACGTTTTTATGGAAAAGATTTCCCGCAAAAACTTTATGAAGCTGGCTGCCGCTGCCGCAATGAGCGGCGTGACCGCCGGCGCGCTGACCGCCTGCGGCGGCAGCTCTTCCTCCACTGCAGCTTCCTCCGCTGCTTCGGGCGCCGCTTCCGGCGGCCTGTACACCCCCGGCACCTATGAGGCGGTCGCCGCCGGCATCAACGGCGACGTCAAGGTCACTATGACCTTCTCGGACAGCGCCATCACCGATGTGGTGCTGGATGTTTCCGGCGAGACCGCTTCCATCGGCGGCGTTGCAGCCGATGATCTGAAGGCTGCCCTGATGAGCGCCCAGAGTGCAGAGATCGATGTGGTTTCCGGTGCGACCATTACCTCCGAGGGCGTGATCAAGGCTGCCCAGAAGTGCATCAACCAGGCCAAGGGCATCGCCAACGTGGAGGTCATCAGCCTGCCCACCGGCGACGCCAACGACTGGCTGGGCAAGGAGCCGGACATCGACGAGGCCGCCATCACCGAGACCTGGGACACCGATATCCTGATCGTGGGCGCAGGCAACGGCGGTATGGGTGCAGCAGCTTACGCAGCCAAGAATGGCCTGAACTTCCGTATCATCGAGCAGAACAGCGTGGTGCAGGATACCCGCCACTGGTACGGCGCCATTGACAGCTCTGCCGCCAAAGCAGCGGGCGCCGAGCCGACGGATCGTGCCAAGCTGCTGAGCGAGATCTCCCGCTATGCTTCCGGCAAGTGCGACCAGCGTGTGGTCAAGACCTGGATCGAGGAGTCCGCCGCTATGCACGACTTTGTCTCCGGTATTCTGGAGAGCGATCCGTACAACTACCACTGCACCTTCACGGTGGGCGCTGAGGCAGCTTGGCCCGCAGCAAACGCGGAGCACAACACTGACTATCTCTATCCGGTTCAGGAGCACACCTACATCGGCTCTGAGAAACCCCGCAACGTTGTGTTCCAGGAATATATCGAGGGCCTGGGCTACAGCATCGACTTCAACACCAGCCTGGCCAAGCTGGAAAAGGACTCCAGCGGCCGCATCACCGGCGTCATCGCTCAGAGCACCGCGGATGACCACTTCATCCGCATCAACGCAGCCAAGGGCGTGCTGCTGGCCTGCGGCGGCTACCCCGGCAACCCCTACATGATGGAGCAGCTGGACCCGCTGGGTACCAGCGTCACCACCGCCTGCTCTTTCTCCCCCGCAGACAAGGGCTACGGCATCCGTGCCGCGGTCTGGGCCGGCGCAAATCTGGACAAGGAAGCCGCTCCCATGCTGTTTGACCGCGGCGTGGTTGCCCCCGGTGTGGACGCAGGCTATGTGGACAGCCCCAACGCCTTCGGCGGCAAGGCCTTCCCCGGCCAGATCCGGCAGTACAATCCCGGCACCCAGCCCTTCCTCAAAGTCAACCGCAACGGCGAGCGCTTTGCCAACGAGAGCTGCCCCTACAACGATATCGTTTATGCCGCTGCTCACCAGCCGGGCCGCGTTTATGCCCAGATCCACGATGACAACTGGCTGGAGGATGTCAAGCGCTTCCACACCATCGGCTGCTCTGCCCAGACCCGTAACTCGGGCGAAGGCTATGTGCTGGGCAAGATGGAGGAAGCTGAGAAGGCCGGTGCTTTCTTCAAGGCCAACACCCTGGAGGAGCTGGCCGACAAGCTGGGCTTTACCGGCGAGGCGAAGAAGACCTTCCTGGCTACCGTTGAGCGCTACAACGAGCTGTACGATGCCCAGGAGGATACCGACTTCGGCAAGCCCTCTTACCGCCTGAGCGCCATCCGCAAGGCTCCCTTCTATGGCTGCTGGCTGGGTGCTTCTCTGCTGACCACCGAGCAGGGCATTGCCATCAACGAAAAGGGCCAGGCGCTGGACAACGATAACAAGCCCATGCCCGGCCTGTATGTCACCGGCGATATGTCCGGCAGTTTCTTTGCAAACAATTATCCCTGCCTGATGGCAGGCGTGGCGATGGGCCGCACCCTGACCTTTGCGATCAAGGCCATCAAGCAGATGGGCGGCCTGGAGTGATCCTCCGTTCCGGAGCGTCCCTGATGCCTGAAAAGGATGGGATAACAGATTTTGTAAAAAACGGCTCCGGTACATTTAGTCGTTGTTTGTAAAATGGTAAAATAGACAAAAGGCGTGACCTTTATGGTCCCGCCTTTTGCTTTAAGAGGACAGCTGCCAAGCGCACATAAGGGATCAACGGGATAGAAAGGGACATGTTTGAAGTGCTCTGGCGGATAAAAACCGAACAGCGCCGCAGAATGCCTTTCAGCTGCATTCCTCACGGCGCTGTTTCTTTTCCCTCTATACACAAAAACGCAAGCGCGCTCAGCACACGGCTGCGCGGCGTGCGGGCATGGGGTCGGTCAAGGGCAGGTGCAGTCCCTCGCGGTAATCCAGATCACCCTGATCCAGACCGCGCAGCAGGACTTCTGCGGTAGCGATGTTGGTGGAGATGGGCACACCGTGCATATCGCACAGGCGCAGCAGGTTTTGCTCGGTCATGCTGGCAGCATCGGCCTGCAGCGGGTCGCGGAAAAACAGCACCAGATCCACTTCATCGCAGGCAACGCGGGAAGAGATCTGCTGGATGCCGCCCAGACGTCCGGAGAGATAGCACTGGACCGGAAGTCCCGTGGTCTGCGTCAGCATGCGGCCGGTGGTGCCGGTAGCAATGATCATATGTTTGGAAAGGATCGCACTGTAAGCAGTGCAGAATTGAAGGGCCAACTCTTTGCGGGAATCATGAGCGAGGATTGCAATCGTCATCATGCTTTCTCTCCTTTTCTATTAGTATCGTGGGGTGGATATACCGATTGCCGTGTCAAAAAAAGCGGAAAAGCATCGAACTGGAGCTATAGCAAAGACAGTTTCAAAAGAAGAGCGGTTTTGCGTTGAAACCGATATCAAATGCTCCTGATAGAGTTTTACACCGAAAAACGAGGCTTGTCAAGAGGATTTTCTTTGACTAAAGAGAGAAAAAATATCCTAGTATGACTTTTTCCTTTGTGAAAAACAGAGTCCAGTTGCATACAAGATCAAAAAACATCTTTCAAAAAGTGAAAAATTTCATTGATATTGTACCCAAAGCGCAAACAATCCATGCTCAGGGCACAAAAATACAGGCTGGTACAAAGCACCAGCCTGTAGATAAAAACGCAAACAAAATGCACCCGGATCCTCAGCGCACTTGTCCGTTGCCTTGTATGATGTATTTGTAGCTGCACAACTCCGAAAGACCCATCGGCCCGCGGGCGTGCAGCTTTTGGGTAGAGATGCCCATTTCACATCCCAGACCAAACTCTCCGCCGTCGGTAAAGCGTGTAGAACAGTTGACATAGACCGCGGCGCTGTCCACCGCCGCAGTAAACAGTTCGGCATTGGCATTGGTCCGGGTCAGGATCGCCTCGCTGTGGCCGGTGGAATGCTCTGCGATGTGGCCGATGGCCTGTTCCACGCTGTCCACCACCTTGACGGCAAGGATGTAGTCCAGGAATTCCGTGTCGAAATCCTTCGGCCCGGCAGCAGTTCCCGGGATCACGGCCGCAGCCCGTTCGTCCAGCCGCAATTCGACCGGATGCAGGCCCCGTGCGGCCCGCTCTGCGCCCAGACGCTGGGCCAGCCGGGGCAGGAACTGCGCCGCGATAGCGGAATGCACCAGACAGACCTCCTCTGCGTTGCAGACGCTGGGGCGGCTGGCCTTGGCGTTTTCGATGATGTCCAGCGCCTTGTCCTGATCGGCAGTATCGTCCACATAGATGTGGCAGATGCCGGTGCCGGTCTGGATGCAGGGGACTTTGGCATTTTCCACGCAGGCGCGGATCAGCCCCGCGCCGCCGCGGGGGATCAGCAGATCTACATAGCCCACGGCGGTCATCAGGGCATTGGCGGAAGCATGCGTGGTGTCCTCGATCAGGCAGACTGCGGTTTCGGGCAGTCCTGCGGCCCGTACGCCCTGCCGCAAGGCCTCCACAATGGCGTTGCAGGAACGCCATGCTTCCTTGCCGCAGCGCAGGATGCAGGCGTTGCCGCTTTTCAGTGCCAGCGCAGCGGCGTCACTGGTCACGTTGGGCCGGCTCTCATAGATGATGGCCACCACGCCCATCGGTACAGCGGTCTTTTCAATGATAAGGCCGTTGGGCCGCTCTACCCGCCGCAGCACCGCTCCCACCGGATCGGGCAGAGCTGCCACATCCCGCATGCCGTCGGCCATGCCTTTCAGCCGGGCTTCGCTCAGGGCCAGACGATCCAGCATCACTTCGCTGATGCTGCCTCGCGCTGCGTCCAGATCGGCAGCGTTGGCCCGCAGGATCGCGGCGATGTTTTCCGGCTGGCACAGTGCATCTGCCATGTCCACAAGCGCCTGATTGCGGGTATCGGTGTCCGAAAGGGCCAGCGCGGTCTTGGCCAGGCGTGCGGCCTCCAAAATCTGTTGCGTCGTCATACATTGACCTCCTGCTGTTTCATAGGGGCGGCCCGGCGTCCCGCAAAGCGGGTGCCCGCCGGACGTCCCGCGGCGATCTCATATAAAAGCTCCGGATGGGAGCCATTGGCGATGACCATGTCCGCGCCGGCGGCAGTGACCATGCGGGCGGCGCGCAGCTTGGTGGCCATGCCGCCGGTGCCCAGCGCCGAGCCTGCGCCATCTGCCAGAGCCAGAATATCGGGGGTGATATCCTCCACCAGCGGGATCAGCTTTGCGTCCGCATGGGTATGGGGATTTGCGGTGTACAGTCCGTCGATGTCGCTCAGCAGAACCAGCAGATCCGCCTGGACACAACAGGCAACAATAGCCGCCAAGGTGTCGTTGTCGCCAATGGAAGTGATCTCATCGGTGGCAACGGTGTCGTTTTCGTTGATGACCGGCAATGCGCCCAGTTCCAGCAGACGGGACAAGGTATTCTGAAAGTTCCAGCGCCGATCCTCGTGTTCTACATCCACGCCGGTAAGCAGGATCTGGGCCACCGTATGATTGTAGGCGGTGAACAGCCGGTCGTAAGTATACATCAGCTCGCACTGGCCCACCGCTGCGCAGGCCTGTTTGGTGGCCATGTCGGTGGGGCGGGCAGGCAGAGACAGCTTGCCCACGCCCATGCCGATAGCGCCGGAGGACACCAGGATGACCTGGTGTCCGGCGTTTTTCAGATCGCTCAGCACCTTGACCAGCTCTTCTGCGTGGCGGATGTTCAACAGGCCGGTGGGATGCGCCAGGGTAGAGGTGCCCACTTTGACAACGATACGCATGGTTGGTTCAGCCCTTTCCCATTTCTTTGGTTTTATTGTATGCGGCGATCACCGCGTCGGTCACTGCGCCGCGGAAGGCACGCTCCTCCAGCACGCGCACGCCCTGAATGGTGCTTCCGCCGGGGCTGCATACTGCGTCTTTGAGCACACCGGGATGCTGGCCGCTCTCCAGCACCAGCTTTGCGCTGCCCAAAAGCATCTGGGCGGCATATTCCTGCGCCTTGGCGCGGGGCAGGCCGCACGCGACGCCGCCATCTGCCAAAGCTTCGATAAACTGGTACGCCCAGGCAGGGCCGCAGCCGGATACACAGCAGGCTGCATCGATCAGGCTCTCCGGCACGGGATCCAGCCGTCCAGCAGGAGCCATCAGGCGCAGGAAAGCGGCTTCTTCTTCCACCGTTACGCCGACAGAACAATACTGGATCATGCCTTCGCCTACCGAGGCGGGGGTATTGGGCATGATGCGGATGACCGGATACGCTCCGCCCGCCATCTCCTGAATGCGGGCCATAGGCAGCCCTGCGGCCATCGTGCACAGTACAAAGCGCTGGCTCCGCCCGGCAAGGATGGGACAAAGCGGCTCCAGAAGCTCGGCCATCATCTGGGGCTTCACCGCCAGAAAGATCAGCTCGCAGCCAGAGGCAACTTCTTCGTTTGCTGCGGTATGGCAGCCCAGCCCTGCGGCCAGAGCCTGTGCTTTGGCCGGGGTGCGGTTGGCCAGAAAAACAGTCTGCGGGTCAGCGGCTTTGCACACTGCGCGGGCGATCGCGCCGCCCATGCTGCCGCAGCCCAGAAAACCGATGGTGTTCATCATAAACGCTGCACTTCCTTATCCCTCAAAAATCCCCCGCAGCCGCAAAAATGCCTGCGGGATCCCTTTCATTTAACCACAGCAGGGGATAAAATCAAGGCTTTTGTACGTTTTCCATTTCAAAAAGAGACACAAAACAGGAAAAAGCCGTTTGTTTTGCCAATTCTGAGCGGGTCTTTTTCACTTTATTTGGATGAAGTTCTATTGACAATTCTGCCGCAGCTTTTTATAATGGTAAAAAAGGCGATGGAGCCCCCACAAGGGTTTCCATCGCCTTTTTTGTTTTTCCGCCGGGCAAAAACACCATCTTTCTCTGCGGAAAAAACCAGAAAAGAGGGGGATCTCATGGATCAACTAATCAGACACCAGCAGATGATCAATGACCAGCTGGCGCGTTACGGCGTAAAGTTTGGTCTGTATAAAAACGGCGTGTTCCAGGAACGGCTGTTTCCGTTCGATCCTATCCCGCGCGTGATCACCGCGCAGGAATTCGACCAGCTGGAAAAAGGCCTGACTCAGCGCGTCAATGCGCTGAACCTGTTTTTGAAGGATGTATACGGGGACAAAAAGATCATCAGAGACGGCATCGTTCCGGAGGATTTTGTCTTTGCGGGCAGCGGCTATCTGCCCCAGTGCGAAGGCTTTGTGCCGCCCAAAGGGGTGTACAGCCATATCTCCGGCATCGACCTTGTGCAGGCAAAGGATGGCAGCTGGTTCATCCTGGAGGACAATCTGCGCATTCCCAGCGGCGCGTCCTATCCGCTGATCGCGCGGGAGCTGTGCCGCCGGTGCAGTCCGGAAACGTTCAGCGATAATGCCATTGTGGATAACCGCAACTATGCAGACCTGCTGCTGCAAATGATGGACGCAGTGAACACCGGCGGTGTGAATGTCATCTTTACGCCGGGCCGCTACAATGCCGCCTATTTTGAACACAGCTATCTGGCCGAAAAGACCGGCGCAGTTCTGGCCGAATGCGGGGATCTGTACGTAGAGAACAATAAGGTATATATCCGCACCGTTCACGGCGGCGAGCAGGTGGGCGCGATCTACCGCCGCATCAGCGATGAATATCTTGATCCGCTGTGCTTCAAGCCGGAAAGCCTCATCGGTATCCCCGGCGTGATGGATGCCTACCGCGCCGGCAATGTGGCGCTGATCAATGCCCCCGGCAATGGTGTGGCGGATGACAAGGGCATCTACTATTTTGTGCCCAAGATGATCCGCTACTACCTGGGCGAGGAGGCCATCCTGAACAATGCGCCTACCTATCTGCCCTTCTACGAAGAGGATCGCAGGTATGTTCTGGAGCATCTGGAAACGCTGGTGGTCAAGGATGTGGCAGAGGCCGGCGGCTACGGCGTAGTATTCGGCCGCGATATGACCCGCCAGCAGCTGGAAGATTTCCGGGATACCATCCGCCGGGAGCCGCGCCGCTTCATCGCGCAGGAGGTCATCGACTTTTTGGATCTGCCCATCATGGAAAACGGCGAAAAGGTTCTGCGCAAGGCAGATCTGCGCGCTTTTGTGCTGAGCAGCGGCGAAGATACCAGGGTGTGGCCCAGCGGCCTGACCCGTTTTTCCCGCAACCCGGACAGCTTTGTCGTCAATAGCTCTCAAGGAGGAGGTTTTAAAGATACATGGGTGTTGTCTCGTTGAACAAGGCCAGCCGTCTGTACTGGCTGGGGCGCTATACAGAGCGCGTTTATACAGGCCTGAAGCGCGTCAAAAAGATTTATGATGCCAGCGTGGATGGCAGGGAAGCGGATTTTGCCACCTACTGCCGCCGCCTGGGGATTCCGTGCAGCTACGAGAATACGGCGGATTTCTGCAAGCGGTATTTCTTTGATACCGGCAATCCCAATTCGCTGGCGGCCAGCCTGGTCTATGCCTACGATAATGCCATCGTGCTGCGGGATACGCTGACCACCGATACCCTGTCCTATATCCTGATGGCGATGAGCGCGATGGACAAGGCATCCGAGAGCGGAAACCCCGGTGTGCCGCTGCAGTGGGTCACAGATGATATCATGGCTTTCCGCGGCAGCTGCGAAGAAAGCATTTTTGACGAGGAGACCCGCACCCTTATCAAGCTGGGCGCAAGCGTGGAGCGCGTGGATCTGTATCTACGTCTGGGCGTGGAGCCTGCTTTGGTGCGGCAGGAGTTTGAACGGCTGTTCAACCGTCTGTATAAGACCCAGCTGGTGCCCAACCGGGAGCGGCTGGAGCTGCTGGTAGATGCCTTGCTGGACAGCTCAAAGCCCGACCTGACGCCGTATGAACTGATCGACGCGCTGGAAGGGCTGTTCCTCGATTTGTGATCTTCTGTGCACAAAGCCCTGTGTTTGTGGTAAAATAGCAGAAAGCGGCCTCAAACAGGCCGCACAGATCTCTGACCGGACACAAGGGGAACGATATGACAGAATGGGAATTTCAGTTTAAGGCCGGGCTGCGGTTTTCCGCCCCGGTCATCGAGCATGTTTTTCAGCTGCACTGCCTGCCTGCAGAGGATGAGGTGCAGCGTCTGGAGGCCTATGGCATCCGCCTGAATCCCGCGGCGGGATATGAGCTGCATCGGGATGGCTTTGGCAATTGGATGGTCTGCGGTTCCTGCCGCCCGCCGCACCTGTCTTTTGCTTACGAAGCCCACGGGATCGTCCGCGTGGAGCTGTCCCGCCGCAGGCCGGAAGTGCCCAACCCCGTGCTGCGCCGCTTTACGCCGCTGACCGAGCCGGATGCGGCAGTGTACGCTCTTTGGAGCAGCCTGCCGCTGGAAGGCAGACCCTTGCAGGAGCAGGCGGCGCTGCTCAGTCATGGCGCAGCGAACGCCCTGCGATATACCTCTGGTGTGACCGATAACGGCACCACCGCTGCCCAGGCGCTGGGGCAGGGGCAGGGGGTCTGTCAGGACTATGCGCATCTGCTGCTTGCGCTGGCCCGGCTGTCGGGCTTTGCGGCCCGCTACTGCATGGGCCTGATCCCGGGCGAAGGCGCGACCCACGCCTGGGCAGAGATCGCCCTGCCGGAAGGCTGGAAGGGTTTTGATCCGACGCACGATGGGGACGCGGGAGAGGATCATCTGCGTTTTGCGGTAGGCCGGGACGCGGCAGACTGCCGGGCAGAAAACGGGGTGTTCCGGGGCGCGGCGGCGCAGTCCCTGCATGCGGCCATGCTGCTGCGGCAGCGCGGATAGAAAAAACCAAGGGCAACGAAGCCGAGGCTCCTGCACAGCGTTGGCAGGGGCCTTTTTTGCGGAAAAATAATTTTTGGAGTGTGTAAGAACGATGGAACAAACGGTAGCAAGCGTGTCCCTGGCGGTGCACGAAAAGCTGGAGCTGAAAAAGAACCGCCTTTCTCCGCTGCCGGGCAATGACAGCGGCAAGCGCATCTGTGTGGTCACTGGCGTTCACGGCGATGAGCTGGAGGGCCAGTATGTGGTCTATCTGCTCAACCGCCGCATCCAGGCGCATCCGGAGCTGCTGACCGGAACGGTGGATCTTTACCCGGCGGTCAACCCGCTGGGCATCAATACCATCCAGCGGGGCATCCCTCTGTTCGATCTGGACATGAACCGTATTTTCCCGGGCAATACCGAAGGCCCTATGGCAGAGTATTATGCCCATGAAGTGGTAGAGGATATGCGCGGGGCGGATATCGCCATCGACATCCACGCCTCGAACATCTTCCTCAAGGAGCTGCCACAGGTGCGCATCTCGGAGGAAACCGCCCCTGCTCTGGTGCCGCTGGCGGAGCAGCTCAACATAGACTTTGTATGGGTGCACTCGGCGGCGACCGTGCTGGAGAGCACCCTGGCCCACAGCCTGAACATGATCGGTACCAACTGCCTTGTGGTGGAAATGGGCGTAGGCATGCGCCTGACCCCCAGCTATGGCGAACAGCTGGTGGATGGGATCCTGAACCTGATGCGCACACAGGGGATGTGGGCGGGGGAAACTCCCGCCCCGCGCAAGCCCATCGTCAGCAAAGACGAGGTGGCTTTTATCAACGCAGACAAAGCGGGGATCTTTATCCCCAGCGTGGAGCATAACGGCATGGTCAAACAGGGCCAGGAGCTGGGCGTTGTGGCGGATCCGCTTTCCGGCGAGGTGCGCCAGACTCTGATGGCCTCGGCAGACGGTCTGCTGTTCACTCTGCGGGAATACCCGGTGGTCTATCCGGGCAGTCTGCTGGCACGCATCCTGACGGGAGGGCTTGACAAATGAAGCAGGAAGTTTTGTATACGCTGGAAACGCCTTATCGCCAGAAGTTTGAGATCGAGGGCTTCCGCTTTGGCAGCGGGGAAAATGCCTGTGCGATCGTGGCAGGTGTGCGCGGCAACGAAGTGCAGCAGATGTATGTCTGTGCCTGTCTGGTAAAGCGGCTGCGCCGTCTGGAAGAGCAGGGGGCCATTGCTCCCGGGTGCGAGCTGCTGGTCGTGCCCTGCGTCAACCATTTCTCCATGAATGTGGGCAGCCGCTTCTGGGCAATGGATAAGACCGACATCAACCGCATGTTCCCCGGCTACGACCAGGGCGAAACGACCCAGCGCATCGCGGACGCATTGTTCAAAGCAGTGCAGGGCTATAAATACGGCATCCACTTTGCTTCGTTTTATCTGCCGGGCGATTTTGTGCCCCATGTGCGTATCATGAATACAGGCTACCAGACCTCCAGCCTGGGCAACCTGTTCGGGCTGCCATTTGTGGTCATGCGGGAGCCGCAGCCCATCGACACCACCACCCTGAACTATAACTGGCAGATCTGGGAAACGAACGCGTTCAGCATCTACACCAAGGAAACGGATCAGATCGATGAGGAAAGCGCACGCCAGGCCGTGGCCGCGGTGCTGCGTTATCTCAGCCGGGTTGGGGTGCTGCGCTACCACTGCCACAGTGGTTTTCTGTCCACAGTCGTGCAGGAAAACGAGATGACCAATGTCCTGACCCCCACCGGCGGCATCTTCCGGCGTTTGTGCGCACCGGGGGATGAGGTGGAATATGGTCAAAAGCTGGGCGAGATCCTCGATCCGTTTACTGCGGAGATCCGCCGGGAGATCTTCTGCCCAACCAGTGGCGTGCTGTTTTTCGCCATGAAAAAGCCTCTGGCCACCGAACACGAGGTTGCGTTCAAGGTCATCCGCCGTCTGCACAGTTGAATCTGGAAACAAAAAGTTCATAAATTGGCAAAGCAGAACGCTTGAAAGATTTCCCACAAAAGTTGTATAGTAAAAGGCATGGAAAGGAGCAGCCTTTCCTCCGGCACGGTGCCGGCCGCTTTACAGAAAGGATGGGAACTCTGTGTCACAGACGACGAAACGCGCGCTGGAAACTTCTTTAAAAAAGCTTCTGCTGCAAAAGCCGCTGAACAAGATCACGATCAATGATATCACTGCGGACTGCGGCGTCAACCGCATGACCTTTTATTACCATTTTAAAGACATTTACGATTTGGTGGAGTGGATCCTGGAAGAGGATGCAGCCAAGATCATGGAGGGCTGGAGAGCCGATAATTCCTGGGAGGACGCCTTTGAAACGGTTTTGCGGCGGGTGCAGGAGAACAGAACTTTTTTCCTGAACATTTACCGTGCCCTGAGCCGGGAGCAGCTGGAGCTTTACCTCTACCGTCTGCTAGATCCTATGTTGAACGAGGTGGTCGAACATGAATGCAAAGGCATCATCGTGCGGGATGAGGATCGACAGTTTGTGATCGATTTTTATAAGTACGCGCTGGTAGGTATGGCGCTGGAATGGATCCGCACCGATATGAAAGAAGATCCGGCCCGGATCATCGCGCGTCTGGACATAATGATCCGCGGCGATCTGCAACGCTCGCTGGAGCGCTTCAGCACCGGATACATGCCTTCAAAAAAGGCAAACTGATAAAAATCAGACAACTTCAGCGTCGTGATGGGTTTTCCATCACGACGTCTTTTGAGACCATCCCAAGAATTGTGTAAACCTCCAAGCTGGTGTAGAATAAGAAAG
>JBJERU010000072.1:0-33119 GCA_051882415.1 Faecalibacterium sp. | reverse complement strand
AGTACAACAAGGCGCTGGCCGCCCAGACCACCCCGCCCTGCAACCGCGCCTGCAACGCCTGCGGCGCAAATCATCTGTTAGGAGGATCGTGTTTTGATTACCGTCAGGATCTCGTTTAAAAAGGAGAACGAAGCCTCCTATATCTCGCTGCTGGATATGCAGCGGGTGATGCAGAGGGTGCTCAAGCGCAGCGGGCTTCCGGTGTGGCATACGCTGGGCTTCAATCCGCATATCTATATGACCTTTGCCTGTCCGCTGTCCCTGGGGCAGGAGAGCCTGTGCGAGTGTGTGGATGTCAAGACCGAGGCGGAAGAACCGGATTTTGCACAGTGGAAAGCTTCGCTCAACGCCATCATGCCCGCCGGCATCGAGGTGACTCGTGTTGCACCTGTGGAGATGAAAGCGGATCTCATCGCGTTTGCCTGCTATGATGTCAGCTATCCCGCCGTCGCAAAAGCTGCGCTGGAACAGTACAACGGGCTGGAACATGCCATTGTGGAAAAAAAGAGCAAACGCGGTGTCAAGACACTGGATCTGATGCAGTATGTGCCGAAGCTGGAGCTGCGGCAGGCAGGGGAGCAGATCGTCTTTTCCCTCTGCCTGCCCGCTTCGCAGGAGCTGACGCTGAACCCGGCGCTGCTCACTGCATTTCTGGAACAGCAGTTCGGGCTGGCCGCTGCTTCGGCAGGCATCCTGCGCACCGTGCTGTTGACGGCGGAAAAGAAGCCTTTCCATTGATCATAAACCGGAAAAACGCCGGGCTTTGCCCGTTTTTGCATCGGATAGAAAGAAGATTGGGCAAAAGACAGAAAAGAGGTAAACTTTTTTGGCAAAAGTGCTTGCTTTTGCGGGCGTTTTGTGCTATCCTATTAAAGCGTGAGTGTCCGCTGATACCACAGCGGGGTTAATGACCGAACATCATTAAACGGGCGGTCCTCTGACGGCGCAGCCGTGTATGAACGTCTAAAAACAAATGGAGGATTCTAAAAATGGACGCACTGAAGATTATTTCCGAAGGCAGCATCAAGGCTGAAAAGCCCCAGTTCAACGTTGGCGATACCGTCCGCGTGGACGTTCGTATCAAGGAAGGCGACCGTGAGCGCATCCAGGCCTTTGAGGGCACTGTGATCGCAAAGAAGCACGGCGGCGTTGCGGAGACCTTCACCGTTCGCCGCATTGCCTACGGCGTTGGCATCGAGCGTGTCTTCCCCATCAACAGTCCCTTCGTTGAGAAGGTCACTGTTGTCCGCAAGGGCAAGGTCCGCCGCGCCAAGCTGTTCTATCTGCGTGGTCGCACCGGCAAGGCTGCCAAGGTCAAGAGCGATATTTGATGATCCCCGATTCAAACCGGGAGAAAAGGGACAACTTGTTGTCCCTTTTTTCTTTATCTGCCGGTCAGCGGCAGAAAACCAGATCGTGAGGTGCAGCAAAGCATGACACAGGCAAAGCATGAAGGCACTCCGCAGGACAAAAGGCCTGTCTGCGGGCAGGGCCTGTTGGAATGGTACGAGGCATTGATCTCCGCCGCGCTGCTGCTGGTGCTGATCTTTTCCTTTTTCTTCCGCATCATCCAGGTGGATGGCGCATCGATGGTGCCAACGCTGGACCACGGCGATAAGCTCATCGTCTGGAGCGCGGGCTATGAACCGCAGCGCGGCGATGTGGTGATCATCGACAGTTATACTTCCTATGGCAAAACTCTGGTCAAGCGCGTGATCGCCAAGGGCGGCGATACGGTGGACATCGACTATGATACCGGCAGGGTCGCGGTCAATGGCGAGCTGCTGGAAGAAGATTATATCGCGGAGCCGACCCATTTGGGTTACGATGTGGCTTTTCCATATGTGGTGCCGGAGGGAACGGTGTTTGTGATGGGCGATAACCGCAACGCCTCCCTGGACAGCCGTTCCAGCTATATCGGCTGCATCGATGAGCGGGATATTTTGGGCAGGGTGCTGTTGTGCTTTATGCCCTTTTCGGATTTTGGGGTGGTAAAATGAGGGAGCAGGAAACACAATTTTCAAATCAGTATCATATCCAGTGGTTCCCGGGCCACATGAGCAGGACTCTGCGCATGATGGAGCAGGAGATCCAGCATGTGGACGCGAGCCTTGTTCTGCTGGATGCGCGCATTCCGCTTTCCAGCCTGAACCCGGAAGTCGAGCGCATCACAGCCCGCAAGCCCAAGCTTTATGTGCTGAACAAGGCAGATCTGGCGGATCCGGCTGTCACCGAGGAATGGATCCGTTATTTTCGTGCGGCGGACGCAGGCTGTGTTGCGATCAGTGCCAAACAGAAGGGCGGCACGGCGGCGGCGAAGGCGGCCATCGAAAAAGAGCTGGCCAGCCTTCTGGAACGCCGGCAGGCCCGCGGCATGGTTGGAGCCAAGACTCAGGTGATGCTGTGCGGTATCCCGAACGTGGGCAAATCTACGTTTATCAACACATTTGCGGGCGGTGCCCATGCCAAGGCAGCGGATCGTCCCGGCGTGACCAGAGGCAAACAGTGGGTCAGCACCGATCAGTTCGATCTGCTGGATATGCCCGGCGTGCTGTGGAAGAAGTTCGACTCCAAGACCACGGCTTCCAATCTGGCATTTATCGGCTCTATCAAGGACGATATCCTGGATGTGGAGGAACTGGCCATGAATCTGCTGGACGAGGTGCGGCGCAATTATCCGGAGCTGGTAGCTCAGCGCTATAAGCTGGATGAAGAGACGCTGGCCCTGCCGCCCTATGAGCTGATGGAGGCCATTGGACGCAAGCGCGGCCTGCTGGTGCGTGGCGGCGAGGTGAACACCGAGCGCTGTGCCATCATGCTGGTGGATGAGTTCCGCGCCTGCAAATGGGGCCGTATTTCGCTGGAGCGTCCGCCTCAGCGGGATGACCTTGCGGATCTTGCGGAGGAAGAGGAATGAAGCGCCGTTCGGATGAGGAGATCTCTGCGCCGCTGTATCAGTATGACGCTGCCATGCGGGAGCAGTACGGCTGCTTTGCCGGCGTGGATGAAGCGGGCCGCGGCCCGCTGTGCGGTCCGGTCTGTGTGGCCGCCTGTATTCTGGATCCGGCAAATCCGGTCTTTGGCATCAACGACTCCAAAAAGCTCACCGAAAAAAAGCGGGAAGAGCTGTTTGACCAGATCCTTGAAAAAGCGCTGGCTTACCGCATCATTTTTGTAGGCCCGGAGATCATCGACCGGGACAATATCCTGAACGCGACCCTTGGCGGTATGCGTCAGGCGGTGGAGGAGCTGGAGATCGTTCCAAACCTTGTGCTTGTGGACGGCAACCGCTGCCCGCCGGGTCTGGCCATGCCCGCCCAGCCGGTGGTCAAGGGGGATGCGACCAGCGCCAGCATCGGCGCGGCCAGCATTTTGGCCAAGGTCAGCCGGGATCGTTTTATGATGGAGCTGGATCGGCAGTATCCTCAGTACCAGCTGGCAAAGCACAAGGGCTATCCGACCAGGCTCCACTATGAACTGATCGAGCAATACGGCATTCAGCCATTCTATCGCCGCAGCTTTCTCAAAAAGCAGGGCTATTGGCCGGAGGGCCGGAAATGAGCTCCGCTCAACTGGGCCAAAGGGGAGAAGCCGCCGCTGCACGATATTATCAAAAACAGGGGTATGCGCTGATAACGCATCATTTTTGCACCCGGATGGGAGAGCTGGATCTTATCCTGCGCGGCCCGGATGGGATGCTGGTGTTCTGCGAGGTCAAGACCCGCAGCCCCGGTGCCCTGGCACGCCCGGCCGCCGCGGTGGATGCGGGCAAGCAGCGGCGTTTGATCCGGACGGCACAGATTTATTTGCAGCAAACGGGACAAAGCGATGTCCCCATGCGTTTCGATGTTGCAGAGGTGATCCCTCTTGACAGCGGGCGCTGGATGGTACATATTATAAAAAGCGCATTTCTCTGTACAGAGTAGCGTTTGGTGGGAAAGAAGGCGGCGCAGAAGCTTGGCGTTTGGCCGCCAAAGGAATCGAGGCCGGGCAAAGCTTCCGGCCTGTGAGCAGAAAAGGAGCGACGAAATGCAATTTTTCAGCACAAGAGACCAAAGCCGCCGGGTGACTTCCTCGGAGGCGATCGCACAGGGCCTGTCGGACGAGGGCGGCCTGTTTGTTCCGGAGCGTTTCCCGCAGGTGGATGTCCGGGCGATTTGTGAGCTGGATTATCCGGAGATGGCTGCTGCCATCATCCGGGAATACCTGACCGACTATTCGCCGGCATTTTTGGCGGATGCGACCAGGAAAACCTATGGCGAGGCATTTGGCGGCAAGGCAGGTCATCTTGCCCCGGCAACGC
Source organism: Faecalibacterium sp. (assembly GCA_051882415.1). Taxonomy (GTDB): domain Bacteria; phylum Bacillota; class Clostridia; order Oscillospirales; family Ruminococcaceae; genus Faecalibacterium. The sequence continues at coordinate 28,816 of JBJERU010000072.1, read as the reverse complement.
AGGATACTTGGGCGCTGGAGCTGTGGCACGGCCCGACCTGTGCCTTTAAGGATTATGCTCTCCAGCTGATGCCCAAGCTCCTCGTGGAGGCCAAGCGCAACCTTGGCCGCACCGAAAAGACGGTGATCCTGGTGGCTACCAGCGGCGATACCGGCAAGGCTGCGCTGGACGGCTACCATGATATCCCGGGCGTTGAGATCGCGGTGTTCTACCCCACGGGCGGCACCAGCGAGATCCAGCGCCTGCAGATGGCTACGCAGGAGGGTGCCAACGTTGCGGTGTACGCAGTGCGCGGCAACTTTGATGATGCCCAGACCGGCGTCAAGCGCGTCTTTGGCGATAAGAACATTGCGGCAGAGCTGGCAAAGCGGGATATCCGCCTGTCCAGCGCAAACTCCATCAACTGGGGCCGCCTTGTGCCGCAGATCGTTTACTACTTTGCGGCATACGCCCAGCTGCTGAAAGCCGGCAGGGTCGCTTTTGGCGACAAGGTGGATTTCTGTGTTCCCACCGGCAATTTCGGCGATATTCTGGCGGGATATTATGCCAAGCAGATGGGTCTGCCCGTGGGCAAACTGGTCTGCGCCTCCAACCAGAACAATGTTCTGACCGATTTCCTCTCGACCGGTACCTATGCGGCCAGGCGGGAGTTTTACAAGACCTCTTCGCCCAGCATGGACATTCTGGTTTCCTCCAACCTGGAACGCCTGCTGTACCATGTCACCGGCAGCGATGCTGAGGTGGCATCCCTGATGAAGCAGCTGAACGAGAATGGCAGCTACACCGTCCGTCCCGAAACGCTGGAGATCATCCGCGAAAGCTTTGCCTGCGGCTGGGCTTCGGAGGAGGAGGTCGCCTGTCAGATCCGTACCTGCTATGAGCAGGACGGCTATCTGTGCGATCCTCACACTGCCGTGGCTTTCCATGTTGCACAGCAGCACAAGCGTGTGGATGTTCCGATGGTGGTGCTGTCCACCGCTTCGCCCTTCAAGTTCCCGCGCAGCGTGCTGTCCGCACTGGGTCATGCCGCGCCGGAGAACGACTTTGAGGCGATGCAGGCTCTGGAGAGCGCCACCGGTCATGCCGCTCCGAACAGCCTGGCTGCCCTGCGCACCAAGGCCGAGCGCTTTGATGCCGTGATCGACCCCGTCCAGATCGCTGAGGTAGCGCTGGGCTATCAGGGCTGACCCGCGGATCCCGAAGAACAGGAGTAAACAAAATGGCGCTTTTTGTGCTTGGCGATACGCACCTTTCGCTGGGGGCGTCCAAGCCGATGGACATTTTCCGGGGGTGGGACGGCTATGTGGAACGGCTGGAAAACAACTGGCGCAGGCTGATCACCCCTCAGGACACCGTGGTGCTGGCAGGAGATATCAGCTGGGCCATGCGCCTGACCGATACCCGCAGGGATTTTGCCTTTCTGCAAAGTCTGCCGGGCCAGAAGTTTATCATGAAGGGCAACCACGACTATTGGTGGACTACGGCCAACAAGATGAACGCTTATTTCAAGGCGGAAGGCTTTGACACGCTGCATCTGCTGCACAACAATTCCTATTCGGTGGAAGGGTATGCGCTGTGCGGCACCCGCGGCTGGCTGTTCGATGTGGGAGAGCCGCACGACGAGAAAGTGATGAATCGGGAGATCGGCCGTCTGCGCATGAGCCTGGAGGCCGCGGAACCCGGCCTGGAAAAGCTGGCGTTCCTGCACTATCCGCCGGTATACACCGGTGTCACCGCGCCCGAGATCGTAGCAACGCTCAAAGAGTATGGCGTAAAGCGCTGCTTCTATGGCCATCTGCACGGCGCTGCGCTGCGCTATGCGGTGCAGGGAGAAGTGGACGGTATCCAATATAAACTGGTCAGCGCGGATGGGCTGCGTTTCTGCCCCTATCGCATCAACTGAACCTGGAACAGAGGAATTTAAAAAGATAAAAAGTCAAATTTGGGCTGGCAATTGCATCCCGGACGTGCTATAATGAACTCTGACGCGATTGTTGCACCCAATTGAGCGCGCGCGTCCCCGCATTTCCGCATACAAGCAAAAGGACGCGGTGCGCGGCTGCGCAGGGCAGGGGGAAGCCTGTCCGAAGCAATATAGAATTTCAAGTGGAGGAAAACCAAATGAATCTGATGAAGTGTGAGAAGCTCGAGAAGAGCATGGCCGAGCTGCAGTTTTCCATCGAGGGCGACCTGTTCAAAGCCGCTGTTTCGAGCGTTTTCAAAAAGGAAGGCAAAAAGTACGCTGTTCCCGGTTTCCGCAAGGGCAAGGCGCCCCGCTCCCTGATCGAGAAGATGTATGGTGCAGATGTGTTCACCTATGATGCCATCAACGATCTGTTCCCGGCTGCTTTTGAGGCTGCTGTTAAGGAAGCCGGCGTGGAGCCTGTTGGCCGTCCTGAGGTCACTGTGGATTCTGCCAGCGAGACCGAGGGCGTTGTGCTGACCGTCAAGGTCGCCGTCAAGCCCGAGATCAAGGTCAGCGCATATTCTGGTCTGACTGTGGAAAAGACGGTCCATACTGTGGATGAGGCTACTGTGGACGCGGAGCTGAAGCGTGTGCAGGAGCGCAATGCCCGCGAGCTGACCCGCGAGGGCGCTGCCGAGAACGGCGATATCGTGGATATCGACTACGAGGGCTTTGTGGACGGCGTTGCATTCGAGGGCGGTAAGGCGGAGCACCACCAGCTGACCCTGGGCAGCGGCAGCTTCATCCCCGGCTTTGAGGATCAGGTCGTGGGCCACGCCGCAGGCGAGGAGTTCGATGTGAACGTTACCTTCCCCGAGCAGTACCATGCGGAAGAGCTGGCTGGCAAGCCTGCTGTCTTTAAGATCAACCTGCATGAGGTCAAGTATAAAGAACTGCCCGCTCTGGATGACGAGCTGGCCAAGGACTGCTCCGAGTACGACACGCTGGAGGAGTTCAAGGACTCCATCCGCAAGTCCAATCAGGAGCAGCTGGACAAGCAGGACGATATGGCTGTCGAGAACGCCCTGGTGGATCAGGTCATCGCAGGCATGGAGGGTGAGATCCCCCAGGCGATGTATGAGAACCGCATGGACGAGCTGGTCAACGACTATGCTTTCCGTATGGAGCAGCAGGGCCTGCGTCTGGAGGACTACCTGAAGTATATGGGCCAGAGTGTGGAGCAGTTCCGCGCTTCCTTTATGCCCCAGGCTGAGAAGCAGGTCAAGATCCGTCTGGCTCTGGAGGCTGTTGCTGCCGCCGAGAACATCGTTGCTTCCGAGGACGATGTGAACGCCGAGATCAAGCGCATTGCCGAGCAGTACAAGATGGAAGAGGATCAGGTCCGCAGCATTGTCAATGTGGATGAGCTGAAGGCTGACCTGGCGGTCAACAAGGCCATCGATTTCATCAAGGAGCACGCCAACGTTGTGGAGAAGGCTGCCGAGTAAAAACGGCTTGGATGCGGGCAAATAAATCCGCTCCGCAAAGATGTTAAATTGACCGATACGGCGTGAAGTTTGCTGTATCGGTCAATTTTGCAAAGATTTCTGTGCTCTGCGCCGCGATGCGGCGCCGCGCGGGGCGCGGTTTGGGCGCTGCCGTTTTGGGCGGTGCATCCCCGGTAAAAACCGCTCCAGGCCCGGCAGCCTGGATCCGGTTTTCAACATTTACCTTTTACAGGAGGCGAACCCTATGAGTTTTGTTCCTTACGTTGTCGAGCAGTCTGCACACGGCGAGCGTTCTTATGATATCTTCTCCCGTCTGCTGAATGACCGCATCATTGTCTTGAGCGAGGATGTAAACGACACCTCGGCCAGCCTGGTCGTGGCGCAGCTTTTGTATCTGGAAGGGCAGGACCCGGATAAGGATATCAGCCTGTATATCAACAGTCCCGGCGGTTCTATCAGCGCGGGCATGGCCATCCACGATACCATGCAGTATATCAAGTGCGATGTTTCCACCATCTGCATGGGTATGGCCGCGTCTATGGGCGCGTTCCTGCTGGCCAGCGGCACCAAGGGCAAGCGCTTTGCTCTGCCCAACGCCGAGATCATGATCCATCAGCCTCTGATCGCGGGCGGTCAGAATGGCGGCCTGTCTGGTCAGACCACCGATATCAAGATCCATGCCGACCACATGGTCTATATCCGGGAAAAGATGAACCGCATGCTCAGCGAGTACACCGGCCAGCCGCTGGAAAAGGTGCAGCTGGATACCGAGCGCGACAACTATCTCACCGCAGAGCAGGCCAGGGAGTATGGTCTGATCGATGCGGTGATCGCCCATCGCTGAACTGACCGCTGATCCAAAAGCATCCCTGGATGCCTCAACCCAGAATAAGGAAAGATCATATGGCAAACAACAACTCCGGCAGAGATAAAAACGAAAAAGACCTGGTATGCAGCTTCTGCGGGAAGCATCAGGACGAAGTAGAACGCATGATCATCGGCCCGGGCGTGAATATCTGCAGCGAGTGCATCACCCTGTGCCACGATCTGCTCAACGACAAACCGGACCGCTCCAGCGGCAACCGTCCGTCGCGCGGGGGCGCAAGCCGTGCCCGTGTGCAGACGGCGGAAAACCTGTCCATCAACATCATGACCCCCGCCGAGATCAAGGAAGGCCTGGATCAGTATGTGATCGGACAGGACGACGCCAAGCGGGTGCTGTCCGTTTCCGTGTACAATCATTATAAGCGTATCATGAGCGGCAAGGGCGCGGACGTGGAGCTGCAAAAGTCCAATGTTCTGCTGCTGGGGCCTTCCGGCGTGGGCAAGACCCTGCTGGCCCAGACCCTGGCCAAGATGCTGGGCGTGCCCTTCGCCATTGCGGACGCCACCACCCTGACCGAGGCCGGCTATGTGGGCGAAGATGTGGAGAATATTCTGCTCAAGCTGATCCAGGCGGCGGACTTTGATGTTCAGCGGGCACAGATCGGTATCATTTATATCGATGAGATCGATAAGATCACCCGCAAGAGCGAAAACCCCTCCATCACCCGCGATGTGGGCGGCGAGGGTGTGCAGCAGGCGCTGCTGAAGATCCTGGAGGGCACTGTGAGCAATGTTCCGCCGCAGGGCGGCCGCAAGCACCCCCAGCAGGAGTTCATCCAGATCGACACCACCAACATCCTGTTCATCTGCGGCGGCGCGTTCGATGGCCTGGAAAAGTACATCCAGCGCCGCACCGACCGTTCCGCGCTGGGTTTTGGCAGCACCCTCAAGGATAACTCCGCAGAGATGCAAAAGGCTCTGATGCGCAAGGTGGAACCGCATGATCTGGTCAAATTTGGCCTGATCCCGGAGCTGATCGGCCGTCTGCCGGTCATCACCGTGCTGGACGATCTGAACGAGGAAGCGCTGGTCCGCGTGCTCAAGGAGCCGCGCAACAGCCTGCTCAAGCAGTACAAAGAGATGCTGGCGATGGATAACGTGGATCTGGTGTTTACGGACGACGCTCTGCATGCGGTGGCCCGCAAGACCATCGAGCGCAAGAGCGGCGCGCGCGGCCTGCGCAGCGTGATGGAAAGCATCCTCATGCCTGTGATGTATGAGGTGCCCAGTGATTCCACCATCATCCGCGTAACGGTGGACGCAGACACCGTTGAAGGCGGCGAGCCGCATCTGGAATATGGTGCACCCCGCAAACGCTATAAAAATCAGCTGTCTATGGACTGAACAATGAAAGATCAGCCCTGAAATGGATCGGCCCTGCCGGACGTGGAACCGTCCCGGCAGGGCTTTTTTGGAGTTTGTTGTACTTTCGGGAGAAAAATCTTGTTTCCAACTGGAAAATGTACTATAATATTATAGTCTTGATTTGCAGCGGAGCGCGCTTCTGGCAGAGCGCCTTTCCCCAGGGCAAAGCCAAGACATGGGTTACAGGAAGTATGATAAAGGAGTGTGTTTTCTTATGGCAGATTATTTTGCAATGAGCCGTGAACAGCTCTGTGCCGAAAAGACGATGCTTGAGGAGCAGTACAGGAAATTTCAGGCGATGAACCTCAAGCTGAACATGGCCCGCGGCAAACCCGGCCCCAACCAGATGAATCTGGCGATGGGCCTGCTTCAGATGAGCGATTACACCACAGATGACGGCTATGATGCCCGCAACTACGGCAATCTGGAGGGCCTGCAGGAGGGCCGCGTTTTGTTTGCCGATATCATGGGTGTCCGTCCGGAGGAAGTATTCGTGGGTGGAAACTCCAGCCTCCAGCTGATGTATAACCTGGTGTCTCTTGGTTATATGTTCGGCTATCCGGAGTCTCCCTGTCCCTGGTCCCAGGTGGAAAAGCGCAAGTTCCTCTGCCCGGTGCCCGGGTATGACCGTCACTTTGCGATCACCGAGGAAATGGGCTTTGAGATGATCAACATCCCCATGAATGAGGATGGCCCGGATATGGATCTGGTGGAAAAGCTGGTGGCAGAGGACGATACCATCAAAGGCATCTGGTGTGTGCCGCAGTATTCCAATCCCGATGGCTACACCTACAGCGACGAGACCATCCGCCGCTTTGCCGCGATGAAAACCGCTGCGCCGGACTTTAAAATCTTCTGGGACGAGGCGTATATCGTCCACCATCTGACGGATGAGATCATCGAAACTCCGGTGCTGCTCAACGAGTGCAAAAAGTACGGCACCGAGGATCGGGTGTTCATGTTCACCTCCACCAGCAAGATCACCTTCCCGGGCGCAGGCGTTTCGGCCATCGCATGCAGCGAAAACTCCATGAAGTACATTTGCCAGCGTTTTTCGGTGATGATCATCAGCTATGACAAGATGAATCAGCTGCGCCATGTCCGCTTCCTGAAGGACAAGGAGGGCGTGCTGGCTCATATGGCCAAGCACCGCCGCCGTCTGGTGCCCTGCTTTGATGCCGTCAAGACGGCATTTGCCCGTCAGCTGACCCCCTGCGGCGATATCGCGCACTGGACCAGGCCCAAGGGCGGCTACTTTATCAGCCTTTATGTGATGCCCGGCTGTGCCAAGCGGGTGGCTTCGCTGTGCAAAGAGTGCGGCCTGACCCTGACCGGCGCTGGCTCGGCGTATCCGTATCACAAGGATCCGCAAGATTCCCATCTGCGCATTGCTCCCACCTATCCCAGCCTGGATGAGGTGGAGACCGCGTCTGACCTGCTGTGCGTTTGTGTGCGTCTGGCTGCGGTCGAGCACCTGCTGGCAGAGATGGAGTAAAAGCTCTTCCGGCGGCATCCCCCAGTCCCAAATCTCCCTGCGCAGCCACCTCCGGCTGCGCGGCGGAGGTTTATTATATTTGGAGGTTCCCTGATTTCTATGAAGACAAAAGGAAAAGCATGGCATCTTGTTGTCACGGCGCTTCTGATCCTGGTCTTTGTATACACCGCGTTTTTTGGTGTATCGGCCAGGTATGGAGATGTGACCAAGACCTACATCAAGGGCGCAAAGGATATTCGCTTTGGCGTGGATATCAAAGGCGGCGTGAATGTGACCTTTGTTCCGTCCGATGGCTATGATGCCACGGACGAGCAGCTGGAAGCAGCCCAGCTGGTCATCGAAAACCGTCTGGTCGCCCTGAATGTAACGGACTACGAGCTGTATCTGGATTATGATACCGACAGCCTCATTCTGGAGTTTCCGTGGCAGTCCGGCGAGACGGATTTTGACCCGGAAGCGGCCATTGAGGAGATCGGCACCACGGCCTATCTGACCTTCCGGGAAGGCAGCAGCCTGGATGGTGCGCTGATCCTGGACGGCTCCATGGTCGAAAGCGCCTCGGCGCAGTATGGCCCGGTCAGCAGCGGCGGAGCGGCAGAGTATTATGTTTCGCTCAAGTTCACCGCTGAGGGCACAAAGGCCTTTGGCGATGCCACCACCCGCCTGTATCAGGAGGGCGGCAGCATCGGCATCTGGCTGGACGAAGAGGGTGTCAGCGTTGCAACGGTCAATGCCGCCATCACGGATGGCGCTGCCATCATCACCAGCTCGGCATCCGAACCCTTCACCCAGGAAGATGTTGTGCGCATGGCGCGCCAGATCAACTCCGGCGCTCTGCCTTTTGCTCTGACGGCGGACAGCTATTCCACGGTCAGCCCCAGCCTGGGCGAGAACAGCCTGAGCGCGATGGTTCTGGCGGGCGTGATCGCCTTTGTGCTGATCGGAGTGTTTATGACGGCGCTGTATCGTCTGCCGGGCTTGCTGGCCTGCATCGCGCTGGCCGGACAGGTTGCAGCAACGCTGGCTTTTGTCTCCGGCTATTTCCCCGTTTTTGAAAGCTTTACCCTCACGCTGCCCGGCATCGCCGGTATCATCCTGGCCATCGGCATGGGCGTGGATGCAAACGTCATTACGGCGGAGCGTATCAAGGAAGAACTGAACAACGGCAAGTCTCTGGACGGCGCGCTCAAGAGCGGTTTTGCCCGCGGCCTGACCCCCATCATTGACGGCAATGTTACCATCGTCATTGTGGCGGTCGTGCTGATGAGCGCCTTTGGCCCCTCGGACAGCTTTATGGCAAAGCTGCTGCATTTTGTATTCTTTGCCTTTGGCCCCTCTACGGCGGGCACCATCTATGCCTTCGGCTATACGCTGCTCACCGGCGTGCTGCTCAACTTTGTGTTTGGCGTGTTTGCCACCCGTGTCATGATCCGGGGCGCGGCGGCCATTCCCGCCCTGCGCAATCCCTGGCTGTATGGCGCACCTGCTGCCGGCAAAGCTCCAAAGGAGAAAAAGGCGCTGGATTTTGTGGGCATGCGCAAAAAGTTCCTGACCCTTTCCGGCTGTGTCATGGTGGTGATCCTGCTGTGCGCGGTAGTGTTCGGCGTCAAGCTGGATACCGAGTTCACGGGCGGTGCAATGATCACGCTGCGCTATGAGAATGAGATGGATCTTGCCGCGGTGCAAAAGACTGCTTGCGCGGCGCTGGAAAACAATGGCCTGACTCTCCAGACCGGCGAAAACGTCGCGACCGGGGAGCAGACGCTGAAGATCTCCATGCCGGGCAACGAAACCGTGACGACCGATCAGGTGGAAGAGCTGCTGGACTCTCTGAATGAGAACTATCCGGACAACGGTTTTGCACAGCTGTCCCTCAGCAACGTCAGCGCCGCTATGGGCACCAAGTTCCTGCAAAAGAGCCTGGTGGCCGTGGTGTTTGCCCTGGTGCTGATTTTGGCGTACATCGCGCTGCGCTTCAAGAACATCGGCGGTCTGACCGGCGGCATGATGGCAGTGCTGGCTTTGATCAACGACCTGATGATCGTGTTCGGCACCTTTGTGCTGCTGCGTACCCCGCTGGACGGCAACTTTATCGCAGCCATGCTCACCATCCTGGGTTATTCCATCAACGATACCGTGGTCGTGTACGACCGCATCCGTGAAAACCGCAAGCTGGCATCCAAAAAGACGCCTTTTGCAGAGCTGGTCAACCACTCGGTCAACCAGTCCGCGCGGCGCACCGTGATCACAACGGTTTCCACCGTGATGGCTCTGGGCGTGATGTGCGTCGTGGCCAAGCTCTATGGTCTGGACAGCATTTTCACCTTTGCATTCCCGCTGATGATGGGCATGCTCAGCGGCGTGTTCACCTCGCTGTGTGTTTCCACCTCCGCGTGGGTGCTGTGGACGGAACGCAAAGCTTCCAAAAACTGACCATCGGTTTGTGACGATTCAATCTCAGGAGGAACGATTATGAAATGCCCCTATTGCGGAGCTGAGGATTCCAAGGTGATCGATTCCCGCCCCACAGAGGACGGCGAGCGCATTCGCCGCCGCCGGGAGTGTCTTGGCTGCCACATGCGTTTTACGACTTATGAGGTAGTGGAGACCGTTCCTCTCATGGTCATCAAAAAGGATGGTTCCCGCGAACCGTTCGACCGGCAGAAGCTCCTCAACGCCATGCTCCGCGCCTGTGCAAAGCGCCGTGTAAGCTACGAAACGCTGGAGCGCGCGGTCAGCAACATCGAGCAGACGCTGATGAGCTCCTATGACCGCGAGGTCAGCAGTGTGCGCATTGGTGAGCTGACCATGCAGGAACTGAAAAAGATCGATCAGGTGGCTTATGTCCGTTTTGCGTCGGTCTACCGCGAATTTGGGGATGTGGAGAGTTTTTTCACCGAGCTGCAAAGCCTGATGGAGAACCGCCCCGGTAAAAGCTAAGCAGAGATGCACCCGTCTGCCAGGATCGCAGACGGGTGCATTTTTTGATGCTTTGCTGCTCAGATCAGACGCCGCGCCAGGCGGTCGAGGTTTTCCACCGCGACCTGCGCACGGTTCATCTCGCCCAGCGCTTCCTCCGGAGCATCCTGCTCCAGGTATCCGTCTGCGGCCCGCAGAGAAGCTTCCAGCTCTGCAAAATCCTCTACCCGCAGAAAAATGTGCATTTTGCGGCGCATTTCCTCGCACAGCTCCGCGCCGCGCACAAGCGACTGGCGCGCATCAGCGTTTTCCTCGTTGCGCACCGCTTCGATGGCTACTTCCAGCGCGTCCGAGATCTCTTCCGCAAAGCGCTGTACCCGGAAACTGCTGTAAAATGCCACCGCGACCAGAAGCACTACGATGCCGATGCAGGTGATGATCCGCTTCATGCGCAGAGCCTCCTTTTATTGAGAGCCGCTTTTCATGCGGCTCTCTTTTTTGATCAGCAGATAGTCCTCGCTCTCGTTTCCCACCAAGAGCAGGATCTCCTTTATCAACAGTGTGTTGGCTTGTGCGGTGCGTTCCAGCCAGGCACGGTCTTTGCCGCACCAGCGCAGATTATCCTCCAGCACTTCACCGTCCAGAACAAAAGGGACCGTAGCGTTGGAACGCGGTGCTTTCAGGTTCAGGTCCTCCAGAGTGGCGGGTTCCTTTTCCGGCCGCAGCGCCACCGACAGGCTTCCGTTTGTTTCCACGACCGCATAGGATACGTCCCGCGGGTCAAAAACGTCTTTGCCGCGCAGCGCTTCCATCAGGTCGGCGGTGGTCAGCCGCAGCATGCGCAGGGCATTTTGATCGATCTCGCCGTTCAGGATGACGGTTTTGGGCCGGCCGGACATCAGGTTGAAAAATTTCTGGCTATGGAAGCTCAGCAGAGAGCCGAACATTTCCAGTGCGGCGATCAGGAACAGCGGGATCAGACTGGCCGTGACGGGAACTTCCTCCGACTCGATGGAAATGGAAGCAAGGTTGGAGATCAGGATAGTGGACACCAGTTCCTCCGGCTGAAGCTCGCCCAGCTGACGTTTGCCCATCAGACGCATGGCAAACAGCACGCACAGGTAAATAAGGATGGTGCGGAAGATCAACAGCTTCAAAAAATGTTCCTCCTAACAGATGGACTTTGTGCCGTATGGATGTGCTCCGGGGCGGGTATACTGCAACCGAACCAAAAAGGAGGGGACTACCCAGATGCAGCAGCTTTCGGCGAACCTTTCGGAGAATCTCCAAACGCTTGACGGGATGTTTGGCACATCCGCAGATTATTATGCCAAGCGGATCCGGCTTTATCACTGCTCCTGTGCGATCGTCCTGTTTGATGGGATGGCCAGTCTGGAATCCCTGTGGACGCTGCTTCTGGACGCTGCCAGCCGCCATACCCCTGCGCTGCGTCCGGAAGCGGCAGCTTCCGGTTCGCAGGTATTCGAGCTGATCTTTCACGATTCCGGGCTTCCGGCTGAAAACACGCCGGTACAAGACATGCAGGATCTTGTCAAGCGGATGACCGCGGGCATGGCGGTGCTTTTGCTGGACGGCTGTGCCAAAGGCATTGCGTTCTCGGTGCAGGGATTGAAATACCGTTCGGTGGATGAGCCTTCGGCGGAGGGCAATATCCGCGGCTCCCGCGAGGGTTTTGCGGATCTTCTGCGGATCAATCTGAGTCTGCTGCGCCGTCTTGTGCGCAGCACCCAGCTGGTGCAGGAGGTACAGCAGGCCGATACGCAGATGCACACGGAGTATGGCGTTTGCTATTGCAAGGATAGGGCGGATCCCGCGATGGTGCGCCGTGTGTCCCGAACCTTGAAAAAGGCAAAGCCGGAGCTGCTTTTGGATTCCAGCTATTTTGTGCCCTGGCTGCTGCCGGTCCGGATGCGCCTGTTCACACCGGTCAGCTATACCGAGCGCCCGGCCGTGGCCGCCGCAAAGCTTTGCGAGGGGAAGATCGTGGTGCTGGTCAATGGCAGTCCATCGGCGATGGTGCTGCCCGCGCTGTTCTGCGAAAATTTTGAATGTCTGGACGATTATGCGACCACAGCAGGATTTTCCTCTTTTCTGCGGGCGTTGAAATATGTGTCTTTTTATCTGACGATCTTTTTGCCGGGGGTCTTTGTGTGTCTGGCGGTCTATCTGCCGGAGCTGATCCCGCCGCAGCTTTTATATCGGATTGAGGCGGCAGAAAAAGCGACCCCGCTGCCTTTGTTTGCTGAAATGCTGATGGTGATCTTGATCCTGGAGGTCATCCGGGAGGCAGGACTGCGGATGCCGCAAACGCTGGGGCATTCGGTCAGCCTGGTGGCGGCGCTGATCGTCGGGGATGCGTCGGTGGCAGCAGGGCTGATGAGCACACCGGTGATTCTGGTGGCCAGCCTGACCGCGATCGCGGTGTTCGTCACGCCTTCGCTGTATGAGCCTGCAACGCTGCTGCGGCTGGTGGTGGTTGCTGCGGCGGGGCTGGCGGGGCCGGTAGGGTTGGCCGCGGTATTTTTGCTGTTCCTGTTCAGCCTGTCCAGTGTGTCGGCGCTGGGCGTGCCCTATCTTGCGCAGCATCCTTTTCCGCAAAAGCCGCTGGCCGAGGACGGCGTGATCCGGCGCAATTACCGCCGATTGTCCCGTCAGGGATTCAATATCTGGCAGAAACGGGGGAATGGTCGATGAATGAAAAAAACTGTTTTTCCGCCAAAACGCTGATGCTGGGCATCCTGACAGCAACGCTGGCGGGCAGCTTTGTGCAGACAGGGGCCGAAAGCTCTGCGCGGGCGGTTCTGGTGTTCGGCCTGCCCTGTGCGGCGGCGCTTGCGCTGCTGTCCGGGGTTGCGGCCCAGCTGGAACGGGCCGGGCAGCTTTTTTCCGGCACAGGCGTGTTTTCCAAGCTTGTCTGCGGCGGTTTTGCGCTGTGGTTTGCGGCAGAGCTTTTTCAGACGGTGCGCCAGGCACAGCAGGTGTGCTGGGAACAGTTTGGCTCGATGGCCGTGCTGGGGCTTGCGCCGCTGCTGGTCTGGCTGGGCTGGCAGATGGATGGCACAACGCTGGATCATACCGCCCGGGTGCTCTGGTGGCTGGCAGCGCTGGGAGCGGTGGTCTGTGTGATCGGCCTGAGCAGCCAGATGCGCTGGCAGAGGCTTTTTGAGCAGACCCGCCCGCTTTGGGAGGAAGATCTGCCGCACCTTGCCCTGTATGCGGAATATTTTGCCCTGCCGCTTTTGTGCGATTCCAAAACCGGGCACAGCTGTGCCTGGCTGCCGCTGGGCGGCTTTGCCGTGCAGGGGCTTTTTGCGCTGGGGATGCAGCTTCTGTTTGGGCCTTTGCAGGGCAGCGATTACACAGGCTATGAACTGCTGCGTGCCTGGGCGCTGGGGGCCTTTTCCCGGTTGGATGCGCTCATCGTTCTGATCTGGCTGACCACTGCCCTCTACCGCATTTGCTTTTTGAGCAGTGTGCTGCATATCCTTGCGCAGCGGCTGGGCGTGTGCCCAGCAGCCAAAACGCCGAAAAAGGAGGGCACAGCATGAAAGGCGGACAAAGGAGCTGGATCCTGGCGGCGCTGCTGATCTGGTGTGTGCTGTTCTTGCGCTGTGAAAGCACCGACCAGAGCATGATCCGGGCTGTGATGCTGCAAAAAGATCCGCAAGGCTGGACGGCAGGGCTGATCTATCAGGCGCCGGAGGCCGCGGCAGATTCTTCCGAAGCGCAGGCCCAGCTGCGTTTTTGTGCGTCAGAAGGCGAAACGCTTTCCAAAGCGTTGGCCGATGCGGAAAAGGCTTTGCCGCAAAAGGCCAACTACCGCTTGTGCGATTATCTTTTGCTGACCCCCGATACGGCATGGCAGCAGCTGGAAGAATATGAAAATCTGATCCTTACCCATCAATGCGGACGGGTTGCCGCGCGGGTGTTCCGCTGTGATTTTGAGTGTGGAGAGCTGTCTGCCCAAAGCGAGGAAATAGAAGATCTGCCGGAGAAGCTGCTGCGGCAGATCAAGGACAACGCCTCTGCTGCACCGATGCTGTACGACCGCCGCAGCGGGCTTTTGATGCCCTGCCTGACGCTGACAGAGGAAGGCGCGGGGTGCGTCGGGGAGGGCGTGTTCCTCTCGGAAGAAGGCGCGCTGCTGCTGGATGAGGGACAGATGTCTGCCGCGAGGCTTTTGACCGGCGAGGGGGGCGTGCTGACCTTCTGGCTGGATGAGGAAGAAATTTCCCTGCGCTGCCGCAGCCGCACAGTCCAGCCGCAGGCAGACGGTACGTTTGTTCTTCGGCTGGACTGTCAGAACGCTGCGGCTTCGCCTTTGCCGGACGAGACCCAGCGTGCAGAGCTGGAACAGCTGTGCACGCAGACAGTGAAGACGTTTTGGGGCAGGGGAGTTGACCTTGTGGGACTGGGCGCGGCCCGTGCTCTGCGGCAGGGCGGGGACGGGATGCTTGTCCCAACAAAAAACGTCTGCCCGCAGCTGCGGACAGACGTGCAGATGATGTTTGATTTTTAGTGTGCCGTTTCAAACGTGACCGTGATGGTGGTGCCCACATCCACTTCGCTTTCCAGCTTGATCTGAGCGTTGTGGACACGGGCGATATGCTTGACGATGGCCAGACCCAGCCCGGTGCCGCCGGTAGCTTTGCTGCGGCTTTTGTCCACCCGGTAAAAGCGCTCAAAAACGCTGGTCTGCGCTTCCCGCGGGATGCCGATGCCGTTGTCCTTCACAGTCAGGCTGCAATGGCCGTCCCGGGCACAGCCGACCAGGATCTGAACCTTTCCGCCAGGACGGTTGTAACGAATGGCATTGTCGCACAGATTCTGGCAAAGCTCGTCCAAAAGCGGGCGGCTGCCCCGCACGGGGGCGCTTTCGCCCAGATAGCTCAGGGAGATGTAGGAGCGGCGGGCATTCAGGCGCTGGCGCTCTACACATTCCCGGGCTACTTCCAAAAGGTCTACTGTTTCAAAGGCAGGCTCGCCACCCGCGTCGCTGACATGATCCAGATGAGACAGCTGCAAAATATCGTTGACCAATTGGATCATGCGGGCAGCTTCCTCCCGGATCTTGCGGCCAAAGGCGGGGATGTCCTCCGGCTTTGCAATGCCGGTCTCAATCAGCTCCGCGTAGCCGGAAATGCTGGTCAGCGGGGTCTTTAATTCGTGGCTGACGTTGGCCGTAAATTCCTGCCGCATTTTTTCGTTGTTTTCCCGCAGGATGCGGTCAGCGTGGATGCTTTCCGCAAAGGGAACCAGTTCCCTGTAGGGTACATTGTCCTGGATGTGGTCAAGATCGTCTGCCATTTTCAGCACCGGCTGCACCAGACTGCGGGTCAGCAGCCCGGCGGAAGCCGCAGCAATGGCCATCAGGATCAGGCAGCTCAGCAGAATGGCGGGCAGCGCCGAATCGTAGATGGACCACAGGGTCTCGGAGTCCTGGGACACGCGCAGGATCGTGCCGTCCGCCAGCAGCCGGGCATAATAATAGGTCTGATATCCCAGCGTAGAAGAAGCCCGCTGATCGCGTCCGATGCCCTGCTGCAAAGCCTGCTGGATCTCGGGACGGGTCAGATGGTTTTCCATCGGCTGGGCCGCGGCCGAATCGAACAGGACGGTGCCGTCCTCTGCGATCAGGGTGATGCGCAGCCCCATGGTCACAAAATGGGAAAGCTGCTCCGGTGTGTCGATCACAGCGCATCCGGCCGCGACCAGATCGGTCTTGGCCTCCAGCTCTGCCCAGGTCTGCTGGGAAAAGGCCTTGTGGAATACAAGCAGGCACAGCACTGCGGTGCATACAAGGCCCAGAAACCCCATCAGGAACAGCCGATAGCTGATTTTTTCTTCCATGCTGCGGGGCTTCATTCGGCATCCGCCTCCCCGCTGTCGCTGAGCTTGTAGCCCACCTTGCGCACGGTACAGATGTAGCGGCCCGCGTCACCCAGCTTTTTGCGCAGGGTGCGGATGTGCATATCCACTGTCCGGCTCTCCACCGGGATATCTGTGCCCCATACTACCTGCAGGATGGTGTCCCGTGTGACCACCAGCTCCGGATTTTCCAGCAGCAGGCGCAGCAGGCTGTATTCCTTGTAGGTCAGCTCCACGGGCGTGCTGTTTACGGCTACGCTGTGCCGCGCGTGGTTCAGCGTGATCTCATGGAAGGTATAGACCTCGGGCTGCATCTCCGGCGCGGCACGGCGCAGCGCCGCGCGCACCCGGCTCAAAAACTCCATGATCCCAAACGGCTTGGTGATGTAGTCGTCTGCACCGCAGTCCAGCCCGCGCACGGTATCCAGCTCGCTGGATTTGGCGGTGACTAAGATGATGGGAAGACGGCGCAGGGAGGGGGTCGCGCGCAGTTTTTTCAGGATGGTAAATCCATCTTCCCCCGGCAGCATCACGTCCAAAAGCACCAGCTCGGGCACGGCGTTGTGCATTGCCTGCCAGAATGGTTCTGCGGAAGCAAAGCCTGCCGCTTCGTATCCGCTGGACTGCAAAGCATACTGCTCCAGCTCGCGGATCGCGGCGTCGTCTTCTACGATATAGATCATATGTTGGGTCCCTCCGTCGGATTGGAATCCGGGAACAGATAGCGCTCACGGTAACGGTCCAGACGGCGCTGGAAGGCTTCGCTCTCCTGGGTCTTTTCGCCGTGGCGCAGATCGTTGAGGTAGGCGTGTGTGTCAAAGCTGTCCTGCGCCACCTCGATCTGCGCGACCGCCACATTGCTGCAATGATCACACACGCGCTCGTAGTTGGTCAGCAGATCATCCAGCACAAAGCCGTATTCGATGGAGCAGCTCCCGGCCTGCAGGCGGGCAATGTGACGCGCTTTGATGGCGCGTACCAGTTCGTCCACGACCGTTTCCAAGGGTTCTACCTTTGCGGCCAGATGCAGGTCATCCTTGCGGAAGGCTTCGGTGGTGCGGTTCAGGATATCCTGCACGGCATCTTCCAGCACCTGAAGCTCCTCGCGGGCGTCCTGAGAAAAGAGGATCTCTTTGGTGTTCATTTCCTCTGCGGAGTGCAAAAGGTTCACTGAATGATCGCTGATGCGTTCAAAATCGCTGATGGTATGCAGCAGCGTGTTGACGCTCTGGCTGTCGGCGTGGTTCAGCGGACAGCTGGACAGCTTGACCAGATAGGTGCCCAGCATATCCTCATAGCGATCCACTTCGCATTCCTGCTCCCGCACCTTCTGTGCGATGGCCTCGTCCCAGGTATGGGTCAGGCTCATTGCCTGGATCACGCCCACGCGGGCAAGCTCGGCCATGTCAGCAGTAGCGGCGCGGGCACGCTCAACGGCCACAGCAGGGGTATGCAGCAGGCGCTCGTCCAGCAGGGAGAAGTTCTCTTCCTTGGCGTCGTCCGGGATGGTGAGGATGGCCAGCTTTTCCAGCAGGCCCGCAAAGGGCAGCAGGATCAGGGTGGTACACAGGTTGAAGATGGAGTGGACGACCGCGATGCCCCATGCTTCGATGACCTCGGCAGCAAACGCAAAGTGGAAAACAGCGTTCAGGCCATAGTACACCACAAGGAACAGCGCCACGCCGATGATGTTGAAGTACAGGTGGACAACAGCGGCACGGCGGGCATTTTTGTTTGCGCCCACAGAGGAGATCAGCGCCGTGACACAGGTGCCGATGTTCTGGCCCATGATGATGGGGATGGCGCTGCCATAGGTGATGGCGCCGGTGGCGCTCAATGCCTGCAGGATACCGACGCTGGCGCTGGAGCTTTGGATAACGGCAGTGACCAGTGCGCCCACCAGAACGCCCAGAATGGGGTTGGAGAAGCGAACGAACAGGCTGGTGAACCATTCCGCATCCTGAAGGGGAGCCACCGCACCCGACATAGTGGTCATGCCGGTCATCAGGATGGCAAAACCCAGCAGGATGGTGCCGACGCCCTTCTGCTTTTCGCTTTTTCGCATATAAAGCAGGATGCCGATGAAAGCCAGGATCGGGCTGAAAGAAGTGGGCTTGAGCATCTTCAGCAGAAAGCTGTCGCCCTCCAGACCGGCCAGGCTCAGCACCCAGCTGGTGACGGTGGTGCCCACGTTGCTGCCCATGATGATGCCGATGGCCTGGTGCAGCTGCATGATGCCGCTGTTGACAAAGCCGACCACCATAACGGTGGTGGCGCTGGAGCTTTGGATGACAGCTGTGACCACAAGGCCCAGCAGAAGGCCCTTGATGGGATTGTCGGTCAGACGGCTCAGGATCTTTTGCAGCTGGCCGCCGGCCTGCTTTTCCAGCGCCTTGCCCATCAGATCCATGCCGAACAGGAACATGGCCAGGCCGCCCAGAAGCGTGAATAGGTCGAAGATGCTCATATCGGTCTCCTTGTGTTGATTTTACGGTAAATTCTCCTTCTGTTGAGTATACGGAAGAAATGTAAAATCGGAAATCGGCGCAATGTAAAAGAAACGTAAAGTCATGCGTCAAACAAGGAGACAGTTCTATTATAAAGCGTTTTTGGCGCATTTCAATGCGCGGCGGACAAAAATCGAAAAGATTTGCGGAGGAATTGTTTTTCTTTTGCAAGTCTATTATAATAGAAACCAGTAAAAAAGCCTCTCCGCATCGCTGCGGAGCAACCGGAATCAGGAGGAAAAAGGATGGGGAACTTCAACGTTTCGCTCAAGACCCTGACGAACCGCGTCAGCATGGAAGTGGTCTATGCCCCAAAGCCCTTGGAGCAGATCTCGGTGGAGATCGCCGAGGTCAATCGCCCGGGCCTGTTTTTGGCCGGATATATGGACTATTTTGATAATCTGCGGCTGCAAATGTTTGGCTTGGCCGAGATGAACTTTCTGTCCGGCCTCACGCCCGAAAACCGATATCAGGCTTTGGAACAGCTGTTCCGCCAGAAGCCGCCTGCGGTGATCGTCTGCCGCAGCGAGGAATTGACGCCCTTCCCGGAGATGACCGACCTTGCCCAGAAACACGGGGTCGCGCTGCTGCGCTCCAACGAGACGACCTGCACCCTGATGGGCAGCCTGATCAGCGTTTTGAACCTGGAGCTTGCGCCCCGCATCACCCGCCACGGCGTGCTGGTGGAGGTGTATGGCGAAGGCATCCTGATCCTGGGCGACAGCGGCATCGGCAAAAGCGAGCTGGCCATCGAGCTGGTCAAGCGCGGCCACCGCCTGGTAGCGGACGATGCTGTGGAGCTGCGCAAGGTTTCCAACCGCCAGATCATGGGCACCGCACCGGAAAACATCCGCCACTTCATCGAGCTGCGCGGCATCGGCATCGTCAATGTGGCCCGCGTGTTTGGCGTGGGTGCGGTCAAGGTGAGCGAAAGCCTGGATCTTGTGGTGCAGCTGGAAGCATGGGATCCCACCAAGAACTATCAGCGCACGGGGCTGGAAGCGGAATATTATAATATCCTAGGCGTAAACATCCCCAGCACCAGCATTCCCGTTTCGCCGGGCCGCAATCTGGCTGTGGTGCTGGAAACCGCAGCCATCAATAACCGCCAGAAAAAGATGGGCTACAATGCGGCACAGGAGCTGCTGAACCGTTTGGGCCTGGACAATGACTGAAGCATACGCATTTGCAAGGGAGCAGGAGAAAGTATGGAACGATTCAAGCAAAGCCTGACGGCATGCCAGATCCCTTTCCGGGAAAACGAGCTGCTGGCCGCACACTGTACCTTTAAAATAGGCGGCCCGGCGCAGATGTTTCTCTGCCCGGAAAGCGAGGAACAGCTGGTTCGTGCGGTGATGCTGTGCAGAGAACAGGGCATGCGCTGTTTCCTGCTGGGAAATGGCAGCAACGTCCTGTTTTCGGACGAGGGCTTCTGCGGTGCAGTGATCGATATCTCCGCTCTGAAAGGCCCGGTTCTGCGCAAAGGCGGGATCTTGCGTGCCGGGGCGGGGGTACGCCTTTCTGCGCTGTGTATGGAGGCGCTGCGCGCCGGACTGACGGGGCTGGAGTTTGCCTACGGCATTCCCGGTACAGTAGGCGGCGCGGTGTATATGAATGCCGGCGCCTATGGCGGAGAGGTAAAGGACGTGCTGGCATCGGTGCGGTATCTGACGGCAGAGGGCGAAGTAAAGACCGTTCCCGCCGAAGAGCTGGAACTGGGGTATCGGCACAGCATCTTTGAGACCAACGGCGGCTGCATCCTTGCGGCAGAGTTCCGCCTGGCCGAAGGCGACCCCGCCGCCATCCGTGCCAGAATGGAGGATCTGATGTCCCGCCGGGCCGACAAACAGCCCTTGGATAAGCCCAGCGCAGGCAGCACCTTCAAGCGGCCTGCCGGGGCTTTTGCCGCGGCACTGATCGAGCAATGCGGCCTGAAAGGTTATCGGCATGGCGGGGCTGCCGTCAGCGAAAAACATTCCGGCTTTGTGGTCAATCTGGGCGGTGCCAGCTGTGCGGATGTGCTGGCTTTGTGCGATGAGGTGCGGGCGGTGGTAAAAGAAAAGACCGGCTACGAGCTGGAAAAGGAGATCCGGGTCGTACCGTATCGGTAAAGATTGCCAAAGGTGAAAGCGCTTTTAAAGGAAAGGATGGAATTATGGAACTGCTGATCGTCAGCGGAATGTCCGGCGCAGGAAAATCGGTCGCGATGAATGCGCTGGAGGATATCGGATTTTTCTGCATCGACAATGTCCCGGCCGGACTTTTGCCCAGCATCATGGCGTTTTCCAAAGCGGGCGATATGCAGCTGCAGCGGGTGGCGCTTTCGATGGATGTGCGCGGCTGCCGCTCCAAACAGGAGATCGAGCAGGCGCTGGAACAACTGGATCAGCAGGGCGTATCGTATAAGATCCTGTTTTTGGATGCTCCGGACGAGGTGCTGATGCGCCGTTACAGTGCCACGCGCCGCCTTCATCCCATCAGCATTGCAGAAGGCATCTCCATGCAGGAGGCTTTTGAGAGGGAACGCAGGATCCTGAAGCCCCTTCAGGAACATGCGGATTATTCGATCAATACCGAGCTGCTCTCTACGGCTCAGAATAAGGAGCGGATCTGCGACCTTTTTTTGGAAAATGGCGGCTCCAAAGCGGCCATGCGGCTGACGATCCTGTCCTTTGGCTTCAAATACGGCCTGCCCAAGGAGGCAGACCTGGTGCTGGATGTGCGCTGCCTGCCCAACCCCTTTTATGTGCCGGAGCTGAAGCACAAGACGGGCCTGGATGAGGAAGTGGTGGACTATGTCATGGCATCTGCCGAGTCTCAGGAGCTGTTGAAGCGCTACGAGAGCTTTCTGGAGTGTGCGCTGCCCCTTTATGTCAAGGAAGGCAAAAGCCAGCTGACCATCGCCATCGGCTGCACTGGCGGCAAGCACCGCTCCATTACATTTGTGCGCAGGATCGCAGCCTACTGCGAAAAGCTGGGCTATCAGCCCAACATGCAGCACCGGGACGTGAACCGCTGAATCGGAACCGGTGGGACGGAAAACAAACGAAAAGAGGAACGATCATGAGCTTTGCATCCGATGCGCGGGAAGAGATCGCGCAGCGCAGCCTGCAAAAGGACTGCTGTGTGCGTGCAGCGGCCTACGGCATTGCCTGCTTTGCCAAATACTTTGATGCGCGTGGTCTGGTGCTTCAAACCGAACAACAGCAGACGGCAAAGCTGGCCTGCCGCTTGTTCGCCCGCTGCGGTGTGCAGGGAGAGATCTTGGAAAAATCGCGTCCCAGCGGTGTTTTGTATGAGTTTGGCATCCGTGCGCCAGAGCAGGTGGCCCGGATGCACGAGCTGTTTGGCACCACCGGCATGGAAACGAGCCTGCAGATCGATCCGCGGCTGATCCGCTGTCAGATATGCGTCAGCGCCTATATCGGCATGGCGTTTCTGTGCAGCGGCACCGTGACGGATCCGCAAAAAGAATACAACATCGAATTTTTGACCCCGCGCACCAATCTTGCGCGGGATTTTGAGGCTCTTTTGGCCGAGCATGAATTTGCGCCGCACCGCACCCGCCGCAACGGGGTCAATCTGGTCTATGTCAAAACCGGCGCGAATGTCCAAAAGCTGCTGGCATTTTTGGGCGCGGCAAACGCTGCGGAACAGCTGGGTGCGCAGAAGGCGGTCAAGCAGGTGCGCAACACCATCAACCGCCAGACAAATTGCGATACCGCAAATCTTGGAAAGACCGCCCGGGCCAACGCCCAGACCCTCAAGGCTGTCCGCTATTTGCAGGAACACGATGCGCTGCAAACACTGCCTCCGCCCTTGCAGGAGGCAGCAGCAAAGCGGATGGCGCATCCGGATTTGCCGCTGGCGGCGCTGTGCGCCTGCTTTGAGCCGGAGATCAGCAAATCAGGGCTTTCCCACAGGATGAAAAAGCTGGAAGCGCTGGCCGAAACGCTGCGCCAGAAGCTGGAACAACAGGAGGCGGGATATTGAGCGAAACGATCCAGAAACAAACGGCGGCGCGGCCCTTTGTCCATCTGCATGTGCATACCGAGTACAGTCTGCTGGACGGTGCCTGCCGCATCGACCAGATGATGGATCGGGTCCGGGAGTGCGGCCAGACGGCCATTGCCTGCACGGATCACGGCGTAATGTATGGCTGTGTCCAGTTCTATAAAGCGGCAAAAAAGGCGGGGATCAAGCCCATCATCGGCTGCGAGGTCTATGTGGCCACCCGTACCCGCTTTGATAAGGTAAACAAGATCGATGGAAACAACCATCTGCTTCTGCTGTGCAAAAATGAGACCGGCTACAAAAATCTCATCAAAATGGTGTCGGCGGCGTTTACCGAGGGATTTTATTCCAAGCCCCGGGTGGACAAACAGCTGCTGGAACAGCACCATGAAGGTTTGATCTGCCTTTCGGCCTGTCTTGCGGGCGAGATCCCGCAGGCACTGCTGGCAGGGGACTACGAGCGCGCAAAAACAACGGCGCTTTGGTATCGCGATCTATTCGGAGAAGGTAACTTTTATATCGAATTGCAGGATCACGGCCTGAAAGAGGATGTCACGGTTCTGCCCCTGCTCATCAAGCTTGCACGGGAAACAGGGATCCCGATGGCTGCCACCAATGATGCGCATTATCTGCGCAAGGAAGATGCCAAAATGCAGGGCATCCTGCTGTGCATCCAGACCGGAAAGACCATCCAGGATGCGGATAAGATGGAGTTCCAGACCGATGAATTTTATCTCAAAACCACCGATGAGATGTATGAGTTATTTTCCATCGTGCCGGAAGCCTGTTCCAACACGGCGAAAATTGCCGAGCAGTGCAGCTTTGATTTTGATTTTGGACACACCAAGATACCTTATTATAAAGCGCCCGGCGGTATGGATAACCAGGAATACTTCGAGAAGCTCTGCTGGGAGGGCCTGGAGCGCCGCTATGGGGCCGATGTGCCGGAAAGCAACAAGGAGCGTCTGCGGTATGAGATCGGCGTGATCCGGTCGATGGGGTATACCAACTACTACCTCATCGTGTTCGATTATATCAACTTTGCCAAAAGCCAGGGCATCCCGGTGGGGCCGGGGCGAGGTTCCGGTGCGGGCAGCATCGCGGCCTACTGTGTTGGGATCACGGATATCGACCCCATCCGCTACAATCTGATCTTTGAACGCTTTTTGAATCCGGAGCGCGTCAGCATGCCGGACTTTGACGTGGACTTCTGCTATGAGCGCCGTCAGGAAGTGATCGACTACGTTAACCGCAAATATGGTGCGGATCATGTGGCGCAGATCGTCACCTTTGGGACCATGGCGGCCCGCAATGCCATCCGCGATGTGGGCCGTGTGATGGGCATGCCCTACCAGAGCGTGGACGCGGTGGCAAAACAGGTGCCGATGGAGCTGAAAATGACCCTGAAACGGGCGCTGGAAGTATCCACCGAACTGAAACGCATGTATGATACCGACCCGCAGGTCCAGGAGCTGATCGACACGGCGGCCAAGGTGGAAGGGATGCCGCGGCATGCGTCCACCCACGCGGCAGGCGTGGTCATCACGCCCGAACCGACAGATGATTATCTGCCCCTTGCCACCAACGATGGCCTGCCGGTGACGCAGTTCAACATGACCGAGATCGAGGAACTGGGTCTGCTGAAAATGGATTTTCTGGGCCTGCGTACCCTCACGGTGATCCGGGACGCGGAAACGGCCATCCAAAAGACCGAGCCTTCGTTCTCGATCGAAAAGCTGGACTATGACGATCCGGAGACCTATAAGATGCTGAGCCAGGGCGATACCGAAGGCGTGTTTCAGCTGGAATCTTCCGGCATGAAGCAGGTTCTTATGGGTCTGCAGCCGGAAAATCTGGAAGATGTCATCGCTCTGATCAGCCTGTATCGTCCCGGCCCGATGGACTCCATCCCCACTTATCTGCGCAATCGCCATGAGCCGGATAAGATCCAGTATAAAACGCATCAGCTGGCGCATATCCTGGATGTGACCAACGGCTGCATCGTTTATCAGGAGCAGGTCATGCAGATCTTTCGCGAGTTGGCCGGCTTCTCCTTTGGTCAGGCAGACAACGTGCGCCGTGCCATGAGCAAGAAGAAACACGCCGTTATGGAAGCCGAGCGTGAGCATTTTGTGCATGGCTGCACCGAGCCGGGGCATGAGTGTCCGGGCTGCGTGGCAAACGGCATTTCGGAAAAGGTCGCAAATGAAATTTACGATGAAATGTCCAGCTTTGCGTCCTATGCTTTCAACAAAAGCCATGCAGCCTGCTACGCTTATGTGGCGTTTCAGACGGCATACCTCAAATGTCATTATCCCAGCCAGTTCATGGCGGCGCTGTTGAGCAGCGTGCTGGATAATACGGATAAGGTGATCGAATATTCCGGCGAGTGCAGCCGTCTGGGGATCCGGGTGCTTCCGCCGGATGTCAATGTGTCGGGCGGAGGCTTTACAGCGGACGACAAGGGACAGATCCGCTTTGGCTTGAACGCTGTCAAAAATGTGGGCCGGAACCTGATCGAAAAGGTGGTGGAGGAGCGGCAGGAAAAGCCCTTTGCAAGCCTGTACGATTTCTGCAAGCGGATGCATGGCAATGAACTGAACCGCCGTGCAGTGGAAAGCCTGATCAAAGCAGGTGCGTTCGATCATCTGGGGCCGAACCGCCGCAGCCAGGTCGAAGCCGTGGACGGCATTCTGAAAAGCGTGGAGAGCGATACCCGCCAGAATCTGGAAGGGCAGCTGGATCTGTTCTCGGTCATGGGCGGAGCAGAGGAGGGCGCTGCACAGGACAGCTATGATATCCGCTTTGTGCCAGAGTATCCCGCGATGGAGCGGCTCCAGCAGGAAAAGGAGGTCAGCGGGCTGTATCTGTCCGGTCATCCGCTGGATGCCTACCGCGAGCAGATCGCACGGTATGGCAGCCATACCATCAAAGCGCTGACTGGGGAAGAGAGCCACAAACTGGACAATGCCCGTGTGCGGGTGGTGTGTACTGTGGTAAAAAACCGCATGATGACCACCAAGTCCAACAGTATGATGGCCTTTACCAGTGTGGAGGATCTGACGGGTACGATGGAGGTCATTGTTTTTCCCCGTACGCTGGACACCTGCCGCGATGCGCTTCAGGAGAACGCGGTTGTAGTGATCGACGGCCGCCTGTCCGTGCGGGAGGACGAGCCTTCCAAGCTGATGGCGGAAAGCGTGATCCCCGTCGACCGGTATGACCCCGCCCGGCCGCAGAATGGACGTCCGGATCCGCTGAAGGAAGCACCTAAGCGGTTGTATCTGCGTCTGCCGTCCCGCAGCTGCCCGCAATATGCCAAGGTGGTCAATCTGCTGGAGATCTTTGACGGGAACATGCCGGTGATCCTGTATCTGGAGGACACCCGGCAGAAGCTGGCCGCCCCCCGCAGACTGTACGCTTTGGATCATCCGCTGCTGTACAAAGAGCTGGAGCGGCTGCTGGGAGAAGGGAATGTTGCAACAAAATAACATTTCTGTGCGCGAATCATTACAGGTAGAAGGTTTTCAAAAACGAGTAATTGTGTTATAATTACACTATACACAAGCGGTAAAGCCTAAGGCAAAGCAGAAAACAGCCCCGGGCAGAAGGGGCTGTTTTCTTGGGTGAATGAAGAAAACAAATTGGAGGGTATCTCTAGTATGGAAAAGCAAATCAAGACGATTGGCGTTCTGACCAGCGGCGGCGATGCTCCTGGCATGAACGCTGCGGTCCGCGCTGTGGTCCGTGCCGGTATTCACAAAGGTTTCCGTATGATCGGTATCCAGCGCGGCTACAACGGCCTGCTGAACGGTGAATGCTTTGAGATGAACCTGCGCAGCGTCTCGAACATCATCCAGGCGGGCGGAACCATCCTGTACACGGCGCGCTGCCTGGAGTTCAAGACCAAAGAAGGCCAGGACAAGGGCGCAGCCAAGTGCCGTGAGCTGGGCATCGACGCTCTGGTCGTCATTGGCGGCGACGGTTCTTACCGCGGCGCACGCGAGCTGGCTCACCGCGGGATCCCGATGATCGGTCTGCCCGGCACCATCGACAATGACATTGCCTGCACCGACTATACCATTGGCTACGACACTGCGATGAACACCGCGCTGGAAATGATCGATAAGCTGCGCGATACCACCCAGAGCCATGACCGCTGCAGCGTGGTCGAGGTGATGGGCCGTAATGCGGGCTACATTGCGCTGAACGTTGCCATTGCCTCTGGAGCGATGGCTGTGCTGCTGCCGGAGATGGAGTTCGACATGCAGCGGGACATCCTGGATAAGATCACCGAGACCCAAAAGACCGGTAAGAGCCACTTTATCGTGATCGTGGCCGAAGGCGTGGGCCATGCGCAGGAGATCGCCAACGAGATCCAGGCCCGCACGGGCATCGATTCCCGCGCCACGATCCTGGGCCATGTGCAGCGCGGCGGCTCTCCCACTCTGCGTGACCGCGTGAACGCTTCTGCAATGGGCTATCAGGCGGTCTGTCTGCTGGAGCAGGGCAAGTATAACCGCATCGTGGGCATGAAGGGAGAACATCTTGTGGATTATCCGGTGGATGAGGCGCTGGAAATGACCAAGTCCATCGATCCGGTTCTGCTGGATATCTGCAATACCATTTCCATCTGATTTTTATTGTGATATATCTCTTGACGGCTTTCGGATCATTCCGGAAGCCGTTTTTGCGTTTTTTCAAAAGCAGGATGCAGTTTTTGGTTGAGAGGGGCTGTTGTTGAAAATAAAAATCAAAGCGGAAAACAGGCTTTGAGCTTTTGGACGGAACAAGGCTAAAAGTGGCGCAGAAAATACGGAAAAATCCACTTGAGAGCCAAACGAAAAAACGGTTTGCATAAATATGGCTTGATTTTTGCTTCGAGTCATTATATACTTGATTTATCTCAGATTATTAGAAATGGAGTGTGTCTGTTATGCCCCGTCCAAAAGGTTCCAAGAACAAAGCAAAGATGGTGTCCCCCAACGTTGATTTTTAAGCTTTAATGGCTGAAAAGGCTTCCGCAGCGGGTCAGATCGAGGAAGAGATCGCTTCCATCGAAGAGACGCTTGCATCCGTAAAGGAAGAGCTGAAAGCGAAAAAGGCTGAGCACAAAGCGTTGGAAAAAGAGATCGCCAAGCTGGAAGAACAGAAAGCTGCCTTCGATGCAGCCCAGGCAGAAGCCGCGAAAAAGGCTGAGCTGGAAAGTGTGCTTCACCAGTTGATGGCTGATGGCATGAGCGCCGGAGAGATCTTGGAAAAACTGAAATAACCAAGCAGGGACAAAGAAGCCGTGCGGAAAGGAAGAAATACTTTTCTGCACGGCTTTCTATGCTTATATGTGTATATGGATTTTTGCAAAAACGATCAGCGGCGCGAGGAACTGCATAACAAAGGGGCCTGGATCAAAACGTCTGTACGTTCAAAAACCACGGTAGCAGCACCCGTGACGGTTTTTAAGGCCGTAAAAAACAAAAGTCAATATCATGCAAATGAAAACTGTTTTTGTAGATTAAAGTACAAAATGATTCTTGATACAATACGCTTGATGGAGAAAGAAAAACTCGTCAAAAGTATTTTGATTGATAGAAAAAATGGAGGATGATTTTATGAAGAAAGCACTTATCACCGGCATCACCGGTCAGGATGGCTCCTATCTGGCAGAGTTCCTGCTGGAAAAAGGCTACGAGGTCCACGGCATTGTGCGTCGCGCGTCCATTTCCAATACCGCCCGCATCGATCATATCATGGATAAGATCACTCTGCACGACGGCGATCTGTCCGATTCTTCCGGCCTGATCCGGATCATCGGGGAGCTTCAGCCGGATGAGATCTACAATCTGGCAGCGCAGAGTCATGTTCAGGTGTCCTTTGACGCACCCGAATACTCCGGCGATGTGGACGCTCTGGGCGTTCTGCGCATTCTGGAAGCGGTGCGTGTCTGCAAGCTCATCGATAAGACCCGTGTCTATCAGGCATCCACTTCGGAGCTGTATGGCAAGGTGGAAGAGATCCCGCAGCGTGAAACCACCCCGTTTCATCCCTACTCTCCCTATGCAGTGGCAAAGCAGTATGGCTTCTGGATGGTAAAGGAGTACCGTGACGCTTACGGCATGTTTGCGGTCAACGGCATTCTGTTCAACCACGAGTCGGAGCGCCGCGGTGAGAACTTTGTCACCCGCAAGATCACCCTGGCGGCAGGCCGCATCGCTGAAGGCCTTCAGGATCATCTTGAACTGGGCAACATGGATTCTCTGCGTGACTGGGGCTATGCCAGGGACTATGTCGAATGCATGGGGCTGATCATGCAGCAGGATAAGCCGGAGGC
>JBJERU010000071.1:0-33876 GCA_051882415.1 Faecalibacterium sp. | reverse complement strand
TGTTGTAGATCTGTTCCAGAGCATACTCTGTGCCGCGCTCCATCCCGAAATCGTCCAAGATAAGGAGCGGATAGCGGCATAGCCTGTCCACCACCTCGTTCCGTCCGGAAAAGCTGTTGTTCAGTTCATTCAGGATGCGGGCAAAGTTCGTCATGCGGACAGGTACTTCCTGCTCCATGAGGGCGTTTGCAATGCACCCGGCCAGAAAACTCTTTCCTGTGCCAACGCCGCCCCAGAGCAGCAGGCCGATGTTTTCAGCCTGCATGGTCTGCCACTGCTCCACATAGCGGTGAGCATGGTGCATCTGCGGACTGCGGCCGTTGTCGCTCGCAAATGTCCAGCTCAGCATGGCAGCATCGGAAAAGCCCTCTGCTTTCAGCCGCCGGACAAGGTCGAGGTGCTTCTGTTCCTGAATGTCTCGTTCCTGCTGCTCCCGTTCGGCTTTGTGACAGGCACATTCCACAGGGTGCTTGTTCTTTCCCAGCAGCGCATGACCGTTTGCAAAAAACGTTTCTTTGGGCGTGTGGCACTTGCCGCAGTAGAGCAGTCCATCTTCGCCGTGATAATCTTCTGTACTGTCGGACATACTGGAAACAGATTGCCCCAGCATTTTTTCAATCGTCATTACAGGCTTTCTCCTTCCGCAAAGGTGTAGGCCGGGATACCCGGAACGGTCTTTTTCTCAGATTTCTGCCGTTTCGCCCAGATACGAAGGGTCGCGGCATGGTCGGCATACTTTTTGCCGGTGGATTGGATATAGGCCGAAAGCTGCTCGATCAGGTTGTCCAGACCTGAAATATCCGCTTTGAGCTGTCGGTATTCTTTCTCCGACAGAAAGACATTCTGGTATTCGCCAAATGGCAGAGGGGCTTTGTTTGTTCTTATCAGGTGGTTCTCTTTCAGGTTGTTCTTATTACGTTGGTTAGGTGTGCGTTTTTGCGCAATCATACTGGTCATTTCTGCACAATCAGACTGCGCATTGGTGCATACTGTGATTGCTCTATTTTGCGCAGTATGAGGCACTTTGAGCAGGATGCGGCTGGGCTTGGAAAAGCCGCTGCGCACACGCTCGGCAAGACCGGCTTTTTCCAGTTCTGTGAAGGAGCGAGTCACGCTGGAAATACAGCATCCCAGATCTTTTGCCAGATTGGACAGCGGATAGACCACATAAATACGGCCTTGTTCATCGACCCAGTTGTTCTTTTGGGACAGTGTAGCACGGTCAAGCAACAGCGTGTAGAGCAGCTTTGCCGTGTGGCTCAGGTCAGTATCCAGCAGGAACCGGGCATAGGGCAAATAGGGCGGCAGTGGCGTAGTGGTTGTCAGATAGTCTGAAATAGCATTCACCTCCGGTTTTACGTTCCAAAATCGTCATCTGGTTCGGAAGTTGTTCGATCAGCTCCGCAATATAATCGTATCCCTCTTGCAAGATTTCGATAGTGCGGCTTTTCGGCACTCCAAGGAGCATACGTCCTGATAGATGTGACCGTTGGAGTGGTGGTTATCATTTTGATAACCACCACTTTACCTGAATAAAGTTCTGCGTCAGTCAGGAAAGTACCAAAAGATAGCTTTTCCATGATTTTGCCGTGATTTTCCCCCAGCGAGGGGGACGTGTGCCGTTCTCTCTGCATGGATTTCCTGCCCCCTTCCGGCGGCGTTTTCCGGCTCTCCCTTGCGGGGTCATCGCCGGGTATCCCATGCAGACGGTCATTCGGTTCTCAAGGTTCGACGGGGAAGATTTGGAAATAAAAAATCGCCACAGAACAAACCGAACCTGACCACCCCTTCCGGGGAGGCCCTGATTCAGGTTTGCTATGTAGCGATAAGAGAGTTAAAAAACTGCTCCGGCTGTTTTGTCAGCCGAGCGAAATCATTTGGTAAGATATGTTTATATTAAATTGTCTGGATAGAATACCATATCCTTCGACCATAGTCAACATAAATTTTCCAAAGCGACTCACTTTTGGCGAGATGCAGTAGAACAGAAAGAAAACTTTGGAAAAAAGAGAGAAAAATTTTTATACCGTATCGTTCGTTCCGAACGATCAGCCTGCATCCTGGATGCAGAATTGTCAGGGTTTGGGAGGTTCCCAACAAGCATTTTGCAGGGCCACAGAAAAAGTGGAATGCAAAAATCGCATTTGTATAGACAAATGCACTGCTTGCTAACGTTGTGTTGATTCTGAAAATCTCGCTGGACGTGAACGGATTGGAGCCAACACTCTAGTAGCAAGCAGTGCAGGCTGGTACCAACCTGCAAAAACGGAGCGCCCAGTCAAACGACTGTGGCGCTCCGTTACTTGTTGGGAAGATCCCAAACCCTCTCTTTAAGCTTCAGATTTTGCAAACAAAATCATGTGCCCTATGTGACAAATATCATTCCGCTGTTCTTCGGCATTTTTCCAGCTGGACACTGGTCAAAGCACATCTTCGCCGCATGGAATATTACATTGTAGAAAATCTGCCGGAGTGCTATACTTATTTTGTATTATCTTCCTGTTTCATTGGATGAAAGACCCGGAGGTGCTGGTGTGGAGGACAATAAGGACGTAGAAATTCTTTCGAACCAAGATAAAGTAATTTCGTTGTTCGAATTTATTAAAGAACTGAATAAAATTAAGCAGAAAGTGGTGCTGAATGTCAAGGATTATCTGTGGCATTATTCGCTGTCTGCACTTCCCGATGATCCGGAAAATATCAAGGTGTCCTATCGTGACCGAGTGGAGGAAGAAGCGGAGGATACAACCGATGTGCTGCTGTCCGTCCGTAAGCCTGAATTTCAGTCCTGCCCAGAGCCGGATGCACTTTTCAGAGAATGGATTCTACCCGGTTGGGATGACTGGCATACAGAAGCAAACATTCGACATCAGATGGAGGCTGTGAAACAGGAAACCGAAGAGGAAAGTGCGGCATCTGTTCCCGTGCAACAGTTTACAGATGACCCTGCCAGAGCAGCAGCGTATGAAAGCTGGATACAAACTCGCTCTGTATGGGCGGAAAAGCAGAAAGTAATCGAAAGTACGCGCGCATTCTTTACAAAGCTGTACGACCTCTATTATGAGCTGCAGCGTGAAGCCGAAACGGAAGAATTGATTGTTGCAAACGGTATTCTCTGCGATGCACGGAATAAAGCGGTTCAGCATCCTGTTTTGACCCATCGGGTGGAACTTTGCTATGATGCCAATGAAGACGTTGTTTCCATTAAAGACACCGAAAGCACATCGGAATTGTACTCTGTTCTGCTTCAAACGCTGGAAGGCATCAATCAGGATGCCCTTGGTACGGTAAAAGATGAGCTGCGGGCGAACGACTATCACCCGCTGGACCGAAAAGGAACCCCGTCTTTTCTGGAATCGCTGGTTCACCAGTTGTCTGCACAGAGTGTTTTCTCAGAGAATGGAATTCCAAGCGGATGGGAGAAACAAAACCGGCTTCTTCTCTATTTTGATCCGTGCTATATCATTCGGAAGCGGCTGGACGGAACACCAAAGGCCATTGAGAGCATCATTGAGAAGATCCAGCAGAGCGGAATGATCCCAGCCCCGATTATTGACCTCGTGAGCGGCGGCAAAATCGAACTCCAGGATGAGCCAAAGGAAGAAAGCATTGAGGAACAGCTTGCTGCGGTCGGCGGCGAAAGTGCCGATGTTCTGCTCTCAAAAGAGGCAAATAAGGAGCAGCTGGAGATTGCACAGCGCATTGAACGCTACAATGCGGTTCTGGTGCAAGGCCCTCCGGGAACCGGAAAGACGCACACCATCGCAAATCTGATGGGACATTTTCTTGCACAGGGTAAAAGTGTCCTTGTGACAAGCTACACCAAAAAAGCCTTGAGCGTTCTGAAAGATAAAGTAGCACCGGGGCTGCAAAATCTCTGCGTATCCATTCTGGACGATTCCAATCAGGATATGGAACGGTCAGTCGATGGCATCACCGACTACATGTCCAAAACGACCTCCGATGAAACGCTTCGCCAGATGCGGCAGTTGGAGCAAAAGCGCAACTGTGTGATCAAAGAGCTTGCAGATGTGCGCCGAAAACTGTTTGCAATTCTGAATCAGGAATGCGGCTCTATCGTTTACAATGGTGAAAGTATCTCCTCCTCGGAAGTTGCGCGCTTTGTTGCAGAACATATGGAAGATTTGTCATATATTCCGGGCAAGGTTCGAGAGGATACTCCGTTCCCGCTTTCGGATGAGGAAGCTTTTGAACTATACAGAAGTAACGGACTGGTTTCGGAAACGGATGAGAAAGAGCTTCTGGCCAATCTGCCCGCGCCGGAAGATTTACCCTCTCCGCTGGAGTTTGAGAATTATGTGGAAACGCTAAAGCAGGCACAGAGCCGACTGGATGAGATTCAACGAAAAAATGTCTGGCGTGTGACAGATCGTTCCATTGAACATTTGATTGATTTCGATGGAGCGTTTGGTAAATTTACGCTTTTTTACCCGAAACCGGATGCCCTGAATGAATTGCTTGTCACTCTGAGGCAGTTTCCCGATGTGGAGCCGTGGATGAAAGTGGATGCGTCTGATGGTAAAAACGGAGGAGCTTATGCACGCCGTTGGGAAAAACTGATTGAACAGATTCAAGACACCTGTCGCTGCGCACAGGAAGTGATCGAGGAGCAACTTGGCATCGACCTGAAATTTGACGATGAAAAGCATATTTCAGACTATAAAGCAGCCTTTGAGGGACTTCGCACTGCGCTTGATGCAAATGGAAAGATTCCTTGGCTCCAAAAGATGCTCCATAAAGACTATGTCGAAGCGCAGGAAAGTGTAAAGCTCAACGGAAAAATGGTGCAGAATGCACAGGACTGTGAGATCGTTCTGCACGCAATCAACCTGAAAGAATCCAGAGAGAAATGTGCAGGATATTGGGATGATCTGATGGCCACACAGGATGCTCCGAAATTTTTTGAACTGGATGCACTTGTCCCGGAACGAATCGCTTATAACTGGATCCCTCGGATTCAGTACTATCTGAACTGGTATAAAACAGACTATGCCGACCTGCTGGACAAGATGCTACATGCAGGAATGCCTTCTGAGCTGATTTTTTCTGTCCGTGATACAGATTCGGACTTTTTGGCAATCTCTAAAATTTTCAATGCGGTACAGCGGATTCTGCCCGATTTGTGCGAGTGCTGCCAGATTATCTGTGAAAACAGCGCGGCGAAAGCAAAAATCCGAAGCACGAAAAATCTACTGCTGTCGGATAAACGTGTGCAAAGTCGGATTTGCAGTCAACTGGCACAGGCAGTAGAAAACCGGGATGTTCAACAATATAGAGATGGTTTGACTGAGCTAGAAACAATGCACACGAAATATGCGTTACAGCGAGGCCGGGTAGAACTGCTGAACAAAATCAGGGTAGTTGCACCGCAGTGGGCAGATGCAATCCGGAACCGGGAAGGCATCCATGGCAACAAAACCGTGCCGGAGACAATTCGTGATGCGTGGAAATGGAAGCAGTTTTCGGCAATGATTGATGAGCTCACTGCAAAACCCTTTGAGCAGCTTCAGGCAGATAGTTTAAGGCTGAGCAAGGAGTATCGGGAGAGCACCGCAGAATATGCGGAAAAATGCGGCTGGTATCATCTGCTGAAAAAGACGGAAACAAATCTTAATATGAAGCAGGCTTTGCAGGGCTGGAAACAAACGGTCAAGCGCATCGGAAAAGGCACCGGCAAGAGTGCGCCGATGCTGAAGGCAAAAGCAAGAGAGCTGATGTCAAAGTGTCAGGGTGCTGTCCCCTGCTGGATCATGCCGATCAACCGTGTGCTGGACAGTCTGAACCCAAAGGAAAATCAGTTCGACGTTGTTATCATCGATGAGGCCAGCCAATCGGACATTTCTTCTCTTGCGATCCTTTATATGGGCAAAAAATTCATCGTGGTTGGTGACGATAAACAGGTCAGCCCGATGGGAATTGGTGCGGAAGAAGATAAGATGGCCGCGCTGGAACAGACGTATATCAAGGACAAGATTCCCAATTCTCATCTGTACAATGTAAAGACTTCGATTTATGATATTGCTGCAACGACCTTCCAGCCCCTTATGCTGCGAGAACATTTCCGCTGCGTTCCTGAAATCATCGGATTCAGCAATATGATTTCTTACGACTATAAAATCAAGCCGCTTCGGGATGCCAGCAACAGCATTCTTCTGCCCGCAGTTGTCAACTATCGTGTGCGGGATGGACAGCGGATGGTTACAGCAAAGACGAATCCCAAAGAAGCGCAGGCCATTGCCGCTTTGATCGCGGCCTGTATTGAACAGAAAGAATATAAAGGGAAATCCTTTGGTGCCATTTCGCTTCTCGGGAATGAACAGGCAAAACTGATCCAGCAGGAAGTCGACCGAAAAATCAGCCGAAAAGAAATTGCAGATCGAAAAATTTTGTGTGGTGACTCTGCCAGCTTCCAAGGCGATGAGAGAGACGTTATCTTTTTGAGCGTTGTGGACAGCAATAATGGAGATGGACCGCTGTCGATGGTGAATTTCGGTGCAAATGATATGTACCGGAAACGCTACAATGTTGCAGCAAGCCGTGCCCGCGACCAGCTTTGGGTGGTAAGCTCACTTGATCCTGTCAATGATCTGAAACCGGGTGATATTCGGAAACGCCTGGTCGAATATGCCATAAACCCCCACGCAGCGGATCTTCAGCATGAAGAAATCGAGAAACACTCCGAATCGCCATTTGAATCAGCAGTGGCAAAAAGCCTTGCAGATCGGGGATACCATTTGGTACAACAGTGGAAAGTCGGAGCTTATCGGCTGGATATGGTTGCTCTGTGCGGCAAGAAAACGGTGGCAATCGAGTGTGATGGCGAGCGGTGGCACAGCGGAGAAGAAAAAATCCGGGAAGATATGGAACGCCAGACCATCTTAGAACGTCTTGGCTGGCGGTTTATTCGGATTCGGGGAAGTGAATACTTCCGCTGCCCCGAAAAGACAATAGAACGAGTTGTTTCGGAATTGAAGGCGTTTGGAATTGAGCCAGAAAGCACGGCTGATGAAATTGCTGATGCAAATGACCGAAACACGGAGCTGCTTCAGCGTGTGGAAAACCGTGCCGCACAAATCCTTGCAGAAAATCAAGGCAATCAAACATCGCATCTCGATATGGCAGCCATCCGTGCCGCGCTTGACCCTAAAACGATGATTCCAGAGGAAAAGGCAGATCAAATAGAAAAACTTTCCATACCGGTGGCAGTGGAACGCAAAACGGAAAAGTCAGACACAACCTTGGACAGAACGAAGAAAACTGCTCAGCCGACAGCCAGTAAAGTGGATGCAAAAACCTCTAAGGCGAAGGCTGTTGCGACGAAATTGACCGTAAAAAAGCCTGCGCAGAAGGCAGCAAAGCCGACCACAACGTCTGAAACGAAGTCATCTAAGAAAAAACAGGAGATTCAGCAGATCAGTTTTGAAGACGTGGCAATTATCGAACTTTTAGAGAGCAACCATGTGAAGTTCACAGACAATCGCTCGACCAGCGGTGCAATCTGGCTGATGGGCGGCCACGAGCTGGATGCCGTCGTTGAAAAAGCAAGCAGCATGGGCATAAAGTTTGAGTTTAAGGGCCATTGGTGGAAGAGCGTCTGATACTGATTTTCACATAAAACGGTATTGAACCGTTTTATGCGACCGCTGCTAAGCGGTCAGCGACATCGCCGCAAGGAATCGTATCATGAACAAAAAGTCACTTTATGGCAGGGTTTTGAAGAAAGGAGGAATTCACTATGACTGAGCAAGCGCTCCGCAAAATGATTGCTGACGGAGAAAGCACCCGGCAGGAGTTCAAGTCGTGGATTCAATGCAGCGACTACAAACACAGGAAAGAACTGGCGGTAAAAAGCGCAGTTGCCTTGGCAAATGCTATGGGCGGCGTGTTGCTGTTTGGCGTAGAAGATAATGGAACCATTACCGGCTGCCCCAAAAGTGACCCACAGGCTTTGATGGAAGCCATTTACGATATGACCCGGCCAAGCCTGTTTACCGAAATCGAGCCGGTGGAAACGTCTGGTGGTGTGGTTTTGGTAGTGTCAGTGGAGAAAGCTGGCTCTCCGGTTGCGACCACAGGTGGTATTTACTATAAGCGGCTGGGAAAAGTGACAAAGCCTTTTTATCCGGCAAACGATGTGTACTCCCCTGCCGACAACCCGGATTTTTCAGCCAAAATTGTGGAGGGAGCATCCGAAAATGACATTGACCTGCTGGAAGTATACCGCCTGAAAGAAAAGCTTCGGATTCGTGATC
Organism: Faecalibacterium sp.; assembly: GCA_051882415.1. Lineage (GTDB taxonomy): Bacteria > Bacillota > Clostridia > Oscillospirales > Ruminococcaceae > Faecalibacterium. Next base: position 25,603 of record JBJERU010000071.1, on the reverse strand, counting down.
CAGGCTCGGCATTGCCGGATCTGGCAGACAATACGTTTCTGAAAAACCTGAACCTGCTCCGCATGGAGAAGGACGAAGTGCGTGTGACAGTGGCCGGGCTGCTGTTTGTGGGCAAGATAACGTCTATCGCGCGGCTGTTGCCGCAGGCAGAGGTGATTTATCTCCATTACAGCGATGAAGCGCAGACGGAATACGACAACCGCATGGATATGCAGGAACCTCTGATTTCGATTCTGGATAAGCTGACGGAGCGCATCCGCACCTATAATCACCTGACGAATGTACAGGTAGGGCTGTTCCGGCTGGAAGTGTATGATTTTTCAGAAGCAGTTTTTCAGGAAGCGCTGTTGAATGCACTGGCTCATCGGTCTTACGAAGATATGGCACCGATTTATGTCAAACACTATCCCTCAAAGATTGTGATTGAAAATCCGGGCGGCTTCCCGGAAGACATTAACGAGAACAATATCATCACGCACCAGTCCATCCCGCGCAATAAGCTGATTGCAATGACGCTCCAGCATCTGAAGTATGTGCAGCGTTCCGGGCAGGGCGTGGACATTATGTTCCAGAATATGCTGACGGAGGGCAAGCCTTACCCGGAGTATACCAGCACACCGAACTCCGTAAGGCTGACGCTGCGCAGTACGATAGAAAACCAAAATTTTGTGCATTTCATCGCGGAAATGCAGGACAGACGGTCGAAAATGTTCACGCTGTCGGAGCTGATGATCCTGCACTATCTGCGCGAACACCAGAAAATCACCTTGAAGCAGGCCGCAAAGACGATTCAGGAATCAAACGATAATGCGCATAAAGTTCTGAACAGCCTGCGTAGTGAGGGGCTTTTGGAGCTGAACGGAAAGACCTATATGCTGACGCTCAAGGTTTACGAAACGGTGAAAACCGATGTGGCCTATGTTCAGGATAAGACGGTTAATCAGATTCAGGCAAAAGGCCAAATCTTAGAGTACTTGCAGCATAAGCCGTGGATTACCAACCAGAAAGTACAGGAACTGTGCGGTTATGCGCGCGGACAGGCATATCGCATTCTTCAGAAACTTTCAAACGAAGGAGTTATTGAGGGAAAAGGACAGGGCTGCGCAAGAAAGTACTATTTGAAAAAGAAAAAATAGTTCTGATATGCGTACCGTGCGATTGGGTGCGCAGAAGTATGATATGCTGGTTATTGCTTGGGTTTTACGCTGACCGAAATGCACGGAAAATGCACGCCGTGCGATCTGCCGTGCGATCTGCCGTGCGATCGTCAATCAATCTTCCAATCTGCTGTGTTCACACTCCAGCGACAGATAGTGCCCCATTTCCTCGTTCAGTACCATCCGTGCATACTCCAAAGGCTTACTGTACAGCAACCAATCCAGCTCTGCCCGCTGGGCTGGGGTATTGCCGTACTCGTCCTCGATGGTGGTGCAGTCGATAGCAACGGAGGAGCCGTCCGTGAATTGTGCTTCAACTTGTTTGTCCATCTTGTATCGGCAGAAAAGCAGTCTGTTCACAGTAGTATCCTCCAAGACTTGATTTTGGTGGTCGGCCACTCAAATCAATGCCGTCAAGTCGTTGTTGGATAGGGCGATTTTATTTGTCCGAGAGTAAGTGCACGGTTTCTGCACGGTTTTTGCACGGTCACACTCCGTGCAGAGGGTGCTTTTCGCTGCAAAATACGACAAGAAGTACAGAAATTACCGCATCAAAAAGAACGATAAGTCGATATAAAACTGCGATATAGCGTTACTTCCATAATTTGAGGTAAGTGCCGGTGTTGCTCTACGAATCAGTAGGCCGGGGGTTCGAGTCCCTTCCATCGCACCAAGTAAAATCCCACGATTTGCCGTTGAAAATACGGTACGAATCGTGGGATTTCTTGTTTTACAACGGGGACAAAAGGGCTGGAATGTGCCTTATTTGTGCCTTACTCGTGAAAAAATGTCTTGCCGTGTGCCTTACGCTGTGCCTTACGTTGGGGTCGGCGTCGGTTAAAATCGGAAGAAAAGAAATTGGCAAAAGGCAAAGACACGCTCAAATGATCAAAAAACCGGAGGACGGAACAGGCAGCCGTCACCCACTGATAGGAGATGCGGGAAGTATCGCCCCGCCCGGATTTAGAAGGTTGTTGCAGAAAATGCAACAGCCTTTTGTTTTTTGCGGCACCCAGACAGCCCGCTGCAGAGAAACAAAACGGCTGATGCCTGCCAGCATTGCGGGAGAGGCGGAGGAAATGCCGCCGGGCGCGTTTTCTACTTGCGGCAATAAATTGGATTCACCAAATTTGGATTCACCAAAACAGAAAACCCCCAGACACGCGCTGCTGCGGTTTAGGGGCCTTGGCATTTATGTGTGTGTCCATCAGCCAACGCGCCGGATTCCGTGGGCGGTCTGGTTACTGTCTGCTGGGGCCGGGTCGCCCTGCTCAAAGTATCGGGCAAGGCTATCCAAGTTCACAAGCCATCGGTGCCCGGCATTCACATAGCGGATTTTACCTTCTTTGCACAGGCGGCGGATATAGTGTGGCGACAGTCCGTAGAGCCCGGCGGCTTTCTTAACGGTTCCCATGTTGGGGTAGCGGATAGTTTGATCCATGCAATGCACCTCGTTTCCTGCTGAATGGTTTGTTTCGGTCTTGTTCTGTGTGGCTGCATTAAACCATAAAGGAGGCCATATTGCAAGGCGGCCAAATGCGGGCGATTGCACAGCAGAATGCAGTTTTGTTGACCCGGAATCCGTTTGTTCAAGAAGAATCTGCATCCCCCTTTATGCATCCAGTGTCATAGCGTTCCGTCCAGTGTCCCGCTGTGCAAGGGGTTCCGCTGAGGATTTCGGTCTGGCAATGAAGAATCGGTGCAGCACGACAAAACGATGAAATTTTATCATTCGGCAGGTGAAATTCTTTAAATCTCTTGCGATGCGCATTGTCTTGGTTTCCCAGCGGCGGGGCTGATCCTGCATCCCGGCGGGATATTGCGGGCTGCCTGGGCGCTGGAGTCGGGTGTGTCTTATCGCAGGAACGGGCGCAGTTTTATGCCGGTCGTGTGCCTGGCTCACATTCTCCGCAGGGGAAGTTCCATTCTAAAAATGAGTTCGGCGCGGTGGCGTGGGTGATCTGTGCTTTCTGCCGGGTGCTGTGAATTTTCTTGACCAGTGCGCATAGAATGTGTATAATGGACTTGAGAGGTGAAACCATGAAACAAAAAGACTTGATTAACCTCTTTAAGCGCAACGGCTGGTGGCTTGTACGGCAAGGCAGTAACCACATGGTGTTCACGAATGGAAGTGAAACGGAAACCGTACCGCGTCACAAGGAAGTGAACGAACTTCTTGCAAAAGCTATCATCAAGCGCCGGGGGCTGAAATAAGCCCCCGTTATCAGGCAACGAAAGGAGAAAAGCCAACATGAAAGCAGTTTATCCTATCATTCTTACCCCCGCAGAGCGCGGTTATGTTGTCTTTGTCCCTGATCTGGATATCAATACAGAGGGGGACGACCTCGCGGACGCTATCGAAATGGCCCGGGATGCTATCGGCATTTGGGGCATTACGGAAGAAGATGCGGGCCGCAAAATCCCCAAAGCATCCCGTACGATGCCCCACCCGGCGGAAAGTGAGATTGTGACGCTGGTTGATATCGACTTTGCAGCATACCGCCGCGCAAATGATCTGCGCACCGTTCGCAAAAATGTTACTTTGCCCTCGTGGTTGAATGACCTTGCAGAGCGGAACGGCGTCAATTTCTCGCAAGTGCTGCAGGAGAGCTTGAAAGAACGGCTCCATGTGAACAACCGCTGACTGCACGATCTGTGCAGGCGTCTGATTCCATGATGCAAAGAAAAAAGACGACCCCGCCGGGGTTCAATGGCATAGCGGCGGGGCCGGTCAGCATTATATCTCATAGGGAAAATGGCCTCCGGCAAATTGTGCGCGTGAATATCATTTCCGAAAATCCTGAAAAGCCCGTGGGGAAACAACTCGAATACCGTAGTAACAGTGAAAAAATCAAGGATTCATGCGGGAAAACGCTGCATGGACTGTGTACACAGCGGTTCATTCCGTGTGTACACAGTTGGCCGGTGTACACAACCGCCACAGTCTGCGGAAACAGTGCCTGAACATTGTGAAAATTTCCCTGTTTGATTTTGAAAATGCCCCCACACATTTTGAAAACCGTGATTTTGCGGCGGGCCGTGGCGTAGGGCTGGGAAAAGCAACAATGTGATATAATGTTGCACGATGTTGATATGCCAAGGCTGCACACCCGGCGGAACAGGAGCGGCTTCTGTTCCCATCGGGCGGCGAGCGGCTTCTGACCCGGCAGACTGCACAGCCAGACAGAAAGACCCCCCGCAAAACATCACGCGAGGAAAGCATTTCCCCAAACTCTGCACGGCACCTTGGCAAACAGCCTGAGTTCGGCGGCCTTTTTGACGGTTCCCATGTTGGGATATCGGATTGTGCCACCCATGTGTCAGTGCTCCTTTCTATCTTCCAACAAACTTTCCAGCGGAACGCCCAAAGCCCGGGCGATGTGATGGGCGGTAGTGCGCCAAACGGGTTGGCCCTTTCGCATTTTCCAAACAGCAGAACGACCCACGCCAGATTTCTGAGCCAACTCTTCACAGGTAACATCTTGCCGGGCCATTTCAGAAATGACCTTTACGCGGTTGACAATGATAGATTTTGCCATTTATGCTGCTTCCTTTCAGCAAAAAACGTTTCTGATTCGGATTATATAAGGAACAAATATTTCTGTCAATGAGTTTTCAGAAAAAAATGTTGCTGTTTTTAGAACCCTGTGATACACTTACAACAAGGAAAGGGGTGCTTGAATGCCTCAAACCATTGGAGAAAAAATACGATTAGTTCGCAAGGAACGCGGACTTACTCAAAAAGAACTTGGGGAACGCTCTGGAATTGCTGAACCAACAATCCGACGTTACGAGTTAGGAAAATTGAATCCTAAAATTGAAACGCTTATGAAAATTGCAAGTGCCCTGGGCGTTACGGTTTGGGAACTGGGTGCAGTGGATTCACCACAATACCGACAGGCTGCAATTCATAATCTTGCGCAAATGTATGAAGATGATGCAAAGGAAAATAAAAAGCTAGAACTTCTCAAAAGGGCATTTTATAAGCTAAACCCTGATGGACAGGATAAGGCGCTGGAACGTGTTCAGGAACTAACAGAGATTCCACGCTACCAAAACCCAGACAGAGAAAAAGAACATGTGAAGGTTTGGTGCGGGCCGTCGATCCCAAATGGGACACAGCAATACACACAGATTCACGGTGCACTTTCTGACGATATGAAAGCATTTCTGAATGCTCATCCCCATGCAGATTGTTTACTTGTACCGTTGAAAGAAGAATCCGCTGTGCGGGTGATGCTGGAACACGAATACGCAGACGGAGAACCACGCCCGGAAGAAAAAATTCAGTATGACAGGCTGAAAAGAGAATTGTACTCCGCCGGGGATTCCCCCGAAGATACAGCCTCCAAGAAAGATTAAAGCCGTGCGGTGGGGCTTGTGTGCCGCCCGCCGCCTGCGTCACGCTGATTTTCCGCCGCCGGGATAACGAAGAACACCCGCCGCTGCCTGCGCGGATACAGCGCCGCAGAATGCTCACAAGGAAAGATGATGGTTACTGTATGGATGAACTTTACAATCAGCTTGCCGCTTTAGCTCACCGATACGGTGCCCGGCGACTGGTGCTGTTCGGCTCCCGTGCCAGAGGGGACAACCGGTATAACAGTGATATGGATCTGGCGGTGTATGGGATGCCGGAGAGCCGCCGGGCAGAGTTCTGGCTGGATTGCGAGGAACTGCTCACCCTGCTGAAATTTGATATCGTGCATATTACCGAGGGCATGAACCCGGCATTTCTGGAAAACATCGAAAAAGATGGTGTGACGCTCTATGCTGCAGAAGATTGAAAACTATCTCCACGCGCTGACGCAACTGGAACAGGCGGTTGCAATTTACCAGAACAGCCGACAGGATGCCCTTTACCGTGACGGCCTGATCCAGCGCTTTGAGTTCACAGTAGAACTTGCGTGGAAGTCCATCAAGGAGTATCTGGAAGATCAGGGCAGCACTGTCCCCATCAGTACGCCCCGCGCGGTGCTGAAGGATGCCTTTGCCGCCGGGATGATCCAGGACGGCTCATGCTCCTACTGCATCCGGGTCTCCAACGGCTACGACCGGCAGGGCCGTCAAGTGCTGGTCAATCGCACATTTACCCCGCCGCAGGGCTTCCCCTGTCCAGGGCGTTCATAGAACACGCCAGAGCAGGCGGGAAGCTGAACGGAAACACGGTGCGGCACGGTGTTCACCGCCCCCAAGACAAAGCGTTCCCGGCGGTGCATCAAGATAGGCCCGGACTGTGTGGAACTGCTGCAAGAGTACCGCCAGCACCAAAAGGCCGAACGGTTCAAGGTCGGCTCTGAGTGGGTGCAGCGGGTGGAGATCGAGAACGGCAGGACGGTTGACAATGACCTGCTGTTTACGCGCTGGAACGGTCAGCCCTTCGACCCCAACTGAGCGCGGCGAGTCGAGAGCGAGAGCAGTAAAACGGTGGACGTTACATTGTCGAAAATGCTTGCAATTTGGCCGGAGGTTGTGTATTCTAACTATAGAACGGATGTTCAAAACCCAGAAGGAGGGAACGAGCTATGAAAAAGTGGCTTGCAATGTTGCTGGCTGCGGCGCTGCTGCTGACAGGCTGCGGAACGGCGGCTTCTACAGCCGACCCAGCATCTCAGGCAACGGACACGGCTACAAAGACTGCCGGTCAGCCCGACGATGACTGGACCGTGATGCTGTATCTGTGCGGCACCGACCTGGAGAGCGCATATAGCATGGCCACGCTCAACCTGGCGGAAGTTGCCCAGGCAGAGCCGAGCGACAGCGTGAATTTTGTGTTCCAGACCGGCGGCACCCAGGAATGGCACGCGGATGAAGAAGAAAGCGTGGGGCTGGAGATCCGCTCCGATGTGCTCCAGCGCTATCAGTACGATGCCGATGGCTTTGCACTGGTGGACGAACAGCCGCTGGCGAACATGGCCTCCACCAACACGCTGGCGGAGTTCATTTCGTGGGGGGCACAGGCCTACCCCGCCAAACACTATGCGGTGATCCTGTGGGATCACGGCGGCGGCACATATGGCCTGATCTACGACGAGATCCACGACTCCATGATGTCGGTAGACCAGCTTGGCATGGCAATGAAAAAGTCCGGCGTGCATCTGGATCTTATGGTCATGGACGCCTGCCTGATGGCAACGCTGGAGACGGCGCAGGATCTTGCGCCCTATGTGGATTATTTTGCCGCCGCTGAGGAGACCATGCCGGGCGAGGGCATGGACTATACAGGCTGGCTACAGCTGATGTATGATGAGCCGCAGTCCGATGCGGCGGCCATCGGCAGCGCCATGGTCGCGGGCGTGCGGGAAAAATATGAGGAAGCGGAGTATATCAGCGATGCCCACACCTCCACCTTCTCCCTCATCGACCTGAGCCGCATCGACGCGGTGGCGGATGCCTTTGCCGTGATGTTCAGGGAGGCGGGCGCGCTGCTGGACGATCCCGACCAGTATCAGAACTTTGCCTATGCGACCTCCCTTGCAGAAAGCTATGCGTATCCGGAGATGAAGGATCTGGCAGACTTTGCCTCCCGCGCCAAGGGCAACGGCATTTCGGCTGCGGCTGCGGACGCGGTGACTGCTGCGGTGGAAGATGCCGTGGTGGATTTCTTCACCTTTGACGGCCACAGCAATGGCCGCGGCCTGACCTTCTACGCGGATCCGAGTGGAAGCAAGTCGATCCTGAACAACTACGCCCGTCTGTGCAAGATCCCGGAATATCTGGCCTATCTTGACGCGGTCAACATGAGCTGGGCTGCCCCGGCCTGGGTCTATGAGCAGACCGCGGAGATTCCGGAGGCTGCCAGCGACGTCTATCTGCCCGCCGCCGAGGTCACGCTGACCAGGGACGGACATCTTCAACTGACCATCACCCGCGGCCTGCAGGGTGTGAACGAGGTGAGCTATCAGCTTTTCTGGGTAGATCCGGATACAGGCGAGGAGTATTCGCTGGGCCGGAACTTTGACGTGGACGGCAGCTTCTCCACCGGCGTGTTCCAGGATCGTTTCGATGGCAAATGGCCGTCTCTCAACGGCATCCCCTGTCAGATGAAGATGGTGCGCCAGACGGAAAAATACAATTTGTATAATATCCCTGCTTATATTCCGGATGAAGATATGGAAGGCTCGATCAGCTTCCGGGTGGGCTATGTCTATGATACTCCGCTGGATCAGCCGGTGGAAAACGGCGCAGACCCGCTGGCAGGCGTTTACCAGCTTTATGGTATCTGGGAAGAATACGATAATGACCAGATCGATCTGCCCTCCCGCAGCTCTTCCCCGATGGACGAGATCTATGGTTATGAGTGCTATCTCATCTGGGGCCGCAGCCTGCTGGAGCAGAACAAGACGATTCTGGATGAAAACTTCATTTTTGAGGACGCAGTCCTGCCGGATGGTGTGTATACTTATGAATTTGTGATCACGGATGTGTTCGGCGGGGATCACACGATGGATGGCGTGACCGTCCTTGTGGAGGACGGCGAGGCGACCTTTGTGATGGACGACGAGGACGCCGCCGCGTAACACGGCCCTTTTCCGGAACGAAACGACAAAAAGCAAAAAGCAGGACTGCCTCACATCAAGCTGTGGGGCAGTCCTGCTTGCTTTGTAGGGATCCCTGTACACCCTTATGGCATATTTTTGCGCATGGGGGCGCAAAGCCGCTCAGGATGCTTTGAAAGATTTTTTGTCGTGACCGTGCTCTGTGGCGGGGGAAGCCATCTGCCACAGCGCTCGGCGTGTGCTGCTGTGCATGGTATCCAGCCGGGAGCTGCCCTGTGTGGAGCGGGGCGTAAAAAGCAGCCACCCGGAATGCTTTCTGGTGGTGAGCCGCATCACCGAGGTCAGCGGGCAGGGGGCGTGTGTGCGCAAAGCGATCCGTTGAAGCTCGTCTTTGCACCACAACTACAAAACGGCCGGTATGATATCCCTTTGGGGGATACCATGCCGGCCGTTGATGCGAAAAGACTTTCCGCATCGTGCGGAGCGTCAGGCTTTTATACAAAAGCCGGACAGACTTTTTTCCTTATGCTGCAATGCGGATCACGATCCAGCCATAGGGAGCGTCCGCGCATCTGCCGATCTCGACCTTGCCGGTAAGCTCGTTGAAGAAGCTGTACAGGCCGTTTCCGTAGTACACACCAAAGTACAGCACGGTAACGCCGTCTTCCGCCAGGATGCAGATCAGATCGCCCGACTCAACTTCATCGTTTTCAACGACCGTACCATACTGGCGAACGACCTCTACCTGTTTGGAGCTAAGATCAATGTTATAGCCATGCTGTGCATACACCTGCTGCGCAAACTCGGGATTGGTCAGCTGAGAGTCGCTGCGTCCATTGAAGCGGTAGGCATATTCTGCAATGTCCTCCGGCACGTTCTCGGCCTCTTCCGGCACAGGGAATTCGTCTGCCAGCTTGCGGGCTGCCGCCGCAGCATCCTGTGCGCGGGCTGCAGCATTTGCTGCCTCGTCTGCAAGGGCCTGGGCATCCGTTGCGGCCTGAGCAGCCCTGTCATAAGCAGCCTTAGCTTCGTCTACCGCGGTGCGATCCACGGTCACGTCGTTTGCCAGAGCAATATACTTTTCGTATGCGGTCTTGGCATCCGTTGCGGCCTGAACTGCGCTCTCCTTGAGCTTTGCGGCCAGAGCAACATCCTTTTCGGCCTGCTTTTCTGCCAGAACTGCTTCCGCAAAGGCAACTTCCTTTTCTACAACAGCCGTTGCAGCGCTGCCTACGACCTCGGCCTTGTCTCCAACTACTTCCTTAGCGTTATCAACGGCGACCTGAAGTTCCTCAGCTGCCTTTTCGTGCTGCTTTTCCAGCAGGCCTTCCAGCTTTTTGGCAAGTGCCTTCTGGGTCTTGATGGAAAGAGTGTTGTCCTGGATCAGGCTCACAGCCGCTTCGATATTCTCCTTGGTGACATCGCCGTTGGAAATACCGCTGATGACACCAGACAGCTGTTCGCTGGTTCCCAATGCGGATTTCAGATCCTCCAGTTCTTCCTTCTCCTCCTCGGTCAGTTTACCGAAGGCAGCTTTCACTGTAAGCTCCGTAACCCTGGCGCCTGCCTGTGCCATTGCGGAGGTATCGCCCTCGATCGTTGCGCGGAGCAGCTGGTCGCCCAAGCCGCCATTGAGGGTATGTTCTTTCTCTGCTTTTTCCTCCTGGAGCGCATCGTATTCATCCACGATCGCCTGATTGTCCGCAATGATCGTGTTCAGCTCATTCTTGGTAGTCTCGTAAGCATCGAATGCAGTATTGTAGTTCTCCTGGGCGGCGGCCAGATCTTTCTCGGCTTTAGCCAGATTCTGCTCTGCCTCCTCTGCCTGTGCCCACATTTCCGTAATGGTGTTGGAATTTGTGGTGATGGGGGTGTCGTCAAAATTAAAGTGGGCAGGATCCTTGACCGTTACTTGTTTTGTGCCGTAATAGTAGTTACCGTTTAGATAGGTAAGTGGCATATTATCCACATAATACATATATGTATATTTACTTGTAAACGGTATTTTTGTTGCCTTTATCGTAATAGAATATTCGGTTCCATCATCAGCGCATGCTTTGTAGACTGTTGTTCCGCCCCCTGCGTTGTAAGCATCCGCATCTGCGTCAGGAAGTTTCGTCGTTATGATTGTGTCCGGCACATATTCAGCGCCGCAGTATTGCAGATAAAACTCCGTTTCGGCGCCCTCTTCGCGCTTTATTGTCTGAACTTGATAGTAGGTTTTATTGCCCTCCTCGTCCTCAACATAGAAAACATCGTTCCGCTCCGAAACCCACTTGATGTCTCCAAACTCGACGCCCATCTGGTACTTGCCGATATTTTCCAGAACCATCTCGGTCAGTTCCTTTCGGACGGTAACGGCATTTTTATCATCGCTATCGCTGACCAGGCTCTGGAGCTCTTTCATCTTTTCGGCAGTGTTATCTTTTTCTGCCGCTTTTTTGGCTTCAAGGATGGTAGCCGCGTTGTCCGCGATAGCCTGTGCGTCGTTCTTTGCTTTCTGTGCCGCTTCCAGTGCAGCTACTGCCTTGGGATAGTCTGCATCGTCTTTATCCAATTCGGCCAGCTTTGCCTCTGCATCGGCAATGGCAGCATTCGCTTCATCAACGGCGCTTTGCAGCTCATTGATCTGCTGCTCAAGCTTCTCAATGTCGCTTTCGTAGTAATCCACTACAAGCTCTGCCGCTTCGATGGCCAGCTTGGTTGCGCCCAATGCAGCGCCGGTGACAGCCGTCACCTCGGCCTTTTCCACAAGAGTATCAACTTCTGCGCCCAGATTCTTCAGATCATCAATGGCTGCCTTCAGATCCTCTTTTGCGGAATCGACTTCGTCCTTGGCGATGCCCGCAGCTGCCACGGCTTCCCGCTGAGCGATGATCATTTCCCGGTACTTTTTCTCGGCAAGCTGCGCGGCAGCGTCCGCCGCTGCCTTGGCTTCCGCCATCTGTTCCTCGCCCGCGCCCAGCAGCGCTTCTACCTGTGCAGCCGCATCGTCTGCCGCTGCCTTGGCTTCATTATAGGCAGCTTCGGCAGCTTCGGCAGCTTTGGCGGCTTCATCCGACTTTGTCACAGCCTCTGCCGCGGCCTGGCCTGCGGTCTCGCTCTGCTGTTCGGCCTCGTCCGCAGCGGTCTGTGCATCCGACTTGCTCGCAGCCTCCTGCGCATCCTTCAGCGCATCTTCGGCTTTGTCCGCAGCCTCCTGCGCAGCATCCTTCTGTGCCTGTGTCTCTTCTTTGCTCTCTTGGGCTTTGTCCGCAGCCTCCTGCGCAATTTCTTCCTTCTGCGCGGCCTCGGCCTCAGCCTGTGCATCTTCTACAACCTTCTCAGCAGCATCCAGATTTTCCTGTGCCTGCTCCTGCTTTTTAGCGGCTTCGATCTCCGCTTTGGCGGCTTCTTCCTCACCGGCTGCCACCGCGTCGATTGCGGCGATGATTTCGGATTTCTGTGCCTCGTCAATCGCTTCCGCTACCTTTTCGGACGTTGGCGCAGACTCGGTGGCTTCATCTTCCGCATTCGCCTTTGTAAAATCCAGATCGCCTTCTTCCAGCAGCTGGTTTACAGTGGCAACAACCTCATCCAGTTCGGGGTTTCTCTCACTGCCTTCGGTTTCCGGTGTCTGTTCGTTGGCTGCTGTTGTTTCTGTGGACGGCGTATCCACAGGCTCGATGCCTTCACCTTCCGCAAGCGCCGAGATCGGCACCAGCGAGAGGATCATGCTCATAGCCAGCAGGCCAGAGACCAATCTTTTCCTCATAGCTTAAAACCTCCCAAGTAAATTTCAAATAAAATGCATAGCGGTTTTACCAGAGCCTTTTCGGTCAAACGACTGCAAATTACTTGCTATCGTTTATCTTAACATATTTCCCTCTGATTTTCAATCCATAAAACGACCTTTTTTTCATAATCATCCAATACTTATTCCCTCTCAAATTCCAGCGGCAAATACCCAACTTGTTTTATAAGCCAAACGCCGCATGAGCGACCCAGGGGAGGGCCTGCATCATGTAAAACCCGGGCAATATGCTTTCCGGATGGAAAAACAAATACGTTTGTCCGCTTTCCGCGATGAGCCGCCGCGCACGCGGACAAAGAACCGTTGAAAAAGCATCCCGACCATGGGTCATGATCGGGATGCCTGTTTGTTCTCAAAAAGGAAATGGTACGGGATTGCCTTGGGAGAAGGCACACCGGATGCAAAAGGATCTTTTATAGTGTTCCGTCCAGGATCGCATCGATCAGCACGCGGCCCACCCGGAAGTTGTTTTCCATCGCGGTGGCAAAGATATCCGCAGATTCGACCGACTCTTCCAAAGCGAGATCAAGGGATTCGCCCTCGTTCCACAAACGTTCGGGGGTCGCGCCGTTCAGGAAGGTGTCCAGATCCACCGACACGCGGAGAATGAGCAGCCGATCCAGCATGCCCATACGGTCGGCTACAACAGCCAGGGCCAGGTCTTCCATCTCGGTTGTGGCGTAGGGGTCGGGGCAGCCATAGGTCTGCACGATCTTCAGGGCGTTGGCGTGATCGTATGCGCCTTTCCAATAGTTGTCGCCGGAAACAGTGGTGCCGCGCAAAACCCGGGGATCGCGGGCGGCCCAGTCCGCTTGCGGCAAAGCGGCAGCCATGTAAGCGCGGGTATTTTCGGTCGTCCGGAGGGGGATGTCCTTGATCAGGGCATAGGCTTTTTCGGTCAGGGCCGGATCCAGCCGCTTGCAGGCGGAGCCGTCATAGCTGGGATCATGGAACCATGTGGCATCGCCCGCGGCCGTCATCTCCCGCGCGTCAGCATGGTGCCCCAGATCGTAGTCCACCGCCGCCGTGATCAAAAACACATCTCCCATCACGGTGTTGTCGGAGGAAGAACCGGCACATCCGGTGCTGAAAAGATAGGCATCGGAAAAATCAAAGCGGCTGTCGGTCAAAAGCGCGGTCAGGCTTGCGGCGGCGTTGACCTTGCCCATACCGGTCACATAAAGCGCAACGCCATCTTTTACATAGAGCTTGCTGCCCTCCTGCCCGCCGCGGATGTCGTATTCCGTGCCGCCCTGACAGTAGGCTTCGTAGTAATACTGAGCCTCGCCGGGAAAATCGCCAGACATCTCGTCCACCTCAAACTTGGGCAGGATCAGGGCCTTGACCTTGACGGGAAAGAAAAAGCAGGCCGAGGCAGGCGGGCAGAAAAGCAGGAAGGTGAGCACAAGGCACAGCAGACAGGCGGTTCGTTTCATGACGGGAACTCCTTTCAGGGAATTTTCTTCCATGGGGCCGTCCGCCGTGCTTTCGTTCGGACCTGCCGCGGCAAAAGCCCCCTTTTTGGCGCAGGGTCACGATTGCTTCAGCGTCAGATACAGCTCGGCAAAGGTAGCTTCCACATAGGGTCTTACATAAAAGATATCCAAAACGCCGAGGGTGACTACGCTCAGCAGCTCCCAGCCCAAAAAGGACAGAGACAGCACAAAGGCATCCCACTTGTGGCCCATCATCATCTGCTTGCTTTTGCGCAGGGCATCCATCATGCCGATCTCGGGTTCATCGGCCAGGATGTAGCCCACCATCATGTATTCAAGGCTTTTGATCACGCCGGGCACCACCAGCAGAAGGCTCCACAGGGCGATGAACAGACCGGCCAAAAACTTTGCTCCCACGATTTTGAGATAATGGCCGCTTTGGAAAGCGTAGAGCAGCTCGTTCAGTTTGGCAGGCTCCTGAGCGTTCTTCAGGAAAAAGCGATTCGTGCCTACCTGGATGGGATTGCGCAGGAACGCGTTGAGCGCCGCAGAGATCAGACAGGCCACGCCGAGCACGCCGAACAAAACCGCGATCAGTACAGCCGGGGAAATGCCGGACTGTGCCAGCGCCGCGTTCAGATCCGCTTCAAATTCCGCATAACCTCCGGTGCTTCCGGCGCCGGAGCTGACAGCCGCGCCGGTCGTCAGCAAAACCACCAGACCGGCCACCACGCTCTTCCAGTAATTGCGCTTGAATGCCGCCTTGCCTTTTTCTTTCAGTTCCTGTCTTGTCCACATAATTTGTTCCTCCGTATTTCGTTTTCGATCTCTTGCTTTGCGCGCAAGGATGGCTCGCTATATTTTTGGTGGGTGCCTGGCCTGCGCTCAGCTCGGGAACGCCAGCGCCTCGCGGTAGAGATCCAGCGCCGCGTCCAGCCAGAACTCCGCCACAGGCTGATAGGTGTTGGTGCCCTCGTACCAGCCCTGCATGGAACGGCGCTGGGCCGTGGTCATGGCAGTGCGGTGGCGCAGCCTTGGGCATCAGCAGGGCGTAAAGATCCAACAGGGTCTGTTCGGTAAGCGGCGCGGCGGCCAGCGCGGGCAGAGCGTCCCATGCGCGGCGACAGCCGCCGCCGTGCAGCCGGGCTTTGTCCGCCCATTCCGGCTGCCGCGTCTCCAGCGGGCGGGTATCACAGTAAAAATCTTTATCGAAATGTCAAAATCTTTTGATCTTGAGGACGCGCCCTCCGATTTTAATACCCTTGCTGTCCTTCTCGTGATACGTAGCTCTTGCGCCGCTCGGGTCGTCTACGGTACAACCGCCCGCGACCAGCTCCAGCTCCTTGTCCGACAGGTCCCTGCTTTGCAGTTTCAGCTCCTCCAGAAGCTGGGCGGCCTCCTGCTCGGTCAGCTCCTGACCGGCTTCTTTGACCAGAGCCATCACTTCCTCGGTAGTCTGGCAGGCGGTCAGCTTGCGCAGCATGGCGGCAGAGTTCAGTTCGTTTTTCATAAAAGGTGCCTCCTTCAAAAAGTTTTTGTTCGGCCTTCGCCGGTTTTTTGTTTCTGTCTGACTGGTAATATGCACGGCCGCGGATTTTGTTACAGGAAAGATGAAAATTTTTGAAAAAGAGGCGCAGTCCGGCAAAAAACGGCGCTCCCCGTTCCGGCATGGCTGCCCGGGCAGAGCATCATTCCTGCTGTTCCGGCAGGGTGATGGTCACGATGGTGCCATGCTCCGGCGCGCTGTCCACCTTTATTTCGCCTGCGCACAGAAGCTCCAGCCGCTGCTTCACATTTTCCAGACCCAAATGGAGCCGCCCATCCTTTGGGAGGGCATCGGGGTCAAAGCCCACGCCATCGTCCGCTACCGTGATCCGGATCTTTCCATCGGCCCTGCGGGAGCGGATCGTCACCTTTCCGCCGTCCTCTTTTCCGCAGATCCCGTGGCGGACCGCGTTTTCCACCAGCGGCTGGATGGACAGGGAAGGGAGAAGAAAATCAGAGCACTGGATGTCATATTCCACCGCAAGATCCTCTCCAAAGCGCACCTGCTCGATCGCCAGATAGACCCGGGTGTGTTCCAGCTCCTGCGCAAAGGGGACAAGATGATCATTTTGAAGGCTGTTCAGGTTTGTCCGCAGATACTCCGCAAAGTTGTCTGTGACCTCTTTTGCCTTCATGGGATCCTTGATGCACAGAAAGCTGATGGTCGACAGGGTGTTGTAGAGAAAATGGGGCTGTATCTGGGAAAGCATGATCTGGGTGCGCTTTTCGGTCAGCTTCGCGTTGATTTTTGCCATCTGAGCGTCTTTTCGGAGCAGTTCTGCGCCCTGCTGCGCCAGCTGGAGGTTTTTTTTCAGCAGCAGTTTTTCCTTTTCGGCGCTGGAAAGCATCCGCTCCTTTTCATAGCCGAAAAACAGGATCACCACGCCCACCGTAAGGGACAGGTTCACCAGAGAAACGCCGTAATACACCGTCTGGACGAGATAGGCCAGAAAGGTCAGCACAAAGATCAGCACAAGCGGTGCGTGCTGCACCGGGCGCAGCACCTTTCGGCAGGACAGGATGCCGACGGCGATCAGGATCTGCATGATCCCGGCTATGATGCAGATCGTTGGATACCCGCCCATTCTCTGATACTGGTTTTGGGCGTTGAAGGTATAAAGATACCCCGTGAACTGGGAGATCGTCACAACAACAAGCCCCAGCAGGCAGACCACGCCGGTGGCGCGTTTAAGGCCGGGAAGCAAAGCGGCTCCATGCTGGCGCACAAGCTCTTCCAGATAAAGCAGGATGGTATAGCCGATGAAGTAGTTCAGGGCAAACACCAGATAGTTGCTGATCCGCACAGCCCAGTACGCCGTCTCCCCCGCTTTTCCCCGGTAGGCCCAGGCAAGGGTGTCGCTCAGCAGAAGGAGGAAGATCTGGAGCAGAAGGGCAAGGAGCAGACGCTCCTGGTGGGACGTTTTTTCCTGGACAAAGAAAATGATCGAAGCAAAAATAAGGCAGATGACAGCGCCCCAAAGCTCCATGGCGATCTGAACCAATACCGCATTCTGCATTTCGCCTCCTCCTCGATCTCTGTTTTTCAGTAGTCCTTCCGGAACAGCATGGCGCAGGTCTGTTCGCCAAAGCTGTACTGCGTCATGTACTCCTGCACCGGCGCTTCGATCTTGTGATCCAGATAATCAAAATAGTCGCACTTGACCTTGTCCCGGGCAATGCCCAGATAGCCCCGGGACTGGATGAGAATGTCCTCCACACCAAGGCCGGACAAGGTGTTGATCAGATCCAGCCGGATCTGATACAGATAAGAGCGGTGCTGCTCGTCCTCAAATAATATGGCGGCCAGCTCCCGCAAGGAGCAGCTGGCGCCGTTGCGGTCCACAAGGTAGGCCAGCAGTTCCTTTGTCCGGCCGTATTTGAACAGGATGGGGGAGCCATCACAATAGGCTTCAAAATTGCCGAAGCAGTGAAACGCCACCCGTTTTTCCTCCACCACAGGATAGCGGAGATTGGCAAGGGCATTGCGCAGCTTTTCCTCCGTGATGGGCTTTAAAAGATAACCGCTGCAATTCAGATCCCAGGCCTCCAGCGAGTATTCTGTAAAACCGGTGCAGAACAGGATGTTCGCGCGGGGATACTTCTCCCGGAGGGCCCTTGCGATGGTGATCCCATCGATCCCGCGCATGTGGATGTCCAAAAGGGCGATGTCTACGGGATGGGACTCGATGTATTCCAGCGCGGCGCTGGCTTTGCCAAAGCTGGCCCAGGATGCGCCGGGAAGCACCTTTCCCACAAGATATTCCAAATTTTCCCGATTCGGCTTTTCGTCCTCCACAAGAATCACATTCACGGTACGTCCCTCGATAATCCATTTTCCATACCTGACATCTTCCTTTCTCAATTATAATACGCTGCTGACGGGGATGTCTATGGGATTCTTTAAAAAATGTGAGTTTTTTGAAGAATCCATCGCAACAGGACGAAAATGTGCATATTTTATGCATATCGGCGTGCTATTCTATTAAACGTGGGAGAATGCTCAGCGGCAGATCACACGATTGTAAGCAAAGGAAAACGTCGATGGCCGATTTGTCGATTTGTTTTCATCCCGGAGCCACTCCTGCCCGGATGCTCTCCTCCCAGGATAGCAAAAAGAGCGCCATTGCTGTCGGGGGGAGAGCTTGAACAAGAACGGAAAGCTGTAATGCGTTTGGAAAAATCTACAGCCCGTTTAACAAGGCGTTTGCACGAAAAAGGACACCGGATCGGTATCCCGTTCCGGGCAGAGATCTGACCGAAAAAACAGCCGATGCCGCCCAACGGGTACGATCCGCTGCGCTGAGGGATCCTCCTTGTGCTGGGCAGCCGGGGGCGGCTGGATCTGGGGCTGTGCTCAGCGCTGTTTATGGCCATGCACCGGGGCAATGCAGAGGTGCTGCGGGTGTCCGGCGTGCAGGCGCAAGGCCGGCAGGTAAACGGCTGTGGACAGACTTCCCAGCAGTCTGATCCTGCTGACGAAGCGATTGACAAACGCGCGGATGTTGTGTATCTTATTTTGCGGAGCTGCACAGGAGTAAAGCGCTTTCCCGCCGTTCCTGATAATATGGATGATTTTAAAAAGGGGTAATATATATGAAAAGGATCCTTTCGATGATGTGCGCCGCTGCGGTGGTGCTCAGCCTGGTCGCCTGCTCCGGCAGCAAGAGCGCGGAGAGCACCGCATCGTCCAGCACCGCCAGCAGCGTGGTGGAAAGCACCGCGTCCAGCACCGACGAGACCGCGGCGGCAGAGGGTGCCCTGATCTTCTCCGGCACCACCATAGACGGCTCCACGGTGGATCAGTCGGTTCTGGCAGGCCACAAGCTGAGCATGTTGAACATCTGGTTCACCGAGTGCAAATACTGCATCGAGGAAATGCCCGCTCTGGAAGCCATCTCCCAGAGCTATGACAGCGCAGACTTCCAGATCATCGGCATCTGCTCCAATCCCACCATGAAAGAGGACTATCTGGCCGAGACCGCCGAGGTGCTGGAGCAGGTGGGTGTTACCTACATGAACTTTGTCCCGGACGAAGCCACGGAGGAAGCACTGGTGCAGTATACCGACTATATGTATCCCACCACCCTGTTTGTGGATGAGAACGGCGAAATTCTGGATATTCTTCAGGGTTCCCGGTCTGAGGACGCGTGGAGAGCAGCGATCGAAGAAGAACTGGCCAAGCGGGGCTGATCAGGAGCGGACTATGCAGAGATTTGTGCAAAAACAGGCTGGCTGGCTGCTGTTTGCGCTGGGCGCGGTGCTGTTTGCGGCAGGGCGTATCCGCGGCGAGCATCTGACCGTGCTGCACAAGGCCATCGCCATCTGCCTACAGTGCATCGGCATCGGCTGACAGGGGGCGCGTCATGGGACAAAAAGCCGATCATCAAAAACGCCACAGCCGGATCCGCCTGCTGACGCAGGCGGTCTGGTTCGCGCTGACCAACGGCTACGCGCAGGGCTTTCTGAAGGGCAAGATCTACACCGGCAGCAGCAAACAGTTCTGTGTGCCGGGGCTGAACTGCTATTCCTGCCCCGGTGCGCTGGGGGCCTGCCCCATCGGGGCTTTGCAGGCGGTATTGGGCAGCAAACAGTACCGGTTCAGCTGCTACGTGCTGGGCACTCTGATGATGTTCGGCGCGGCGGTGGGACGGTTTATCTGCGGCTGGCTGTGCCCCTTTGGGCTGGTGCAGGATCTGCTGCACCGTATCCCGCTGTTTAAGAAAATCAAGACACTTCCCGGCCACCGCTGGCTGCGGTACTTAAAGTATGTGGTTCTGGCATTGCTGGTGATTTTGCTGCCCGCCACCGTGCGGGACTTTACCGGCATGGGCAGCCCATGGTTCTGTGAGTGGCTGTGCCCCAGCGGTACCCTGCTGGGCGGCGTGCCGCTGATGTCGCTGAAACCCAATCTTCGCAGCGCCATCGGGTTCCATTTCTGGTGGAAGCTGTCCATTCTGATCATCATTCTGGTCACGGCCATCAAGGTGGATCGGCCCTTCTGCAAATATCTGTGCCCGCTGGGAGCCTTCTATGGCATCTGCAACCCGGTGTCCATCTACCGGCTCCGGGTGGATACGGACAAGTGCGTCAAATGCGGGGCCTGTCAGCGTGCCTGCGGCATGGACATCAAGGTGTGGGAGCACCCCAACGACCCGGAGTGCATCCGCTGCGGGGCCTGCAAAGCCGCCTGCCCCACCGGAGCCATCACCTCCTCGATGGAGGATCTGATGCAAAAGGCCAAAAAAGACCACGCAAAAAGCTGAGCTCTTTATCCCCTGTACCCCAGTTGTACAGGGGATATTTTGCTTTGAGCGCAGATTTTTTGGGGATCCCCGCTTCTTTTGTGCCGCATCCATACAGACAGTGGGAAATGGATGAGATCATCCCCCGCACAACGAAAGAAAGCCTGCCGCATGGAACTGCGGCAGGCTTTTTCATGGGAGCGTCCTTTTCCATAACGCTCAGGCGCAGACATTGCTGGGCGAGGGAGAACTGCCGCCTGCATTCCCTTGAGCTGTCCTGGAATGAAGAGCCGTCTGCACGCGTTGACCGGCTTTTTGCACAGCCCGGACATGCCGCTCCTGTCGGATATCGCTTGCCCAAAGTTTCCGCCCGGCCTCTGTTTGGGCCAGAACCGGCAGATTTAGCGCGATGAAAGCCTTTTCTTATGCAAACTGGCTGGCATACAGCCGGTAATATTCGCCCTGGCGGGCCATCAGCTGGTCGTGGGTGCCCTGCTCCACCACATCTCCGTGCTGCACCACCAGAATGTTGTCCGCGTTCTGGATGGTGGAAAGCCGATGCGCGATGACAAAGCAGGTCTTGCCCCGCATCAGCTCCCGCATGGCTTTTTGCACCTGGCGCTCGGTAGTGGTGTCCACGTTGCTGGTGGCCTCGTCCAAGATCAGCATGTTGGTGTTGTACAGCATCGCCCGGGCAATGGTCAAAAGCTGCTTTTGGCCTTTGCTGATGTTGCTGCCGTCCTCGCTGATGACGGTATCGTATCCCTGCGGCAGCTGCAAGATCGTGTTGTGGATGTGGGCGGCTTTGGCAGCCTGCATCACTTCTTCTCGGGAGGCCCCTTCCTTGCCGTAGGCGATATTCTCGAAGATGGTCCCCCGGAACACCCACGTTTCCTGCAGGACCATGGCATAGCTGTGGCGCAGGCTTTTCAGGGTATAGGCACGGTTTTCGCGGCCGTCCACATAGATCGCACCCTGATCCGGGTCGTAGAAGCGCATCAGCAGATTGATGATGGTGGTCTTGCCCGCACCGGTGGGGCCGACGATGGCGATGGTCTGGCCGGGCTGGGCGTGCAGGCTCAGATCATGCAGAACGGTCCGGCCCGGCAGATAGCCAAAGCTTACGCCCTCGGCGCGCACCTCGCCCCGGCATCCGGTCAGCTCTGCGGCATCCGGCGCGTCGGCGGCTTCCTCCGGCTCGTCCAGAAGCTGGAACACGCGTTCTGCCGCCGCCAGCGCCGAAAAAATTTCGTTGATGATGTTGGCGATCTCGTTGATCGGCCCGCTGAATTTGCGGCTGTAGAGGATAAAGCTGGAGATCTGCCCCAGATCCACGGCACCGTGCAGATAGAGCACGGCGCCGCCCATGCCGATGGCCGCCAGGCCGATGTTGCTGATAAGGCCCACCGAAGGGCCGGTGATCATGCCCAGACCGTCTGCCCGCTTGTAGGCTTCGGCAGCTTCGCGGTTCACCCCGGCAAAACGGTCGCAGACTGCATCCTCGTGGGCATAGGCCAGAATGGTCTTTTGTCCGGTGAACATCTCTTCCACAAAGCCGTTCATTGCGCCATAGGCGGCGCTGCGGCGGGCGTAGCGGGGCCGGGTCAGCCTGCCCATAAAGCGGGTGAACAGCAGCGATGCCGGAATGGTGAACAGCGTGCACAGCACCAGCGGCGGAGAGATCACGCACATCATCACAAAGCTGCCTGTCACGGTGACAAGGCTGGTCATGATCTGCACCACGTCGGTGGAAAGGCTGGTGCACACCACGTCGATGTCATAGGAGACCCGGCTGATGATGTCGCCCGCCTGATTTTGGTCAAAGTATCCCACCGGCATCCGCATCAGCTTATCGAATACGCTCTGGCGCAGGTTCTGGGCCACATGGCGGCCCACCCGCATCATGCCCACGCTGACCAGAAAGCTCATGATGTTGCTGCACACATACGCCGTGAGCATACAGGCGGCATAGCGCATCACGGCATCCATATCCACCCTGCCTGCGCCTGCGGATGCCGCAGAGATGGCCTTGCCCGCAAAATTTGGCCCCAGCAGATTTCCGATGTTGCTGGCAAAGGAACAGGCCAGCAGCGCCAGCACCTGCCAGCGGTATACCATCAGGCATCCCATCACGCGGCGCAGCGCGCCTTTTGTATCCTTGGGGCGGCGTTTTACGCCGCCGCGGTCTCCCGGTCCCGGCATGAAAGTCCCCTCCTTTACGCCATTGCACCCATTTGGCTGTCATAGATCTCCCGGTAGGCCGGGCAGCGTTCCAAAAGCTCTTTGTGCGTGCCATAACCGGCGCAGCGGCCGTTGTCCAGCACCAGGATATGGGTCATGCCCATGACGCTGCTGACCCGCTGGGCCACCAGGATCAGGGTGCTGTCTGCATAGTCCTCCGCGATGGCCCGGCGCATGGCCGCATCGGTGCGGTAATCCAGCGCGCTGGAGCTGTCGTCCAGAACCAGGATCTCCGGTTTTCCGGCCAGTGCCCGCGCTACCAGAAGCCGCTGCTTCTGCCCACCGGAAAGGTTTGCGCCCTTGATGGCGGCCCGATAGTCCAGCCCGCCGTCCAGACCGGAGATGTATTCCTCCGCCTGCGAATCCCGTACCGCCGTGCGCAGGGCCTGCTCCGAAAGGCCGCGGCCAAAGTCGATGTTTTCCCGCAGGGTATCCTGAAACACCATGTCGTTCTGGAATACCACGCCGAACTTGCGGTGCAGCGCGTCTTTTTCATAGCTGCGCACATCTTTGCCGTCCACGAACACGCCGCCCTCGTCCGCGTCGTAAAAGCGCATGAGCAGGCTGAGGATGGTGCTTTTTCCGGAGCCGGTAGGCCCGATGATGCCCAGGCTCTCCCCTTTTTGAAGGGTGAAGCTGATGTTGTCCAGCACCCTTTCCCGGTCTTGATCCGCTTTGTCGTCCCCGCCGTAGCGGAAGCTGACCTGCTCGAACCGGATAAAGCCTTCCCCGGCGGGCTGTTTTGCCTCGGCGGAGGAGAGCACCCTCTGCCCGGCGGGTGCCCGCAGGACGGCATCGATGCGGTTGGCGCTGGCGCTGGCCTTGCTCAGGGTCATAAAAATACGATTCAGGCCCATAACGCCCATGTTGATCATGTTGAAATAGGTCAGAAAGGCCAGCACGACACCCGGACGGATCAGCCCGGCGTTGACCCGCCACGCACCGATGACCACCACCAGGGTCAGACCGATGTTCAGGCACAGCTGCATCAGCGGGCTGGGAATGGCCATGATGGTGCTGGCGTGGATGTCGTCGTCGGTCATTTGCTGGTTGGCCGCGGCAAAGCGCCGGCGCTCATAGTCCTCCTTGCTCAGGGCCTTGACCACCCGGATGCCGGTGATGTTCTCCCGCATGATGCGCACCACGGCGTCCAGACGCTGCTGCACCCGGTTGTACAGCGGGATGCCTTTGCGGGAGACCAGAAACGCGATGGCCAGCAGCAGCGGCACCAGCGCCACCAGTGCCAGCGCAAGGGGCAGGTCCATCAGCAATGTGAGCATCACGCCGCCCACCAGCATGAGCGGGGCGCGCACGCACAGGCTTTGCAGCTGTTGGACGGCCAGCTGGACGTTATAGCTGTCGCTGGTCATGCGGCTGATCAGGCTGGGCAGGCTGAACTGGTCGAACTGTGCGCCGGTGAGGTTGGCGGTTTTGCAAAACAGCTCCTGCCGCAGCTCATAGCTGATAGTGTGAGCATTGTCGATGGACTTGCGATTGGCCAGAACATTGAAAGCCCAGCACAGCGCGGCCGCGCCGAACATCACCCCGCCCCAAAGCAGCACAGGGGCCAGCCGGCCCAAAGGCACGACCTGGTCGATCATATGTTCCAGGATGTAGGGCAGAAGCAGCTCGGCAAAAGTTGCCAGCAGTTTGAGAAAAACGGCCAGAGCAACGGCCGGAGCATAACGCCCAAGCAGGCGGAAAATCAGCTTCATAGCAGGAAAAAAGGCCCTCCCAGCCGGCGGCCCGATGCACACCCCGGCACAGATACCGGGTTTTGCCCGCAGGCAAAGACGGCCCGGAGCCGGGGGCCGTCTGGCAAAAATGATTTCGTGTCGTTTTTATTATCCCATTTTCCGGGCAAATGTCCAGCAAAACCCTTTCAGCATCCGAGCAGCACAGGTGAAAAAATCACCATAAGAAAAACCGGCAGCTTGTACAAGCTGCCGGTTTTTCTGCAAATGGGTCGGATGGGGAGATGGAAAAATATTGGAAGAAGGGGGAAAAACGCTTTGCCAAAAGGCTCAGGCCCTGCCCTCGCTGCCGCAGACGCGGATCTTGCTCATGACATACTCCTTGACCTTTTCGCGGCCCAGAGCATTGTACTTTTTCGGATCAAAGGCTTCGGGATCCCGGGCCAGATATTCCTTGACGCCCGCGCTGAAGGCGATACGCAGATCAGTGGCATAGTTGACCTTGCACATGCCGCGGGCGATGCACTCACGCACGGCATCGTCCGGCACGCCGGAGGTGCCATGCAGGACCAGCGGGATGGAAACGACCTTGCGGATCTCGCTCAGGCGCTCCACATCCAGTTTGGGGATGCCCTTATACACGCCATGTGCCGTGCCGATGGCCACGGCCAAAGAGTCCACGCCGGTGCGCTGGACAAACGCAGCGGCCTCGGCGGGATCGGTATAGCCATTGCCGGTGCCGCCGTCAAGATCATCTTCCTTGCCGCCGACCTTGCCCAGCTCGGCCTCAACGGGCACGCCGCCCGCATGACAGGCAGCAACAACAGACCGGGTCAGGGCGATGTTTTCCTCAAAGCTGCTGTGAGAGCCGTCGATCATGACCGAGGTATAGCCTGCGCGGAAGGCACGCAGCGCCAGGTCAAAGCTGCTGCCGTGATCCAGATGCATGACGACCGGAACGCTGGCGGCGTTGGCGGCGGCGGCAACGTTGGCATAAAACATTTCGGGGGAAGCGTACTTCAAAGTGCCCGGAGTAGTCTGAACGATGACCGGGGCATGCAGTTCTTCGGCGGCAGCAACGATGGCCTGGACCATCTCCATGTTTTCGGCATTGAATGCGCCGACGGCGTAATGATTTTTCTGTGCGTCGAGCAGCAGTTCCTTGGTGGTTACTAAGGGCATTTTCGATACCTCCTGAAATTTTGATAAAACTTGCTTTCCTTACTCTTATCCACTCTGCCGGATTGTGTATTATTTCACGAATCCATTCTTATTATAGAAGGAGAGAAAGGCTTTGACAAGTAAGAAAACGCTACAAAATTTGTCAAATCCGCTTGAAGTATCCTGGCGGGGGCTGTTTTTAAGCGGCTGGCCGCCGCGGGGCTGGTTTGGGCATCCTGAAAGATCGCGGACGGGATGGGGCAGGCTTATGCCCTGTTGTCAGGGCGATAGCCGGTGGGATGTTCTCTTTTGTCTCGCCAAAAGAGAACCAGAAA